>CAZLMM010000059.1:0-40358 GCA_964560495.1 uncultured Caldilineaceae bacterium
TAGCGCATCATGGTCTTGACAGCCTCATGAAATGCTAAATTTCTGACCAATGGGTTAGATAGGTAAGTATTCTCCTGGGAATCACATCCTGTCCCTTGATGCCTTTGCCCATGTCGCTATCTTCAGTCAAGAGTATTTTATCTGGTGATTCGATCGCCACTGCGATAAACACGTGATCGGAAGGCTCATGGCAACCCAGCTCTGTTAGCTTGGTACGGTGACGGTCGCGCAACACACCCGTGAATCGGGAGTCAATAGTAGCTTCCTTGTACCACTTCTCGAACATCTCCGTTCCGCCTAACAGTTTGCGATACTCACGCTCGATCTGTTGACGCGTATCCATACACACGGTCCTGCGGGTGCTAACAATTACATACAGAATTGTCAGATGCTCAGAGGAATGCTTCTTGAAACCGTTTATAAGTATGTTGGTGTCAATCGTTAGGTGCATGGTTTTGAGCCAGTTCATTCATCTCGGCGATAGCCAGGTTGATCTTCAGCACTTCCTCGAAATCGCTTGAGAAAAATACCGAAAACCCTTCTGGGATTGCAGCGTATTCTCCTGTTTTTTCTACACGGAGAGGTTCCGTAGTGCTCACCTCACGAACTCGTTGCACAAAATGGATGCCAAGCTCAGACTCATCAAGATTCGATCCTGCGCTATGTTGTCCCAATGGAGAAGTGTACGATTCCTTGAGTTTCTGAAGCGTAGTTTCAGCGATGCGCCGGCGTAGCCGTAACAATAAATGTTCGCTATGCGTTTCGATCAGAAAACGGACGCCACGCTGCGACATGGCGATGAATACATCTCCCAGTTCTGCCTGCGCCCGTGGATGCAGATGCAACTCCGGCTGTTCAATGATGAGCGTATCGCCGGGCTGCGCCAACACAGCCTGCGTGATGATCGGCAGAATCTGCGTAATCCCGAAGCCAATTTCGCGGATATTCGCAGAAACCTTCACCTGCTGACCGTCAGATGCCTCTTGCAAGCGGAGTTCGTACAGGGTCTTGCGCTCGTCGAGCGGCTGAAGCTGCAGCCGGTAAGGTGTGCCGGAAGCCTTGAGCCATTCATTAATAGCATCGCTCGATGAGGCATCGGCCTTCACCAAATTGCGAACGAAGTTTTTCCCGCGTTCTGGAGTGTCGATACTCTGCCCGGCAATGTAGTAGAAACGCTGGGGAGGAGTGCGCAACGGTCCAAGATAAGATAAGGTTTCCAGAAATATCTGCAGCGATTTCCGAACTCCTTTGAGCAACCACCACACATTATGGTAATTTGGACCCAGGGTGTCATCGGGCTCGCCATCGCTAGCTTTAGTTGCATCGTTGATCAGCCTAACGTTTGGCAGGAAACCCAGTGTCGAGAGGACCTCTACAAAAGGCCAGTCGCGGATATTCTCCTCGTCATAGAGGTCAAAGAAGTCTGTCGCATATGACCAGGGGTTTTCAGCTGTCTGCGTCACCGTCTGATTAGTGGCGGAGAAAAGGATATCATTTTGTGAATCACGTATATCAAATGCTTTCAGAGAAGGCAGATTGTCTGTATTCAAGCCAATAACCACTTTGATGGTCAACGTTTGCACCTTCGGCGCGCCATCTTGAGATACCGAATTTGACACCACAAAATAGTTGATAGCATTCAGAGTGCGCTCCCATAGCTGGTGCTCACTTGGGCCATTTTCACTACTGCTGCTCTCTACAAAGAAATGTAGCCCAAACGAAAACGACATATCCCTACCTACGTTGTGGTCTCGTACGATCTCCCGATAGTCGCCGAAATCGTACCCATCATCCTTGACGAAGAGCAGCGCGCCGCTGTCTGGCGCGCTGTCCAGACTTTGGCGCAGCAACAAGAGCGCGCGGATGAGCGCGCTCTTGCCGCTGGAGTTGCGACCGAACAGGAGCGTGATCGGCCGCAACTCCACCCAACCGCTATCCTCGAAGCCCATGAAATTCTGTACGCGAAAGGCAGTGACGGTCATGCCTGTTTTCTCCGCATGGTGAGCTGCAGGAGACCCTGCTTGTTGCGCCCACGTACGAGCACTTTGATCACCTTGCCGACCGGGAAACGTTCCTCGATGTCATATTCGTCGCGCGCCGGCGGGTCGATGTGATCCCTGGACAGCGAGGCTTCCTGGCCGAGGATGTCCACCACAATGCGGCCGGTTTCGACGCGCAGCACCTTGCCTTTCAGGTACATCCCGTCGGTGACTTGCTCGATGGACGCAGGGTGGCTCAATTCCACCGCTGTTGGCGTCGCCAGTTTGGGTGGCGGCGCAGGCGGCGCGGGTTGTGACGGAGCTTGCTGCGTTCCCGTCGTGTATGGCGTGACGGGCGCTGCCGTTGGCTTTGCCGGCGCCGCACCCTGGCCGCCTGTGGGACGCGCTGTCGTCGTGGGCGGCCTCGTCGTTGTGGGCGCCGCCTTGCGACCCGCACCTTCGATGTGCAGCGGATCGGGCAGGACAGGGCGCCCCTTGTACTCGTTGATCTTGCCGCGTTTCACGTTGGGGTCCTGGCGTTCGATCTCCATGTAGCGCGTCAGCGCTTTGTCCGGCCCAGGCCATTCCAACATGCGCAGCAACATCTGAATGCGCTCGACCTCAGCCAGGCTCGCCTGTTGCGACGCGCCGGTCTGATTGCGGATGTAGCGATCGAACGCGGCAACGAACTGCGGAATGCGGTCTGTGGCCGCCATCAGGCCCTCGTGCCAGGCCTCGCCATCGAAGAGCGCCTGGTAGCGTTGCCGACGATCCTCAAGCGTCAGACTGGCGTCGATCTGAATGGCGCCCATGCCGTAGGGTTTGCCCATGCCGATGCTGTGGCGATACTCTTTCCCCGGCTGTCCGGGCAGAGTCAACGCCCACAACAACGCGCCCAACTCCTCGTCGGACAGGTTCTCGAAGTGGACGCGCCAGCGGAAGCGCACGCCAGCAGCCACAGGCCGTATCTGCGTGTGTTGCGTATCATGGTCTTTCTCACGCCCGTGTTCATCGCGCAATTTGTCCAGCGCTTCCTGGATTTCGGCGACCGTGATTTCACCTTTGTGCCAGTAGAGTTTGTGGCCGCGAATGGCGCTGGTTGTCGGGTCGGTGTAGTCTTTGCGTTCCCTGAGCAGCCTGGGATTGCCGCTGCGGTCGCGCCCCTGCTCCTGCGGGTCGGGCGTGCGCTGGGTCAGATAGTGCTGGAAGGTCGTCGGCTTGGGGCCGCCCAGGATTTTAGGCTCAATCGGTTTTTCCGACAACCAGATATTGGATTGCCCTGGCTCCAGCAATGCATCGCCGACGAAGACGCGGCTGGCGTAGGCGCGCACCTTGCCCTCGTCCTTGGATTTGGTGTAGCCAAAGACCGCTTCGGCGAGGTCGAGATCTTCTTCACGGCGCAGCTCTTCCGGCACGAAGTCGATCGGCGTGCGCAGATAGGGCAGGCGCATCATCATCGTATGGCCAAAGAAGACAAGCTCCCCGTTTTCCATCAGGTAGAATACTGGCTGACCGTCGCGCAAAACGCCGCCTTTCTCCAACAGGCTTTCCTGTTCCTGACTAACCTGGTCCTTGTACGCAGCAACCAACTTATCGGGGATCGGGATCAGTTTGGCCTGCTCATCTCGCGGATAGATGACAGCTTCGCTGCGCTTTGAAGCCATCGGCCCGCTGCGCACCAACGCGCCTTCGATCAGGCCGGAGGCCGGCGTCGCCGACGCGCGGATCACTTTGGCATACTTGATGCGCAGGAAGCCGCCGCGCACATCCTGGTAATCGTACGGCCCGGCCTGGAAGAAGATCTTCGACGCGTTTTTGCACCCCTCGATCTTCGCCAGGTTGGCCGGAATACCGTCGCTCCGAATGCGCGCGAAGGTTGTTCCGGCGATCTCTCTGGCGGGACGGATGAAATACTCGCCGTGATCATCTACGATGTAACCGGCCCTAACCAGCGGCGTATAGTGCCAGGCCGGCTTGCCGTCCCGATTGGCGCGCTGACCATCTTCATGCATGACCCGATCGCGGTACTTCTTGCCGTGGCTGGTGGTGTCGCCGACAGCGCGGTAGACTAGCGGCTGGTCGGACACGCACTGCACTTTGCTGTAGCTGATGATCTCCACAAGTTGGCGCAGCATCCCGCGCAGGCTGCTGCCTGGAATGCGCGGGGTCTTGGTCGGGTCGGTGTAGAAGAAATCCGGTTTGTTGCGCACCTGCTGACGCCACGGCATCTTCTCGCCCCCGCCCTGTTCCTGCCGCTCGAACTCCTCGGGGGTCAGCGGCGCGCGCACGTAGACCGGCGAGGCGGTGGTGACCACGCAATCGATAAAGCCGCTGTGGCGGTCGGAGTGGTATCGATCCTGATCGGGCAGTGTACTCGGATCGAGGATGACCACCTTCTCCGGCAGCGGCACAAAGTTATAGGGCGCTTTGGCGATCTCTTGGGTTGGGTTTACGTGCTTGGGGATTGTCATGTCGCCCTCCTTATGCTTCCGGCAGAAGCTGAACAAGACGGCTCAGCGTGACGCTGGCTTCGCCGTCCTCGTTTTCGGTGATGTAGTGACGCACGCGCAGGCGCAATTGATGATGATTGAGTTGCTCGTCGGTCACGACAATCGGAACCGCATGGCGCATGCCCTGGGCGCCCTCGCGCAGCAGCGTGAAGCTGTCTTCGACTGCTTCCACGGCGTCGCCCCACAAGATTTGATCCTCGTCGATGATGTCGTCGTCGTTGCCAGGCACTTCGGTGACCACGCGGGCGCGCAAGCCATCATCGTCGCGCCAGAGCAACAGCTCGCCCGCCGGGCCGAACAGCCGCGCCTGTTGCAGGGTTGAAGCGCGTAAAGGCGGTGATGCCGGGGCAATCCCGTGGGAAGTATGCGGGCCATCGCCGTCGACGCGTCCCCAGATCACCCCGTCATCGGCGTGAGCGAGCAAATAGCGCAACCCGAACGCCTGCGCCTGAGCAACCAGCCAGTCCGCGGGGCTGGTTGTGAAGTCGCCGTCCACAGGGACGCTGGTAAGCTGATAAGGTATCTTCGTCATTTTGTCACCTCCGTGCGCAGGGCTGCGACATAGCTCTCCAGGGCATTGCGGTCACTCACGGTCAGGCGTTTGCCATCAGCAGCGCTGATCGTAAGCGGCTCTCCTTTGTGAGGTGTTTCGATCTCCGCCTTGACACCCTTCAGCCGTCCACGGCCGATGCTTGCCTCGCCGCCCAGGGGCAAATCCCCGGTCCATAGGTCCTTGAGCAGCAACAGCAGCAGTCCGATCTCGGCATCTTCAGGGTTGCGGAGCGTCAGATCGACGGCAACGAGGGTGTCGTTCTTGCCAAAGACCGGCTGTTCATTGAACAGTCCCGTCCCATGGACGCTGCCAGTGAAGCGGTCGATGCGAATGCGGTTCTGCACCAGCTCCATAGGGTTTTCGATCACCGCCTCTTTGACGATGAGACGGCTGGCCGCTTTCTGTTTGTTCTTGTTGCCGATCCCGGCGGGACCGAACATCTCGTCAATCATCTTCAACGCCGGTTTGTCGTCGCCAATTGTACGCAGGACGCGCTCGGCGCGATGGCGCAGCGCGCCCGCAAGGCTTGTACCGGAGAGGACAGGCTTTCGTGTCCCGCCTGGTCGGGCGCTGTGCAGATGCACCGTGTCCGGCCCGTGATCCTGTTCGCCGAACCCGGCGCGGATCAGGAGCGATCCGTCGAGAATGAAGTGGGCGTGAATTCGGCAAAGACTGCGCTTGTCCTCGGCATTCTCCAGCATTACCCTTAGCAGGTCGGCGATTTTCTGACCAGATTGCAGCTCGCTATCGGCGGTGTATTCCCAGCCAGGGCGACCTTCAGCTAACCAGGCCAGCAGCCCGGCCGGCTTTGTGAGATCGTAACGCGTGATGCGCCACTGCTCAACCTTGCACTCGCCAAAACCGCGCCGCTTGCGCAACCCAATGGCGATCTCGCCCGTTTCAAGGCCATGAAGGGCGAGCGCAAGCATCTGTTTCACCGGCCCCTGATCAGCCCCCCGGCTGAGCAACAGTTCCATGCGGATGGGGAAGACCGTGCCTGCTTCCAGGAGCTGCAGATCATACTTGTAGCCGCGCGGGACGCCGTTGTCGAAATCGATTTTGGCCGTGCGCGTGATCGGGTCGATGCGCACGCCATCGCGTAGTTCGATCTTCGGCGTCTCGCCCAAGGCATCGTCAATTATCAAGGCGCTCTGGCTGCCCTTGTCATCGCCCTTTTCCCCGCCAAAGAGCGCTTCGATCACCTTATCCGATGCCCGTCTCCCAAAGCCGTGACGATGCTCACGCAGATAGTTGCGCAGCGCGCCGGCCAGCGATGTGCCCGGCAGCAGCGCCTTGCCGCTCGCTTCGTCCAGCAACAGTGGCATGTCCACGATGCCATCGGTATCACCGTTGCCCAGGTGCGTGGGGGTCTGTAACACCAAGTCGCCCTCGATACTCCAACGCTCGGCGATCTGGCGGGACTTTTCCAGGGGATGCGTGCTCATTGGATGCCTCCATCTTCCTTCCGTTGCTCTTTCGCCAGTTTTGCCAGCACGCCGTCGATCAGCCGGATCGTGTACTCGCGCGCCAGCGCCCCGTTGTCCTGAGTGCTCACCTGGACGTTGGCGCCGATGCGCTTGGAGAGGTTCTGTGCGCCGAGCTTGCTCCAGACCGTTTCAGGATGGCTAAGGCGCTCTTCCAGCCAGCGAAGCAGACGTTCCTGGCCCAAACGCGTTCGGTCAAACTGATCCCTAACAGAGGGGCGTTCTTTGACGTTCTCCTTCAGATATTTCTGCAACCGTCCAACGTCGCGGTGCGGCAGCGCTTCGCGCACGATGACGCGCAGCCGTGATAACTGAGCATTGGAAATGGGCAGGCGCTTAGCATCTCGTACATCATTGTCAGGAACTCGAACATCGTTGACCGCCTTGCGAAGCTTGCTATCCAGTTCTCGACGCAACATTCGCTCGGCCATCTGCTGCGCCATTTCGTGCGCCACGCCGTCAAGCTGCGGCGTTGGTTGAGGAATCGCCCTTGGCTTCGGCGGGTCCACCCTGGTCAGCTTCGTCTCAGCTTGCCAGTTGAAGACAAGACGGCCAAAGCCCTCGGCGCGGCGCTCGCCAATGCCGCGCCACTCGGCTCTGGCAATGGCTTCGGCCGGGATCGTCGCCCTAGCGCGAAAGACGAAGGCACTGCCGCCCGCGATTGCCTGCGCTTGCGGCAGCGGCAAGCCCCACGTCCGATTGAAACCACCCACTTCCTCCAGCCGCCAGACGCTGCGCTGTTCTTCCTCCCCGGCAGCCGGCTGGACGCGCACGACCTCGACGCCAAGCAGTCGTTGCAGCGTCGGTTGCAGGTCCCAGGCATATTGACCGGTCATCGCGTCGCGCACCACTGTATCGCTCAGAAGCGTGACAACGAAGGTCTCTCCGGCGTCGATAGGGGCGATCCGTTCGGATGTCTCACGCCATGCTCGAGCATCCTGCGGTGCATCCACCTCAACCGACACGCGTCCGTAGCCGCTGTTGCTCGAACCGCCAAGACGATAGATCTGTTGCAGCAGTGAAGACACCAGGCCGACGTCAGCATCCTCATCGACCAAGACCCTGCCGGCGAACGTCTGACCTTCCTCCAGCGCATCGTATTGAAAAACAGCGCCATCTTCCTCGGTTGCGCGCCCCTTCACACGATCGCGTTGGGTATGCACGTTGACGCGGCGCTCTGGTGCCATGAAGAAGATGTCGTCGTCGTCGATCCAGCAGAAGGGTTGCGCCTCCTTTGCCGCAGCAACAAACTGTACCTTCTCATCACCCACTTCATCGATCGTCTCAAGGGCGAAGTCATAGATGGGTGTTTCCTCACCCTTGACATGGAACAACGAGCGCGGTGTAGGCAGCGTTCTTTTGCCTCTGGCATCGACCGGATAGGCGTTGAGGTAGCGGGTGCGTCCATCGAAGAAAAGCCGGCGGGCTTCCTCAGCGCCTGCATCCAACGCGGCGAGCGCCTTTTCCTGCATGTACGCGGCCACTATTGCGCCGCGCACCATACTGCCCGGCACATAGGGATAGGAGACGCCACTGTTGGGATCGCCAGCGAGGCGCGTTGCCAGCAGCGGCTCCAGCAACGTCATGCGATAAGGGATGATTTTCATTGCGTCACCTCCCTGGCAAACACGCGAAAGCAGCGTTCGGTAATGTCTGCGCCGTCGCCATCCAATAAATACGCCTGCAACCGTCCGCGTCCCCGGTTGCGCCCAGTGCCAGCGCGTCGCCACGCCAGGATACAGGCTGCCAGCAAGGCCAGGGTCTGCTCGTTGGGCGCTTCCATAAAGTCGAGCGCTGCCTCAAAGACCGTGCCGGGCAGCACCACACGCATTGAGCGCAAGCTGCCTTCTTCGGGAGCGCCATGTTCGTTGATCGAAGTCTGGCGGCGAATAGCGGTCAGCGACTCCAACACCTCATCAGCCGCCAACTCTTCTTTGCTCACTGCCATTTTGATAGCAGCTCGCAACCGTTCGGGCAGACGGGCGTCGCCGACGCGCAGCGTTCCCGTATCCTCGACGGTGCTTCCCGGCTGGCCGAACGTGCGATAGGCTATCCGACGCCAGTCGTCCGCTCGCCCCTGCAACTCAAACGCATACAGAAGATTGGCGCACTCTTCCGCCAGTAGGCCCTTGAGGGTGCGTCCGCGCAGGAAGGGCAGCCCATCGGCATCGTGTTCCACCTCTCGATCCACCAGACCGGCCACACCATCGCCGCGCCCGAACGTCGCAGCAGAGCGCAGCTCGAATCGGAGTTTATACGCTGGCATGTTCGGCCTCCTCCTGGTCTCCTCGGAAACCTTCAACTATCCCTTGAAGGTCTGTGAAGAAATCCATCATCTCAATCGCATCAAAATAGACGCAGCAGTTGCCCGCCCAACCGGTCTTTCCATAGCTTTTATCGTTGATGGTTCTTGCCGTCGGCAAGGAGCAAAGTTGATAAGATCGCCGGAATTCTTGAACGGCACCTTCCCCCTCACGCAGCGCCTCGCGCAAGGCTTTGACCTTGTTACGACGGTCAAACCACTCGCCGTCCTTGTCAATAAATCGGTCCAGCAACGTTTTGAAGGTTGGCCAGCTTTGCCAAATGTGCGGCGACTCGCGCAGCAACACCGGGCGCATGTGGAGCGCCCCTTGCCTGACGGTGTATTCACGTTGGCGGATATCTTCCAATGTGCCGGTAATGCCGCTCATGGCGATGTGCCAGTCCAGCGCTGAACCATCGATCCGTTTTCGTTTGAGCATCTGCTTGGCGGAGCGACAGAGCTCCTCGCTCAAGCGATAGGCGCGCGCAAAGGGATAGTGCGTCTTGACAATCGCGATACCGGCGCAGGCAGTGGCAGGTTTGCCTTCGAAGGCCGGCTCACGTTTCGTCGCTTCCTCGAACGCTTCCAGGTACTTTACAGCCAGCGCCAGCCCGTAGCTGCCGTTACAGACGAATGTCACATCGTCGCCGCCGAAGACGATGGGACGCAGGGGGAACTTCCGTTCATGACGTTCGGCCAGTTCACGATCGGCGCCGTAAGCCTCTGCCATCAGATCGACCACCTTTTGCAGCGCCTGAGTGGCTGCGCGCTCCAGGCTGTGTGAGAAGTTGCGGATGGCAAGGATATACGCACGGTTCTGCGCCGGTGTGTTGTGGCGCCCGGCGATGTCTTCCACGCGTTTGCCTATGCCGTTGCCATCGGCGTGAACGACGGCGATGTAGCTCTCTTCGCCTTTGATACGCCCCAGATCGTCGAAATCCGCCGGGATCTCCCAGTCCCCCCGCTCCACTCTCGGCATCTTCGCTTTCAGCCGGGACAGGCTCTGCGCTTGAATGCGTTCATTGCCCTTAGTTTTGATCTCCAGCGACACCGGCTTCTTCTCAACAATCTGCGAGGCCACCAGCCCCGTCGAGTTACAGGGCGTCGTCACACCCAATCCCAGTAACGGCAGCGGGGGCGTCCGGCTCTGTTTCTTGCGCGCCAGATCAACGCCCAGTATTTGCCTAACTACGTTTGCTAGAGCCTCTGTTTCCCAAGTAAAACGACGATGCGCTGCCACAACTTCCAGCCCAGGCGCTTCTCGCAAGACCCGCCGAGTTAGCTGGCTGGTGAACGTGCGTGCCAGCTCCATCGTCCTGAACAGGATCACGGTGTTGCCGCCGCCAGCGTAAATCACCTCGGCGTCCACGACCTCGATGGTGCGGCTATCGTCGAGCTCGCCCGTTCCCACATCCGCCACGTTGTGGGCAGCGGGGAGCGCTTCGTACACCCATTGGTGCGTCGCCAGCTCCACCAACTCAGAACCGCCGATGTTCTCTCTCAATTTGTTGCTGCCAAAGACATACCCCTGGATTTGGGTCGTGTCTATGGCAGTCAGCACATATTCGGTCATTGCCCGCTCCTTTCTTGTGAACCTGCGCTGATGAACCACTCGGCCAGGGCGTCAGCCAGGGATGACAAATGGGGCCGACCAAAAACGCGCACCTTGCCTTCTGCATCCCATGCGCGTCCCACCTGACGTTCCAGGCTTTCCAGCTTGTCTGCCATGCAGATCAAGCCCACAAAGGCCTCGTCGCCCGCCATGTTGCGCGCTCGAAGATACGCCTCAAACAGTTTCAGCTTGCACATGCCGGGATCGGCGTCGGTTGTGCACGAAATGGCAAATAGGCGATACCCTTGCATCACGCCGATGTCGACATCGTACTCTGGTCTGTCTGGCTCGCTTTTCGGGCGGATGCCCATGCCAATGTCGTGGATATGGCTTTGGGGGCGTTCCTCCTTGATCTGTTGAATTGCCTGGAATGCATGATGCTCCAGCCATTTGCCGTCCAGCCATTCGCACAGGTGCTTGGCTTTCTCCATGCCGGATCGTTGAGCTGCCTCATCCAGTAGAAACACGCCGTCACTTGCCCCGAACATGTTTGCCATCTTGTCGGCAACAGCGCGCAAGGATGGATCTACCGGCATTGAAAGCTGCACTTGACGAAGTAGGTTTTCCTTATCCCATTCTTCAGCTTTCTTAGTGCGGGTGTTTTTGCGCAGAGCCTCATTGCACCATGTCCGCCATGTTGTGCCCGCAGTAGGGTCTTGATGAACTTCAACAAGAACCTCCGCGAGTTCTGGCAGCATCGGCTTGGTAGCGATAGACGATTTCAACTCGAAGGCATGTAGTTTCACAATGCCCGCGATCGATGGTTTCACCGCGTACAGGAGCGGTTCTGTCATAAGCGCCGGGTCATCGCCGTGCTCGATGTACATGCTGTTCGAGCGCGCGTCCAGGTAGCTCAAAGTCACCGGGCGGCGCTTGGCCCTCTGATAGTCCAACATCGTTCGACAGGCATGCACTGCCATTGTTTTGGTGCCGCCTGTGTAGTTGAGTCCGATTTGACCGTCTCCGATGCTTTTCAGTGCCTGCTCAATCTTTTGACGGATGTTTGCGCCGTCAGCTTCATCGATATACACAAACTGCGGCTGTGATTGTTCTTCAGTGTCAGTCCAATAACGCGCTAGGCGCTCCGCGACAGGCTGAGTTTTGCCAGAGTGAACCAGGTAAAGCTGCCCTTGCGATTTCAACATCAATTGTGCCGCCACGAGATTTGGCAACGGATTTGTTCCAACCAACAAAAACAGGTGGTTGGCTTGATAGTCCACCGGAATCACAAGACCATTCGCCATTACTTTCATCCTTTCTGACTCATTCTGCAGCTGAACATCCCCAGGCGATGTCGCGGGAAGCGCCCCTGGAGTAGCGCCAGTGCGCGCCAATACTTTATCATCTGCGGTCTGTTGTTTCATCAGCAAAGCCTCTCATCCTTCTCAACACTTTCTCTGATCCACTGACCGCGGTCATCTGTTACAATCTCCCTATGCTGTGCAGAAACGCGACGAACTTCTCGCGCAGGAAGTGGTAGCTCAGGCGGGGCGACTCGCCAAGACCCCAGGCGGTGCGACATTCGCTCAGGATGGCGGTCTTGTGGGTGTTGACCGTGCCCAGGCTGATGTGCAGTCGTTCGGCCACGCCTTGGGGAGTGAGGCCAGCGGCGAAGGCAGCCAGCACCTCCCGCTCACGCTCGCTCAGCCGCTCGTACACCAGGCGACAGGCCGGTTCGTTGGCGGCAGTCAGCGCGGCGAGTTGCTGGGCAATGGCGACCTGGGGCGCAATCGCCATCTCGCGCAGGGCCGGGAAGTACGCGCCCCAGGGAACGAGCGGCGCCTGGATCATCTGCACACCGTCGGCCGGCCCGGCGTGCATGACAGCGCCGCCGTCGGCGCGGGCGCGAAAAGCGTCGGGCGTGTGCATGTGCCACAGCGCGTCTTGATGGTCGCACAGCAGCGCCGCCATGGACATGACCAGCATCCCGATCATGCGCCGCCCGCCGCTGATGCACAGGTGCAGCCGACAACCCTGGGTCTTGAGCTCGACCAACAGGCCGCGCACGCAGCGCAGCGTCGCCTCGGCGTCCGCCGCGTTGCGAATGTCTGTCAGAGGCGTTGTCCCATCGGCAAGCGTCACCCGGCGAAACCGGCACGGACGCCCGGCGTAGGTGTCATTGGGAAACTCCTGGAGCAGCTTTGCCAACGAGCGGCTGGCGTCGCCGTTGCGCGGCGACAGGTGCAGGACGTAGACCTCCTCCACCGGTTCACCGCGCGCCAGTAGCGCATCGAGGGCAAAGGTGACTACCTGCGGCTGTCCGCCCAACGTGGCGACCATGACGGTTTTGGAACTCAAGCGACACCTCGGAAAGGGTTTACGATTTACGAATCACGAGTTACGGTTGATTCACCCCTGAGAAAGGATGGGATGAAGATGTACACACACCCGGCTGTCCTGATCGGCGGGCCGCCTCACAGCGGCAAGTCGGTGCTCCTCTATGCCCTCAGCCAGGCCCTACGCAAAGCCAACGTCGAACACTATGCGTTGCGCTCCTGCCCCGACTACGAAGGCGACTGGTCCCAGGAGGCCACGCCAGAGACCGTGCGCTCCATTCGCATCAAAGGCGGTTGGACGCAAGAATGGGTGGACTCGATCTGCCGCGACATCCGCAATCGCCACTTACCGCTGCTGGTGGATGTGGGCGGTCGCCCCACCGCCGACCAGGAGCGCATCTTCGACGCCTGCACCCACGCCATTTTGCTGACCAAAGACGAGGCCAGCCACGCCGAGTGGAGCGAGCGCGTCGCCCGCCACGGCCTGCCCCTCATCGCAGATCTCACCTCTGTCCAAACGGGCGAGAGCGCAACGTGGGGCGACGCGCCGCTGACAGGAGTCGTCGCCGGACTAACGCGCTTTCAACAGAGCGCCAACCCGGTGGTCGATGTGGTGACCGACTTGCTCATTCGCCTTTTCGCCAGCGATACAGCAGGGCTGCGACAACAGCATTTGGCGACCGCTCCGGTGGAGCTGGCTGTCGACCTCGACCGGGTCGCTATCACGCTTGGTTGGGCCCAGCCCGGCGCAAAGGTGACCTGGCTGCCCGAGCACCTGCCTGCCCTGCTCGACTATTTGCCGGCCGCAACGCCCCTGGCCGCCTATGGCAGGGGGACAAACTGGCTTCACGCCAGTCTGGCGCGCTGGGCATATCCCGAAGCCTATTTCAGCTTCGATGTCCGTTTGGGTTGGGCGCCAGCGCAGCCGCTGCCAATCGGCTTGCCCGCTTCGCCTGCGCCCCTTGGCTTCAGGCTTTCCCCAGAGAAGGGGGCGTTGCACGTGGAAGGGATTCTCCCGGACAGCTATATCGACATCACCGAGCTGGCCGATGTGGTCTGTCCACCTTTCGCTGCCCAAGGGGGTGTGATCCTCAGCGGCAAGCTGCCCTACTGGCTCTACACCAGCCTGGCGCAGACCTACGCCGACGCGCCCTGGCTGGCCGTCTTTCAGCCGCAGCTGGCGGGCGCGGTGGTCATCCATGGGGCGGGGCCGCTTCATGTGGGCGATCTCTTGTCTCTTTCGTTGGGTGCAGAGAAGCCGCCGGGAAACAGCGGTTGAAAGCGAACGGCGCGTTGCCCGACGAACCCATAGACACTTTTCGTCGCTGGGCCAGGACGTCCCCAACAATGGGATGAAACATCGTCCTATGGTGATAGTAGGCGTCGCGATTGGGCGCATTGGGGGTAAACCAGATTGACTTGACAGAAAATGGGACGAGACTCACGCTCTTGGGTGCGTCGCCAGCCTGGCGACAGCTGGCGGCTCCAGGTTCGCTGCGTAAGTTTTATGGGAATCATGCTTACGAATTCTGACAGAGTATATCCGGCGCAGGGAGAATGGGCAAAATCACATGTCTGCGCATGATCCGTTCTGCGCAGCCAGTTGAGATCGACTGGACAGAACGGCAACCCATTGAGGAACCCCTCGATTCTCAAGCGTAGCGTGAAAACGGCCAGATGCGTCCACTGCTCAAATTGCCGGCCGCTGCCAGCCGCCAAAGCGATCTTCCAGGAATGCTGCAACGGCCAGCGCCACATCGTCGCGCCAGGGGCGCGCCACGACCTGAACGCCCACCGGCAGGCCATCTTCCGTGCTGGCGACGCGCACCACCGCCGCTGGATAACCGGTCAGGCTGTAGGTGAGAGTATAGGCGATGCCGCCTTCGCTTTGGCCGTGAGGCTGGGCTGGCAGTTCCATGGCCGGGGTGATGATCACATCGTACTGTTCCATAAACGCGATCATGCCCCGGCGGAAGCGGTCCCAGGTGAAGATGTGCTCCTCCACCTTTTCGCTGCTCAAATGCACCTCGCCGTCGGCTTTCCACTCATCCAGCAATTCGGACTCGGGCCGACTCCAATAGCCGCGGGTGATGGCGTAGGTCTCCTCGATGCGCGGCGGCAGAGCTTCCTCCACCGACGCCCCCACATCCGCCAGCGCAGCCGCTGCATCCAGCGCAGCCTGTTTGCAGACAGGCGCCGGCTGCGCTGTCTCGTGTTCTGTGTAGAAAGCAACCCGCAGCCGGGTCAGATCCACGGCGCGCCAATCGTTCAGGGGCATGGGAATGACGCTGGCGTCGCGCCAATCCACACCCTGGATGATGCTCAACGCCAAAGCCAGGTCTTCGACGCGCCGCGCCAGGGGGCCGATAACAGTGCGTGGGTCGTTCAACGCGCTGATGTAGGGGAGATGGCCGGTCAGCGGGACGCGACCCGTGGTGGGCTTCAGTCCGGCGATGCCGCAAAAGTGCGCTGGCGTGCGGATGCTGCCGCCTGAATCGCTGCCCAGCCCCAGGGGCGAGCCGCCGGCGGCAATGATGGCCGCCTCGCCGCTGCTGCTGCCCGATGGGCTTTGGGTCAGGCGATGGGGGTTGTTGGTGCGGCCATAGACGGGATTGTCCCAACCGACGTTGGTCTTGCCCAGGAGGATGCCGCCGGCCCGGCGCAGACGGCTGACAACCGTTGCATCAGCCTGGGGGACGTGGTTGCGCCATTTTTCATAGCCGCCTGTACAGATGACGCCGGCAGTCTCGATCCAATCCTTGATGGTGAAGGGCACGCCGTGGAGGGGCCCGCGCAAATGACCCCGCGCCAGGTCGGCGTCAGCGGAGGCGGCCTCGGCCAAAGCCGCCTCCGGAATAAGCTGCACGACTGCGTTGAGCAGAGGATTCACCTGGGCGATGCGCGCCAGGTGCGCCTCGACGACAGCCTGGCTGCTCACCTGGCCGGCGCGGATACGTTCTGCCAACGCGCTGGCAGAGAGAAAGACGAGTTCGGTCATATCCCCGCGCCGCTCTCCCCATCGCCAGACGCGTCGGCGGCAGATGACGACGCGCCGTCGGGCAGAAGCCAGCGCATCAGGGTGATGGGCGCCATGACGAGGCCGGTGATGGTGTTGACGATGCCCTGGGGCGACAGGTCCAGGAGCACGCGTGCGTCGCCTTCCAGGGTGGTGTTGGCCGACAACACGACGCCCACGAAGCCGCCCCGGACACGCACCTGGTTGCCCGCCAGGAGCAAGCTGCCCTTTCCTTCGCTTTCCAGTGAGTTGCCTGCCAATTGGACGGCTGCATTCGGGTCGCCGGCGCGCAGGTCTCGGCCGGCGAAGAGGACGCCGCCGCCGCCATTGGTTACGTTGACGTCGCGGCCTGCGATCATGAACCCGGCGCCGCCGTTGGTCAGGTGGACATCCTGGCCGGCGATGAAGGTGGAGCCGCCGCCGTTCATGAACTCCAAATTCTGGCCCGCCACGCCGACGCCCACATTGGAGCTGTTCGTGTGGAGTTCCTTCTGTGCAACCGCGGCCAGCACAAAAGCGCCGTCGAGGTGGATTGCTTCGCCCTGAACGACGCCTGGCAGCGGCGCAGAGCCAGCGTTCGGTTGGGCGTCACTGTGTTCCGACTCAGGGGCGTTGGCCTCTGGCCCGATGTGCATCGTGCTTTCTGCCGCGGGACCGTCTTGCGCGCCGGTCGCCTTTTTCCTGCGTTGCCTGGGCGCGGTCACATGACCATTGCTCTCTGTTGCTTTCATTGGATTGTCTCCCGAAATAAAGATATCATGCGTAACTCGATTTTTATCTGACCGCAACTATCATTACTTTCTGTGTGCGGCTTCGGTCATATTCTACGCCGCGTCTGTTGCTACGCCGTTTTGGGTCAGCGCAAGCAGCCAGCGCAGCCTGCGCTGGCGCTGAGGACGACATCACACTACGGGGACGAGGAAACCGCCTCACGAAAGGCGTCGAAGGCCGGCTTGCGGTTATCGGGCGTCAGGTTGCCCTGGCGATAGAGGCCATAGCGCATGACGTCGCCCGGCACACTGAAATCCTGAATGGCGAACCAGATGGCGAGAGCGATCTGGGGATCCTCGGCAATCAAGCGAAAGGCTGTGCGCAGGTTGGCTGCCTGCAGGGATTCGTCGTCTGGGCGGCTGGCCCAGCCAATCTCCGAAAGATAGATGGGGCGCAGATCAGCTTCTTCTTGCTCGATCACTCGCTGCACCTCGCCCACGTAGCGCCAGTAGAGCTGCTCGATGACCCGGCTTTGCTGAATGGAATCCACGTAATAACGGTCGCGCAAGTATAGGTGCAGACCAATCCCATCGAAAGGGAAGGCCACGCCATTTGTCCCCCACCCAAAGCGCTCTTTGCCGTGGCGATAAACCTGGCGCAGATAGCCTGGCGCACCATTGTTGTTGTTCGTCATGCCCTGCAACGGCCCACTCACCAGCGTGATGTGGCGCAGAGCCGGGTCATCTTTCACCGCGTGGTGGATGCGCTGCTGGATCACGGCATACCACGCCGGGTGAACCCAGTGGCTGCGCCCGCCGTGCCAGTCATCTGGTTCATTGAGCGTCTCGACGATTGTCACATCGCGACCAAAGATGCGCAGGATGCGCATGAAATTCGCAATATAGTCATCCACCCAGGGATGAGAATCTATCCTTGGCGGCGGCGCGACGCGCAGCGCGTCGCCCGGGTCCGTGGGCATGGCTTCATAGCTGATGAGGCCATAGATGCCCACGCCCGCCGTCTTGTAGCCATCGATGATCGAGCGATAGGTCTCTTGCCAGGTGCAGCCATGATGCCGCGTGCGATCCACCGGTGAACGCCACGGGCCGAGGATGAAGTTGAGCCGCACCCAGCCTGCGCCTGTTTCGGCCACGAGGAGAGGGTTGGCTGCCGTGGGGGTCAACGCGCCATTGCTGATGTGGATCGGGTGCAGGGGGTCTATGCCGAATTTGGATGACAAAGAGGCGGACTGGGGGCGCGTCGCTGCAAACTCGCTCGGCTGACCTGACTCGTTGTCGCCGTGCAGGGTCGCTGACTGTTGCGACGCAAGTTGGCGACGCTGCACGAGTGGGCAGGACACCGCCGGCGCCAGGGCGACGCTGAATGGTGCACGCAGCGGCGCAACCTGGGGCGCCGTCGGCGGCGCACCGACGCCAGAACGTCCGCTGGGTGGATGGAGCGTCGTTGCAAACAGTGATGGTGCGACTGGCGCACAGGCGGAAAAGAGCAGAGCAAGCGCCAGCAATCCCATCGCTGCGCCAGTGAAACGCAATGAATTCACGAGTTGATTCAGCCAGCTGCAAGCGGAGCGCAATGACGTAGAGTTCTGCGTGCGGCGTTTGTCGAGAGTTGTCGAACGTGACATAATCAGCGCAATCAGGCGAAGGAGGCAAAATGACAAACGAACTACATTCTATCACACGCAGCAGAATCGACGGCCACCATCGTGAACAAAACACTTGACGCGCTGACCACCGCACTGGGGCCAGACGTTGTTTCCGTCGGCCCGGTCTTTAGCAACCGAGCAACGACCGGGGGCGACCCCTCGCCAGACCAGATGTTCATCATCGTGCGCCCAGCGACGACCGAACAAGTCGCTGCGCTGTTGCGCCTTTGCAATGATCTGGGTCAGCCAGTCGTGCCCATTGGCGGCCTCACCGGTCTGGTGGGTGGGACGAGGGCGCGGCCCGACGAGGTGCTCCTCTCGCTGGAGCGCATGAATGCCATTGAGGAGATCGACCCCATCGGCCTCGTCATGAAGGTTCAGGCTGGCGCGCTTCTGCAAACCGTCCAGGATGCCGCCGCCGCTCATGGTTTGATCTTTCCGCTGGACCTGGCTGCGCGTGGCTCTTGCACCATCGGCGGCAACATCGCCACCAACGCCGGCGGGGTGCGCGTGCTGCGCTACGGCATGATGCGTTCGCTGGTGCTCGGTCTGGAAGCGACGTTGGCCGATGGCAGCGTGGTCACGTCGCTCAACAAGATGCTCAAGAACAACGCTGGCTACGATCTCAAGCAGATCTTCATCGGCGCAGAGGGCACCTTGGGCGTAGTGACGCGGGCAACGCTGCGTCTCTGGCCGCGGCCCAGCAGCGTCTCGACTGCGCTGCTCGCTGCACAGCGTTTCGACCAGGTGGTTGGCTTGCTCGAACTGGCCCAGCGCGCCATTGGCTCCACTCTCGCTTCCTTCGAGGTCATGTGGAACGAGTATTATCGCCTGACGACAACGCCGCCAGCCCTGAGTAAACCGCCCCTTGGCCAGGAACACCCTTTTTATGTACTCTTGGAATCGTTGGGGGGCGATCCGGCGGGCGACGGTGGACGCTTCGAGGCGGCCCTTGACGAAGCGCAGGGTCGGGGGTTCTTCGAGGATGGCGTCGTGGCCAAAAGTCAGCAGCAGCGGGCTGCCCTGTGGCGCATCCGCGAAGATTCGGAGCAAGTGGAGCGCCAGTACAAACCCGCCTTCGGTTTCGATGTGAGCCTGCCCATCAATGCAATGCAGCGCTACATCGAGGATCTGCGCCAGTCTTTGAAGCAAGAATTGGGCGCGGTGTGTTGGGTATTCGGTCATCTGGCCGATGGCAACCTGCACATCAATGTCTGGGCGCCGGGCGGGGATGAAAGGGCGCAGCAGCGCGTGGAGGAGCTGGTCTATCAGCCGCTGGGTGCGCTGGGCGGTTCTGTTTCTGCCGAGCATGGCATCGGGCTGGACAAGCGCGCGTATCTGCATTTGTGTCGCAGCGATGCAGAGATTGCACTCATGCGCCGCCTGAAACAGGCGCTCGATCCCCGCAATATACTCAATCCGGGCAAGGTGCTGCCGGAATAGACTTGCCGCTCGACGATTTACGATTTATGCGGTACGCGCTATAATCTCTGGATATGCTGCGGACGTTGCAACAGTCTTTGGGGTTGATGCGCTCGATCGTGATCTATTACGGCAACCCGCTCAAGCTGCGGCGGATGCAACGATTCTACGCGTCATTCATCAAAGCCGGCGATCTTTGCTTCGATCTGGGGGCGCATGTGGGGAATCGTCTGCTGGTCTGGTCGCGGCTGGGCGCGCGCGTCGTCGCAGTGGAGCCGCAGCCTCGCTGTGCGGCTTTTCTGCGCCGTTGGTATGGCCGCAATCCGAACATCATCCTGGTGGAAGAAGCGGTCGGCGCAACGCCCGGCATGCAGACCTTGTGGGTGAGCGACGCTACACCCACCGTCACAACACTCTCCCGCGCGTGGATCGATGTCGTGCAACGCACCGATTCTTTCAGTAATGTGCGTTGGGAGGCGGCTGCGCCAGTCCCCGTGACCACACTCGACCAGTTGATTGCCCACTTTGGGACGCCGGCGTTCTGCAAGATCGACATCGAAGGATACGAATTGGAGGCCATGGAGGGCTTGTCGCAACCGCTGGCGGCGCTTTCGTTCGAGTATATTCCGGCTGCAACAACCAACGCCCAGGCGTGTGTGGAGCAGCTCATGGAGCTGGCGGAATATGAGTTCAACTGGTCGCGAGGCGAGCAGCATCGCTGGCAGTCAGGTCGGTGGCTGTCCGCCAGCGAAATGATCAGCTGCCTGGCTGCACTTGACGCAAATGACCATTCGGGCGATGTGTATGCCCGTAGAAAGGGTGGATAGGCTGTGAGCGAGTCGTTGGCGGCGGTTTATCAACAAAATTTGAGCAGCCTGCGCCGGCGTTGGCTGGCGATTGCTGCGCTTTATGTGTGTGCGCTGCTCCTCGGTTATCTCTTTCTATTGGAAGCCTGGACGCCCACATACGCTGCCCAGTGGCTCCTCCTAGCGCTGACAACGCTCTGCGTGCAGATGGGCATCCTTTGGAGTTCGTTGCGCCACAATCATCGTCCAAGTGAATCCGATCTGCTGCCATTCATCGGTTACGGCAATGCGATGACCCTGACTCGCGGTCTGTTGACCTCGATGTTGGCTGGTTTCTTGTTCGCTCCTCTGCCTCCGGGTCTTCTGGCCTGGGCGCCTGCCCTGCTCTACACCGGCGACCGGCTCATTGACTATTTTGACGGCTACGTGGCGCGGGCGACGGGCAGCGAGACCAAGTTGGGCGCTATCCTGGACATGGAATTCGATGGTCTAGGCATCCTCATCGCCATCGTGCTGGGCGTGCAATATGGCAAGCTGCCGATCTGGTATTTGCTCTTGGGGGTCTCGCGTCAGCTCTTTGTCGCCGGCATCTGGCTGCGTCAATGGCGCAGGCTCCCTGTTCACGACCTGCCGCCCAGCGACCATCGCCGGGTCATCGCCGGCTTCCAGACCGGCTTCATGACAGTGATGCTCTGGCCGATTCTCACCCCCCAGGTGACTTTGGCTGCCAGCTATCTCATGGCGATCCCCCTGGCCTTCAGCTTTGGCCGAGATTGGCTGGTGGTGAGCGATAGGATCGATCCCCAATCGCCCGGCTATCAACTTGTGCGCCAGAGAGTAAAATGGATTGTCGAGGGGTGGTTGCCGCTGGCGGCGCGCCTGACAGGCGGCGTCTTAGCCGCAAACATTCTGTGGAATGAAGCGCCGACATTTGAGAACTGGACGCGTTACCTCAGCAACGCCGGGTTGAACGCCCTGTTGACTTTGCTGCCCGGGTTGATTGCCCTGTGGACGCTCTCCATTCCACTGTTGTGGCTTGGCGCGCTCGGGCGGCTGGCTGCTCTGCTGCTCTTTGGCCTGGCCTGCTTGCAGATCATGACAGCTGGCTGGGAGTGGCTGGACGGTGGTCTACTTCTGGTCTGTACGGTGATCGTCGTCCATCTGGGCAGTGGGCGGCTGGCGCTCTGGCAGCCCGAAGAACGCCTCCTTCGCATCCGCCTGGGCGCGCCTTCCAAACCCACACCGTGAGGCTTTTTAATCGCCGCGTCGTCCTGCGCATGTTGGCGCTGGCGTTTGCTCTTGGCCTGCTCTGGTTCACGCTGCGCACGATCTCCATTGCCGATATCTGGCGTCACTTGCGCCAGATGCAGCCAGCTTTGCTGCTGCCGCTGATGATCGTCAACGCCTTCATCGTGCTGACTTTTAGCGCGCGTTGGTGGCTTCTTCTCTTTGCACTGGGGTATCGCATCCCCTATTTCAAGTTGATGGCCTATCGACTGGCCGCCTTTGCCGTCAGCTACTTCACGCCTGGCCCCCATTTCGGCGGCGAACCGCTCCAGGTTTATCTGGTCACGTCGCGTCATCAGACGCCGGCGTCGGCGTCGCTGACAGCCGTCGTTCTCGACAAGGCGCTGGAGATGTTGGTGAATTTCACCTTCCTTCTGGGTGGGTTTCTCGTTGTATCGCAGACGTACTCATTCCCACCTGGGCTGGAGCGAACAATGCTTGTCACCGGAGTGGGGCTGTTGCTGGTGCAGCTTGGGGTGCTTGCCTTGCTGTGGAGGGGCCGGCGCCCGGCGTCGAGTCTACTCGTCGTTCTCGATGGCCTGTGGCAACGCCTGCGTCGCCATCCAGAGATCTCTGGGGGGCGACTGACCCAGGGCGCGCTTTACAGGACGCTCCGCCAGAGTGAGGATCAAATTGCCTATCTCTGTAATCAGCGGCCTGCGATCATGCTGTTGGCCCTCAGCATCTCGGCGCTGAGCTGGCTGGGCATCGTCGCAGAATTCTGGCTGATGACAGAGGTCCTGGGGCTGAATCTCACGCTTGGAGAAGCGCTGATCGCGTTGCTGGCGGCGCGCATCGCCATCTTGCTGCCCTTCCCGGCCGCGCTCGGCGCGCTGGAAGCGAGTCAGGTCATCGCGATCAGCGCGTTGGGGCTGTCGCCAGCATCCGGCGCCTCGCTCAGTCTGCTCATTCGTTCACGCGATATTCTCTTTGGGTTGGCAGGTTTGTCGATCCTTGCCTGGCTGCTGTGGCGGCGCAAGGGGGATGGGCGCCACAGTGTTGCATTGGCGGGTCACAAAGAGTGACGGGAGCAGGAAAGCAACGATATGCTTCATGGCGTCTCACGCGCGGTGAACTTCACCTCGACGCCGAATTCGTCGGAGACAGTGAGCGTATTGGCGAAACTGGGCGGCTCAATGCCGAAGTCGCTCATGAGCATGCGCGTGGTTGCTGCGCCGGTGATCGTGTCGCCCGACAGGCTGGCGGTCACATCAAAGGTCACGGGTTTCGTCACCTCACGAATGGTGATGTCGCCGATGAGCTGGAAGGTCACTTCGTCTCCTTCGGTGTAGGAAGCCGGTGCGCCTTCGATGGCCGTCGCCTTGAAGATGGCTTCGGGATACTGGTCGAAGCGCGGACCGTCTGTGCGAATCCAGTTGTCGCGCATGGACTGATTGGTGACAAAAGTGTTCATCATCACCTTGAAGGTATTTTCACCCAGCGCGTCACCCAAGTTGTTCAGATCGAGCTGGAGTTGGCCTTCGATGGCCTGTGTCACACCCACGGCGTCGGCCCAACCCGCTTCGATGCCGAACTTGCGCAACGCATCGGCGAAAAACTCCTCGGTGGCGATGTAGGACGCGCTGGATTCCTCCGGGACGATGACGAAAGTGCGCAGACCAGTCTCTGCGGGGGCGTTGCTGCCGTCGCTGTTCGCTGCAGCCTCTGTTGGCGCAGGCGTCGCAGTTGGCGGCGTCGGGGTGGCCGACGCGCCGCAGCCGGCCAGCGCAACGATCAGACATGCGCAAACAACGATTCTCAGGTGCACTCTTCTCATGGTTGCTTCTCCTCTCAATTCACTTCAGCTTCACTGCTCGACTCTGCCGGCTGCACGCCGCCAGGGAGAAACGCAGGCAGCGCCAACTGTGCGTTTCCCTCTCGTTCCACAAGCGCTCTCATGAAGAGCGAATAGAACCCTTCGTGATGCAGGCTCGGGTTCATTCTCTGCACGGTCAACCCCGGGGTGAAGCCATACTCGAAAAATGTGTCCACCAGCGCTTGATCCCGGCTGATGATGTGAATCGGCGTATCGAAGCCGTCGCTGCGCCGCGAGACGCGCGGGGGCTGGTGGTCGCCTATAAAGATGAAGACGCTGTCGTCATCCCCGTTGCGCAGTACAAAGTCAGCCAGCATGCGCAGTTGGTAATCAATCGCCGCCAGGTAGTTCTGTCGCCGCTCAGTGTGCTCCATCCCCTCTTGATCCACCGCAGGCTTTGTCGAACCCTGCTCGCCGCCTGTTTTGAGTGTGCGCCAATCTTCTACGACAGGCGGCTGCTCCAGCCAGGGGTAGTGGGAGTTCTGGGTAATAGTGACAAAAAAGAGCGGTTTATTGCTCTCCTTGCGCAAAAGCTCGTTGGCATAATTTAACACAAATTGGTCGGGAGGCGCCGCTCCCCAACTGAAGTGCGCCCCGGCATAATCCAGATCGCTATAACGCAACCATCGATCTGCGCCCATGAAACGCACGTATTGGTCCCATACTCGCTCATCCATTTCGCGCGAGATGGATGACACCCACGCAAAGGTGTAACCATGCTCCTGCAAGGCGCGCCCCAGGTTGGGATAATCGTCCAACTGGTATTTATTGAAAAGTGAAAGATACTGGGGTTGGTTGTCGATGCGCAACCCAAACAAGAGACTCGTGTAAGCCAGCCATGAGCCGCCGCCCCAGGTGGGCGACTCGCTGAGGGCCGAAGCCATGCTCCAGCCGTCCCCCGCCAACTGCGCCTCCAGCTCCTTCAACAATTCAAGATAGGCCGCGCGGAAGTCGCTCCGTTTGTAGAGCACACTGCCATAGGATTCCACAAAGATCAGAAAGATGTCCGGCCTGTTGGTCAGGGAATAGTTTACATAATCATATGCGGCTTTGGCAGGCGCATCATCGAACCGCGCCACATCTTGCCGCAGTTGCAGCGAAGCGACGATGTTCCGCTCCAATTTGTAGCTCAGGCTGCTGATTGCCATTTCAGGGCTGGCTGTGTAAGACTGATAGCACACAACGGCGAACAGGCAGAGTCCCGCAAGCGCCAACATCAGGATGCGCCCGCTTCGTCGAAAGCCTGGCTGAGTCGCGCTGGCAAGGAGGGTTCGGATGGCAACGACGACCATTGCTGCCACGACGACCACAGCGATGAAAACAACGACGTACATCCACGGCGTAACATGTGCAATTTCGGCCAGGAAGGGCAGCCCATCCAGGGCCAGGAAAAAATGGCTATAGAAGATTGGCTCGGAGCGCCAGATGGTGATCACCACTGCTTCGTAGATGACATAGACCAGCGCCGCAAGATAGAAGACAATAAAGATGGCGCGCAACAGCCGCCCGCGTAACCGCGGCGCGCCCAGCCAGAGCGCGGTCAGGACCGTCAACTCGATGTTGATGCGAAAGATGTCCAGGTTCTCCCGCCAGAGAAAGAGGCGGTTGATTCCCAGCCAAAGGCCGTCGTCGGCAATATTGGTTTCTGGCCAGGGAGAGGTCGTCTCCAGATTGAGCAAATAGAACGGCGCAAAGAGCAGAACATTCAATCCAAAGAAAGTCAGCCAGAATGCCATGTTGGGATGCCTGGACGCCAGGCGCAATTCCTTCAGACGAATGAGCACAATTCTCTACCCGTATGCTAAAATTTCGATTGGACGCAGATCGTCCAGAAAGCATGACCGCGCCGAAGCGTGGTCATGAAGCGCACTCATTTTATCACAGGAGATCGATCTCATGGCTCACCCTCTCGTTGCCCAACTTCGTTTTGTACGTTCAGAATGGTTGCGCGCGCTCGACGGCGTCAACGCCGAAGATGGGCAGCGTCGCCTGCCGCCCATGAACTCCATCAGTTGGATCGTGGGTCATCTTGCCTGGCAAGAGCAGCGCTACTGGTTGACCTTCTCCCAGGGAACGACGCCAGCGCCCCATCTCAACGAGACGGTGGGCTATGGCAAACCGGCCAGCACGCCCGTCCTCGACGATATGCTGGCGGACTGGCGCAATGTCACTGCGGCCAGCGACTCGTTTCTGAACGCCATCACCACAGAGAAGCTCCAGGAAGAGATCGCGCTGGGTCGCTGGCGGACGACGGTCGGCTCATTGCTCCTGCGCGTCATCTACCATTACTGGTATCACATCGGCGAGCTCATGGCAATTCGTCAGCAGTTGGGTCACGCCAATCTGCCCGATTTCGTCGGCGACCTCGACACAGAAGCGCCCTATCGACCGGAGGCGTAGCGACTTCAGCCGTTCAACCTGCCTGTAAGAGCCCGTTTGATCGTTCACATCGTAGGGGTTTGAATGGCGGCGCAGACTTCTTTGCTCGTGCAACAACACCCATTCGCCGCCGTTCAAGCCCTTTTTCCCGGCGTCAGTTTGACCGTCAGCAGGGTTTGAATGGCGGCGAACTAACAAGAGTCCTCCAGGATGAGATTCGCCGCCGCCATGCAAACCCCTACGCCCCGTTTGCCATGGATTTTCAACTGGACCCTAAGACGACTGGAGTCGTCAGTCATCTTCAAAGATCAGCTTCTTGTAGAGGAGTTGCTGGCGCTGGATAGCCTGGCGATAGCGATCATGGCGCTTCGGGTCTGGTTCGATGGTTGCGCCTAGCAGATCGGGAGCATGCGCCAGCGAAGCCAACTCGCCCAGCGCCTCCAGCGCCAGGAGCGCGCTGCCCCGCGCCGAGGCCTCTTCTGCCGCAGACAGAGTCACCGGTCGCCCCAGCACGTCGGCAACGATCTGTAGCCAGGCGGGCGATGATTGGAGCGCGCCGCCGCTGGCGATCACCTGCGCGTCGCCCGTCAGGAATCTCTCAAGTTGCTCGAAGACCAGGGCGATGCGATAGGCTACGGCCTCCAGACCGGCGCGCACGATCTCCACGGGTTGGGTTGCTGCACTCAGTCCATGGATGGTTGCCCGTGCATGGCCGGCCCAGCCAGGCGCACGCTCGCCGCTGAGGAATGGCAAGATCGTCAGCCCATGTGCGTCAGGTTCTTGCTGCGCCAGTGCAGCTTCGACAATGGCAGGCTCAGTCAGCCGCAACGTCTGTTGCAGCCAGGCGTAGACATTGCCGCCTTCGGTCAGCGCGCCGCCAGGTAGCGAGCGCCGTCTATCCACCCGGTAGCACCAGAGCGCAGCAGGCAGTTGCGGCGCCGTCTCGACGACGGTGCGCAGAGCAGTCGTGCTGCCCATGGTCAGGGCAACGCGGGCGGCTGAGACGCACCCGCTACCCACGTTGGCAGCTGCGCCGTCGCCGATGACAGGAAACCAGGGAATGTGCGCCAGCGCCGGCCAGCGGCGGGAAAAGACGGGCAGAAGCTCCAGTCGCGGCGCGGCGAAATCCACCCGCCGCGGCAGTCGCTCGTCTGTCAGATGCAGCGTGTCCAAGAGTTCCTCGTCCCAATCCAGACGCCGGCGATCCAGCAGACCACTCCACGAGGCGGCAGAATGGCTCGTTCCGCCCTCGCCAAAGAACCGGGTTTCTATGAACTCGCCCAGTGTGAGCCAGCGTGCGGTGCGTTGCCAAAGCTCAGGTTGTGTGCGGCGCAGCCAGTGGAGTTGGGCTGTCAGATAACTGGGATGGATGCGACAGCCCGTGCGCTGGTGAATAGCGGCCTCATCCAACGCAGACCGCAGCATGGCGGCATCGGGCGCACTGCGCGTGTCGGCGTAGGTGAAGAGCGGCGTCATAGCCTGGCCGATTGCGTCCACGCCCACGATGTTGCCGACAAAGGTGCAGCCCGTCACGCCGGCAATCGAGCTTGTCCGCGCGCCAAGCCGCGCCAGCGTTTCGTCGATGCACTGACAAAGCAGGTCAAAGAGCTGCCCGGCGTCGGCCTCGGCTGCGCCCGTGGAATCTGTGCGCAGGTCGTGGCGTCGCCGCGCAATGACGCCCTCAAGGCCGCGACCGCGTCGGTCGAAGACCAGGCTGCGGATCGATGAGCTGCCCAGATCCAGGGCCAGGACGAAAGGTGATTCGGCCTCTTCGATGGCGACTGTTGTCAGCATGTCAGCAGATAGACTCCCACAGCATTACCAAACGAGATATGGATGAACGAACGGTTACAGATAAATGTCGTTTGACTCAATCAGTAAATTACGCCAAAATACAGAACGATGCTGAATGATAAACAGTGGCGAATCTGTTTCGAGTGGCCTGAAGGGGCGTCAGAGCCGTTCAATATCGAGATTACGGACTATCACTGAAAGAGACACAATCATGGCGCGACCAGCGATCCACCCAGGTGAAATCCTCGCCGATGAGCTGCAAGAACTCGATATAAGTCCTGAAGAACTGGCGGACGTGTTACACGTTCCAGTCGCTCGGATTTCTCGGATACTCGCCGGTAAACAAGCCATTACAGCGGACACAGCTCTGCGCCTCGGTCAATGGCTTGGTACAGGACCCGAACTGTGGCTCAATTTGCAAAAGACCTATGAACTTCGTTTGGCCGAGCAGAAATCTGGCGCAGAGATCAGGCAGACAGTCGCTGCGCGCCAGCGTTCCGAGGCAACGACTGCCGGCGTTAGTCTATCGATGGCGTCTTTTTCCCTCTAGCCGCCCTCTCGCGCCGTCCCGATCCACCTCAGCACCTGAGCCGTCGTCTCGGCTATGCGGTCGAACTCGCGCCTGGCGACGACCTCCTTGGCGATGAGTTTTGACCCCATGCCCACTGCGGCTGCGCCGGCGCGTATCCATTCCCCCACGCTGGCCTCGGTCGCATCCACGCCGCCCGTGGGCATCAAGCGATGCCACGGACACGGCGCCATCACCGCGCGGATGAAAGCAGGCCCGCCCACCGTCTCGCCTGGGAAAATTTTGACCACCTCCGCGCCCCATTCTTCCGCCTCGCTGATCTCCTTTTCTGTGGCTGCGCCGGGCAGATAGGCGATCTTGCGCCGATTGCACAGCCGGGCGACGTCGGCGTTGAAACTGGGGCTGACCACAAAGTGTGCGCCGGCGGCGATGAAGAGCGCCGCGGTAGGCGCATCCTGCACAGAGCCAACGCCCAGGGCCACAGATAGGTCGTGACGGGCAAAGTGCTGCGCCAGGCCAGCGAAGACCGGGTAGGCCATTGGGCCGCGGTTGGTGAACTCCACGAGCTTTGCGCCGCCTTGTGCACAGGCAGCGACGACCTCAACCGAAGTTGTCAGATCATCGTGATAGAACAATGGCAGCAGACCGCTGTCGAGCAGTTGGTTGAAGATGTCCAATCGCGTCCAACGCGCCATGGAATGGTCCTTTCATTCAGTTGATTGACATGGCAACCCACATTTGAAATGGGTGTGTTCAAAATGACCACCTGCAACTGATTTTGAAGACGCCCATTCGAATGTCCCCCTATGCGCCGGGGGCGAGCCGATAGAGCATCTCGCCGGCATGAGGAACGAAGAGCACCCCGTCGTCTTCACGGTTGGCGAAGTCGGTCGGGTTGATCGTAGCCGGGTCGCAATAGCCCAGGTTGATGCGTTCGCAACGAGAGCGAAGAATGCCCGTCGCCAATGTCACGCGGATGCGTGGGCGCTCCACACTCGTTGCGGCGTCATAGGCGCCAATGCCTCGCAGGTGGGTCGAGTGGGCCAATACGCCCCACGGCTCATCCTTGAAACGACCCCACTGCTTGACGAAGTAGTCGCGCACGTGATAGCCCACCCGATCGATGATGTGACCGTGGGTGTAGCTTACCTCGTCGATATGGGGCGCATAGATGATCACCTCGCCGCCGTCGGCCACCACCGGCTCCAGCTTGTACATGCCCTTGGCGCCCGTCCAGATGTCATCGTACATTTCTGGCATGACCGAGAGCACCTGGTCATAGGTGCGCCCGGTGTAGATCACATGCACCTGGGCCGACAGGTCTGCCGCCGCAGACCATGCCTCTGCAGGCGGCCCCACATAGAGGCCGGCCAGATCATGCCCTTTCACCACCAGGCAGCAGCAGAGCCTGGGCGTATCGATCATGGCGGCGGCGCGGTCGATGACCGCGCGCACCGGCGTGCGTTTCGTCCCGATGATCTCATAGCTGGTGATGAGCGCGCCCAACCAGTGGGTGAAGTTGATCACCTCTGGCCCGCTGACGCCAGGGAAGAAGTATTTGTTGCCGCCAGAGAAACCCACCACCTCGTGGGGAAAGACCGGGCCGCAGACGATGACCTGGTCGTAGTCCAAGACCATCTTGTTGATGGTGACGGGTACATCCTGGCGCAACAGGCCATTGCTCAGCGTCTCGATCTCGTCGGCGGGGATGACGCCCAGGGTGCGAAATGTCTCTGGTCGCTCCCACGTGTGGTTGAAGATGCGCACGTTGGCGTATTTGCCTGCCAGCTCTGCGCCGGTCACACCCAGATGACGCTGGATGGCGGCGGCGTTCATCGCCTGATGCGTGCCCAGGGCGATGAGATAATCCAGACCAGCGACGCGTTCGCTCAGCAATTCGTGGAAAAGGCGAAAGAAGAGCGGGATGGGGCCGCTGCGCGTGCCATCTGGAATGATGATGAGCACACGCTTGCCGTCTAGCGGCTGGGCCGCCAGAGCTTGAGCCAAGACGCCCCGCGCTTCGTCGTCGCTCAGCAGCCGTGACGGGTCTCCTTTGCCAATGATCATACCGTCCCCCTTTCTCAGACGCCGCCAAAAGCAGAAAAGCCGCCGTCGATAGGCACAACGACGCCTGTTACAAACGCCGACGCTGGCGACAGCAGCCAAAGGACTGCGCCGATGAGGTCCGCCGGATCGCCAAAACGCGCCATGGGCGTGTGGCTGATGATGCTCTGGCCGCGCGGCGTCAGGTCGCCCGTCTCCCGGTCGATGAGCAGGAAGCGGTTCTGCTCGCCCAGGAAAAAGCCCGGCGCAATGGCATTGACCCGGATATTGGGCGAGTACTCCTGGGCCATGTGCACGGCCAGCCACTGGGTGAAATTGCTCACACCTGCTTTGGCGGCAGAATAGGCGGCGACGCGGGTCAACGGCGCAATGGCTGTCATGGAGGAGATGTTGAGGATGACGCCGGCGCGCTGTTCGGCCATGATGCGGCCAAAGACCTGGCTGGGCAGGATGGCGCCCAGGAGATTGAGATCAAAGACGAAACGCAACGCGTCTTCGGGCAGGTCGAAGAAGGATTGCTGGGGATTAGTCGTCGCCTGGGGGCGATTGCCACCTGCGCCGTTGATCAGCCCATCGATGCGGCCAAATTCCGCCTGGATGGACCGCCCTGCCTGTTCCAGACTGGCGCGGTCAAGCACATCTGCCTGAAAGACCGCCGCTCGACCGCCGCCGACCGTCTCTTGGGCAGCCTGCACCACCGCCTCGGCCTTCTGCACGTCGCGCGCAATGATGGCTACGTCGGCGTTGCAGCCAACCAACGCCCACACCATTTCCTTTCCCAGTACGCCCGTCCCGCCCGTCACGACGACGGTCTTGCCACGAAAATCATACCACTGGGTTATATCACGCAAGTCCACCATGTTCTCCTCAACCAAGATTCACCATTTGCCAATGACATGCTCACTCATGTACAAGAGTTCTGATTCACAGATTGCACAGATGGGAGGCGCGAGCCAGTGAAAAATCTATGTAATCTGCGGTTCGCTCCTGTTTTGCGTTGCCCGCCTCAGGAACGAACCACTCCGGCGATTGCCTCAAGATCAGCCTGTTCCAAAAACCTGGGATAGACCCGCAAAGGGCGCCAGGTGACGGTCAAAGTGGGCCTGGATGGCGCTGTAGTGCGCCTCTTCATGGGCGCGCAGCGTCGTCTTGATGTCGCCGCCGTAACGCGCCAGGGCGGAGCCAAAGGTAACATGGAGCATCTCACGCCCGTCGAAGTGATCCAGCACAGTCGGCAACGCGTCGTCGCGCAAGGAGGCAAGTTGGGGCGCACGGGCTGGCTGCGCCGAGACGTGATAGCTGGCGCGGTCGATCTCATAGCGGTCGAAGGCCAATTCATACAGGGTGCGGAAGAGCGTCGGATGAACGCGGGCGATCGCACGCAACGCTTCAAGGTAACTGGTGCCGGCCGTCTTGAGATGCACCACGCCGCGCGTCGCCTCCACCGCGATGGGATAGACGCTGAACTTGTCGGAGCCGCTATGCAGGCTGAGCTTGTAAGGACCCAGGCTGCGGGCGATGGCGGCATGACCGGCCAAGTCGGCGGTCAAGGCAGCGAGGGCCTCATCGTGACTCTGCCCGGGGTCGCCCATGTAGTCGACGCCCTTCTCGAAGCGCCCCACATAGCGCGGCGCCAGGCTCACCCATCGCACGCCCAGTCGCTCCAGTTCCGACGCAATGTAGAGATGTTCCAGGTGGGAGGTGGGTGTGGCCGTTTCGTCCACCGAAACCTCTAGCTCCCAGGAGCGGTCGAGGATGGCGCTGAGGTGGCGGTGCATCCTGGCGGCGTGAAGTATGGCGCGTGCATACTTCCCAGCCGCACGCAGCAGGCTCTCTTCATCGAAGGAGAGGCGGCGATCCTCCAGGTCGTAGCTTCGTCCCAGATAGCGAGCGCGCTGGTCGGCGGGCGCGCTGTCGAGTTCTCGCCACGGCAGCGCGTCGAACTTGGCTGACAGCGTGGGCGGCGCATCGGTATGCGCGGCGTTATCCACGTGGTCGCCGGGATCGACAGTGAAAAAGGTGTAGCCGGCTGCAGCGGTCGAGTCGGCGTCGGCGGTGGTCTTGAGATGGTCAGCGTCCGCGCCAAAGCCAGCCGTCCACCCTTCCTGGAAGACGCCCCACATGGCGTCGTCCATCACCTCTTGTGGCGTGCGTCCGGTGCGGGCGTTCTCGCGGATGCTCTGCTGGGCCAGGATGCCGGCCACGCCATGGGCCTTGTGCAACGCCCGCACGTGACCGGGGGTCGCCAATCCCAGCCGGTCGCCGCAGCCAGCCGAGGTGCGCAAACCGAGGGGGCGTGCAATCAGCCACGGCAGGGCCGCGCGCAGTGATGCAGCATTTTCCGGGTGAAGCGGCGCAAGAAGCAGCGCCCGCCCCGCTAACTCACTGACCTCTCCCTGGAAGTTTTGGAGCAATGGGGTGTTGGCCGGGCCGTGAAGCGCCAGGCGTTTTTCCCCCGTGTCGTTGCGGCGCAGCAAGGCAAGCGCAACGCCGCCAACTTCTGTCAGGGATTGAGGATAGGGTGTCCACCCTGTCATGGTAAGGAGTTCAGCCATGTCGATTTTCTTTCTGATTGGTCGAGGCTTTGGTGCGTCTGCGCAAGAAGGCCCATTTGCAGGTGAGTTTACATCTTAGCCGTCTTCTCGATCTTCCCCAAATCGGACATAGCGGACGTAGCGCCGATCCTCCCCAAGGAGAGGCTCACAGAATCACCGTCTGCGTCCCGCTGACGATCAGCGCCACACCGAGGGTACTCTTCTATACTTCGCTCTGTTTGAAACCAGGAGTTTTTGAACTGTGAAAACTCCTGGTTTCAAAGCAACCGCAGTTTAGGAAAAGGGTTCATGCAGATCATGGACCTTCCAGCAGACCGCGCAACACGCTGGCGCGGCCCAAAAGGCCGAGCAGTTTCCCCTCATCGTCCACTACGGGCAGCCGCTTGATGGCATGTTCGGTCATAAGGTGGAGCGCAGCAGAGAGCGGTGTAGCCGGTTGGACGGTGATGGCGGGCGCGCTCATGAGGTCGGCTGCCCGCTCGCCGGCATCGGGCAGCACCTGGTCCACGGTCGGACTGCCCGCAATCAACCCACGCAGTCGCTGCCACAACCCCGGATGCTGCTTTTGCTGACTGCGGCGCAGCAAATCGCCATCGGTGATGATGCCCAAAACGCGACCTTCAGCGTCGACCACGACCACCCGACGTCGGCGACTGGCCTCCAACGCTTGTACGATCTCTTCCAACGAAGCCGACGGTCCAACCGTCGGCGTATCGGAGTGCATGAGTTCGCTGATGGTGCGTCCGGTTCGTGGCGGCTCATCCTCGATGGAGCTGACAGGACGGTGTAGTTCCGCAGCGCGAAAGACATCAATGCGGCTCACCATTCCGACGAGACAACCGTCGCTGTCGACGACCGGCAGGCGCTTGAGATCGCGCTGCACCATTTTTGTAGCTACAGCGCGCAGCGATTCTTCGCGCTGTACTGAAACAACCGGTGTGGTCATGATGTCGGCCGCAGTCAGCGCTGACTGGTCAAGCTGCGTCAACTGGGCGCGCATCTGTTCATTGGAAAGCTCGGTGTGCAGATCGAGTCGGGCGCTCAATCCGGCGCGATTGAGCAAGTCGCCGTCGGTGATGATGCCGACCAGACGATGTGAATCATCCACAATCGGCAGACTGCGCACGCCACGCTCTAGAAGCAATCGGACAACCTCATGAACCGGCGTCGTCGTCAGCGCGGCAGCGACCTCGGTGCGCATGATGTGGATGACCGGCTGCGAGAGCGGGTCGTGGCTGCGCCCTACTGAATAGTAGAGCACCGTGATGTTCTCACGCAGGACCAGGCCATCATCGATCATACGCATCAGCCCAGGCAGCAGCCGTTCCACGCGTTCGGGTAGGTCGATCCACTCGATGCGGATAGGCAGGTCGCTGGAGAGCACCTCGATATTGCCTGTGTGGATGCGGCTATGCGCGCCAAAACCGGCCAGAGCTCGCGTCACAGTTGCGCCTGACGCCCCTTCACGTCGCAGGTACTCCAAGATGGCTGTATAGAGACTTGATCCTCGATGACGGTCACTCTCGCCGATGTAGATCGTGATGCGCGTGGCTTCGCCTTGCAATTGCATAGAGGCACCTCGCTTCGCCGCAATAGCGTTTGTCGGCAATAAGGTTTCGGAGAGCGTCGAATGATGACACCCGATGATCATCCGTTCAATAATCGTGCGCTGTATAGGCCCAGCACGACGGCGCCCAAACCCACCGTCACATTCAGAAATACATTCAGCAATGCTGCTGCTGCGCCGCCCGCGCGCAACAGCGAAATCGACTCGAAGCCAAAGGTGGAGAAGGTCGTATACGCGCCCAGGAATCCGATGCTCAACGCCAGGCGAAGGTTTGGGTTGATGCTCAGGCCATTTTCGATCAGACCGTTGAGCAGGCCGATGAGAAAACAACCAGAGATATTGACCAGCATTGTGCCGTAGGGAAATGCAACGCCCAATCGTTCAGCCGCCCAAAGGCCAACCAGATAGCGAGCATTTGCGCCGAAGATGGCGCCAAGCGAAATGAAGAGAATTTTGTCCATGACATCTCGCTGAGAGTGTTTGCGGATTCCACCAAGACTATACAGCAGGATGAAACGGCTGACCAATCCATCAATGGGTGTTTCGGCGAAAGCCATCGCCTCATATATGATTTCCCCTGTCCATCTCTACTTGGGCGTCGCTTTTCACTCCATCCACTCGAAAAGGAGTCAGACGATGAAGGCCATCGTGAAAATCGCCCCGGTCGTAGGCAACGTCCAGCTCTGTGAGATCGACGCGCCTCAACCAGGGCCAGGGTAGGTGCGCATCCGCGTCCGCGCCGCCGGGCTGTGCGGCGCCGATCTCCACATCTATCACGACGAATTTCGCAACGTTCTGCCTGTTGTCCTGGGTCACGAGGTGGCAGGGGAGATCGACGCCATCGGCGCGGACGTGAGCCGCTTGACGCCGGGGATGCGCGTCACCAGCGAAACCTGCTTTTCGGTGTGCGGCCAATGTCGTCGCTGTCGAGCAGGCCGCGTCAATCTTTGCCTCAGCCGACGATCCATCGGGTCGGCGGTCAACGGCGGGTTCGCTGAGTGTGTGATCACACCTGCGACCAACATCCACCTATTGCCATATGTGTACTATGTGTAGATCGGTCTTTTCGGCAAACCGGTGGCCTGGGACCTTGAGCAGGTCGTCTACCGCGAGCTGACCGTGACGGGCGCCAACGCAAGCACGCCGTCCTCTTGGCTGCGGACGCTGGAACTCCTGGCAAGAGTGAAGGTTGTCTTCGACCCCACGCGATGACCTAAAGCGCCAAAGGCGGCGGTCATGGCGCGCCCGTGCGCCGGGTCGCCGTAGGTGTAGGCGGCGACCGACTTTTTCTCCCGGAGTCCGATTCGGCGTCGCGCTATCGCAGCGGCGGAGGGGGTTGGGGCAGGTTGATCTGCAAGGAGCCGCTGGCTTCAGTGTTGACGTGCATCCGCCAGCCAAAGGTGGCGCCAAGGGTGCGCAGGTAGGGGTCGGCGTTGAGAGCTTGCTCGATCATGTAGGTGGAGCCGGTGAGGATGATGACCTCGTCCTCCTTGCGCATGGCGCGCGCCGCATCCAACGCGTGGCGTGGGTCAGCCACGACCATGGTGGGCGTGCCCCCGGTCAGGGGAGACACCTCTGCGGCGACTCGGCCCGGGTCGATGCCCTTGTAGGATGCGCCGGTGACGATGATCGTTTTGGCCATGGCTGCGAGCGCGCCGAAAATCCTGGCCGGCACGCGCTTGCCCGACATGCCCAATACAAGGATTTTGCCAGCATCGCCAAATTGAGCCTGGATTTCGCCGGCAAGCGCGTTGATCTTCTCCGCATTGTGGGCGATGTCCGCGTAGATTCCTGTTTCCACCTTCCAGAAGCGCCCAAGCAACTGCGCCGAGGCCAGGGCGCGGAGCAACATCGCCTCATCGATCCCAGGCGACAATTGCCGGATGACCGCACGCGCCAGGCTGGCGTTCCATTTTTGATAGGGCGCATGGAGCAGCGCCTCGCTGCCCACGTCGATGGCCGCGCTGCGCAGATCGGCGATGAGTTCATCCACCTGGGGCTGGCCCACCACGTGAAGCGTTGCGCCCATGTTACGGCAGATCGCCTCGATGATGGTCAAATTCCGCTCATTGCTGTCGCTGGTGAAAAACGGCCTCCCCGCGCGCGCGGCGCCGGCCTTGTCCAAAACGCGCTGCCACTGCTCGTCGCCCAGGAGATTGGCATGGTCGCTGCCCACATTGGTCAACGCTGCCGCCACCACTTCCAGCGCCCGCGTCTGGTCATAGCGCCCGCCGATGCCTGCTTCCATGGCCGCCCATTGCACTTCGTATTTCTCGAAGAGGCTGAGAGCAATCAAGATAGAGACTTCGTGAAATGTGTGGGTGTGGTTGGGGTTGTCCAGGCTGGCGCGCACGCAAAAGGGTTTGACGCGCTCTTCCCACGCCCATTGTATGTCCTCCTGACTGGCAAAGCGCCCGTCGATGCTGAAGCGTTCGCGATAGTCGAACAGGTGGGGACTCATGAACGCGCCGGCGCGCCCGATGACGCCGAAGCCCATTTCCAGAAAGCGACACGTGGAGCCTTTGCCGCCCGTGCCCACCACATGCACCAGCCGGGTAGGGTGTCCCTGGGGCCAGAGCGCGGCGATGGAGCGGCGCAGCAGATCGAGCCGCGCCAGCTTCACCGTTGACCATTCGGCGTGATAGATCTGGTCGACGACGTTGTAGTAGGGAAAGTTAGGTTGAGACAATGGGCGCTCCGTCAAACGAGAGAATAGGAGATAGAAAATAGGATGAGCGGTAGGCGCCCTTCTATTTGCTATCTCCTATTTCCTACTCCTCGATTTTTTCCTTGCGCAACAGGGCGCGAATCCACGCCCATTCATCCTCTGCCGCAGCCTGCACACCTGACTCTAGCTCCGCCAGTGGAATCTCGCGACTCTCGCCGCTGCGCCGAAACTTGAGTTCCACGACTCCGGCCTTGAGGCCTTTTGCGCCAATGGTGATGCGCAAAGGAATGCCCAACAGGTCGGCGTCATTGAACTTGACGCCGGCGCGCTCGTCGCGGTCATCATAGAGCACCTCGAAGCCCGCTTGGGCAAGACGCTGATAGACTTCGTCGGCTGCAGCTGTCACTTCGGGCGTCTTGGGCGTGGCCAGACTGACGAGTGAGACGTGATAGGGCGCCACACTGATGGGCCAGATGATGCCGTGTTCGTCGTTGAAGCGTTCGATGATGCAGGCCATGAGCCGCTCGGAGCCGATGCCATAGGATCCCATGACGACAGGGTTGCTCTCGCCGTTTTCGTCCAGATAGGTGGCGCCCATGGCGATGCTGTACCTCGTCCCCAGTTTGAAAATGTTGCCCACCTCCACGCCGCGCACCGCCCGCAGCGCTGCGCCGCAGGTGGGGCAAGGGTCGCCGTCGCCGGCGGCCGCCAGATCGGTCACAATGTCCGCGGCATAGTCGCGACCATAGTTGGTGTTGCGCAAGTGATAATCGACCTTGTTGGCGCCGGCCACCAGGTTGGGGCCGACCGCAACCAGGTCATCCACCACGAGCAACACCTGGTCGCGGCGGATGCCGATGGGCGAACCGAAGCCCGGTTCGGCGCCCACTGCACGAATTTCCTCGGCGGTGGCGGGTCGCACGCCGCGGGCCTTGATAGCGTTGGTCAGCTTTGTTTCGTTCAATTCCATGTCGCCGCGCAGAACTACAAAGACAAATTGCTCGCGCACGCCACCCTTGCCGTCATCCACCTGGGCCATGAGGAAGATAGCTTTGGCTGTCTGCGCCGTAGAAATGTCGAGAAAAGCAGCCAGAGCGGCGATGGTGGTCACTGCCGGCGTGTGCACCTCCTCGATGGCAGCCGGCGCGTCATCCGGCGGCGTCGGCTTGCGGAAGGTCGCCACCTGGCGATTCGCCTTATAGCCGCAGGCGTCGCACAGGATGATGGTGTCTTCACCGATGGGCAACAGGGCCATGAATTCGTGGGCCATGCTGCCGCCCATCATGCCCACATCGCTTTGGACCGCAATGACTTCCAGACCGGCGCGGCGAAAGATGTCGAAGTAGGCCTGATAGATGATAGGGTAGAAGGCGTCCAATCCGGCCTGGTCTCGATCAAAAGAGTAGGCGTCCTTCATGGTGAACTCACGCACGCGGATGACGCCGGCGCGTGGGCGCGGTTCATCGCGGAACTTAGTCTGAATTTGATAGAGGACGAAGGGCAGTTGACGATAGCTGCTGACGACCTGCTGGGCCATGTCGGCCATGACTTCTTCGTGGGTCATGCCCAGGCACATGTCGCGTCCGTTGCGATCCTTGAGCCGCGCCATATCATCGCCGATTTCGTACCAGCGGCCAGATCGCTGCCAAAGCTCCGCGGGATGCACCACGGGCAGGCTCACCTCCTGACCGCCGATGGCGTTCATCTCCTCGCGGATGATCTGCTCGATTTTGTTCTTGACTCGCTGGCCCAGAGGCAAGTAGTCGAAGATGCCGGCAGCCACCTGCTTGACCATGCTGGTGCGCACCATGAGTTGGTGGCTGACCACATCGGCGTCGGCTGGCGCTTCACGCAGGGTTTGAAAAAACAGACGAGACATACGCATGACAGTTTCTCCCCACCTACTGATATACTCCGCACGGCATCAAGTTGAGCTTTTCTGTGGTCGAAAAAGCTCAACTTGCGCCTTTGTGCGGTATGGTTGACTTAGCAACCGCCCAGAAATGCCTTCACGTTTCCAACCTTCCAGGAAGCTTGGAGTTTCCTGGAAGGTGCGAAGTAATACTTTGACAAGCGCTTACCATTCGTACTCGAAATTCGCTCGCTCCTTAGCGACCGCAGACCGCCGCCGCTCTCTCCCGGAGTTCCCCATAATCGACGACGCCAACGATCCGCTCCATTTCCTGACCCGCGACGAAGAAGATCAAGGTGGGCAAGCCGAGCACATTGAACCGCGTTGCTGTTGCAGAGTTCTCATCCACGTCCAGTGCGGCAACCCGTAGCTGCCCGGCGAATTCTTCCGCCAGGAAGCCCACATACGCCGACATGATCCCACAAGGCTGGCACCAATCGGCCCAGAAATCCACCACGACGGGCAACGGCGCCGCCAGGATGACTTCATCGAAGTCGGCGTCTGTTGCCTCCATCACGAGGGCGGATGGAGCCTCTGCCGAGCCGACCTGATCGACTGGCGGTAGCGCGCTGCGCCTGAGCTCGGGCGTCAATGCAGAGAGGAGTCGCTTGAGCATGGGGTGGGAAGGAGAGCGTTGCCAACTAGGAAAGCGCAGACTCCGAGACGATCTCGAAATCATGTGTGATGGTCGCAACGCCAGAGAGGGTGGCGTGAACACCGCAGTATTTCTCCACGCTGAGATCGATGGCCCGGGCTACTTTGCTGGGGTCGATCTCAGCGCCGCTGACCCTGAAATGCATGTGAATTGTCTTCCAGGGGCGTCGATCTTCATCGCCCCGTTCTCCCTGCACAGTCACGTCCAGGTGCATGAATGGCTGACGCTGTTTGTGTAGGATCTCCACCACGTCGATGCTGGCGCAGCCGCCCAGACCCAACAACAACATCTGCATGGGACTGACGCCGGGGCCATCCTGGGTGGACATGACAACGCTGCGACCCGTACTACCCACCCCCAGAAACGTTTTATCCTCCACCCATTTGACACAAGTTTCCGTCATTGATCTTTTCCCCATCAGTAATCAGAGTTGCACAAAGGTATACATCCAGAGTATAAAGTTGGCCTACCAGAGATGTCAAAAGGCGCATGCCGGTTCTCGTCAGCAAGAGGAAGCTGGTGAGTGGCGGTTTGGGAGGCAAGTGCGCCGATCTTCCACACGGCCTTAACGCTCTGGGAACGCCGCCGCCGTAGCATAATGAAATGGGTGCAGCCAAAATCAGTCATGGACGACCCTTCGTAGGGATAAAACTAGTACACGTGGGCGGAAGTAACCCAATGGTTGTCATGCTGAGTTTCCAATTCCCTGCGGGGCATAGCGCGGGCAAGAAACACCGCCTTTGTCATGCTGAACGTAGTGAAGCATCTACGCCAGTGAAGCATCTACGCCAGTGA
>CAZLMM010000060.1:0-40217 GCA_964560495.1 uncultured Caldilineaceae bacterium
GCACACTTATGGATTTGACTATTCTTGAAAATCCTTAATTTCTGACCAATGGCGTTATTGCAAAACACGGTCCTATCTATATACGTTGCTCTGTTTGAGACCAGGAGTTTTCGCAGGCCAAAACTTCCGGGTCTCGGAGTAACCGCAGTATAAAGAGTGAATCAGTTCTATCATTCAATAAGGAGATTTGTATGCGGAAGTACACTGTTTTATTTGGCTTACTCATGGTCGTCGCCCTGGTGTTGGCCGCCTGCCCAGCGCCGCCCCCGCCAGCCGCCGCGCCCGCCGAGGAAGCTGCACCCACTGAGGAAGCTGCACCCACCGAGGCGCCGGCTGAAGAAGCCGCGCCGGCTGCAACCGGCAATGTCATCAAGATTGCCACTCAATCGCCCTTGAGCGGACCCCATTCTGTCCTAGGCACAGCCATCAAGAATGGCGCGCAGTTGGCGCTGGAGCAAAATGGCGGCGCGCTGGCTGATATGGGCTTCACTGTAGAGCTGGCGCCCTTCGATGACCAAGCCACGCCAGACACCGGCGTCGCCAACGCCAAGCAGATCGTTGGCGACCCATCCATCCTGTGCGTCGTCGGCCACCTGAACAGCGGCGTCGCCATTCCCAGCTCCGAGGAATATCACAACGCCCAGTTGGCCATGGTCTCTCCGGCCAACACCAACCCGCTGATCACCACCCGCGGCTACTCTGAAGTCAATCGCATCGTCGGTCGCGATGATGTGCAGGGCGTGGTGGGCGCTGAGTTTGCCTTCAACGAGCTGGGACTCAAGAGCGTCTATGTGCTTCACGACAAGACGGCCTATGGTCAAGGCATTGCTGAGTTCTTCCGCCAAAAGGCTGAGGAATTGGGCATGGAAGTGCTCGGCTTCGAAGGCACCGAAGAGACAGCCAACTTCGACAGCGTGCTGACGCCCATTCTGGCCGCCAATCCCGAACTGGTCTATTTTGGCGGCATCTACAGCCAGGGCGGTCTGATCCTCAAGCAGATGCGCGAAAAGGGCGTCGCGGCTCTCTTCCTTGGTCCAGATGGCCTGGACAGCTCCGAGATGGCAAGCCTGGCCGGCGAGCATGTGCAGGACCTCTACTTCACCACCACGGCTGGTCCGCTGAGCCTCTTCCCCAAGGCGGCCCAGTTCATCACGGACTATGAAGCGGCGACAGGCGAGCAGGTGCAGCCATACGCCGCAGAGGGTTATGACGCCATGTCCATCTGCTTGCAGGCAATCCAGAAGGCAGCCGAAGCAAACGGCGGCGCCATTCCCACCCGAGCGCAGGTTGCCGAGGCTGTGCGCGCCACCGCGGACTTCGACGGCATCACCGGTATGAAGACCTTCAACGAAATCGGCGACCTGACTGTCGCCCAGTACTTCGTCAAGCAGGTCAAGTCCACCGATCCGGCTGCCTGGGGCGAGGCCGAAGTCGTGAAAGTGCTCGACATTCCCGCCCCTCAGTAAGCGCGGGCGTCTCGGCATGTGAGTAAGAAGACGGCGCAGGTTCAGCTTGTACGAGAACGCTGACCTGCGCCGTTATATTATCCTTTGCAGCTTCTTTGCAGGTCCTTCAGGAGTCTTCGGGCATAACTCCTGACACTCCAGAGTCTCACCCGGATAGCCTTCCAACTCTGCACAGGCGGAGACGCAAAACAAATGGTGCGCCTCTCCTCCCAATGAACCAAGGAGCTTCTATGCGCCTACGTAGGACCAATCCTATCATGGAGATTCTACGTCCACTGGGCCAGTTGTTGGTGTTCGTCGTTGGCAGCAGCGTAATCATCTCCTCAGTCACCATTCTGCTTTCATTTCTTCTGCAATCGACGCGTTCCGACATGAATTTGGTGCAGGTGACGATGGTGTTGTTGCCGCAAGTTCTCCTCGACGGCATCACACTTGGCTTTATGTACGCCACGATTGCCATGGGTTACACAATGGTCTATGGCGTCTTGGAGTTCATCAACTTTGCCCACGGCGAGTTTGTTATGTTCGGGGCTTTCGCCGGCGTCGAGTTGATGATCCTGCTGGATAATCGGGGTTATCTGGATGGCATCAACTGGGGGATGGCGCTTCTCTTCATCACCATTGCGGTGGCGGCTGGCATGGTGGTTGCCGGGTTGCTGGCTGTGACCACGGAGCGCATCGCCTATCGACCACTGCGCGGAGCGCCGCGCCTGGTGCCGCTCATTGCGGCCATTGGCGTTTCTTTTCTCCTGCAAGATACCATGCGTTTCTTGCAGAGCGCGATCAACGGCGACTTCTACCGCACCTTCCCCGATTTTGGCTCCTTTTCCCAGCGCCTCACCCTTTTTACCATGGCGCTGGAAGAACGCAACATTGATATCGCGATTCAGATCAGGTCGCTCATGATCATCGGTTTTGCCATCGTCATGCTGGTCGCGCTGAGCTATCTGGTGAACGCCACCCGCCTGGGCAAGGCCATCCGTTCCGTGGCGCAAGACCAAAAGACCTCTGCGCTCATGGGCATCGATGTGAATCGTATCATCGCCCTCACCTTTCTCATCGGCGGGGCGTTGGGCGGCGCGGCCGGCGTGTTGTGGGCTTTTCGCTTTACACGCGCCGATCCCTACATGGGTTTCATCCCTGGCCTGAAAGCCTTCACCGCTGCGGTGTTGGGCGGAATCGGCAGCATCGTCGGCGCGATGTTAGGCGGGCTGGTCTTGGGTCTCCTGGAGTCCTTTGCCGCGGCCTATTTCAGTCTCTTCACCAACGGCGCGTTTGGGGCAGAGTATAAAGACATCTTCGCCTTTGGAATTCTGATTCTGGTGTTGATCTTCCGCCCGCAGGGTTTGCTGGGCGGCAAGGCCACACAGAAGGCATAGGAGGAGCGCATGACCAGTCAACCAACGAACTCCTCGCAACCAACAAAAGCGAGAAGATCTGACAAACCCACGGGGTTCCGTAGATTACTGGCCGGGCCTCTGGGCTTCATCTTCGTGCTCGTCTACACTGGGGTCGTCACCTACTTCCTTGCGCTTGACCCGCGCTCGCTGCTTCTCCGTCTCTTGCTTTTGGGTGCGATCATCATGGTCTACGCCATGCCACAGCGCCTTTGGGTCAAAGCCATCCTGGGCGCCATCATCCTCTTGATCCTCGTACCGATTATTGGCGCCAGAAATCCTTTCCTACTCGAAATCGGCTTTCAGGTGGCAGTCTTTGCCACGTTGGCCCTTGGCTTGAATGTGGTAGTTGGTTTTGCCGGTCTGCTCGACCTGGGCTATATCGCCTTCTTTGCCGTGGGCGCTTACATCTGGGCCTTTTTTGGTTCACAACAGATCTGGCACATCAACGATGCGCCGGGCACGTTCTCGGTTTACCCTGCCTTTCCTTATCCTGCCTCGCTTTTCTGGGTTTTTATGATCTTGGGTGTTCTCGCAGCGGCTGGCACAGGTATACTGCTGGGCTTTCCGGTGCTCCGGCTGCGGGGCGATTATCTGGCAATTGTCACGTTAGGTTTTGGTGAAGTGATCCGGGTGCTGGCGAACAACCTGGATAAACCCATCAATCTGACGAATGGACCACAAGGCATTACGCCCATCCAACGGCCGCCTCTGCCCGACTTTCTGACAACGCCGGCAGTTTTCACAGCTTTGGCTCGCTGGGCGGGGAGAACTGTCAACGACAATGACATCTATGGTTTCTCGTTCTATTTTCTCAGCCTGGCGATCTTGCTGCTCACCATCATCATCGCGTTTCGTTTGGATCGCTCCCGGTTGGGGCGTTCATGGACGGCCATCCGCGAGGACGATGTGGCCGCGGTCGCCATGGGCGTTCCGTTGCGACGCACCAAGCTGACAGCCTTTGCCATTGGCGCGGCTTTTTCCGGCGCAATGGGTGTACTCTATGCAGCCAATCGCACCTTTGTCAGCCCAGAAACCTTCTCCCTGACCGCATCCATCAGCATCCTGGTCATGGTGATTCTGGGCGGTCTGGGCAGCATCCCAGGCGTCGTATTGGGAGCGGCCATCGTTACTTTGCTCAATATCGACATCTTGCAGACGTTGTCCCTCCAGCTGAGCAGCTTGCGCCAGGGCGATGGCATGATTCCCCTTCTGGGTATTCCCTGGAGAGATCTTCCTTCACAAGTTGACCCGGCGCGCTATCAACGTTTCTTCTTTGGGCTACTGCTCATCATTATGATGATCTTCCGGCCCGAAGGAATCATTCCTGCTGAACGGGCAAAGCTGGAATTGCATGAAGAGGAAGCGCCCGAAATCCCAAACGCTGAACTCGAGGGCGATATTGCCCCTGATGAACATCTCGCGGACTAGAGGAGACATCCATGACTGTGATGCTCGAACTCCGAAAAGTGACAAAGCGATTCGGCGGTCTTACGGCGGTTGGCGCTGTGGACCTGGAAGTGACCCAGGGCAGCATCGCCAGCGTCATCGGCCCGAATGGCGCCGGGAAGACTACGATCTTCAATACCATTACTGGCATCTACAAACCCGAAGAAGGTGAAATCTATTTCGATGGGCGGGTCATCCTTGGCAAGCGCCCCGACCAGATCACTTCCCTGGGCATGTGCCGCACTTTCCAGAACATCCGTCTCTTTCACAACATGTCCGTCGTGGAAAACATCATGGTGGGCGGACACACGCAAAGCAAGAGTACGGCGTGGGGCGCTGTCTTCCGCACGCGCGCCTTCAAGAAGGCAGAGGAAGACGCGCGGATCGAGGCCTTGCGCCTGCTGCGCTATGTGGGGCTGCCGCCAGGTTTGGGCGACCAGCTCTCGAAGAACCTTCCTTATGGTCAACAGAGACGCATCGAGATTGCGCGTGCTTTGGCCTCCAACCCGAAACTGATTCTGCTGGACGAACCGACCGCTGGCATGAACCCCAATGAGACCGAGTCCGCAATGGCGCTCTTCCGACGCCTGCGCGATGAACTGGGCATCACGGTGCTGCTCATCGAACACGATATGAAAGTGGTCATGGGAATCTCAGAGAAGATCTCCGTCATCGACTACGGACAGAAGATCGCCGAAGGCACCCCTGCGGAAGTGCGCAAGAACGAACGGGTTATCCAGGCATACCTGGGGCGCCACGCTGAGAGCACCAAAATTATGCTGAACTGAGAAAGGGCACGTATATGGGGACGCCTGTTCTGGAGCTAAACGACGTTCACACCTATTACGGCAAGATTCACGCATTGAAGGGCATTACGCTGACTGTCGAACGCGGCGAGATCGTCACCCTCATCGGTAGCAATGGCGCTGGCAAGACCACTACGCTGCGCACCATTTCTGGTTTGCTGCGACCGCGCCAGGGGACAGTCAAACTGAACGATGAGTCGATCACCGGCGCCCCTCCGCACAAAATTGTCGAAAAGGGCATTGGCCACGTTCCGGAAGGGCGCGGCGTTTTTGCAGCGTTGACCGTGCTAGAAAATTTGGAGATGGGTGCGTTTCTCTTGCGCAACAACGCTGAATTCGAGCGCCGCATCGACCTGGTGTTCACTGTATTTCCGCGCCTCAAAGAACGTATGAACCAGAAGGGCGGCACCCTTTCGGGCGGTGAACAACAGATGCTGGCGATTGGCCGTGGGCTGATGCAACAGCCCGCGATCCTTCTGTTGGATGAACCTTCCATGGGCCTGGCGCCCCTGCTTGTGGAGGAGATCTTCAACATTATTCGCCGGCTCAACAGCGAAGGGGGAACGACCGTGCTGCTGGTGGAGCAGAACGCCCAGGCAGCATTGCAGACCGCAAATCGCGCGTATGTCCTGGAAACGGGCAAAATCACCATGAGCGGCGACGCACAGGAAATGCTGCACGACCCAAAGGTGATCGAAGCCTATCTGGGGTTATGAACGGCCTGCCTTCCACCGCCCAGGTCATCATCATCGGCGGCGGCGTCATGGGCGCCAGTACGGCCTATCACTTGGCGCAGGCCGGCTGCACCGATATTGTCCTCCTGGAAAAACAAGAATTCTTTGGCATGGGCGCGACGGGCAAGTGCGCCGGCGGCGTCCGTTACCAGTTCAGCACCGAAATCAACGTTCGTCTTTCCCAACTCAGCCTGCCCATGCTCGACCGCTTCGAGGAAGAGCTTGGCCAGCCCATTGGGCTGCGCAAGTGCGGCTATCTCTTTCTGCTAACCAATGAGCGGGACGTTGCAGCTTTTCGCCGCAACGTCGCCATGCAGAACCGGCTGGGCGTTTCCACTGAATGGTTGAGCGGTGACGAGGTGCGACGGCGCGCGCCTCTATTGACGGCGGATGATGTCGTCGCCGGAACATTTCACGCCGGCGATGGGTTGGCCGACCCCAACAGCGTGGTCATGGGGTACATCAATGCGGCCAGGCGCTTGGGCGCCAAAGCGTACACCGGTGTGGAGGTGATAGGGATTGAGAAAAGCGCTGATCATATTGTCGGTGTGCGCACCAACGCCGGCGCCATCTGTTGCGAGATTCTGGTCAACGCCGCAGGGCCGTGGTCGTCGCGCGTCAGCGAGTTGGTCGGCGTACCGCTCCCGGTCACGCCTCTGCGTCGCCAGATGCTCACGACGACGCCCATTCCACAGCTTCCCGCCGACTTCCCCTTCATCATCGACTTTGCGCAAAGCCTCTACTTTCACCGTGAAGGAGAGGGGTTGCTCACCGGCCAATCCAATCCAGACGAGCAGCCAGGTTTCGACGAACGCGTCGACCAGACATGGGAATTGCGCCACATGGACGCCGCCATAAGGCGGCTGCCGCTGTTGGAACAGGCGGGCCGGCTGTCGCATTGGGCCGGTTTGTATGAGGTGACGCCCGATGCGCACCCCATTCTAAGCGCAGCGCCAGTGGTTGCCAGCTATTTCATTGTCACTGGTTTTTCCGGTCACGGCTTTATGCACGGGCCGGGCGCAGGTCTGCTCATGAGCGAGATCATCTTGGATGGCCGGGCGACGACCCTCGATGTCTCCATGCTCGATTGGGCGCGCTTCGCTGAAGGGCGGTTGATTCGAGAATATAATGTGATCTGAAGGCGGCCAAAGACACCCTATGTATTGAAGCCGTTTCTCGCTTGAACAAGGAGGGACGCCATTTCGTCGGTCACCAAGCTGATGCACGTCGGCCTCGCGTAGGTTGGCAGCGACAGGCTGACGGCTCTGTTGCGCCGTACAAGAGTTTGCCCGCCAACCAGAAATCCAGATCGTATTGCGCTAAACTTTGTCCAGCCCACGCACGTGATGGAATCTGTGTCTGTGACAAAGGAGAAACCAACCATGTTTGCCCAGGCTGTCTCTCAACGATGCCGGTCGGCGCGCAAAGCCGAAGTGAACGACGACGCTGCAGATGACCGTGCGCCGCATGAAACGATTGTCCGTCGCCTCTTTGACGAAGTGCACAATCAGAAAAACACCGCAGCAGCTCACGAGATATTTGGTTCGCAGCGGGCGCTAAAGCACCTGCGCCATTGCCTGGCGCTTGTGCGTACTGCTGCGCCTGTTTGCTGGTTCACCGTGGACGAGATCATCGAGCTTGGCGACAAGGCGATCACGCGCTGGACGGCGAATCTCTTACTGGCGGGCCGCCCCGTCCAGGCGAGCGGTCTGGCGGTCTTTCGTTTTCTGGATGGGAAGATCGTTGGGGTGTGGCAGAATTGGGATGAGCTGCGCATCCTGGTGGCGGCTTGAACCGACGCCCGGCAAGACGGCATCGGTTGAGCGTAGGCGTCGGGTGAGCATCGGCATCGGTTGAAACCAACCCCTGGAAGACGAAACCCGCTTCAGCGGGTTAGGCATTGGCCGGCGGCTGGCGTTTCTTTGTGCATCGTCCCATTCCCCGACCTTGCCGATTTGCAGCCTTCACCAGACGTGTTACTATTGCGTCACGTCGTGCAAGTTGCACGCAACGTGGCGTAATTTTGTTAGTTTGCCCCGGACAAGCCCAGACGGCTGTCTTGAGTTCATGTCTGCGAAATCGGAACGATCCCCTCAATCTATTGCCCATCCGCTGGCTGAAGGTTTCTCCTTCAGCCAGTCGAGCTTGCAGGCGTATGAGGATTGCCCGCGTCGCTTTTGGCTGGCTTATGTCCAGCAGCTCCCCTGGCCGGCCGTGGAGGCGTCGCCAGTGCAAGAGCACGAGGAATTGATGCGTCTGGGCGAGGCGTTCCACCGCCTGGTGGAACGCGCCGAAATCGGCCTGGATGCCGACCTGCTCAGCATCGGCCTCCCGTCGCCTCTTTCCACCTGGCTCGACGCTTATCAACGCCATCGTCCTGTCGACTTGCCCACAGAGTTCGTCGAAGTTGAGAAGGCGCTGCGTATACGCCTGGACGATCTTTGGGGCGATGGCAGTGGGGTCGTTCAGCCCTCGTCCTACAGCCTGGCAGCCAAATATGACCTCATCGCTGCCGAGACCGGCGGTCGCGTCGTGATCATGGACTGGAAGACTACCCGTCGGCGGACAGAACCAACGACGCTGCGCCTTCGCCTGCAAACGCTCATCTATCCATTTCTGCTGGTGGAGGCGAGCCAGGGTTTGCCCTTCGGCCCGCTTCGCCCCGAACAGGTGGAGATGCGCTATTGGTTCACCGCTGCACCGGAGCAGCCTGTAATCTTCCGCTATGACGCCGCGCAACACGAGGCCAACCGTCAGCGTATCGCCGGCTTCATTGCCGCCATTCTCTCTGGCCGGCGCGAAAGCGATTTCCCCAAAGTCCCCGACAGCGAAATCAATCGCAAACGATTTTGCGGCTACTGCGTCTACCGCAGCCGCTGTGGCCGCGGCCAGGCCGCAGCAGATCTTGCCAGTCTGGAAGAAGACGAGGATTTCTTTGTCATCGATCCCGCCGCTCTGGAGTTTACTCTGGAAGACGTGCCGGAACTAGCGTTTTGAATCGTTGACAACAGAGGTCATTGAGAATAGTAAGTTCACTCTTTATGCAGCAACCATGGACCCTGCGACCGCCTGTCACCCCTTCGGCTGAATTGATCGCCGCGGTCGGCCATCCCCTCGTCGCCCAACTCCTTACCCAACGCGGCGTGGATACGCCCGCCAAAGCCATCGCCTTTCTCGACCCCAACCACTACACGCCCGCAGCGCCCGGCGCGCTCATCGGTCTCGACCACGCCGCCCGAACCATCCACGATGCCGCAGCGCGTCGCCAGAACATCCTTATCTGGGGCGACTTCGACGTGGATGGACAGACCAGCACGGCGTTGCTGGTTGTCGCCCTGCAACGATTGATCGGCGAGGAGCATGTGCGTTTCCATGTACCCAACCGCTTCACCGAGAGCCACGGCATTCGTCTGGCCATGTTGAGCGAGAAGCTCGCTGATCCTGCCTTCACACCCCAGGTGATTCTCACGTGCGACACGGGCATCGCCGAGGGACCCGCCATCGCCCAGGCCAAAGACGCCGGCCTGACCGTTGTCGTCACTGATCACCATGATCTGCCGGCGGAATTCAAGGAGCTGACGCCTGGTGTAGACGGACTATGGGGTGCAAGCGCAAAGGGTGTTGACCATGACAGCGTGCGCCGCGCCGACGCCATCGTCAACCCCAAGTTCCAACCTGTGGGCGACCCGTTGCGCACCCTGCCAGGCGTTGGCGTCGCCTTCAAGCTGGTGCAGCGTTTCTACGAACTCGCCGGTCTGGCGGGCGAGGAGAATGAACTGCTCGATCTGGTGGCCCTGGGCATCGTGGCGGATGTGGCCGAGCAGGTGCACGATGCGCGCTACCTCTTGCAGCGCGGCCTGGAACAACTGCGCCGCACCCGGCGCGCTGGACTGTTGGCGCTCATGGATGTCTCGCGTATCCGCCCCGAAGCGCTCACCGCCGACTCCATCGGCTTTCAGCTTGGCCCACGCATGAATGCCCTGGGACGGCTGGACGACGCCACTATCGCCATCGAACTGCTGACGACCCGCGACGCGATCCGCGCCGGGCAACTGGCGGGCAAGCTGGAACGGCTCAACCAGGAACGGCGGCTGCTCACCAGCCAAACCACCGCCGCAGCCCTGGAAATGGTTGAGCGCAACCCACATCTGCTCGATTTCGACGCGCTGGTGCTGGCCCATCCGGCCTGGCACGCTGGCGTCGTTGGCATTGTCGCCTCTCGCCTGGTCGAAGAATTTGGCAAGCCCTGCGTCCTCCTGCTCACGCCGCCAGGACAACCGGCGCGGGGCAGCGCACGCAGCGCGCCCGGCGTAGACATCGGCGCGGCCATCGCCGGGTGCAGCCATCTGCTGCTCACCCACGGCGGTCACCCAGGCGCAGCCGGCGTCAGTCTGCTGCCCGAGAACATCGACCGTTTCCGTCGTGAGCTTCATCGCCAGGTGCATCTCCACCGAGATGAGGCGCAGCCTACTGGGCTATTCATCGACGTTGAAACGAAACTGGCAGAACTGAACCTGGAATTGGTGGAGCAGGTGCAACGCCTGGCGCCCTTTGGACAAGGCAACCCGACCCCCCTCTTTCTCAGCCGGCGACTAACGATTGTCAATGACCGCCGCGTTGGTCGCGACGGCAGCCATCGCCGCCTGACCGTGCAGCAGGGCGACGGCGGCGTTCTGCCGCTCATGTGGTTCAATGGCGGCGACGCTCCGACGCCCAGCGGCGCAATCGACCTGGTGTACACGCTCAGCGTCAATGAATATCAGGGAGAGCGCACACTGCAACTCCTTTTCAGCGCCATCCGCCCGGCTGAACCAGAGACGATCCTTGTTGAGAGCCCTGTCTCAACCAGCCTGCGCATCCGCGACCTGCGCCAAGAGCTGGTCACGCCGCAGATGCTTCCCCCGCCGCCCTACGCCGCCTGGTATGCCGAAGGTGCACGCCTGGCGAACGCCGACGAAGGGCAGACAGGCGTGTCCTATGCGCCGCGCACAGAGCTGGGTTTGAGCGGCGGCGGCGTCCTGGTGGTGTGGAGCATTCCCCCGTCGGCGGAGCTGCTGGAATGGCTGGTTGCAACCAGCGACCCGCACGAAGTGATTCTCTGCGGTCACAACCCCGGCAACGATACGCTGGACGGGGTGCTGCGAGGAGTGGCTGGCATGTGCAGATATGCCCTGCAGCGCGACGGCGCAGTGGACATCGGTCGCATGGCTGCGCGGCTGGGCGTGACCGAAATGATCATCCGCGTCAGCCTGCTGTGGCTGGAACGCCGCGGAGTGATTCGCATCGCCCGATGGGAAGAGGGCGACGCCGTGCAACTAAACGCGCCAACAGAGGACGAACCATCCGATGGCGAGGATTGGGAGATGCTGCTGACGGCAAATGCAACGGGTCAATCGCTGCCCTCCGCCGATGAGTTGCAGACCAGGCTCATGGAGTTGCTGGCCGAAGTGCGCGCCTACCGGCGCTTCTATTTGCGTGCTTCAGTCGATGAGTTAGGACTGAAAGGGTCGCTGCGCTGAATGTCCACAGATGGGGCGAGCCGCGGTTCACCGTTCACAATTTACAATTCATCATTCTCCATTCCTTTTTTGCTCATCCTCCTGCTTGCCTTCCTCACCCGCATCTGGCGGCTGGATGACCATAGCGTGTGGCTCGACGAGGCCATCAGTCTGAAGTGGGCCAGCTCTGCCCCAAGCGAGACGTGGCGCGTGGCCTTTGCCCTGGTGGAAGAAAAGCACCCGCCCTTGTACTATCTGGCGTTGCACTACTGGCGCGATGGATTGCGCCTTTTGGGGCTGGAAAACAACGATGCGGCGTTGCGGCTGTCGGGCGCGCTACTGGGCGTGCTAACCGTGTGGGGGCTGATGCTGCTGGCGGGACGGGTGAGCGGGCGGCGCGTGAGTCTGTTGGCGGGATTGCTGTTGGCTGTCAGTCCGGTCTTTGTCTGGTACAGCCAGGAATTGCGTATGTTTCAACCCGCGGCCACGGGCGCAGTGTGGGCAGCCTTCTTTTTGACCGCGGCCTGGCAGGGACGCAGCGGTTGGGCGCGGCTGGGCTGGTGGGTTGCTATGGTCATGGCGCTGCTGGCGGCCCTCTATAGCTATCTCTTTAGCGCGTTCATCCTGCCTGCGGTCGGGCTGACGCTGATTGCGCTGCTTGTGCGCGCACGCGCTGGTCACGAGCCGTTGACCTGGCTGCGCTTTGGCGAAGGTCTTGTCGCCTTGATGGTAACGACTGCACTTTTCCTGCCGCTGGCCGCCAACGCCTGGGGCGTGAACAGCAGTGAAGGACAACCGGGGTCGGCGTTCATGAATTTTCTGCCCACCCTGGCGCGTGAGCTGCGCATCTTCACCATCTGGCGCGTGGATTGGCCTGCCTGGCTGACAACGGCGGCCGTGATAAGCTTTGCTGCGCTGACCCTCATCGGGTTGATTGGGCGCCATGAAGCGCCCGAAACCGCGCCCCTGGACGCCCGACTCTGCTTGCTGCTCTGGATTGGCGCGCCTCTGCTGACGGGCGGCCTGCTCCTGGCGGTGAGCGATACGGTCTTCGCCGAAGATCGCTACTTACTCTTCATCGGCCCCTTTGTCCTGTGGGCTGTTGCCCGGGGCGCGCTTGCCGCCGGTGCGATTATCAACCGCACGTATGGCGTCTGGCTGATGGGCGGCGCGACTGTGCTCATCTTGTTTGCGGCCTTATCCCACCTATGGACGCCTGCGATGCAGCGCGAGAACTGGCGCGCAGCGGTGAACTATGTGACCGATTATCAGCGCGCCAGCCCCGGATTATCCGGCGCGGCGGTGGCCCACGCCGACTATACGCGCTACGCCATCGACCACTATCTGCGCCCAGAAGAAGGCGGCGGCGTTGCGATCTTCCATCCTTTCGCCGGCAGTCTTGGTCCTGAAGATGTGGAGACGCTGATTGAGCCGGCGCTTCAGGGCATCGCCAGCGACGGCGCGACGACCCTCTGGCTATTCCAGAGCCACCTGGATGGCGTGGATGACCAGTACCTTGTGGAAGGCTGGCTGCAACAGAACTATCCCCTCATCACGGAGCAGTATCCCGCCGGCGTCAAGCTCACCGGTCACGCCTTGCAGAGCTTCTTCCCTGCTCTGCCGGAGCTTACGCCTGGCGCGGCTTCTCCAGCGGCGGAACTGGCGCCCGGGCTGACGCTGGCCGCATGCGAGCTCGTCACGCCCCAGGTGCAGGCCGCCGACGACCAGATGCACCCGCCCAGCGGTTGGGTGCATGTACGGCTGTGGTGGCGGCGCACGGGCGAAATCAGCGACGATTACCTGGCAACCGTGCAGATGGTGGGGTCAGAGGGCGTGTGGGGCGACCGTCTCTATCGCGACAACGAGGCGCTGAGACGTTGGCCCACCAGCGTATGGAGCAGTGCGGATTTCGTGCGCGACGAGATCGACGTGAATCTCAACCCGCTCACGCCGGACGGGGAATATCCCATCATCGTCGGCCTGCTGAACAGCGCCGGCCAGCCCGTGGGCGAAAAGGCCGAGTGCGGGAGAGTGAGAATTGAGAAGGGTAAATTGTAAATTGTAAATGGTGAATGGTGAATTGTTATACTGTGACCAGATTGAAACCGGAGCCTGGCATGGCAAGTCGATAGAGCACGGATTCAGAGAATAGGTGGATTGAACTCGTCATGGCAGCTCTGACGGCTTGCCTAATCGAGGCCATGCTCTGGAATATAGGCAGTAGGGCGCTGGAATTAGAGACGAGCGTTATCCTCGATTCGCAATCGCACGTTTCGGACTATGGTCGATGATCTTTCAGGAGCGCGTGGTCATGATTCCTGAAAGTCGCATTCCGAGACATCTGGTGAGATTTTGTTATACTGCGGTTGCTTTGAGACCAGGAGTTTTTGGCCTGCGAAAACTCCTGGTCTCAAACAGAGCAAAGGATAGAAGAATTCCTTAAACCCATACAACCACCATGCCTACACGACTCGCAGTGCTGATTTCTGGCAACGGCTCCAACTTGCAGGCTATCATCGACGCGGTGCGCATGAAGCTTTTGGACGCCGAGATCGTCCTGGTCGTCTCCAACCGCAAGGCGGCCTTTGGCTTGCAGCGCGCCGAGAAAGCCGCCATTCCCACCGCGTACCATCCCCTCAAGCCTTATTGCGACGCCGGGCGCAACCGCGCCGAATACGACGCCGACCTGGCGCGGCTGGTCAGGGAGCAGCGGCCCGATCTGGTGGTGTTGGCTGGCTGGATGCACATTCTCAGCGAAGCCTTTCTGCGGGAATTCCCCTATCGCGTGGTGAACCTGCATCCTGCCCTGCCAGGCGAGTTCCCCGGCGCGCACGCCATCGAGGAGGCCTTTGCTGCATTTCAGGCGGGGAAGATCAAACGCACGGGCGTCATGGTGCATCTTGTGCCCGATGAAGCCATCGATGCCGGGCCCGTTATCGAAACCGAAGATGTGCCCATCTATGCCACAGACTCGCTGGAGACGCTCACTCAACGTATCCACCAGGTGGAACACAGGGCGCTCATCCGTGGCCTGCGTCGGCTGATCGAAGGGGACGAGTAGACGCGACCCGGACGATCTCCACCGCAGTTGCAATCAACGCCGGCCCCCAGATGATGACAACGGCAATCGCCGCCAGCGTGGTGGTCCCCAGAGCAAGACCGGGTAGGCCGGCCAGAAAGCTCTCTGCGCCATTGGCCGCCAGCGCGCCAAAGCAGAGCCACGGCAGGATTGCGCGCGTAATGCGGCTGTTCGGCAGAAGAGCTGCGGGCGCCAACACCCACACTACATACCAGTGCTGAAACCAAAAACTGCCCAGCAGCAGATAGAGCAGGCTGACAACCAACACGACGCGCCAGAGCAGTCGGTCATCGCGCCAATCCATCTCCTGTCGCCAACGCCGGGGGAGAAAGCCCAACATCCAGAACGGGGCGATGAGAGACAGGGCGACGAACAAATAGGTGGGCAGCTGCACGGAAAGACGCCAGGCCGTTGCATAGTCCCAGCCGGCGTGAACATAGGCCAGGCGAAAGAATACGCGCCAGATGGAATTGGCGAAAAAGATGGAGCGTTCATAGAGCATTTGCGGCAGCGTGCCCCAGCCGTCGAAAGGCGCATAGAGCAGCCACGAGAGCGCCAGACCAATGCCGCCAGCGACGAGTCCCGTGAGTAACCCGCGCCCCCAGCCAATCTGCCGCACCACCCACAAACCGACCGCTGGCGTCAGGGCAAGCGCGGTCAGCTTGACGTGGCCGGCCAGGAGCAGCGCCAGCAGCGCCAGCAGCCACAAGCGACGCTGGAGCAGCCAAAGCACGAGCAGCAGCAAGACCATCATCAGCGCATCGTTGTGACCGCCTAACGCCGATGAGATGACCAGCAGGGGATTCCACAACCAGGTGAGCAGGCCGGCCAGCGCCAACTGGGGACGGTTGCGCCGCAGCATGGTGTAGATCAGCCAGCCCGACAACCCGCTGAGCAGCACAGCCAGCAGCCGATAGCCGCTGACGTAGGCCACGAGGATGCGGCACGAATCGGCCGATTGTGGACAGGACGGCTGGGTGCTCGCCCACCCGCCCAACGCCGCCAACGCTGTGCGCACGCCCAGCGAGACAGCATAGCTCGCCATTTCCCAGAGCGGGCCATACGTATCCACGTTGCTATGCCACGCCAGATAGCGAAAATAGGCCATGCGCCGAAAAGTGATGGGCGTCTCGGCCAGGGGATTGGCGCCAATCTCCGTCATCATGCGCCCGCGGAACACATAGTCAAAGATGTCATGGGATTCGCCGGCCGGCGAGGCGAGAAAGAGCTCGGCGCAAGAAACCAGCCAGAAGAGCACGATGAGCGCGAGAGTAGGGCGTGTACGGGTCGTCGGGATGGAGTGGATGATGCGCAGGCTGGCCAGGTATAGGAGAGTCAGCGCCAGGAGCACGCCCACATGGACGGCCAGATTGAGCCAGGTTGCGCCCACCTGGCTGGCCCAGCTGGCGCGCGGCTGCGTCAGGCTGGCAGCGAAGGGATAGCGCGCAGCCAGCCCGAAAACATAGACCGCCGTTAGCGCGCTGCCCACTAGCGCCAGGCGGGTCAGCGCGCCGCGGCCGCCTACAGACTCCATTTGACGCCGCAATGTTGGCAGGGCCACGGCGCCGGCGACTCGCTTAGCACTGCGCTGCGCAATTCCTGGTAGCGTTCGCCGTTCCACACGTGGGATAATGGCTGTTCATAGACATTGCCTAGCATGATGCCAGCGTAATTGGGCGTAGCGAAGGGTGCAATGCAACAAGGCAGCGCCGTGCCATTGGCGGTGATGTACATCAGGGTCCACGGGCGCATACAGCCCTGCCAGGGGTGGTCGCCCTTGACGGCGACGCTCTCGTGGGGTGTGGTAGCGCCCGACGCCCGAAAGGTGACGCCCAATTCCGCCGCCAGTTTTTCGGCCTGGACGATGAGCGCAGCCTGGCGCTCTTCCAGGCTGCCAAAGAGCGACTGCTCAGGCGTCATGGTGGCGTCGTCAGCGATGCGCTCACCGCCGCCAAAGTAGACCAGCCGCTGCAGATAGACCTCGGGCGCGCCGATTTCCGCGCCCAGGCGCACGAAGTCGAGCAGCTGGTGCAGGTTCTCTTGCATGCCCACCAGCCAGAGGGAGAGCCGCGGCTGCTCGCGCCCGCCGTGGCGCTGGACAAAGACCCGCACATTGGCGACGATCTGCGGCAGCCTGTCGATGCCGCGCAGCCTGGCGTATAGCTCCGGCGTGATCGCGTCGATGGAGATGCGCAGCTCATCCAGACCGGCGGCGACCAGTGCGTCGCCCCGTTTCTGATCCAGCAGCACGCCGTTGCTGTTGAAGAGCACGTGACTACCTCGCTCTTTCAGATGAGCGATGAAGCGGGGCAGGTCGCGATTGAGCAGCGGCTCGCCGATGCCGTGGAGCACGGCCCGCTGGATGCGGGGAACCTGGTCGACGATGCGGCGGAAATTCTCCCAAGTCAGATGGTGTTTTGGCTCCAGCGGCAGGAAGTGGTCATAGGTGAGCGGGCACGAAATGCACAGGGAGTTGCAATAGTTTGTCACTTCGATATAGAGCTGGCGCGGCAACTCTGGCGCCAGCGTTTTACGTGATTTGAGTTCGATCTCGAACGATGGGTTGGTCATCAGAGTTTGAGTAATGTTATTGCATTGTCCACATAATCTCTAGAAAATGTTCAGTACGCACGCCCACGTGCAGGTTCGACATTTTGGACTATAGGAGGGTGGCATAACGAGATTCTTCGCTGGCGCTCAGAATGACGAGATCCTGGTCTCATTTAGGCCGCCTGTACTATACTTTGCTCTGTTTGAGACCAGGAGTTTTCGCAGGCCAAAAACTCCTGGTCTCAAAGCAACCGCAGTATAGTGCCCTGTCACATGAATGAAAAACGCGGCGGGGCGAGACGCCCGCGCTCCCAAGGGCCAGCGCCGCCGCTATTGTCAGATTAGGCCAGATGACCTGCGGGCGCCAATAATGATGGCGCTTTTGCAAAGAAAATACCTCTGTGCTCTCTGTGATAAAACGATTTTCAGGTGGGGTCACATCACAATGGTGGTGCAGACATTGCGGCTGCGCACCAGGTCCACCGACGGAGCAGGCCGCCAGGGCAGGTCGATTGTCTCGCCGCGGCCCCACGGACAATACTCATCATGGCCGGCCAGATTGCCCTCCAACGCCCGCCGGCTGGCGCAGCCGCCTTGACAAAGGCAATCGGCGGCCAGGGCAGGGACGGCGCGCGCCTGCTCGAAGAAGCTGTGTTCGAAGACGCGTTCCCCCAACGCCGGCAGGTCGCTGATGGTCAAGGGCCGCATCCCGCTCACCGGCCAATAGACGCACGGAATGATGCGCCCACGCATGTCGAAGCGGATGCTGTTGCGACCGCAGGGTGACTGAACGTCCGGCAGCCCCATGACCGCCCGCACGATTGGCTCGCTGCAACTCACCACCTGCCCGGCGGCGAAGAGTTGTCGATACGCGCCCCAAAACTGGCTATAGCTCAGGCGATAGGCGTCGCTGCGCACCGCCTGATAGACATTGACGCGCAGCAGCGCGCCCAATCGTTGCGCCAACTCCACCATCTCACCCATGAGATGCCAGTTGGTGCACATGAGTGTGGCGAGAATGGAAACCGCTTTGCCGCGCGCTTTGCAATGGGCGATCGCTTCGTGGACCAGATCCCAATTGCCTGCGCCCCGCAACCCATCCTGCCCGTCGCGGCTGGGATAGTCGATGGAGACCTCCACATCGCTGAACATATCCAGCAAGTCGTCGCCCATGTTCAGCAGGCTGTAGCCGTTGGACGCAATGCTCAGTTTGACGCCGCGTCCATGAAGAAAGCGTACGATCTCGCCGAACTGGGGATGGAGCAGGTTTTCGCCTGTGCCCATCCCCATGCTTCCCACCGGCAGTGAATCGCAGATAACGCGGATGTCGTCCAACGCGATGTAATCCATGCGATCCGTGGGACGATAGCAGTGAGCGCAGGTCAGATTGCAGGCATTGGTCAGGCCGATTCCCACAGAGTAGGGCATAGAAGACCTCCTGGAAACGAAATGTCGGGCAGCATATGTAGCAGGCCGCAGCAAAAGCGCCGTTCACCGCCTGGTCGCAACGACAATGTATTCGTTCATGGTAGCGAAGAATTGACCGGTGCGCAAGCGTTGACCAATCTCCTCCAGCCAACGCTGGCGTTCGTCCTCAGCAATGACGCCGGCCTGACGGGCCAGCTCGGCGCAGCGCATGACGCTGCCTGGCAGCGTCGTGCGTTCGTCGCGGGCAACCGTAACCAATACTTGTATATCCGTCACCTGCCAGCCAGCCTCGCTGCATCGCCGCGCCAGTTGTCGCCCCATCCAGTTGTTACCGTCGACAAAGTCCGTGCGCCAGTCGATGATTCGTCGCGTCAGGTTGTGGTCGCTGTGATCCAGGGCCAGGGTTCCCCAATCGGCTTCCAACAGGGCAAAACGACCGCCCCTGCCCAGGACGCGCTGCACTTCCATCAGCACAGCCTGGGGGTCGTCCACGTGCATGAGCGTGCGGGCGGCAGCCGCGCCATCGAACGCGGCGTCGGGAAAGGGGAGAGACGCCGCATTCGCCTGTTCGTAGCGCAGGCCGGGCGGCAACGTCTGACCCTCGGCGAAATCGAGCATGGCGCGACTGATGTCCACCCCGACCACGACGCCGCCAGGCTGGACAGCCTCCGCGAGCCGCCGGGCAATCACGCCTGTGCCGCAACCCACATCCAGCAGCCTGGCGCCTGGCTGTGGCGCCAGCGCAGCGACCAACGCTGTATGCGCGGCGGCCTGGTCGGCGGTCGCAGCGCGGGCGTCGATGAACGACGCCAACGCTTTCGCCTCATCTGGGGCAAGCGCATCGGGGTTCGACCACGGATTCATGGCGAGGATATTGCCCTGCCTTGCCGCCACGCATAGCGAAATGTCACTCGAAAGATGCGTTGCGTCGCCAGAATCGTGCCGACCACGGCGCCGCCCACTTTGGATTCGCCGGCGAAGCGCGGGCGATAGCTCACCGGGCGCTCCACCGTGCGAGCGCGACGCCGGGCTGCCTTGACCATCATTTCCACGGGCCAGCCATAGGTGCCTTCGCGCATCTCCAGGGCTAATAACAACTCTCGGCGGATGGCGCGAAAAGGACCCAGATCGGTCAGGTGGAGGCCATAGAGCAGACGAAGCAAGCGGGCGATGAGCTTGTTGCCGAAGAGTTGGTGCGGCGGCATGGCGCCGGGCGTCATGCCGCCCAACATGCGCGAGCCAAGCACGAAATCCGCCTCGCCGGCCTGGATGGGGGCCAGCAAAGCAGCCGCCTCTTGAGGGACGAAGCTGCCGTCGCCATCCATGAAAACCAGCACATCGCCCGTAGACGCCGCCACGCCGGCGGCGCAGGCGTAGCCGTAGCCCCGACGTTCCTCCCGCACGACCAGCGCGCCGGCCGCGCTTGCCGCCTCCCCAGTGCCGTCGCTGGAGCCGTTGTCCACCACGATCACCTCCTGGACCAATCCCAGAGGGATTTCAGCCAGCAGAGGCGGGATGCATTCTGCTTCGTTGAGCGCCGGGATGATCAGTGAGACTCTCATACCAATATCTACCGCCAGGTCAGCCCGGCCAGTTGACGCCGGGTGTGCATTGCCGCGCCATGATTGAGATGGAGGACTTCAGCCGCCAGATGTTCCAGCTCGGCGACTGTATCTACGTCGTACCACTCCGGCAGCAGCGAAGTGGAGACGCCCAGTCGCGCAGCCAGGGCAAGGGTGTCGCGCAGGACGTAGGGCGTACTCATCTCCACCTCGCGTAACAGCCGCGGTTGGGGCTGTTTGACGCCGATGAGATAGTAGCCGCCGTCGCGACATGGCCCCAACACCACATCAACTTCATCCAGCTTGTCAAAAGCCTCGTCCACATAAGCCGCTGGCAAAGTGGGGCTGTCGCTGTCCATGACGACGGCGCGCCCCGCTCCGTTTGCCAACGCGTCCGTCAGCAGCAGGTCCAGCCGCTCGCCAAGGGTTGTCCCTTGCTGGCGGGTCAGCGTCATGTCGGGGGCAAGCTGACGGAAATAGTCATCGGCGTCGTGGGGGAGATAGACGATGGCGCGCTGTACATTCCCCACCTGGCGCATGATCTCCAGGGTGTCGCGCAGAAAGCATTCATAGAGCGCAGCAGCCGCATCGCCGCTCAACGGCGGGCAGAGTCTGGTCTTGGTTTGCCCTGGCGCGGGGCGTTTGGCGACCACGAGGAGATGACCACGCACGGTCGCAGCCCTCAGCCCAGGTGCAGCGCAGCTCGCGCCAGCAGCCCATTCCGCCCGGTCAGGCGGCGGCGCAGCCAGCCGTCCATGCCGAAGAAGCGCCCTGACGCTGCGCCCAACAGGGCCACGGAGAGCAAGAAGATGGCGCCATAGGCCCATTCCCACTCATACGGGCGGGGGATATTCGCCAATCCAATCCAGAGCTGGGCCACTACGCCAACGGCGACGAGCGCACCCAGGCGCGTGAACAAGCCCAGGAGCATGGAGAGGAAAATCCAGAACTCCATGAGCCAGATGACCCAGCCCAAAAGGCTGATGTTGGGAATGAGTACGTTGTCGATGAGCAGCGCGTTGAGTTGGGCGATGGGGGTGATGGTGACGCCAATTCTAGGGAGACCGGCTGGCCGCATGTCCGCCACCAGAACCTGGCGAAACTGGGGCGCGTAGATCGACTCCAGCCCCATCCAGTAGCACAGACCGCCGCTGCCGTTGCCCGTCCAGTAGTTGTCGGCGGCCGGTTGGGGGAAGGCGAAGTCATTCGTACAGCCAAAGGTGGGCGGCAACTTCCAGAACAATTGGGTGAAAAAAAGATAGGCCAGACCAAAACGGGCAATCACCATGCACACCTTGTAGAGGCGGCTGTCCCATTTTGCAGTGGGCGAATCAACAGCGTCGATCACGATTCCTCCTCGTTCAAATCCTGGTTTGCCTGCAATGTGCGCAAATGCGCAGCATGGAGCACAGCGATAACTGTCATGCCGTCGCGGATTTCGCTGCGATTGACCATCTCCAAAGCCTCGGCGAAGGGAAAGACGGCGATCTCGAAAAACTCTGTATCGTCCGGCGGCAGGGCAGATGGCGTCAGATCATACCCCAGATAGAGATGGGCTGTCTCTACGCACACACTCTTGGAGGTGTAGTAACTGCTCACCCAATCCAGACGGCCGGCGGTGTAGCCGACCTCCTCCTGCAATTCGCGCAGAGCGGCCTGTTCGGGCGTTTCGCCAGGCTTGACGCCGCCCGTGGGCATCTCCCAGCGATGGTTCTCGCCAAAGATGTAGCGATACTGACGACAGAGCACCACGTGATCCGCATCCACAAAAGGCAGCACGCCGACGCAATCGCCAAAAGTCACCACGCCGTAGACGGTGGTGCGGCCATCGGGCAGTTCGGCGATATCTTCGCGCAGACGCATCCACTTGTTCTCGTAGATGGGTCGGCTGGATTGGGTGCTCCACGGTTTCGGCGGCATAGCCCTCTGTCTTTGCTCTCTGCTCTACTCACTCTACTTGCGGAAACAGCGCCACGGATTGAAACGGGTGCATTCAAAGTTTGTTTGCTATGGGGGCCTGAACGGCGGTAAAGTCGTCGTTCTGCAGCAGCGAAACATTGCCGCCGCCGTTCAAGCCCCTACGGAATGAGCACTTACCACTAATTCTGAACACACCCGATTGAAACATGGCTGTGCAAACGAGGAGTAAACGAAAGATTACACAGTGATTACGTTGTTTGTTGGGTTGGATAACCTCAGATATCTTGCCTGCGCGAATTCCTGGAAAGGGCGACAGTATAGCGCGTCTTGGGCAGAGATGCAAGCGTCGCCAAATTGGCAATTGGCTCAATACGGCCATCCGTGGCGGCGTCAACCGCGGGCGGCCTTTGCCTGGCGCACGATCTCAGCAATCTGCCCCAGATGATCGTCGTCATGGCGCAGCCCCAGAACGAAACGTCCCACGGCATTGTAGCGGGGGCGGTCGGGCGCGAACTGGTAGTAATTGTCCAGATGGGGCGGATCGGGCCAGAACTCCAGCGACGCCGCGCGCATGCAGCGGCTCTCTTCCAGGCGCCGGCGGCACTGCTCAATGGTCGTGACCGACTGCCAGGGGATTTCATAGCGCGAGCGCCCGTGAAACTCCACCCCGCGCGCCAGTTCCGCAGCCAGAAAGGCTGATTCCTCCCCAGAGGCGGTCACATGGACGATGACGTGCCCCAGGGTCCAGGCGATCCCCACATCTTCGGGCTTTGCGGCGTAGGCGTCATGAGCATGGGGGTCTTGGGGCGTGAAGGCGACGTCTGCATCTTCGCAGTCCGCCAGCATGGAGAGCATGGCGTCGATCATCTCATTGGTCAGGCGGCGCAGGTCATCCCGGGTCAGCCCGGCGGTCAATTCGTCCATCGTCATGCGCTTGTCGCGCACAGGCGTAAAGTCAAGCACTGTGCATTCCTCTCGTTTTCGCGCGGATTTTTTTATTCTACACAAATGTTACAACAAGAATATAGATGCTGCCTGGGCATCTGTCAATCGCCATGACGCCTGCATCACGAGTTCGGACGCAACATGACAGAACCGGCGCCTTGTCTCCGCGATAATCCTCGCCATGATGCGAAAGCTATTGGTCTTCCCAATGTGGGTGTTGCTCGTTGCGCTGTTGAGCGGCTGCGCGGTCAACGCAGCGCCGCCGGTGATGAGCGCCAGCGTGGTCGAGGCCATGAGCGCGCCCTCTGACGCGGCCTATGCGCGGGCGACCGAACCGCGCCCCTTTACGTTTCCCCTGGATCACGGCCCACACCCGGAATACCGCACCGAGTGGTGGTATTACACCGGCAACCTGGAAGGCGACGACGGGACGCCCTATGGCTATCAGTTGACGTTTTTCCGCAGCGCATTGACGCCGGATGCGCCCAAACGTGATTCGGGTCTGGCGTCCAACCAAGTCTACATGGCCCATTTTGCCATTAGCGACGGCGGCGAGGAAAGACACGCGAGTTTCGAGCGTTATAGCCGGGGCGCAGGCGGGTTGGCTGGCGCAACGGGCGTCCCCACCTACTCGGTCTGGCTGGAGGATTGGTCGGCGCAGGAGCTCACGCCGGGCGTGGTGCAGCTTCAGACGCGAGCGGAAGGAGAAAACGGGCCGGTCGCCCTGAACCTGACGCTGACTGAGACTCGTCCGCCTGTGCTCCACGGCAAAGAAGGGCTGCACCAAAAGGGCGCCGAGACCGGCAACGCCAGCTATTACTACAGCCTCGTTGGTTTGGACACGATTGGCGTTCTCCAAATGAATGGCAGGACGATCCCTGTGACCGGCGCAAGTTGGATGGATCACGAGTTCGGCACCAGCGCGCTCAGCGAGAACGCACTGGGCTGGGATTGGTTCAGCCTGCAACTGGACAACGGCGCAGCGTTGATGCTCTATGAGTTTCGCACTACCGACGGCAAGCAGCTCGATTTCGTCGAAGGGACAATTGCCTGGCCCGATGGTCGCCAGGAAAAACTCACCGGCAATGAGTTCACCATCACACCGATGGTGCAGTGGGCAAGCTCGAACACTGGCTTCACCTATCCTTCCGGCTGGCAGATCGATATCCCAAGCCATGAGATCGCACTGGACGTAGCGCCGCTCTTTGCCGACCAGGAAATGGATGTGAGTTTTGTCTACTGGGAAGGAGCGGTCGAGGCGACCGGGCGCATGGGCGATGAACCGCTGAGTGGACGAGGGTACGTGGAGCTGACCGGCTATGGTCAGGAGGCGGGGCGCTATCAGCGGTGATATTTGTGCTCACAGAATTGGATTGTGAACGTCGCTCCATGCCGGCTCTTTAAGCGAGAAACAGGCGTTGCTTTGGCAGCCCCCTGCTTTCTTGTTACAATGACAACATGGCAAAGCGACGCACCCGCAACCGAATCGCCGAGATCGTACTCACCAGCTTTCTCATCGCCCTCTTTCTGCTGAGCGGCATTGCCGGTATGTTGTGGGTTGTGCAGAGCGGCGCGCTCAGCGGCCCGACGCCAACGCCGACGGCCACGCCCGGGCCATCCTTGACGCCGACCTTCGACTTCCGCGCTACGCGCATCGCCGAAGATATGCTCACCCAGGTGGCCTATAGCATCGTCCTGGCCACCAAGGCCGCCGAAACCCTGGCCGGTCTGACGCCCAGCCCCACTGCTACGGAGACGCCCCTGCCAACGGTGACGCCTTTGCCCGAGGAAGCCCCCACCATGATCGAAGCAGCGCCCACGGACATCCCGCTTGATGCCTCTGCCACAGTGACCGATGTGAACTGGTTGCTGCCTTTCGTTGCTGGCCAGGTCTCACCCAACATGACGGCCACCTTCCAGATCACGGCAACCACCAGCGCAGACTTGCCGCCGGGCGATGTGCAACCCACATTGACCGTCGCCCAGGTTGTGACGGCCACCGCCACGCCCGTTCCCGACACGCCGACGCCGATCCCGCCCACTGAAACGCCCACACCCTTGCCGCCCCCTTCGCCCACGCCAACGCAGGGAGTCGTCGTCAACTCCTTGAAGGCGGTCGTCGGTGGGGTCGAGGCAAAGGTTTACATCGGCCCCGGCAGCGTCTACACACCCACCAATCCGCCCGTTGTGGGGCCGGGAACTGCCATCAATCTGTTCAATCGCGATACGGTGGGGGAGTGGGTCTACATGTGCTGTCTGCCTGGTACGAACACATCCGGCTGGGTGCGCGCTGCGCGTATCGCGGTCATCGATAATCCCACGCCGGTCAACGCCCCGGCGAACACGGATGGAAACGACATCCGCCTCTTGCAGATATCCCTGGCGTTGCCAAACGCCACGCCCTTTCGCACACCAACGCCGGTTCCCCTTGATGACTTTCCCCTTTATCGCCGCGACAGCAGCAACCAGGCCCGTGTACCGGCCCTGCCTCGTCCGCCTTTCGCTGTCGGCCTGACGACTCCCATGCGCGCCTCTCTCCCGTTTCAGTCAGGCGTGGTCGTCTTTGGCCAACAGGTGGTGGCTGCCAGCGCAGACGGTCATGTCTACAGCTTCGACCGGCTGAATGGCAACCAACGCTGGCGCTATCAGGTGGGCGAGCAGGTCACGCTGACGCCGGCTGTCGCCAATAACGTCGTCTACGTTATCACGGCGAGCGGGCGTGTAGTTGCCATTGACGAAAACGGCCAGTTGCGTTGGCAGCAAAACTACGGTTTCCAGCCTCGCCATAGCATCATCGCCGGCGCCGATTATTTATACGTGGTGGGGCGCACAGGAACCAGCGACCGCCTTTTCGTGTTGAACCAGAGCAATGGCACCCAGGTGCGTGATTGGCCGGTTCCCGAAGGCGACACGTTGGCCGCGCCCGCGTTGGGGGGACAGATGATCTTCCTGTCGGGCAAACGCGTCTGGGCTTTGGATGCCTTCACCTACGAAACTGTCTGGCAATCCCCAGAATACGAGCTTGTTTCTGCGCCGGTGTATGTAACGCCGGGCGTACATGCTGCCGCCGAGCTATATGTGGCGGATGAAGGTGGAACATTGCTTGGTTTCAACGCCAACAATGCACAACTCTTGATGCAATCGACCTTTGGCGAGCCAATGACAAGTCTGGCGATCAACAGTCGCTATGTAGCAGGTGTGGGAAGAGATGGCGCAACGGTACGTGTTTTCGACCGATTTGCCAGAAACCAGATATGGGCGCAGGCGCTCAGCATCGGCCAGCTTGTGGGCGGCCCCATCGTCGACGAGGAGCGGGTGCTCGTCGCCAGCAACAACGGCGCGCTCCAGCTCATCGATGTGCTCACCGGCAGCCTGACGCCCACCAACGTCCAGTTCGAGCCAATCGCCGGCTCGCTTGCCGTCAGCGGGCGATACATTTATGCGTCCTCCTCCTCTTCTTCCGGCCAGATTTTCGCTGCCTATCAGTCGCCCTGACACACCGCCCATGTCGCCCGTCGCTGCACCTGCTGCCTCTGCCCCCCCCGATCCGCCTGCCCCCGCGCGTCCTGGCTGGGACAGCCTGTTGATCGCCCTGCTGGTCTTTGCCGTGCTCATGATCGGCGGCCTGGCTGAAGCAGCCGCCCTGCCCACTCGCGTGCAAGATGTGTTGCGTCACCCGATCTTGGGACAGCTTCTCCCGCAAACCGGCATGGCTGCCTTTGGCGACGTAGGGCCGCGCCCCGGCGACCCTATCGGGCTGCTTCTCAATGCGTTGGCTCTGGGCGGCGTCATTCTCTATTTGCTGGTTGATCTGGCCGTGAAAGGGCGCTGGCAGTTGCGTTTCAAATGGGCGCTGCTTACAGGCATCCTGTTGGTCTGCGTCTTTTTGCCTACGGCCAAGCTCATTCTGCTGCGCGATCAGAGCGGCCCTGCCAGCTATAGCCACGACGGCGGCGTCATCCAGACCGAGGCGGCCACTCGTTTTTTACTGGCGGGCATAAACCCCTACACGGAAGACTACACACAGACCCCCATGGCCGAATGGGGCTTCAGCCAATACCGCACCGCGCTCTATCATTACCCCTATCTGCCGTGGACGTTTCTGTTGAGCGCGCCCATCTATTGGTCAGGTGAGATCGCTGGCTTCTATGATCAACGCCTGGTCTATCTCGTTCTCCTGGCGCTGGCGTTGGCCGTTGCCCCAGTCCTGGTTGATGGCATGCGGGCAAAGCTGGCGATTGTCGCTCTGGTGGGTCTAAACCCCATCATGGCGTTGGATGTCATGTTCGGCCAGAACGACGTCTTCGTGCTCTCCTGGCTGATTTTCAGCCTGGCCCTGTGGCGCGGCTGGTTCAAGCTGGTTGGCCAGACGGGGCGGGGTGGATGGCTTCTGGCCGGCTCGACGCTCTGTTTTGGGTTGGCCGGCGCCAGTAAACCAACGGCCTGGTTCTTTGCGCCCTTTTATGGGCTGCTGCTCGTCGCAGATCGACCGGGCGGGGTGGGCTGGCGCGGCCTGTGGCAGACGTTGCCGACGATGTTGCGCCGAGGTTGGCCGGCCCTGGCGGTCTTTGGCGTGTTATTGCTGCCCTTTGTCCTGTGGGATGGTTGGTCGCTTTATGATGATGTATGGCGCTGGAGCAGCGGTCAGGGTGAAACGGGCTATCAGATTTGGGGATGGGGCGGCAGCAATTTCGTCCTGGCGGCCGGCTGGGTGCAAGATCGCTTCGACCAGTGGCCCTTCTGGCTGGCGGAGATTGTCGTCACCCTGCCATTGCTCATCTGGCTCATGCGTCGCCAACAGCGGGCAAATACGTTGGCCAACGCCGCCTGGCATTATGGCCTCTTTCTCTTTATCTTCTTCTTTTTCAGTCGCTTTCTCAACGAGAACTACCTGGGCTACATCCTTGCCTTTCTGGCAATTGGCACGCTCGCTTCCCAAGACCAGGCGGCGAATAGACAAGCATAGCTTGCGGCGACTAGGCATCATCGCACGATGCGGTCAACCTTCCGCAATCTGTCAATTAGAAAGGCGCATAGTCCTTCCGATACACCAGCGCATCTTCGATGACTTGATACCCGACCGATTCGTACAGACGAAATGCTTCGTCCCGATAGTTGTCGGTCTCTACATACACCAACTTTGCACCATGCTGTTGTAGTCGGCGCAATCCATCCATCACAATACTCCGCCCCAAACCCAACTTGCGGAATTCTTTGCGTACGCCCATCGGCTCAATCTGACCACTTGTTTCTGCCGTCGAATCTCCGTTGAGCCAGCAAATGCAAAACGCTGCCAAACGACCATCTGGTGCAATCGCCACCAAATCCAAAGAGGGAACATATGCTGGATGCTTCAAGGTACGCTGCCGCCATTCTTTTGTCATACTTCTGCTCTCAAACACCGCTTGATGCAAGTCAACATAGGCTTCAACGATGGCTAATAGGCGTTTTGGCGAGTGCCATGAAGGCTTGCGTGTTCAGTGGACGTGAGAAGCTTTGGTGACCAAACGTTATCCTCTGACGCGTAGCAGCTCTACCGTAAACGTGCTCCCCTCTCCCGGCGTGCTTACCGCGCTGATGACGCCTCCGTGCATCTCAACGATGGATTTGGCAATCGCCAACCCCAGACCCGATTCGCCATCAGACGACCGCGCTTTATCGCCGCGGTAGAAGCGTTCAAAGATGAAGGGCAGGTCTGCCGGGGCGATCCCCGCACCCGTGTCTTGAACGCTCAAGGAAACGCGGCTCTGGTCAGCGGACGCGGAAAGCGTCACAGAGCCGCCCGCCGGCGTATAACGCAACGCATTGCTCACCAGGTTGCCTAACACCTGAATCATTCGCTCCTCGTCCACCATCACCTCCGGCAGGAGGGAGGGCGCCTCCACACGAAGGGTCACATGGCGCTCGTCGGCCTGAATTTTGTGCGCGGCTGCGGTGCGCGCAAGCAAGGCTTGGGGATCAACAGGCTGCATGTGCAAAGGCAGCTCGTCAGCGTCGGCCAGCGAGAGCGTGCGCAGATCGTCGATGAGCCGATTGAGATGGCGCGCTTCGCTGTGCATCACGGCGTAGATGTCGGGCGAGCCTTGCAACATCCTTTCATCCAGCGCCTCTGCATAGCCCAACAACACGCTCAGGGGCGTGCGCAGGTCATGCGCCACATCGGCAGTCATCTGGCGGCGCAATTGATTGGCGCGCGCCAGGTCCACGCTCATGCGATTGAAAGACGCGGCCAGCGCGCCGATCTCATCCTGGGAACGCACTGCCACCTGGCGTCCCAGTTGGCCTTGCGCCAGGGCTTGGGTTGCTTCGGTCAATTCATGGAGGGGGCTGGCGATAGTGCGCGCCAGCCAGACGCCCATGATGATGGCAAGGGCAACCGCTCCCAGTGCGCTCACCAGGATAGCAGTGTTGATGCGTCCCAGGAAATCAGATTCAGGGCTACCCGGCGGCGGCAGCCGAGAGAAGCGCGCCGGATCGAAAGCCACCCAGCCCACTGTCTCGTCATCGACCACGATGGGCGCTTCGACGCCATCTATGGCAAGGGGTTTCTCGCCAGGAACAAAGCCGGCGCCGCTGAAGACGACAGCCCGATTCTTGTCCAAGAGCGTGACCGGCGCCGGCGCGGCGTTGCGAGAGCGGTCCCAATGACGGGTGCGCATGAAGATACCGTCGATCTCGGCCCAACTGCCAGTGCGTTCATAATACTCAGTCAGATTGTTCACCAACTCGGCGCGCAGTTGGTCTGTCACCAGTTGGCCCACCTCGCTTTGGGTGCGCTGCTGCAAGATGAGAGCGATAAGTGCAACTCCCACGACGCTCACAACCAGAAACGCCAGGGTCAGTTTGACCGCAAGAGAGCGCAAAATCTCCTCCTACTTCTCCGGCGCAAAGCGATAGCCGGCGCCGTAGACCGTTTCGATGTAGCGCGGTTTGCGTGCATCATCTTCGATCTTGGCGCGCAGGTTGCGAATGTGCAGGTCGATGGTGCGCTCGTAGGCCTCGAAGGATGCGCCTTGCAGCCGATCGAGCAGTTGGCCGCGGGAAAAGACGCGACCCGGGGAGGCCATAAAGACGCCAAGCAGCCCAAATTCCGTGGGGGTGAGGCTGATTTCCCGCTCACCCACCGTCACTCGCCGCGTGCTGCGATCCAGGGTGATGTCTGCGGCGCGCAGCACCTCCGGCTCAGCCTCCTGTTGCTCCACCCGACGCAACACAGCCCGCACACGTGCGGTCAACTCTCGCAGGCTAAAAGGCTTGGTGACGTAATCGTCAGCGCCCAGTTCCAGGCCGATGACCTTGTCATGTTCTTCGATCTTGCCGGTCAGGATGATAATTGGGGTTGTCGCTTCCCTGCGATAGATGTTCAGGAATTCGATGCCGCCCATTTCGGGCATCATCAGGTCGAGGATGATCAGGTTTGGCTTTTCGGCCCGCGCTGCATAGAGCGCCTCTTGGCCATGAGCCGCCGTGACTACCCGAAAACCCTCCTGTGTCAGATATGCCTGCACCATGGTGCGCAGGTTTTTTGTGTCGTCTACAACGAGAATCGTCTTTGTCATTTATCGAACCGAAAAGTGCGAAAAATAGGATTCCGAAAAGGTCATCGCCCGGCCTTGTATCCTGGTGGTCGCTGCCCAAGCAAACGTTTGAGAATGTATTCGGTGTAGCTGATCCGCTTTGCATCCAGGTGGGCGCTTGCCGCGGCCAGATAAGGTTTGTTGACGCGGCTGATGTGATTCAAAAGGCCATCTGCCCGGATCTCGCCTAGCGCCTGGCGATAGTAGTCGTAAATATGCACCTGGCCAAGCCTGATCTCTGCACGTAGCGCTCCGTCACAACACGGAGATAGACTTTTGCGCCATCAGTCAGGTCGGCAGCAGCAGCCAGCATCCACAGAGGCGACCAGCCAACCACGAGAAAACTGGCGAGCTCCAGGGTGTTGCCGGCCAACTTGCGCGTCGCCAATCTGCCGGTTTGATGCCTTTTACTCCCCCCACCCACTCCACCGTGATGCGCAACATGCGCCCGATCAGCGCCTGATAGACCTGAGAACGACGCGCCCATTCGGGCAGGAGAACGAGCGAGCTTTCGTGGAGGATTCCGCCCACCCTGGTCGCAGCCGCCCTGGGCAGTCGTTCGGGCAGCGACGCCAGGTAGAGCACGCTATCGCCTGATTCCTTGTTGTTTTGCATCATAAACTCCTTGCGACTCCTTCGGCCAGGTAGTCACTCCTACCGCGAACAAGCTTTGAATCGGGTGCATTCAAAGTTGTAATAGGGTGAATCATAGCACAATCCGCCGGATTGTGGCTGAACAATCCGGCGGATCATGATGGGTGTCGTGGGTCAATCCTTCATCCGGTCGCCTGGTAGAAGACATTGGGCTTCCTGGCAGGCTGTAATCCGGCGGCTTGCGCTCGACCAATTATCAGGAATTTGGTTCGACCGGCGGTTCCTGAGTGGGCGAGTTCTGGTCTGGCGCGCCAGGCAGGCCGCGCATACCGCCCCGGCCGCCATGATGCCCGCCGCGACCGCCGAAGTCACCCGGCCTGCCGAAGCCGCGTCCGAAGCCGCCCTGCTGGCTTTCGAGTAAGTCGGCCTGCTCCTGGGTGATTACGCCATCTTCGACGGCCTGCTCCAAGGCTTCGTCATAAGCAGCTTGCATCCTATCGGCCATGTACTCACGCAGCGCAAACTGGGCCTTCATCAAGTCGGCCTGCTCCTGGGTGATGTCGCCGTCGGCCACCGCCTGCTCCAGGCGGTTGTTCATCGCTGTCTCGCGCGCAGCGTCCAGCTCCTCCACGGTGATGCCCAGGGCATCGGCCAACAGGGCGTTGTAGTCAATCTCATTGCCGAAGCGACCGAAGCCTCTCATACCAGGCAGGCGACCATCGCTGCGTTCCTTGATGGCGTCCGCCTGCTCTTGGGTCAGCAGCCCCTGCTCCACAGCCTGATCGATGGCAGCGGTCATGGCTTCTTCGTGCGCAGCCTGGAGCTCCTCTTCGGTGATGCCCAGCGCTTCGGCAAGCAAAGCGCCGTCTTCGCCGGGGCCGCCCATGCCGCGGAGTCCACCACCTCGACCGCCGCGTTCCGTGGCGAGGTCTTGCACCCACTGCAGCGGTGTGGTTGTGGTCGTGCTGGCCGAAACGTTATCGGCGACCCACAAGCTGCCAGCAACAATCGCTGCGGCTGCAACGCCGCCGATGGCCAGGGTCTTCCATGTGTTTTTCATCTCGTCTATCTCCTTGAGTTACTTGCTTTATACCTTCACAGTTTCTCGCTCATCCTGCATCGGTGCAGAACTGCCTCAAGGATACAAAGCAATTGTTTAGAGACTGTGTGTAAAGGCGAGAGAGATTGTTTAGATGTTTACGTGGTCGCGCCAGGAGTGGCGTGGTGTATAGCCGAGCAGGGAGGCGGCTTTGGCGCTGCTCAGCAAACTTTCGTAGAGGCCAATGTCATGTCGAATGGGGACGCCAGGAAAGAAGGCTGCGGCCAATTCTGCGGAAGGTTGGTTCATGATCGTGTCTGCAGCGGCGATGTTGAAAATTTCGGCCCCGGTGAGATCGGCCTCCAGGCTCAGCCGCACGCTCTGGACGACGTCACGCACATCCACATAGCTCCAGAGGTTGAACTTGCGTTTCTCTGGGTGATCCCAGTGATGGGGAACCAACGAGTAATTGGCGCGCCTGGTTGGATCGGCGTAGTGGATGTTGGAAAAGCGCAGCCCGATGATCGTCATGTCGTACAGCCGGCTCATCTGGCGCGCCAGTTCTTCGCAGATCGACTTGGAGAGAGCGTAGCCGTTTTGCGGTTGGACAGGATGGAGATCGTCCGCCGGCAGGTAGCGCGGGGTTACTCTGTCGTAGGGATAGCCGAGCACTGTGTCGCTGGATGCCCACACAACGCGCCGGATGCCTGAAGCTGCTGCTGCGTTGAAGACATTGAAGACTCCCGCGGTGTTGTGGTTGAAACGCTCTGCGCCGGTGGCATGGTCGTGGTCTGGGCTGGGATTGGCGCCCAGGTGGATGACTGCCTGGCAGCTGCTCAGAGCAGTGAAAACCGCGCGATAGTTGGTCAGGTCCAGCTTGATAAACGGGCAGACCGTCTTTGCTGGCTTTTCGCGATCCAGGTTGACCACCTCGTAGCCGCGTTCCAGCAAATCGCCGATGACATGACTGCCTGCGCCGCCGCTGCCCCCGGTCACTGCGATGCGTTCCATCTCCATTTCTCTGCGCTGGTGTGACAATGCGCTTGTCAATGAATTGGATGTGTCCAACATCAGTTACAGTCGGTCATTCCTACAGCAAACTCACTTTGAATGCATCCCAATGAATTGTCTTATGGCGTCCAATCTTCCAGGACGCCCACAATTTCCTGGAAGAGACCTCAACAGGCGTCAATCATACTTCGGCAAGCCCTATGCGCTGCGCCGTGCACTCTCTGTGCGAATCACATCCTGCATGGCGTCATCAATATAGGGATAGGCGATCCAGACGCAGGCGACGCCAAAAATTGCGCCGGTGATGGTGCGCAGCAGCCAGTTGCTCTCCCGCAACCCAACCAACTGTGTGCCTCCGTCGATGGCGATCGGCAGCAACAAGAGGAGAAAGAGCACAAAAGGAAGACGGCGCACCCGTCGGCGCACCAGGCCAAAGACCAGCCCGGCAACGACCACCGAAGCGTAGATGGCAACGTCGCGCTGGCAAAGCGCCACCTTGTAGCCAATGCCCTCGGCGCCCACGAAGGCGCGCTGGATAAACAGATTGGGCGTATCCGGCATACCTGCCACGATGAGCGCTTCCTCTCCTGGCGTCATCGTTTCGCCAAAAAGAAAATAGCTGTGGTCAGGAATCTGGTGACAGGTGAAGGAGTAGATCGAATAGATCGCCTGCGCTGGCGCTGTCCAACCCAGGCGCAAGAAGGTCGGCGCGGCAAAGGGCAAGAGCACGTAGATGGCCCAGGCGATGGTGAAGAGGGCAAGCCAGTGTCGGGCAACGAACAAGACTACACCGTCGGCGGCGCGCCCCACAGCAGAGAGCGTGGACGGCGTCGTCGGACGAGAAGGGCTTTGTGACAACGGCTCAGGCGATTCTGACGTCATGATCCTATCTTTGTGCGCCTGTCAGGGCAAAGAGGATTGTCGTCCGGTCGTGTGGTGGGTAAAGCAGCGTCCCGCCTTCCACATCGAGAACGGGGATCAGGTAGCGAAACTGTTCCCATAGCGCCGGTTCATCCTCGATGTTGCGTTCTGCCAACTCGAAGTCAACGATCGGTCTCAAGCCAGCCAGATCGTCCTTTAGCTCCTCACAGAGATGGCAGCCCGGACGAGAATAGAGGGTGAGTTTCATCCGGTCTTTGCCTTGGCGCCGCCCACCGCAGCGCCTGTCAAGAAACCAATATAGGCGGGCACGAGGGGCAACACACAAGGGCTGATGAAGCTGATAAGGCCGGCAATGAAAGCCAACGGCGCCGCGCTCAGCACACTCAGGTCGATCAGATCGCCGCCAGTGCCTGAAGCCACGCCGACCCAATCCTCCAGCGCAAAAACCCACTCGTTGAGTACAATGAACTGGGTGGTCAAAATTGCCAGGCGGTCGAACCACAGCAGATAGGCCACGTAGAGCAGGAAGATACCGCTGATGATGCTCACAATGCCTGCATGACGATTTAGCTTACGCAAAAAGCCAGTCATGCGGCTGAAGGCCAATCCTGTGATCAAAAACGGTACGCCCAGCCCCATGCTGTAAATGAAAAGGAGGAGCGCGCCCTGCCAAGCAGTCGCAGCGTCGCTGGCCAAAAAGAAGATGCTGGCCAGAATGGGGCCAACGCATGGCACCCAGCCGGCGCTGAAACTGACGCCAAGGAGAAAACTGCTCACCAGGCCCAAGCGATGATTCACCCGGTGCATATCTGCCACGCGGCGCTCCGTGTAGAGCAACATGCTGAACCAATCGAGCACACTTACCAACGCCGCCGCCGCCGGATTGCTCGACAGATTGACGCGACCAGAGATCAACCGGGAGAGATAGCCAAAAACGCCCATGGTCACCAAGGCAAAGATGACCAGGAGCATGGCGCCGAGCTTCTGCACGACCGGAAGGTATACATTGAGACTGCGGCCAAGCAGTCCGGCCGCAGATCCCAACAAGGTGAAAACGACTGTGAAGCCGAGCACGAACATAACCGCGTGAACAAAGACGGTCATGCGTCGCACCTCAGTCGCCGGCTGGGTGCGCACCATCTGTCCAGGGGCGTCTTGTCGAATCGTCTGCGTCATCACCATCTTCTTTCTTTACCGGAGGCGCATGCCAGGCCAATCAAACATCCGCATTGTATCACACGCGGCTGTACAAAAAATTACAAGAGGATGAACATTGGCTGTATCTTTGCTTTCAGCCGTTTTTCTACTGTTTACTCGGTCGCGTCATCCCCAGTGTGCAACTCTCGTCGCTCCAACAGCGATTCTTGCAGCGCTGCCAATTCGCGTTCCAGTTTTCTTTGACGGCTGCCGATGAAGACCAGATAGATCGTCACCAAAAGCCACACTGCAATGAACGCTGCTGCCAGGTATTGCATCAGTACAGTTCCTCTCGAAGCTCATTCACCCGATCTTCCACACGCAGTTGTCGCCAACGCAGGATCAGCAGGGCGCAGAAAAGGATGACAAAGATGACGGTCGCCAACTCCAACGTTTGCGTCATCGAGCCGCCCAGGTTGAAACCACCTTGTCCTTCTGGGTTCTCATTGGAAAAGACCACGGGATGGATGGAGCGAAACCAACGTGCGCTGTAATAGGTGAGCGGCAGGCTGAGAAAGGCAAAGAGCGCATAGATGCTGCCAAAGCGCGCGCGCGTGGCCCGGTTGTCGATGCCGTTGCGAAACAGGAGATAGGCGAAATAGATGAGCACTGTGATGGTGGCTGTCGTCAGGCGAGGATCCCATGTCCAGTAGGTGTTCCACGTGGGGCGCGCCCAGATGGAGCCAGTGACGATGGTGCCCATGCCAAAGATGAGGCCGCATTCGACGCTGGCCTGACACAGACGATCCCAGTCTAGGTTGCGCGTGATGAGATACATGACGCTGCTGACCAGCGACATAAGGAACGCGCCCAATGCAGCAAAGTTACAGCCCATGTGAATGTAGAATATGCGCTGCGCGTATTGCTCGATGCCTTCCAGATTGGCGGCAGGCCGGGCGTAGATCAACGCCGCCCACATCATGACGGCCATTCCGACCACAGCCAACACGCTGAGGATCATCTGGGCGATGTGCCAGCCTTTGCCAGTTTGTGTCGTTCGTGACAATGCTGAGCTGCTCATTGTTCCCCCTATTTTTCATTCATCAAAAACCGTTTACCGTTATCGCTCGCCAGGTTGTCAATTTATGCGTGACTCGTGACAACATGACTTGCCAATCGAGAGACCATAAACGATTGAAACTGGCTATGTTTCTTCCCAGATTAGGTCGAACACCAGGTAGGCGATGGTTAAAAAGACCAGATCATAGGCGACCAGAACGCCCAACCAACGCTGCGCTGCATCCGTCCCGCGCCCGTCGAGCGCCGTCGCGGTCAATCCCACTCCGGCGACAAAAATGGGAACCATCACCGGCAGAAGCAGGATCGGCAACAGACTCTCCCTTGCGCGCGAGTTGGCGGTGAGGGCCGCAAAGAGCACGCCCACGCCCACGTAACCTACGATGCCTAGAACCAATCCCAACAAGATCAGTGGCTGGAAGAGAGAGACATCGAACAACACCAGGATCACCGGCAGAACCAACGCCTGTGTGATGAGCATGAAGATTGTGTGGGCGAAGAATTTGCCAAAGTAGATGACGCTGCGATCCACGGGAGCAAGGAGCAACGCCGCCAGCGTACCCCGATCTGCCTCGGCGCCAAACGTGCGATTCAGCCCCAACACGCCGCCAAAGAGGATCACAGCCCACAATACGCCGGGAACGACCATTTTGGCTTCAGGGACGCGCAGATCAAACGCCAACCCAAAGATGACCACTGCCAGCACACTAAAGGCAGTCATCACGCCGAGAATCTCTTTGGCGCGCAGCTCAGTGCGCAGGTCCTTGGCTGCGATGGTCCACACCTTGCGCCAATAAGTGATAAAGCCGCCGGTTTGATGCGCCCTGCCGGACTCTGCGGTTGGCCTTGCTGCGTCGAATTCTGGCATCTGCGCTGAGCTGGCTCCACTCATGCGGGTCTCCCTGAATCGAGGAGCAGTTCTTCCAGCGCGCTGCCGGTCAAGCCACTCGTCGCCATTTGCTTAGTGATATGACCATCGACGAGCACACATATCGAATTGGCCCATGCAGCGGCGCGTTCCAGGTTGTGGGTTGAAAAGAGAATTGCCCGGTTCGAAGCGGCCAGGCTGCGCACCAGATCGTGAAGAAGGTGTGCGCTGGCCGGGTCGAGTCCCGTATCGGGTTCGTCCAGCAATAGAACAGGTGGATTGTGCACCATGGCTCGTCCAATGGCCAAGCGCTGCACCATGCCGCGGCTGTAGGTGCGCACGGGGTCATTGCGCCGCGGCCACAGATCGACCATGTGCAACACCGCGGTTACGCGCTGGGCGGCGTCTGGCGCGTCATAGAGCCGGGCGAAAAATTCCAGGTTTTCCCAACCTGTCAGGCTTTCATAGAGCAGAGGTGCGTGGGCCACCAATCCAATGTAGCGGCGCAACTCATGGAGACTGCGCGCCATGGGCACGCCTCCCAACACGATTTCGCCGCGATCGGGTCGAGAGAGACCGGCAATGATGCGCATGAGGGTCGTCTTGCCTGCGCCATTCGCGCCCAACAACGCTGTCACCTGGCCCGCTTCCACAGCCAGATCAAGTCCACGCAAGACGGGACGACGCCCGAAGCGTTTGTGTACGCGGCGGACTTCGATCAGCGCGTTCATCCAGCGCGCCCACTCTTTGATGAAACAAAAGGGCTCGATGCGGAGGACAGTTCAAAAAACCTATTCAGCGGGATGGGCTGAGTCGTCAGGTTCACTCTCGACATCAACGGCCATTTCTTCGTTGAGAATCTGTGTGGCCTTTTCGGCAAGCGCCGCAGGCACGAGCACATCAGTGGCGGCCAGCCCGCCTGTCGTCAGGCCGTAGAGGGCGCCCACCGCTTCGCCTCGCACAATGGCCGGAATTCCCTCGCTCTCCAGTCGCCCTTTCACAACCTGCGCTTCAAGGGAATTCGCCGCCTCCCAAACAACGACTGGCTCTTGATGAAGATCGCCGCCTGTCGTTGCGTTTCCTTCGTGCGTTTCTTCATTCGTCTCATGGTGGCCAAAGGTTCGTTTGAGCCAGCCACCCAATCCAGGTGCAGAAGTTGTCATGTTGTTGGTAGCTCTTCGATCTGGTGGGGGGGTGTGTTCAAGTTGAGAAATGGTTGCTCACCCCATCGATTGCAGTTCCGCTCGTTCGCCAACAAACGGGTTGTGGAGCCGTTCTTCGCCAATCTCCGTCGCCGCGCCGTGACCTGGGTAGACAACATAGTCGTCGGGCAAGGTGAGCAGCTGCTGGCGAATGCTGCGCAGGAGTGTCGGCCCATCGGCCAGGGGCAAGTCGAAACGACCGATGCTGCCCTGAAAGAGTGTGTCGCCGGCAAAGACCTGTCGCCCCGCGTGATGAACAAAGACCACATGCCCCGGCGCATGACCGGGCGCAAAACGCACTTCCAGTTCTTCGTCGCCCACCGAGATGATTTGCCCATCCTCCAGGAAGTCATCTGGGTCGTCTATTGGGTCGATCTCCATGTCCAGCCAGAGGCGTACACGCACAGGTAGATCGTGCAAAATGGGCAATTCAGCGCGATGGAGGAGGAAAGGCGCTCCAGTCGACGCGCGGATGGCGTCCACCGCCATGACATGGTCGAAATGGGCGTGCGTGTTGATGATCTTTTCGATGGTCAGACCGGCCTGATTGGCCAGACGGAGGATCGCTCGCGGGTTGTCGCCAGGGTCAATGACAACTCCTTTTCCCGTCCGGGCGCAACCAAAGAGATAACAGTTCTCTTGCAACAGACCAACGGTAATACCTTTGACGACTGCGTTTTGCTTCATGAATTGCCTGATCAGTTGGCGTGAATGATCTCTTGTTCTGGATGGCGAAAGATGGCGCGCTGATCGCCGCAAAGCCAGACGCGACTCCATTGAGTCAGCTCACGGATGACGCCGCTCAACTGGTCGCCCATGGGTGTCAGGCGATAAGCAACGTGGGGGGAAGCGGCGCTGATCTGGGTGCGTTGCACCAATCCTTCTTCTTCCAACATCTTCAGCCGTGCGCTCAACGTGCTGGGGTTGACGCCGCCCAGAGCATCTTGCAGCTCGCAGAAGCGCCGTACATCATGATCCATCAACGCATGAACGATTTGCAGCGTCCACTTTTGACCAACGATGCGCGCGGCTTCTTCGACAGGGCACGGGAGCAAGTTCTCCCCTCGGTTGCTGTCGCCCGCTGTTTTGCCTGCGCAAAAACTCAAGCTCTCTCTCTTCATCACATCCTCAACACGCGATTCACAAACACTTATCATGGCTAAATGCTATAACATTTGTAGCGCGCTGTCAAACTTCAACGTTTCTTTCGGGTTCGGCGTCAACGCAGGCGCGGCAGTCGGGCGCAGAGTCCAGAAACGGAGTTGGAGAACAGAGCGATACTTTCTCTGGTGCCGCGACCGTTGACCTGCGGTGCATGGCATCATGTGGGGAAGCGACGAAAAGGTGCTGACCTGCAAACCAATCGTCTGAGGGGCGCAATGTTAGGACTGTCTTGAGGCGCATCCTGGAACTGTTCTTGGGCGCGCCCCAAGACAAGACAGGACGATGGAGTTATTTGGCGGCTTCTTTCTTGGCCTTTTTGGCCGCCCTTTTTTCCTTCAACGTCTTCTCGGGTTTCTTCTTCTCGTTTTTCTTGGTGATTTGCCCCTTCGCCATTGTTCGCCTCCTTAAGCTGTGATCAGGGATTCTGTGAGGAATCCGGCCCAGATTCATGATCATGCTCCAGGCCCGGTATCTCAATTGTATCCGCCGCGCCGCAATTGTCAAGTGGCAATCAATCTCCATGTTCCAGCACGACCACCCAGTCCTGAAAGATGGGCGGCTTGGGCAGAACCCACTGCCCTGCCTGGTCGCCCTGAATAGCGCCCAAATCGTACTGCGCGCCCGTCTTCGGGTCAAAGAAAGAGGCGCGATAGGTCACGCCAGCTTCCAGTGCATTGACCGTCATCTCTCCCCGCCACATGATCCAGACATCTTCGGCGGGGATGAAGATCACCCGCACCTGCCCGGGAACGCCGGCTGCGGAGGCCGACATGCGATTGTCGCGCGATTGATGCGGCGTCACCCACTCGAGGTGCGGCTCGAAGGCCCACCA
>CAZLMM010000061.1:0-39686 GCA_964560495.1 uncultured Caldilineaceae bacterium
AAGATCGAGTCGCGTGGCAGCGTTGTGGAGTCGATCGATCGTGGCCTTTACATTCTCTACGCCAACGATTTGCCCATCATCGGTTACTCCGACGAGCAAAGAACCGCCGTCAGCATTCGCAAATGCCATCAGCACTTCAGCCAGATCGCTTTGCTTCTCACTTTCGAGTTTGAACTCGATCTGCTGGCCTTCATTCCGTTGAATCAACTGCATCACTTCGGCGGAGTTCATCATCATCATTTGTTTTTCTGATCCGAAAACATCGGCAAATGTGTTGAGGCGCGCCCTGGACAACGCTGACTCAATTATAGTACAGCGGTCTATGAATCATCTATTCGTAACTCGTTCCGAACCAGAAGCGTAAGCGGCTGGCCCCTTCTCTTGCTTGCTGACGCGTGGGGATCAGGTGCAAAACCTTGCCCCCGACATGAAGGAGACCAGCGCGGGGACAGGGCAATTGCACGGCAAGAACAGGCGTGCTATACTCCCAGAGCAATTCTGTCCATTCACGCATGAGCATGACTCTTTCTATGCCAAACAATTTCTCAGCGCAGGGTGAACCATCTCTCATCGCAACCGCGCCAGGAAAAATCGCCGACCCCTCGATTTATCAGCTCGAATTGCTGCCGCGCCCTGTGGCCGTGAGACCGGTTGCGCCCTATTCTGCGCGATTGGCCGAGTTGCTTGCAGCAGACCTCGACTTCCACGGCTACGACACTGGTTATGCCTCGCACGATTTTCATGCATTTCCCGCCAAGTTCCCACCCCAATTGCCGCGCACGTTCATCCGCACCCTCACGACACCCGGCGACACCGTTCTCGACCCAATGATGGGGTCGGGTACAACGGTGGTCGAGGGCTATCTGGCGGGTTGCACAGCAATCGGGGTGGACATCGATCCCCTGGCGGCGCTCATCACGAAGGTGAAAACGACGCCCATCGATCCTGAAACGTTGACTACGGTTTCTCGACAAATCGTCAAGAGCGCCGCCGAGAAGTTTGGTCGTGCATATGACGCACTGGTCAGCAGGCTGGAGACGCGTTGGGATGCCAAAACGACTGAGTTCATCGAATACTGGTTTGCCAAAGAAACGCAAGCCGAACTATTAGCGCTTATCGAAGAAATCGAAAACATCGAAGATGAACGCATCCGTGACTTCTTTCTGCTCGTACTCTCCGCCTGCATCATCACGAAATCTGGCGGCGTCTCTCTGGCTTTCGATCTGGCCCACACGCGACCGCACAAGGCCAAGATCGCCTTCGCCCCCTCGGGCGCGTTGGTCACTGGGGAAGAGTTGCTGGGCGACGCATCGCCCCGCGTCAAGTTGCTGACCAAAAATGTCCGCTCCGCCATCGTGGAATTCCGAAAACGCGGCCAACAGAACATCAATAGCCTCAACGAACTCCCCCAGGCAATTCCAGCGCGCATTCATCTGGCAGATGCACAACGATTGCCTGTTGAGGATGGCAGCGTTGATCTGATCGTGACCTCGCCGCCTTACGCAGTCAACGCAATCGACTACATGCGCGCCAACAAATTTGCGCTGACCTGGCTCGGCTATTCCCTGGACCAACTGGCAGAAACCAGAAAGAACTGCATCGGCGGCGAAGGCATTACTGCTCTTCCGCTTGAGGCGTTGCCGCCTTACACCGGCCGGGTCGTTGATGATGTCACGCGCCTCGATCCCAAACGAGGACAGTCGCTTCATCGCTACTATTCGGAGATGACACGTATCTTGCGCGAAATGCACCGGGTGCTCAAGCCGGATCGGGCGGCGGTCGTGGTGGTGGCAAGTTCAGTCATCCGTGACCGCGATACGGAAACCGACAAATGCCTTGCCGAAATCGGCGAAGCGATTGGCTTCGATGCACCTCATATTGGCATCCGTCGCCTGGATCGGAATCGCCGGATGATGCCTGCCGGTCAAAAGATTGACGGAAATTCGCAGATCCAAAAACGTATGCACGAAGAGTTCGTGATCGGCTTTTACAAACCCCAATGACGAAGTGATTTGACGTGTTGCGTCGAATACAGGCAGAAACGAAAATGATGGTTATCGCTCAATTGCGACAGGCTTATCACACATCCATACGCAGGAATATCATCCGGATCTCCGAACCAGCCAAAGCTGGTAAGGCTTATCCGAATCTAGCTGATGGAAGCAATCGTTCCAGCATTGACATCGCTTGGAAAATCGTAGGACGCCTCGACGCATCAGATGTGTTTGAAGAGTCAGCTATTGTAGGTCAGACCATAGGGAATAACTTTGAGGATGCCACGAAGGTATTTCTCGAATCAGCTTTCTTCCTGTTGCAACATTTGCGCCCTGGTCGCTGGCACTATTCAACCAAGCGTACTGACATCTCCCATTTCGATCAATATCGCCATCTCGCCTACTTGGCTGAGGCGCTCCAAAGAGATCCGAAACTCGAAACAATGCTCGGCGCCAACAGTGATTATGTTGTCACCCCAGACATCATTGTGGCGCGTTGGCCTGTAACAGACGACGAAATCAACAGCCAAGGTCAGCTTGTTGACCGCGAAACATTACTCGCCTGCCACACTCGTCTGCGCGCAGCAAATCACGATCCTATCTATCCTCTGCTTCATGCAAGTATTTCTTGCAAATGGACGATTCGAAGTGACCGGACGCAAAACACGCGCACAGAGGCGTTGAATCTCATCCGCAATCGCAAAGGGAACCTACCTCATATTGTTGCTGTCACTGCTGAGCCTCTGCCTAGCCGGATTGCCGCGATTGCTTTGGGAACTGGCGACCTCGACTGTGTCTATCATTTTGCACTGCCAGAACTTCGAGATGCACTCGTCGAACTTGGAAAGGAGGATCAACTGGATATCCTTGATTTGATGATCAACGGAATGCGTCTTCGTGACATTAGCGATCTTCCGTTTGACCTTGCAATATAGCACGAGTCCTGCGTCTCCCCGCATCCATCCTACCAAGCCCAATGTCTATACTCTACACGCACCACCAATGCGCCAGACAACAGTCCCCGGCCCCGTGAGCGGAACGGTCGTCGCCCCTTGCGGCGTGCGCAGGGTCAGCGAAGTCGGCTGATTTCCCAGGTAGCCAGCAACCCAACATGCACGCGCTGGATTGGCGAAGAGCCAGACCGGGCCGTGCTCGGCGACGACCTGTGCAGCCCCGATCTGCACCTCACCGCTGGCGGACTGGCGCGCCAGGGGCGATTCCAGCATGGGCCAGCCCGGGTCGCCGGCGCTGTTCCAGCGACGTAGCAGCCGCCACTGCATGAGGTCGATTTCCAGGCCCAGGCTGCGTCCCTCTCTTTTATAGGCAGCGGTGTAGGGCCGTTCGCCGGTGGCGCGATAGGTGAAGGCCGGCGCCAGCTCTTCGTGAAGCGCGCCGCGGCCGATTTCAGTTGCGAACGCCGCGCCAGAGGGATACGCGCTGCGCTCCGCCAGTTCCACATAAAAGGCAGTGAAAGGCCGCCCCTTGAAGAACGCGCCCGGCCAGTTCAACTCCCAGAAGCGTTTGGCCGGCCCCCGGTAATTCGCCATCTCCAACACCAGATCCCCGTCTCGTTCCAGCAGGGTGATGGGCGTCTGGCGCCCCAGGGCAGTGATGGTCAGCGGCCGCACTGCCACATACGCGTCGCCGCTGGCGATGACCACCGGCATGCCGGGCGGAACGGCGAAAGGCAGCATCGTCACGCGCTCGCCGCCAACAATGATCTCGTCGATCTCCGCGCGGCGCGTCCAGATGCAGGCGACCTTGGCGCTGTGACACTGATTCATGGCGACGGGCGAGTAGACGCACAGAACGCGATTCTCATCCTGTATGCCAAAGAACGCGCCCTCGTCGGGCAGGTTGCGCGTTTTGGTGCGGTCCGTGGCGTGATAACTGTCGCCAAACCACTTGTCATCCAGAATATAGCGCGTGTAAAAGACGCCGGGGCGGTCGGATTGGGGGCGACGATAGTGGGCCATACAGACATTTGCCTGATTGTGGAAGCTGCTGCTGGCGCTGCCCAGCGCGAACGACGGCGCATGATAGCTCGTCAGCGCCATCTCCCGCGAGCGTTCGGCGGTCTCGACGACGGTGAACGCGCCGAAGGATCGATCCAGCGCATCGACGACCCACTCGGGTACGACGCCGTCGGCGATCCAGCCGGTCAGCAGCTCGATTTCGGGCGGCGTTTCGCACACCACCGAAGGCTGATAGGCGCGGCCGTGGGGACCCACCCAACGCCCCACGCCCGTGTGAATGTGGAGCGCCACGCTGAGCGCCAGGCGCGCGGTCATGGCTTGGGCGCGCTGGCGCGTCGCCTCGTCTTGCACCAGGTCGGCCAGCAGCTTGAGCGCCCGCAGCGTCACCGCGCCATAGGTGGGGCTGTTGTATTCCATGGGATGCCCGGACTGGTTGGTGTAGTCGATCCACTCAGCCAGCTTGTTATAGCCCCGCTGCGCGATGTGAGCGTCGCCCAACAGCTCGCCGCCCAGGGTGGTGTTGAGAATGTCCAACACGGTGATGTTGGTGTATGCCACCAGCACATCCAGCCGTGCGATCTCCTCCAATCCCAGGCGGACGCTGGCCGATATGCGGCTGCCCAGCTCCGGCGTCAGGCGTCCGGCATGGCGCAACATCATGGGAATGAGCGCCTCCAGGACAAACTCGACCGCGTTGAGGTCTTCCACATGGTCGTCCTCGGCCATCCAGTAGAAATTGCCGTAGTGAGGATCGCGCGTATCGAGTTCCTGGCATTTTAGCACTGCCAGCAGAATCTGCTCCGCCAGCTCCAGATCCTGCGGCGTTCCATTTTCCACCAGGCGGGCAGCCAGATGCGCCGCACGGCGCGACTCATGGAATGTTCCGTATTCGGTGGTCTTCATCAACATCAAGGTGGCTGGGTTGAAGTCAGCCGGTAGTGGGTAAGGCTGGGTTGTCATGTTCTCTTCCTCGGAACTTGCGCAATCTCTCCTGGGAGCGCGGGCGTCCCGCCCGCCACAGCCAACCTGGAAAGGCTGCTGAATGCTGAAGTCCTGTTCTTTTCATTTGTTGTGAGCATCTGTTTGGAGTAACCACAAATTGTCTTGTTCATCCACCATACCTTCCCAGCCAGGGGCAATGAGGGTGGTGGCGTCGTATTGAAGCACGAGAGCGGGACCGGTCAGTCGGTTGCCTGGTTGTAGAAATGAACGTTCATAGCAGGTTGTGGCGAGGGGGCTGTCGGACGCAAACCAGATGAACCGGTCGGCCAGACGGGCCGGGCTGGCGTCCGCCCCGGCGAGAGGGCGCGGCGTCACCGTCAACTGCGCGCCCGGCCCGGCGCCTCGCACCCGTAAGGTCACCACCTCGACAGTCTCGCCGGCCATGTCGTAGCCATAACGTCGGGCATGGAGGGCGTGGAAATCCGCCTCGGCGGCGGCCAAAGAAGCGTCTACCAGGGGCAACGACAACGGCGTGGTCAGCTCGTAGCTCTGTCCCTTGTAGCGCATGTCCAGGCTGGCAGAGATAGCCGGGGTCGCCACGCCATCGTTGGCCAGCAATGTGCGCACCCGCTCGTCCAGCGCAGCCAAGGCCCGCCGCAACTCGGCGTCGTCGTTGCGCAGCGCATCCATGGTGCGCAACAGCGATTGGGACGCATCGCTGGAAAGCCCGGCGGCCAACATCCCAAAGGCCGAGAGCACGCCTGGGTGGGGCGGGATCAGGATGCGGCGGATGCCCAACGCAGCGGCCAGATCGCAGGCGTGGAGCGGCCCTGCGCCGCCAAAGGGCAACAGTGTGAACTGACGCGGGTCGAAGCCGCGTTCCACAGAGACGCGGCGCAGCGCTGCCTCCATGGTTGCGTTGGCGACGCGCACCACGCCTAACGCGGTCTGTTCCGTGGTCAATCCTAGACGTTCGCCAAGCCGAGTCAGCGCACGCCGGGCCGCCGCCTCATCCAGCGAAACATCGCCGCGCCCGCCCAAAAAGCCGCCAGCGTCTAGCCGACCGAGGATCAGGTTGGCGTCGGTGACAGTCGGCTCTATGCCGCCGCGGCCATAGCAGGCGGGACCTGGATGTGCGCCGGCGCTACGAGGCCCCACGTGCAGCCCGCCGGCTGCGTCCACAAAAGCGATGCTGCCGCCGCCTGCGCCGACGGTGTGGATGTCGATGACAGGTAAGCGCAAGGGCAAGCCGGCAATGACGCTCTCGGCAGTGGTGGGAATGTGACCCGGGCACAGGGCCACATCTGTGCTCGTGCCGCCCATGTCGAAGGTGATCAGGTTGACCTCGAGACCCCACGACCTCAAGCTCTCACTTTCGTTTGGGGTGGTGAGGTTGTGAGGTTTTGGGGGGTGGGCGCGTTGCGCTACTGCGAAAGCGCCCACGACGCCGCCGGCCGGGCCGCTGAGCACCAGCCGCGCCGCGTGCTGGCTGGCCTGGCGCAGACCGATCGTCCCGCCGTTGGACTGCATGATGGTGATGTGGGGAGGATGGGCAATGGGCAATGGTGATTTGTCAATTGTGAATTGTGAATGAGACCCCGTCCCACCCATCAAGGCAGATTCCAGGCGGGCGAGATAACGCGCGACGAGCGGTTGAACATAGGCGTTGATCACTGTCGCGGCGGCGCGTTCGTATTCGCGGTATTCTGGCAGGATGTCGCTGCTGAGAGAAATGGGCAGGTCAGGCAGACGGGAGTGGATCAGATCGGCGGCGCAGCGTTCGTGGTCGGGATTGCGAAAGGAAAAAAGAAAGCAAACAGCGAGGCTTTCTGCGTTGCTGCCGACCAACGCGTCGACGAGGTCGGCAAATGCTTCCTCATCCAAAGGCGTGATGACTGCGCCGGTGTGATCCACGCGCTCGCTGACTTCCAGGCGCAGCTCGTCGGCGACCATGGCCGCGGGGCGTTGCTGACTCAGGCGGTAGAGGTGTGGGCGGTTTTGGCGACCAATGACCAGCGCATCGCGGAAGCCCGCCGTGGTTAGCAGGGCAGTGCGGGCGCCCCGGCGTTCCAGGAGTGCATTGGTGGCGACCGTCATGCCATGCACGATCATCGGTTCTGGGCGGCCATCCCCCAACAGCCCCAATTCAGTCAGACCTGTGACAATGCCCCGGCTCTGGTCGTCGGTCGTTGTGGAGACCTTATGGATGCGCAGACGGCCATCCTGTAACACGACGAAATCAGTGAACGTGCCGCCCACGTCGACGCCGACCAGCACTGGATAGTCCATCTTTGCCTCACATCAAGCTCTTGAGTATAATGGTAGCATCAGTTAGCAAAGTTGGTCACACTATCACACTGACTGACGCCTCATTGGGTAGTATCAGTACCTCAATCTTACACCTTTAAAAGGAGGATCGACAACCTATGCGAAGTGCGAAGTCTATCTATGCGCTGTTTGTTCTGTTGCTCACCCTGAGCTTGGTGGCTGCTTGTGCGGCCCCAGTGGCCCCGGCTGGTCAAACAGAGGGTGCGGCGGAGCCAACTGCTGCGCCAGAGGAACAGGCCGCGGCGCCGGCCATCAAGATCGGCCTGGTGACCGATGTCGGTCGCGTCAACGACCGCAGCTTCAACCAGTCAGCCTGGGAAGGCGTAAAGCAGGCAGGCGACGCGTTGGGTCTTGCCGAAGGCGATGGGTACAAGTATATCGAGACTCAGGACGCCAAGGATTACGCGGACAACATTCAACAATTCATCGACGCCGGTTTCAACGTGATCGTCACCGTGGGCTTTGCCCTGGGCGAGGCCACGGCCAAGGCTGCGGCGGAAAATCCTGACATCTACTTCATCGGCGTAGATCAATTTCAGGGAGAGGCTGTGCCCAATGTGACCGGCCTGGTCTTCCATGAAGATCAGTCGGGCTTCCTGGCCGGCGCGTTGGCCGCTCAGTTGAGCAAGACCGGCGTGATCGGCGCGGTGTTGGGTACAGACTTAGTGCCGCCGGTCGTGGCTTTCAAGGAAGGCTACGAAGCGGGCGCCAAGTTCATCAACCCGGACATCCAGGTCATCTCCACCTACCATCCCGGCGAGATCTCCCAGGCCTTCGTCGATCCTGAGTGGGGCGCGGCCACGGCCAAACAAGCCCTCGACCAGGGCGCGGATGTGATCTTTGGCGCGGGCGGCAATACGGGCAACGGCGCTTTGCAGGAAGTGGCTGCAGCGCCGGGGGCCGGGACGGATGTCTTCTGCATCGGCGTGGACACGGATCAATGGGAAACGCTGCCTGCAGCGCACCCGTGTCTGGTTTCCAGCGCCATGAAGCTCATCACGCCCGGCGTGATCGACCTGATCAGCACCTTTGCGGCAGATGGCACGATGTCCGCTGGCAATTCCTTTGGCGGCGCGGGCCTGGCGCCTTTCCATGACTTCGAGGACCAGATTCCTCAGGAAGTCAAAGACAAGTTGGCCGAAATCGACGCCGGGCTGCAAGACGGCAGCATCACCACGGGCTACGGACAGTAATCCGGTTGTGAATTGCAAGAGCGGGGGGCGGGGAGTGCTCGCCTCCCGCTTTTTGCATCTGCCCTGAAGGATATATTTCTGCCACAGAGACCGCAAAGAAAGCAGACGCTTGTCATGCATCGGGGCGTCACTCGTAACAGGTGGAGCTGTTCGGGGAGCAACTTCATTGCAGAGGGACGCAAGGCGTGCTCTTCGGTGGGTGCGCCGCCCATGATATAGAGAACCATCCCAATCACCAAGCGAGGTGACTATGGCCTCATCTTCCGGGAGACGTATTTTTCAGGCGCTGCTCATTCCGGCGCTTGCCATCCTGACTGCGCTCCTTTGCGGGGCGCTCCTCATGCTTCTTTTTGGCGATAATCCCATCGAAGCCTATCGGGGCTTGTTTTCAGGCGCGTTCGGCAGCGCTCGCGGCTGGGCAACCACGATCCGCAAGATGACGCCTCTCATTCTCACCGGCCTGTCGGTGGCCGTGGCGTTCAAGGCCGGCTTATTCAATATCGGCGCAGCAGGTCAGTTCATCATCGGCACAGTTTGTTCAGTGGCGGTGGGCGTCAATTTCCCGGGGTTGCCGCCGGCCATCCACCTTTCCCTGGCTTTGGGTGCAGGAATCGTGGGCGGCATGGCCTGGGGCGCCATTCCTGGCTTGCTCAAAGTCTTCACCGGCGCGCATGAGGTGATCATCACCATCATGCTCAACTACATCGCCAGCCTCTTTGCCGGCTGGACGGTCTATGCGGGCGGCACCCAGGGACAGACGCCCGGTCCCTTGTGGGATCGCTCCGCCGGCGCAATTTCGGAAACGCCGGACGTCTTCGAGGCGGCGCGCCTCCCCTGGATTTTTGCCGAACCCTACCGGGTGCACTGGGGCGTGGCCATCGCCATTGCCGTCGCCGTGCTCATCTGGTGGATGATGTTCAAGACCACCTATGGCTTCGAGACGCGGACGGTGGGCCAGAACGCCAAGGCAGCGCGCTACGCTGGTGTGAACGTGCGTTGGATCATTGTGGCGGCTATGATGCTGGCCGGTGGGCTGGCGGGACTGGCCGGCGCCATCGAGACCCTTGGCTTGAACCACAAGTTTGCGCCCGAGTTCACCGGCGGCGTGGGCTTTGACGGCATCACCGTGGCGTTGCTCGGCCAGACTCACCCCTTTGGTGTGGTGCTCTCGGCCTTTATGCTTGGCGCGCTGGATGCCGGCGCAGCCAAAATGCAATTCGATTCGGGCGTCTCCGCTGACATCATCCAGGTGATCCAGGCTTTGGTGCTGGCTTTCGTGGCCGCGCCGACGATTATCCGCCAGTTGTATCATATCCGCAAGCCAGAAAGAGAAGTTGGCTCGGCGGTCTTTAGCAGCGGATGGGGGAGGTGAGGGTCATGAGCCGACAAAAAAGCCTGAAAACCACCTCCTATGTCGCCATCGGCGGTGCATTGGTGTTGTTGGCGCTCATCATCCTGGTGAATACCACCTCGCTGGGCGACAACAAATGGCTCAGCGTCTTTTTTGGCGTCAGCGCGCTCAACTTCACTCTGCGTGCGGCGGTGCCGCTGATCCTAGGCGCGCTGTGCGGCATCCTCTGTGAGCGCACAGGCATCGTCAACATCGGCATCGAGGGCATGATGCTAGCCGGCGCGTTCGCTGCGTTCGTGGCCAAGGTGAGCACAAACAGTTGGCCGTTGATGTTGAGCCTGCTCTTTGGCATAGCAATCGCCCTGCTCGTGGGCGCGCTCATGGGGCTGCTCCACGCCACGTTTTCCATCCGCTACCGCATGGATCAGATCATTTCGGGCACGGTGATCATTGTCTTTGCCGCCGGCATGACTGCCTATCTGTTCGACCGCGACGCGGTGGCCGAAGGCAAGCTCTCGCCCGTGCCGATTCCGTTGCTCGCTCAAATTCCAGTGATTGGGGACGTGCTTTTCAACAACCCGCCCATCACCTACATTGCGCTGATCATGGTGATCGTGGTGCATGTGGGCCTTTTCTACACGCGCTGGGGATTGCGTTCGCGCGCCTGCGGCGAACATCCGCGCGCCGCAGACACAGTGGGCATTCGCGTCAACCGTTTCCGCTACATGAATACTATGTTGGGCGGCATGTTGGCCGGATTGGCCGGCGGCTTTCTGGTGCTGGAGGCCGTGGGTCAATTCCAGGAGGGGATGACCGCTGGACGCGGTTTCATCTCCCTGGCGGCCATGATCTTTGGCAACTGGATGCCCTTTGGCGCATTGGGCGCGTCGGTTCTCTTTGGCTACACCCAGGCGCTGCAAAACGAGCTGTTGTTGGCCGGCGTCACCACCGTGCCGCGCCAGTTCGTGAGCATGATCCCCTACCTGGTGACTATCATTGCCGTATCCGGCTTTGTGGGTCGCGTGCGCCCACCCGCCGCCGAGGGCAAAGTCTACGAAACCGAAGGCGGGTCGGAGTAGTACATACTCGGACAGGATGAACAGGATTGACAGGATGAGCACTGCTGCCGTCTTCCTGAAATCCTGTTTGCAATCTATTTCAGCGAGGAGTCTGAACTTTGAGCGAACAATCCACTCCCGTCCTCGAAGTGCGCAATATCAGCAAGGTCTTTCCGGGCGTCGTCGCCAACGAAGACGTCAATCTCAAGCTCTACGCTGGCGAGATTTTGGCGCTGCTGGGCGAAAACGGCGCCGGCAAATCGACCTTGATGAACATCATCTACGGTCTGTATCATCCTACATCTGGTGAGATTTGGGTGAAGGGGCAACAGGCGCGCTTCAATACGCCGCGCGACGCCATCGCCGTGGGCGTCGGTATGGTGCATCAGCACTTCCAGTTGGTGCCGGTGATGACGGTGGCCGAAAATGTGATGCTGGGCAGCGAAAGCGTCAAGAATGGCCTGCTGGACACACGCAAGGTGGCTGCGGCCATCAGCGAGCTGTCGGCGCGCTATAACCTGGAGGTCGATCCCTATGCTGTCATTGAAGACCTGCCGGTGGGTGTACGTCAGCGCGTGGAAATCGTCAAGACGCTTTATCGCGAGGCCAACATCTTGATCCTGGACGAACCGACGGCAGTGCTCACGCCCCAGGAGATCGAGGGCCTTTTTGAAGTGATGGGATTGCTCAAAAACCAGGGTAAATCCATCATCTTCATCACCCACAAGCTAAAAGAAGTGCTGCGGGTGGCCGACCGCATCATGGTGCTGCGGGGCGGCAAGGTGGTAGGCGAGGCCGATCCCCAGACTGCGACACAAGCCAGCTTGGCCTCCATGATGGTGGGCCGCGAGGTGATCCTGACCGTGGAGAAGGAGCGCGCACGCCCAGCAGAGGTGACGCTGGCGCTGGAAAACGTGCATGCCAAAAGCGATCTGGGCGAGCCGGCGCTGCGAGGCGTTACTTTCGACGTGCGGGCAGGTGAGATCGTAGGCGTGGCCGGCGTGCAGGGCAACGGGCAGACAGAGCTGGTCGAGGTCGTCACTGGGCTGCGCCACGCTGACGTCGGCGTCATCCGCATTGGCGGGCGCGACATGACCAACGCCTCGCCGCGGCGGGTGACCCAAGAGGGGGAGAGCTGTCATGTGCCGGAAGACCGGCATGCCCACGGCATGGTGGACAGCTACTCCGTCGCGCACAATCTGGTGCTTAACACCTATTATCTGTCGCCCTTTGCCCGCTTTGGTACGATCAACGAGCGCGCCATCAATCAACACGCCGAGCGTCTGGTGGACCGCTTCGACGTGCGCACACCCAGCGTGCAAACGCCCGGCGGCAGTCTCTCGGGCGGCAATCAACAGAAGATGGTGGTGGCGCGGGAGTTCAGCCGCCCCATCAAGCTGCTCATCGCTGCCCAGCCCACCCGCGGCATCGATGTCGGTTCCATCGAGTTCATTCACAGCCAGATCGTCGCCAAGCGCGACGAGGGCGTGGCCGTGCTCCTGGTCAGCTCCGAGTTGGACGAGATCATGGCGCTTGCGGATCGCATCGTCGTCATGTACAAGGGTGAGGTCATCGGCGTTGTCTTGCGCGAAGATGCCACGCGTGAGGGATTGGGGCTGCTCATGGCCGGTGTGCATGGCAGCGAAGCCCGGCAGTCAATCATGAGCGAGCACCCTGCATGAATTCATCACCTGCCGGCGAACGTATGCAGTCGGCAAAATCGTATTGATACATCTTCCAGGAAGCTCACGGCTCCCCAGAAGATTGGACGCGGGAAAGCGATTCATTGACAAGTTCTACGCCGCAAGAGCAAGAAGCGGAAGCTGTTCAGTTCGTCTCTGCCCCTCCGTTGACGCCGTCATCCTCTTCTGGGTTGCGGGTTGAATACGACCAATCGTGGCTCATGTCGTTGTTGCGCCCCACGTTGGTGGTCATCATGGTGAGCTGCGTTGGCATCGTCTTTAGCGCCTTCATCATGCGATTTTTTGCAGCTTCCTTGCCGGCATCCTATTTCTGGCTGCTGACAACATTGACATTCTTTGCCGCCGCGCTTGCTACGGTGACGACCACCCTCCTGGCGCAGCCATCGCGACGATTACAGCGCACGGCGATTTTTCGTCTTTCCGAACTCGCACTGTTGCTGGCATTGACGCGTTTCATTGTTTGGGCGGGCGGCGCCGGCTTCCCTCCGCCTGGCCTCATGCTCGTGCAGCCCATCGATGCGCTCCTTGACCCCATTTTTATCTTCAGCGCGTTGGCTGTTGGCGCAGTCTGGATGACAGCGACTGACTTCACCGGAGACCTGAATCGGCTCGCACTCCAGCCAGATGAGCTCTACAGCGCGCAACAGCGCAGCAGCCGCTCCGCCGAGATCATGCGCGCTGCGGCCATCGACCGTCGCGCCATCATGCGCCAGTTCGTGGCCCAGTGGGTGATCCTGGGGTTGGTCGTCATCATCTTGGCTGCTTTGTTGCGCCGCGAGATGAACTTCAACCTGGAGTTGAGTGGGTTCTTTGGGGTCTTGCGTCAGGGGGTGGAACCCAGCGTGATGGCTGCGTTGGTCATCTATTTTTTGACAGGTCTGCTGCTGATCAGCGAAGGGCAGTTAGCGCTGCTGCGCGCCCGCTGGACGATCAACAAGACGCCCAGTGCGCCAGCGGTCGCCCGGCGTTGGCCCTTCTATGTTCTGCTGTTGGTGATCATCATCGGATTGGCGGCGGCAGTTCTGCCGCTGGGTGGAACGCTGCTTCTCTCACGGGTCATCATCTCCATTGTGAACGCCATTCTCTTTTTCATTTGGTGGGCGTATCGTTTGATGTTGCTCTTTCTTTTCTGGCTGCTGAGCTTTTTTGCCGGCGAGGAGCCGTCGCCGCCCATGCCCGAACCCTCGCCGCCGGTCGCACAGGTTGAACCTCCGCCGCTCGTTGACGCCTTGCTCCCAGATTGGTTCAACGGTCTTGTGCTCTGGATCGGGTTGGCGATCATCGTTCTGTTTGCCGCTGTCATGTATTTTCGCGACCGTGGTGTTCAATTCACCTGGCTTCACTGGCTCATTGCCATGCTGCGTCTGCGCTGGGATGATCTGTCTCGGTTTGTGCGCAGCCAGGTGGGCATGAGTTTGTTTCGGCGCAGTGAACGAGAGCCTTCTGGGAAGCGGCGACGGCTGTTCCCATGGAGCCGGTCCCATTGGGACACCCCGGAGGAGCAAGTGCGCTACTACTATCTCTCTGCCCTGCACGAGGCGGAAGAAGCCGGCGTGCCGCGCCAACGCGCCGAGACGCCTTTTGTCTATGAACCCAGACTGGAAAGAGCGATGGACGTCGAGCTTGAAGAAGACGACGCAGTGCGAGAGTTGACGGAAGCCTTTGTTGCGGTGCGCTATGCGGGTTTGGCGCCGTCCCCCGATCGACTGGAGAAGGTGCGCAAGAAATGGCAGGCCTTGCGTCATGCACTCCAGCAGCGCAGGACGGCGAGTGCAGTTGCGTTGGAGAAGATCGACAAACCAACGAGCCAGTAAGGTTATTAGAATACCTGTTTGACGATTTGCCTTTTCATTGTTATACTTTATCGAGGATTATTTCAATATCATGGGTTGTCGGCAGCGCGTCCATCATGGCCCAGTGAATCGTTTTTTTGCGTAGTCCCGTTCTGTTGACTGGCAACCCACCTACAACTTTGGAGTCGTAGCAATCATGGCAGAAGCGACGCAGACGAATGGCGGCGCACAGGGCGCCTCTGACCTGGATTTGTTCAATGAGTACCTGGAAAAAGGGCTGGAGCTAGAGCAGCCCGACCGCGGTGAACTGCGGAAAGGGATCATCGTCGAAGTTCGCCCCGGCGAGTTGTTGGTGAACATCGGCAGCAAGCGCGATGGCGTTGTGCCTCAGTCCGATCTGACGCGGCTCGATCAGAGTTATGTCAAGGGATTGAAGGAAGGCGACGAAGTTGATGTGGTCATCAGCAAGCAGTCCGACGATGACGGCGTCTTCCTGTTGAGCATTGCCGATGCCCAGCAACAGCGCGACTGGCTTACGGCCCAAGAGCTGCTCGACAGCGGTCATACATCACTGCGCAAGGTGGTCGGTTTCAACAAAGGTGGGCTGACGGTCGAGTTCAGTCATTTGAGGGGGTTCGTTCCGGCCTCGCACTTGCTCGACATGCCGCGCAATATGAGCGAGGATCAACGCATCGCCGAGTTCGAGCGCCGTATCGGCGAAGAGTTGCGCCTCAAGGTGATCGAAGTGGACCGCAAGCGTCGGCGTCTGGTCATGTCGCAAATGCTGGCGGAGCGCGAGTATCGGGCTGAACGCCGCGATGACCTTTTCCGCAACCTGAAAGTAGGCGATATCGTCTCCGGCGAGGTGCGCAGCTTGCGTCCCTTTGGCGCATTCATCGATCTGGGGGGTGCAGATGGCCTGCTTCACGTGAGCGAGATTGGATGGCAGCCAATCAACCATCCACGCGAAGCATTGGAGGTAGGTCAGAAGATCGATGTGCAGGTGATCCGGCTGGACACCGATAATCAGCGCATCGCACTCAGCCGAAAACGTGCATTGGCGAATCCCTGGGAGACAGCGGAGCAACGCTACCAGATCGGGGTGATCGTCCCTGCGACGATTACGCGCCTGGTCGATTTTGGCGCATTTGCCCAGTTGGAGCCTGGAATCGAAGGGCTGATTCATATCAGCGAGCTGGCTGACATTGCCGTGGCTGAGCCGCTAAAGACCGTTCGACCGGGCGACAGGGTGATGGTGAAGGTGCTGCGTGTGGATCCGAAGCGGCAGCGCGTGGGGTTGAGCGTCCGCCAGGCCGTCTCTCCGTCAGCGAGTGAAGTTACCGGAGACGACAGCCAACAAGTGTAAATAGGGCGCATTCATTTGAAGTCAGAGTTTTTTGCTGATGGGATGCACCAAAGTATAATGAATGACCAGCAGTTGAAGTGTGATTGGCAAAACCTGCCAGATTGCGCTCTGGTGGGTTTTGTTTTGTGAGCGGACAGCGAAAGGGGGTGAAAACGATGAGCGTTGAATTGCGACCCGGCGAGTCTCAGGACAGCCTGCTAAAGAGATTTCGCAAGGCGGTGTCCGAAGCGCGTATCCTGCCGATTGTGCGGCAAAAACGATGGTTCACACCCAGAAGCGAAGTCCGACGTATCAAGCGGCAAAAAGCAATTCGCAAGGCCCAGCGTGGGCCACGCGAATAGATGGATTCGCTCTGTGGTGACAAGAGGGTGTGTACTGGCATAGTCGAGTGACCTTGAGCTTGTCTATTCCTTGAAGGGAGGGCTATGGCGTCCGAAGATACGATTACACTCGATGGAAAAATCGTCGATACATTGCCAAACGCGATGTTTCGCGTTGAACTGGATAACGGCCACACCGTGTTGGCTTACCTTTCCGGCAAGATGCGCAAATACTACATTCGAGTTTTGCTGGGAGATCGCGTCAAGGTGGAAATGAGTCCTTACGACCTTACCAAAGGACGAATTACCTATCGCCATCGTACGTGAACGATGCTTTGCTGTGAATCAAGAATTCACGATCAAACGGCGTTAATAAAGCGAGGGAGACGAGACGTGCGGTCTCGTCTCCTTTTTTGATTGTTGATGATAGTTGATTTGGTGCTTTTTTCGGAAAAAAGCGCGCTGAACGAAACTTGACAGCCCCAATACGCGTGTGATAGTCTATTTCCCAGACAGAAAGTGATTGCCCACAAGGATTGCTCGCCAGGTTGACAATTCATGCATCGCTCGTGACAGGCGGCGATATGAGTAGCCAATGTGGAAACCAGTAACTTCAGGTTGCTGATTGTGATGTTGTAGGCGTGCATCATCTCCTGTTCCGCATCTGTCCCACCTACAACCCAAAATCTTGTGGCCTGTAGTGGCTGGATGTGCATCGCCGTAAGTATTCGCCGCATCTTCAGAAACAGCATCGACAATGTCTTCGGCTCTCACTCGAGCAGTCCTTTGGCAATCCAAGCCGCGTGTGCGTGCCAGTTGTGTACGGCAATACTTTCTCACCCTGCAACTGTCTGCTTCCACAATCACTGGATAGGCAGTTCAACTTTGTTGTTCCATTTGTTTCGCAAGTCGATCCAATTCCAAGAGAAGGAGAGTTCATAATGAAACACAGAAAGTTCGCATTGCTCTGTGTATTTGTCATCGCGATGTTGTTAGTCGCGGCGTGCGGCGGCGGGTCAGAGGAGCCGACAGCAGAAGCGCCGCCTGCAGCCGAGGCGCCGGCAGCAGAAACGCCCACAGAAGCGCCTGCCGCCCCTGCGGAAGCTGCGCCAGCAGAACCGGCCGCCCCGCCAAGTGAATTTAGCGAGGCCCCGGCTCTCGCCGAAATGGTGGCTGCCGGCACGTTGCCTCCCGTCGATGAACGCCTGCCCGCCAATCCGCTGGTGACCACGCCCTATGAGACCGTCGGTCAATACGGCGGCACGCTCCACACGGCTTCGTGGTGGCCCGAAGTCGGCAACGTCCAGCTCTACTTCGCCGTGGATGCGCCCATCAAGTGGAAGGCTGACCTGACCGGTTATGAGCCAGCCCTGGTCGAATCTTACGAATGGTCAGAAGACGGCATGACCTTTACCATGCACATGCGCGAAGGGTTGAAGTGGTCAGACGGCGAGCCGTACACCAGCGCCGACTGGAAGTTCTATTGGGAAGATCTGGCCAACGCTCCTGACCAGAACTTCTACAATATCCCAGCCTATCTACGCAACGCCGACGGCAGCCCGATCACCATGGAATTCCCCGACGACTACACCGTCGTATGGAAATCCAGCGACCGCCCGCTCTACATCGACCCCTACTTCATGGCCCAGGGCTTCTGGGAATTTGCCAAAAACATCATGAAGCCGGCCCATTACCTCAAGGCCTATCATCCGACCTACACCGAAGGCAAGACCTGGCAGGATATGATCGATGCTGACAAATGGTGGCAGACACCCGGCTATCCCTGCCTCTTCGCCTGGTGTCTGACCGCGCTTTCGGAAGATGGTCAGCGCTACACCTTTGGTCGCAACCCCTACTTCTGGCGTGTGGACACTGAGGGCAACCAACTGCCCTACATCGACAACATCGACGTCGAGATCGTGGCCGACGAGCAGACTCGTATCCTCAACTGCTCTCAGGGCAAATACGATACCGCTTTCCGCATTTGCGGCAGCCCTAATGAAATCCCCTTCTTTGCCGACAACGCCGAGAAGAATGGTTATCATCTCCTGGAGAATTACATGAACGGCGCCGGCGCATGGCCCGGCTACATGGTCAATCAGGATTATGTAGAGGGCGGCAAGAACTACCCCGATGACACGCCCGAAATGGCCGCTGAGATCCGTGCAGTGTTGCGCGATCCCAGATTCCGCCAGGCCCTGTCCATGGGCTTCGACCGCATGCGCGTCATCGACGTGGCCTGGGGCGGCATCGGCGACCCCAAGAATACGACCATCAGCCCGCAGTCATGGCACTTCACCGGGCCTGAAGGCGAGGCAGCCTACCAAGAGTGGGCGCAAGCATATGCAACCATGGATGTGGACGCAGCCAACGCCATGTTGGATGAGATCGGCATGGCCAAGGGCGCAGATGGTTTCCGCACCCTGCCCAGCGGCGCGCCCTTCGAACTGGTCATGGACATCAGCGACTGGGGCGGCAGCCTCAAAGTGCAGGTGGACGCTTCGGCCGAAATGGCCAGTCAGTGGGGCCAAAACCTGGGTCTCAAGGTGCGCATCAACAACCTGCAAGGCCAGCCGGAACTGGACACCCGCACCAATGAAGGTCAATATATGCTGCGCGGCGCGCATGTCTCCGAGATCGACATCTTGACTTACCCCGACTGGATGTTCCCGGTGGTCAATCGCTACTACATGCCGCTGGCCGGACGTTGGTTCGCCAAAGGTGGAGATTCTTGCGCTGAAGAACCGAGCGAAGGCAACCTCTATCCCTGCGGTCTGAAGCCCGAACCGGGCAGTTCGGCGGAAGTGCTCCAGGCGCTCTACAACAAGGCGCGCAACACCGCCACCATCGAGGAACGCCATGCCGTCGTGCGCGAGGCTGTAGACGAATTCGTCAAAAATGGCCCCTTCGTCATTGGCGTAGCCGGCGACCAGTTGATGCCCATTCTGATCAAGAACAACATGCGCAACATCATGGACTTTGGCGTGGTTGGCCCGTGGGCGCCATCCACACCAGGCAACCAGGTGCCAGCCCAGTGGTGGATCGAGCAGTAAGCAAGGACCTTACGCAGTTTCCTGTCCAACCTTCCGGGGAGCCCCAAGCTTCCTGGAAGGTGTCACACGAGAGCCTGCGTAAGTCCCCAGTTCTAGCCAGGTGACAGTCGCTTCCACAGCGACTGTCACCTGGGTTCTGGTAGACAATACCCCTCGGGACATTGTCTCGCTTCCCAATTTCAACAGCATTACGGAGGGTGACCATGCTTAACTTTATCCTTCGCCGATTGTTGTATTCCGCCATCCTGCTCGTCATGATCTCCTTCGTCAGTTTTGCGCTGATCAATCTCCCTCCAGGCGACTTCCTCACACAGAAACTCGCCCAGTTGCGGGCGCGCGGAGACAAAAGCGCGGAAGCCCAGATCGAGCAATATCGCGCCCGCTACGGTCTGGATCAGCCATTCATGGCCCGCTACCTCGCCTGGGCGACCAACTTCGTCCGGGGCGACTTTGGTGAGTCGTTCGAATACGAACGCCCGGTGCGCGAGCTGTTGGGTCAGCGCCTATGGTACACGATCCTGCTGGCGTTGGCGACCCTGATTATTGTCTGGGCTTTAGCCATCCCTCTGGGAGTCTATTCGGCGGTGCATCAATACTCCCTGGGGGATCAGATTATCACGACCATCAGTTTTATCGGCCTCGGCATTCCTGGTTTCTTGTTGGCGCTGATCATCCTCTACTACGCCATCACCGTCCTCGGCATCGAGGCGACAGGACTCTACTCTCAGCAATATGTGGATGCGCCGTGGAGCTGGGGCAAGTTCGTCGATCTGCTCAACCACCTGTGGATTCCGGCGCTCATCAGCGCCATCACCGGCATCGGCGGCCTCACGCGCATCATGCGTGGCAACCTGCTCGACACGCTGAATCAGCCTTTCGTCGAAGCGGCGCGCGCCCGCGGCCTGAAGAACCGCACCGTAACCTGGAAACATGCCGTGCGCATCGCCATCAACCCGCTCATCGTCATCCTCGGCTCCGAGGCCTTGCCCGGCGTCTTGGTTGGCGGCGGTCTGGTTTCCATCGTCCTTAACTTGCCAACCATCACGCCGCTCTTTGTGGATTCACTGCGCAAACTGGACATGTACATGGCCGGCACCTGCATCGTTCTCTTCTCGGTCTTGTTGCTGGTGGGCAATATACTGGCGGATCTGGCGTTGGCCTGGGCCGACCCGCGCATTCGGTTGGAGTAGGTGGTACGATTTGTTCAACAAAGGGAGATAAGATATGGCCGTCGCAGAACAGACCATTCCTGCTCCGATCAAGCGCAAGCAGGTGAGCCAGAGCTATTTGAGCCTGGTGTGGTGGAAATTTCGCAAGAGCCGCACTGCTGTGATTGGCGGCATCGTCCTGATCGTGATGTACTTTTCTATGGCTGTCGTCCCCGAATTCACCGCGCCCTATCTGCTGGAACGCGTGTCGGAGTTCGTGGAAGCGAAACCCCAGGCCATTCGCTTTTTCGACTCGGAGGGGAATTTCCATCTGCGTCCCTTTGTCTATGCCCTAGAGCGCAAAGTCGATGTGGCAAAACGAACGCGCACCTGGGTAGATAACACATCAGTCATGTATCCGCTTGGCCTCTTTGTTCAAGGTGAGCCATATAAACTGTTGGGCTTCATCCCCTGGGATGTTCATCTGTACGGCACCATCTCCGACGACCCCAATGCCAGCGTCTTTATTCTGGGCACAGACGCATTGGGACGAGACTGGATGAGTCGCATCATCTATGGCGGGCGTCTCTCGCTCATGATCGGGCTGATCGGCCAATTCTTTACGCTGCTCTTTGGCACGGTGCTGGGCGCCATGTCGGGCTACTACGGCGGCTGGATCGACCAGGGAATTCAACGCTCCACAGAGTTGTTGGCAGCTATCCCAGACATTCCACTTTTTATGGCGCTGGCGGCCGCCATCCCCACCTATTGGTCGCCCATAGCAGTCTACTTTATGCTTACGTTGCTGCTTTCTTTCGTGCGTTGGGGCGGCCTGGCGCGCCAGGTGCGCGGTCTGGTGCTTTCCTTGCGCGAACGTGAATACGCCCTGGCCGCCAAAAGCGCTGGCGGTTCGGATAGCCGTATCATGTTCCGTCACCTGTTGCCCGGCACCATGAGCCACGTGATCGTCATCGCCACGCTCTCCATCCCTGGCATGATCCTGGCCGAAACCGCGCTCAGTTGGTTAGGCCTCGGCCTGCGCCCGCCCCTGACAAGCTGGGGCGTACTGCTGCAGGATGCAGCGACCGTGCGAGCGATCCACACCACGCCGTGGCAACTGTCGGTGGTGCCCTTCATCCTGCTCACCATCCTGGCCTACAACATGTTGGGCGACGGTCTGCGCGACGCCCTGGATCCCTATGGTGGACGCTAGTCCACGAGATGGCTGTAGGAGTTGCAGATCACCTCACCAACCCACATGAGCGTAGGAGAGACAACATGGCTGAACCCTTAATCGAAGTTAAAAACTTGCGTGTAGAATTCACCGTGCGCGAGGGCGTTGTCAAGGCTGTGGACGGGTTCAATCTCACCATCAACCGCGGCGAGACGGTCGGCGTGATTGGCGAAAGCGGCTGCGGCAAATCGGTGACAGCACGCGCTATCCTCAACATGATTCCAAAGCCCGGCAAAGTCACCAGCGGTGAAATCCTGTACTATCGCCGCCCTCGACATTTGCGAGGCGCTCAATCGGCAAATGGCTCCAGCGCGGTCGATGTCATCGACGTCACCAAGCTGCACCCAGATGGCGAGGTCATTCGCCAGATTCGCGGCGGTGAAATCGGCATGATCTTTCAAGAGCCGATGAGTTCGCTGACGCCCGTCTACAGCACGGGCACGCTCATCAATGAAGCTGTAGGGTTACACCGCCTTAGTCCGGTTCGGAAAGTGGGGGACCAGGTTGCTGAAGCGGCCCAGGCGCACCGCAAGCTCACAAAAGAAGAGGGACGCGCCTACGCCATTGACATGTTGCGTCGGGTGGGCATTCCCAAACCTGAGCAGCGTGTGAACAGCTATCCCCATCAGTTGAGCGGCGGCCAGCGTCAGCGCGTGATGATCGCCATCGCCCTTTCGTGCGAACCGGCCATGCTCATCGCCGACGAGCCGACGACCGCGCTGGATGTCTCGGTGGAAGCGCAAATTCTCGACATCATGCGCAGTCTGCAAGAGACAACCAACATGGCGATCATGTTCATCACCCACAATCTGGGCGTCGTGGCCAGCATGGCCCACGAGATCGTCGTCATGTACATGGGCAAGGCAGTAGAGCGCGCCAAGGTGGTGGACCTGTTCTACAATCCTAAACACCCCTATACCCAGTCCTTACTGCAGTCGGTGCCAAAGTTGGGGAAAAAGAAAGTGGGCGAGCGGCTCGCATCCATCACCGGGTCGGTGCCCAGCCCCTTCAATCTGCCGACGGGCTGCGTCTTTCACCCCCGCTGTCCGGCGTTTATGCCGGGAAAGTGCGACGTGCAAGCTCCTACCTGGACGCAAGTAGGCGACCATCACTGGGCCAATTGTCTGCTCTATGAGGAGGTCGGCAAATGACGACAACAGCACAAGCGCAATCAGCGACTCCGACTTCCAACGGGGCCGCCACAGACAGAGTCCTCCTTGAAGTCAAGGGGCTGAAGAAGTATTTCCCAATTCAGGCAGGCTTCATGCGGCGCGTCGTCGGATATGTCAAAGCCGTCGATGACGTCAGTTTCTTTGTGCGAGAAGGTGAAACGCTGGGTCTGGTCGGCGAGAGCGGCTGCGGCAAGAGCACCGCGGGCCGCAGCATCATTCGTCTGTATGAGCCGACCGCTGGTCAGGTCATCTTCAAGAGTCGGGTGCTGAGCGGCAATGGACACGACACGACCGTCAACCTGGTCGATCTGGACAAGAAGCAACTCAAGGCGGTGCGCAGCGAGATTTCTATGATCTTCCAGGACCCCATCAACTCCCTCAACCCGCGTATGACCGTTTCGGACATTATCGGCGAACCGATGGTTATCCATGGTAGAAAGATGGGGAAAGAAGCCGAGGCGAAGATCGTCAACCTGCTGGAAAGGGTCGGTTTGCGCTCAGATCATTTGCGGCGCTATCCCCATGAATTTTCCGGCGGTCAACGCCAGCGCATCGGCATTGCGCGCGCGCTTGCCCTCAACCCGCGCCTGGTCATCTGCGACGAGCCGGTTTCGGCCCTGGACGTCTCAATTCAGGCGCAGACGCTCAATCTCATGCAGGACTTGCAGAAGGAATTCAACCTGGCCTACATCTTCGTGGCCCACGATATGAGCGTGGTCGAGCACATCTCCGACCGGGTGGCGGTCATGTATGTGGGAAAAGTGGTGGAAATGGCGAAGACGGAAGACCTCTTTGCGCAGCCGCTCCACCCCTACACCGAAGCGCTGCTCTCTTCGATCCCCAAGCCCGACCCGCTTTACAAGTCCGAGCGCATCCTCATGCAGGGCGAGGTGGCCGACCCGTCGAACCCGCCCAGCGGCTGCTATTTTCATCCGCGTTGCACCTATGCCCAAGAACTATGCAAGACCCATGCTCCAGAGTTCCGCGAGGTGCGTCCTGAACACTGGGCTTCCTGTCACTTTTCTGACACGCTACAGCTGAAAGGTATTTGATTCGGGTGCATACCGTATCTTCCAGGAAGCTCATCAACTTCCTGGAAGATGCGGTATGCCTCGTTCGTTTTTCGAAACCTCACCACACCGGCGGTCCATCGTCTTCCCGTAGAATCGCCTCGATGGCCGCCAATTCCTCACTCGAAAGCGCCAGGTTGTTGACCACCGCTACATTCTCTTCCACCTGGCTCACGCGGCTTGCGCCAATGAGCGCAGAGGCAACGATAGGCGTGCGCAACACCCACGCCAGCGCAAGCTGCGCCAGCGTCTGCCCTCGCTCTTGGGCGATTTCGTTGAGCTGCCGCGCCATGCCGATGCGCTTTGCCGAGACATCCTTCGCTTTGAGCGCGCCATGCATCTTGGCCGCACGCGCGTCCGCCGGAATCTCGCCGCTGAGGTAGCGGCTGGTGAGCAAGCCTTGCGCTAAGGGCGAAAAGGCGATGCAGCCGATCCCTTCCTCATCCAGCGCGCCCAGCAATTCCGGCTCCACCCAGCGATTGAACATGTTGTAGGCCGGCTGATGGATCAGGCACGGCGTGCCCAGCTCACGGAGGATGGCAGCTGCGCGCCGCGTCTGTGCGGGGCTGTAGGTGGAAACGCCAGCATAGAGCGCACGCCCCGAACGCACGGCGAAATCCAGCGCCATCATGGTCTCTTCCAGCGGCGTATCCGGGTCGGGGCGATGGCTGTAGAAGATGTCCACATAGTCAAGCCCCATGCGCTTGAGGCTTTGATCCAGGCTGGCGATGAGATATTTGCGCGACCCCCATTCGCCATAAGGACCCGGCCACATGTAGTAGCCCGCTTTGGTGGAGATCACCAGCTCATCGCGATAGGGGCGCAGATCCTGCGCCATGATCTTGCCGAAGGTCTCTTCGGCGGAGCCGGGCGGCGGCCCGTAGTTATTGGCCAGGTCGAAGTGGGTCACACCCAAATCGAAGGCGCGCAGCACCATGGATCGGCCATTCTCGAAGGTGTCTACGCCGCCGAAGTTGTGCCACAAGCCCAGCGTGACGACAGGCAGCTTGAGACCGCTGCGTCCACAACGACGGTAGACCATTTGCGAATAACGCTGGTCGGATGCAAGATACGGTGTCATGACGAACCCTTTCGCTTGAATCAAGATGTGTATTGCCAAGAAGGTCGATTCCGGGTGAAATCGAGAATGTAGTGTACATCATGACGCGGCTGCATCCCAAGGCGACGCCCAAGAAACCACAGGGCCTGCCCACGCGCGGCAAGACGACGGCCAATCGTCTGCGCCGGGTCGATCTCTTTCTGGCTCTCTACGACCCATCTCTTGTGCGGCGGGAAGACGGCGATTATGCCGACGCCTGGCTGGTGGACCTGGGCTATGGCGCGGCGCCCACCACCACGTTGGAGATGGCGCAACGCCTGCGGCGCATCCACCCCAGGCTGCGCGTTCTCGGCGTGGAAATCGACCCCGAACGGGTGGCCGCCGCGCTGCCCTATGCCGACGAGCGCACTGCCTTTCGCCTGGGCGGATTCAACCTGCCGCTGATGACTCACACCGATGGACGGCCAGAGACCGTGCGCGCGGTGCGCGCATTCAACGTCCTGCGCCAGTACGATGAAGCAGAGGTCGCGCCGGCGTTTGCGCATCTGGCGAAGAGTATTCTGCCGGGCGGTCTGCTCATCGAGGGCACCTCCGACCCGCCTGGTCGGTTGTGGACAGCCAACGTGTTGCGTAACCTGACTGATTGCCAGTCGGGTTCCTCGTTCATCCATGAGGCGCTCGTCTTCAGCACCAATTTTCGTGGCGGCTTTGCCCCCGGCGACTTTCGCGCCATCCTGCCCAAGAACTTGATCCACCACGTGGCGCCCGGTGAGCGCATCCATGACTTTTTCGCCAACTGGACCCATGCGGCTCAGGTGACGGCGGCGCTTCGTGTGTTGGGCGTCCGTCAGCACTTTGTCGCCGCGGCCCACGAGCTGGCCCGGCAAGGGTGGCCCATCAATCTGGCCGGGAGATGGCTGCGGCGAGGATTTCTGCTGGTGAGGTGGGCGTCATGACTGCCTAAACTCCTGGTTTCAAACAGAGCGAAGTAGAAATGAAGAGAGCGATGTTTTTGGCATCGCTCTCTTTGATCGGATTTCACGAAATCGCGCTGTTGCGTAAGCCGCTGTTTACGCTCCGGTCGCGGCGGCGATTACTGCAATTCCGCCATCATCGTCGCCTGCTGTTCGTTGGCGAAGGTGGTCAGGTTGTCCAACGTGGTCTGGATGTCGGCGCCCTGCATGATCTCGTTGAACGCCTTGGTGGCTGCATCGCGCACCGCGGTGTAGGAGATCAACTGCGGCTCATAGGCGCTGTAGGGCAACAGCTCCACAGCTTGGGCGAACTGGGTGTTTGCAGTCAGGAAATCGCCCAGGTATTCGCTGGTGCCCTGGCGCGTGGGGAAATAGCCGCTGGCCTCCACCCACTTAGCCTGATTCTCCGGCGCGGTGAACCATTTGACGAAGAGCCACGCCGCCAACTCCTGCTCTGGCGAAGTCCTGGTGATCATCACGTCGCCGCCATAGATATTCTGCACTGGCTGTTCCGTGGTGTGAGGAATGGCTGTCACGCCCCATACATCCGGCTCCTTCCCCTGCTCGTCGGCAACGGTCTGGATATCGCCGGCGTAGAAAGGCAGTCCCGAGCTCGACCCCTGGGTAAAGATGGCATTGCGCGCAGCAAATTCTGGGTTGGGGAAGCCCTCGGTGAAGAAGTAGGCGCAACCCTCGTCATACATCCCCTTGAGGAAGGTCAGGGCATCAATCGTGGCCTGACTATTGTAGACATACTGGGTTCCGTCTTCGGTGAGCACATCGCCGCCGAAGGCGTAAGTCCATGCCGCCACAGCCGAGGCGTCATCGCGCAGGATGTAGCCGCCGGTGCCGTCGCCCTTGGCTGCCGCCGCTGCGCAGGCCATTTCTTTGAACTCATCCGGCGTGGTGGGCGGGCCAGAGAAGCCCAATTCCTCTAACCAGGTCTGGTTGTAATAAAGCACCTCCATGGAGCGATTAGGTGGGAAACCCAGGCGCTGGTTATCGAACAATGGGTGTACGCTTTGTTCGAAGAAGGTGGTGTAGAAGTCGGCCTGTTCTTCGGCGCTCAATCCCCATTTGGCGTCATTGACCAGCGTGTTGAGGTCCACCAGGACATCGTTGAGCTGATAGAACTCCTGGTCATTCTGATAGCCGACAAGCAGAGCGGCGGGCTGTTCGCCGGCGGCGATACTGGCGTTGACCTTATCGCGTATGTCATCATAGCCGCCCTGATTCTGGGCGACGACGGTGACGCCGCACGGATTGGTCGAATTGAACTCGTCTACGATCACGGCGAGTTTTTCCTCGCGTGAACCACTGTGATTGTGCCACCAGATGACAGATTGGCCGCGCGGGTCAGCGCCAGCGTAGTCGCCATCAGCCGCCGGGGCGCACTCATCGCCTTCGGCCGGAGGAGCAGCTTCCTCCGGCGCCGCGGTCGCCTCGGCAGCGGATTCCGCCGCAGGCGCGGGCGCCACGGGCTGCGCGCACGCCGACAAGATTAGAACCGCCAGCAAGACAACGGAAAAGAGGATAGAACGTTTTTGCATAGGTGTCTCCTTGATTCTTTGTACTACTTCACTTCACACAAGATAGTCCGAATCGCGTCGTTTGATCCTACCCCTTCAACCCAGAGGTGGCAATACCTTCGATGAAAGTCCTCTGGGTGAAAAAGTACAAAAGAATGATGGGCGCCATGGTGATCACCGAACCGGCCATCTGCAAATGAAACTGGGAGCCGGCTTCATCGAGGAAAGCCAGCAATCCATAAGAGATGGGACGCCAGTCGGGCGTCGTCGTCACCAGAATCGGCCAGGCCAGCGCATTCCATGAGCCGATGAAGCCGAAGAGCAGTACGGTCATGATCGGCGCTTTGGACAAAGGGATCATCACTTGCAGCAGATAGCGCACGTGCCCTGCGCCGTCGATCTGCGCTGCATCCCACAACTCATCGGGAATCTGTTGGAAAAACTGGCGCAGCAGGAAAATGCTGAACGCGCCGGCCATGAAAGGGATTGTCAGCGCCGGCCAGTTGTTGATCCACGGCAGGGGACCCACTCGCCCCAGCCACGACACCGTAATGAAATTGGGCACCCAGATCACTGCTTCGGGCAGCATAAGTGTGGCGAGGAGCAGGCTGAAGAGTAGATTCTTGCCCCAGAACTGCATACGGGCGAAGGCGTAAGCCGCCAACGTACAGAAGACAACTTCGCCCGACAGGGTGATGGCGCCGATGCGGATGCTGTTCCAGAAATACTGAGAGAAGTTGGCCTGATTCCAGGCGCGAGTGTAATTGCTCCATTGCGGTGTGCTAGGCAGCCAGGCGCCGCCCGTCGCCTCGGTCAGGTTCATGAGCGACACGCTCACGGTGTAGAGAAAAGGGATGACCGCCACCGCTCCTCCGATAATGAGTATCGAATAAGTAAGGATGCGCCCAATATGCAGACCAGGGCCAGGCGTCTTGGCTTTGCTGGCTGTAGTGGCGCGGGGCAATGTCAACGAATCAGCCATAGAACACCCGCTTGCTGGCAATGCGGTTATTGACAACGGTCAACATGATGATGATCAAAAGCAGGAGGATGGCCAAGGCCGACGCATAGCCAAAACGCAGGTCGCGCTTGAAGACCTGGAAGATCACCACGCTGGCCGTATCCGTGGTGCCAAGCGCCGCGCCGGTGCGCAACACGTAGATGTGGTTGAAGGCCTTGAAGGTGCCAATGACGGAATAGAGCGTCAGAAAATAGATGGTGGGCGACAACAGCGGCAGCGTGATGTAACGAAATTGGGGCCAGCGCCCGGCGCCGTCAATGGCTGCCGCTTCATACATTTCGGCTGGAATGCCGCCCAGCCCGGCCAAGAAAATGACAGTGTTAAAACCGAAAAATGTCCATACGCCATAAATCATGATCACCACCAGCGCCAGGCTCGGACCCGCCAGCACGGTGGGAAGTTGCACACTGTCGCCGACCATCATCTGAAAGATGCCCTCCGGCTGGTTGAGCCAGAGCTGCGGCGGCAGACCAAAGAATTGCATGATACTGTTGACCGGGCCATTCGGGCGGCTGGAAAAGAGAATCTTGAAAACTGCCGCTGTACCCACAAAAGGCGCAATATAGGGCAGGAAATAAAGCACACGGAAGAAGGATTTGGCGCGGATTCCCTGGAAAAGAAGCACAGCCAACAGCAGCGAAATGATCAGTTGGGCCGGGATTGTGCCAAGCGAGTAGTAGACCGTATTGAGCAGTCCCAGCCACCAAACCGGGTCGCCCCGGCTGATGACCACCGGCAGCTCGGCGATGAGCGCCCAGCCGCCGACGATGAGCGCCGCCGCGCCGCCCAAACGCAGCAGCGTCCCCAGCATCGAATCGCGACCGCTTGCGCTGCGCCACAGCAACCAGGAAAGAAAGAGCAGAACGATGCCGGCGCTGATGGTGACGATCTCCACCCAAAAATCAACGCCGCCGCCCGTTTCCAGCGCCAGGGCGTATTGTCCCAACGCTTCGCTAATGGTCAGATAGAGAATGGCCGCAGCCAAGACAATCAGCAGCGTGGCGCCGGTGAAAACGCCGGCATAATTGCCATAGTCATGTCGACGGCGCAGAGAGCGAGTCACCAACCAGGCCAGAACAGAGCCGGCAGCCAACGTGAGGATTGTCGCCCAAAGAGCCTGTTGCACTGTCGGGCTGGTGAACGCTTCCCAGGCCAGCTGGCGAAACTCTTCAGGCGTGTTACGCGCGCCGCGCATCTGTTCTGGGATTTGCAGCAGCAGGGGCAGCAATCGCAGAATGAAACCCACTCCGCAGGCCAGACTGACGCCAATGAGCACGCCAGGAGCAGCCCACAGCCAGTAGCGACGGCCTTCCTCCCGGGCGATTCGCTGATTCTGTATGATGCGATGAATTGCCAGGGCGACCAGGATACCCGCGCCCCAAAAACCCAGGATGTATGCCAGGCTGTCGATGGCAGCGACGTAGTTGGCCAGAGCGTCATAGCGCCCAACGATCTTGTTGATGCCGCGCTGGGTGCTTACAAACGCGGCAAACAACAGAGGAAAGAGGCCAAACGTGCCGACGATCAGGAAAGCAGGGAGAAGAAAGAGATAGGCAAGCAACGCCTCGCGGAGACGACGACCTTGTCGTCCAGCAAACCAGCTGACGCCGGCGGAACGAGCCTTGTGTTGTGGGACGGAAAGGTTTGTCGTCGTCAGTGTGCTATCCATAAACAAGAATCACTTGTGGATTCGCGCCGCTATTGTACCCAACGAGTCTCAGTATAGCCAATGCAGCTTCAATCGTCAATCAAATGGATGTATCCGCAACAATTCCCGATGCAAGATGCGGATAACCCGAAACAGGTGGAAGCCCCGCCGGCGCATGACCAACACAACATACACTATGAATGTTAACGTTCGTGATCGGATGAGCTGGTTTATCCACGCACAAGCCGTGTGCCGGTTTCGCCGGCCAACGCCCGCGCCAGGTTCTCGGGGTTTGTGACGAGGGCGTAAGCGTCGGGATTGGCGCTCTGTTCCAGGAAGCGGATGCAGGCTTCGATTTTGGGCTGCATGCTGCCCTTCCCAAATTGTCCCTCAGCCAGATAGCGGCGCGCTTCATTGACCGTGAGGAAGTCCAGATCGCGTTGATCGGGCTTTTTGAAATTGATGGCTACTTTTTCCACGCCGGTGCTGATGAGGAAAAGGTCTGCGCCGATGGCGCTGGCGAGAAGACTGCTGGCCCGGTCTTTGTCGATGACGGCATAGACGCTGCGCAGCTCGCCTTTGGCGTTGCGCACCACCGGGATGCCGCCGCCGCCCACGGCCACCACGATCCAGTTCATGGCGACTGCCTGGGCGATTGCCGCTTGTTCGACGATCTCGACGGGTTCTGGCGAAGCGACGACGCGTCGCCAGCCGCGTCCCGCGTCTTCCATCACCTGCCACCCCTCCTGCTCGAAGGCGCGTGCCTGCGCTTCATCCATGAAGCTGCCGATGGGCTTGGTGGGGTTCTTGAACGCCGGGTCGTCGGCCTCGACGCGCACCTGCGTCACCAGGGTGATGCACTGGCGAGCAATGCGCCGCTGGTGAAACTCGTTGTTGAGCGTCTGTTGCAGCATGAAGCCGATGCTGCCCTGGGTGTCGGCCACGATCAGGTCGAGGGGCGTGGGGTGCACCTGGGGCGCGGCCAGTTCGTTGCGCCGCAAGATAAAGCCCACCTGCGGCCCGTTGCCATGGGTGATGACCGTTGTCCAGCCGGCTTCGACCATGTCGGCCACGCGGCTGGCGGTGGTGCGCACCGCATCCCATTGGCGCGACACATCGGGAAAGCGATTGTCCTGGATGAGTGAGTTGCCGCCGATGGCGACAACAGCGATACGCGAGGTCGGAGTCATGTATGTGTGTCCAACAAGATCATTGGAGAGCTTCCCAATAGAACACCGCCTTTCCGATATCCCTCTATCAGTCTATCAGCGCCGGTAAGATCGCATAAAACTCAGTCGCCTTGACCACGTCGGCCAGGAGCACGCTGTCGCGCACGGTGTGGGCCGTCTCCTCCTCGCCGGGGCCAAAGCCGATGGAGGGAATGCCGGCCTTTCCGGCCCAGTAAATGCCGTTGGTGCTGAAGTTCCATTTGCCCGGCGCATGTTCCGGCAGGCCGATGAGCCGCGCCGCCCGCAAACCTGCCTGCACCAGAGGATGTTCTTCATCCAGCGCCCAAGCCGGGAAGTACTTGTCCACCGGAAAGACGAAGCCCGTGTAGCTCGGCTCGGCGTAGGTCATCATCTCCACGGTGATCTCGCCGTTGCTACGGTATGGCTCGGGGATGAGCCGGCGCACCTGCTCGATGACCTGTTCCACACCCTCGCCAAAAGTGACGCGTCGATCTACATAGACGATGCACTCATTGGGCACCGCATTGATGCTGGGCGTCTGTACTTTCATGTCCGAGACGGTGATCTTGCCGTGCCCCAAGAAAGGGTGGTCGCCTAGTTGCGGCTCTAGCTGGCTGATGCCCTCGATGACGGGCAACACCTTATAGATGGCGTTATCCCCCAGGTGATTACTGGCTGCGTGCGCGCTGCGCCCCTTGGAAACGATCTGCATTTCGACGCGGCCCTTGTGCCCACGATAGACCTGCATCTTGGTCGGCTCGCCGATGACCACATAGTCGGGACGCAACCCTTCGTGCTCCACCAGGGCATGGCAGGCGATGCCATCGCACCACTCCTCCATATTGCCGAAGTAGTAACCCGTCCAGCCCTCCAGCAGCCCCAGACGGTGGGCGATGGCGAGGCCATAGATCATCCCCGGAGTGCTGCCCTTTTCGTCGCAGGCGCCGCGGGCGTAAAAGCGTCCGTCCTCGATCTTGCCCTGGAAGGGGTCCCACTGCCACTCGCTGGGGTCGCCGATGCCCACGGTGTCGATATGGCTGTCGAAGATGATCTTGCGTGGGCCGCTGCCGATCTGCCCCACGGTGTTGCCCATGCTGTCGAACCAGACCTTGTCGAAGCCCAGTTTGCGCATCTCGGCCTGGGCGCGCTCACCCACAGGGCCGATCTGCGAGTCCATGGATGGGATGGCGCACAGCTCACGGAGAAAGGCGATGATGTCATCGGCGTGTCCGGCGACTGCCTGTTGAATCGCGGTCACAGCCCCATCGTTCATTGAAGTCATTCACTGCATTCCTATCTTCTATGATGATTCATGCCGCGAGTGATCCATCCACAAGCGGGTCAATGGTGATCAAATGGGTGTAACGCTTGAAGTCATCGATGTTGTGGGTCAGAAGTCGACCGATGCCGTACACTAGCATTGTCGCTACGATATTGGCGTCATGTATTTGCTTTCCTGCCAGAGGGATTGAGATCATGAGTGATCGCAGTTGGGCGGTGACGCGGGCATCTTCGTTGGCGACCTGGAAGCGTTGCTCAAAGGCTTGAACATGCCTGGCCGCATCCATGGCAATGAGTGGTTGGGAGATCAGTTGCGGTCGAGTGATAACAACGGCATATTCGCGCAACACCTGGCGACTGACCCAAAGGGAAAGATTGCACTCACCCGCTCGCTCTATGAAATCCTTTGCAACAATGTGCAGCGGTGACTGATCCAGCGTCGAATAGACGAGAATATTTGTATCGATAAACATCAGATCAGCGCGCCCAGTCGTCATAGATTTCCTCGCGCCTGAAGGTGAATTGGGAATCTACGAGACCAGAGTGATGAACCGGCAAGCTAATCTTTTGCATTGGGAGTAAAGCAGGCATATCACGCTGTTCACCTCCGTTAGCTTGTTGATACGTAGCTGTGGGTTGAATGATAAGCACCATTTCATGATTCCCAGGAGGCACATTGGACGGTAATGTAAGCACAACGATGCCATCCTGATCTACAGTAGCTGTCAACTGGATTGTCATCATAGATGTTCACGACTCCGTATCGACATCATATCGCTTAATCGCTTATTCACTGTCGCACAACGATCTGCTCTCACGATTATACCCGTCCTTCTGAATCCCGGCAATCTGATTCCCAGGAGCGGCTCTACTCCCGTTCACTCACCCCACGCGCTCAATCTTTGCGCCCAGGCTGCGTAGCTTCTCGTCGATGCGTTCGTAGCCCCGGTCGATTTGTTCTACGTTGCCAATGGTGGTCACACCTTCGGCGCAAAGCGCGGCCAACACTAACGCCATGCCGGCGCGGATGTCGGGGCTGGTCACCTGCTGGCCCACCAGCCGCCGCGGCCCCACGATAACCGCACGATGTGGGTCGCACAGGATGATCTGCGCGCCCATGGTGATGAGCTTGTCCACGAAATAGAGCCGGCTTTCGTACATCTTCTCGTGGATGATCACCGTGCCTTTGGCTTGGGTTGCAGTCACCAACGCGATGCTCATGAGGTCGGGTGGAAAGGCCGGCCAGGGCGCATCGTCGATTTTGGGCACCGCGCCGCCAAAGTCGGGTTTGATACACAGGTCTTGCTGTTCTTCGATAACCAGCGTATGGGCCAGTTCGACCGGCTGGCCGGGGTCATGTTCCAGGCGCATACGCACGCCCAGGCGGTCGCCAAAAACCATTTGGGTCATGCGCAGATGATCCGGCGTGACGCCTACGATGCGCAGTTCGCCTGGCGTGATGGCGCCCAAGCCAATGAAACTGCCCACCTCGATGAAATCCGCGCTGATGTGCAGCTCGCCGCCTTGCAAGCTATCGCAGCCATGAATCGTCAGTACATTGCTGCCGATGCCCTCGATACGGCAGCCCATCTTCACCAGCAGGCGACAAACATCCTGCACGTGCGGCTCGCTGGCCGCATTGCGCAACACCGTCACGCCTTTGGCCAGGGCGGCCGCCATCACGCCATTTTCCGTCGCCGTCACCGACGCCTCGTCCAATAGAATATCACGACCTTGCAGCCGGCCATGGGCGCGTAACTCGAACTTACCGTTGTGCATCATGGCAGCGCCCAGGCCTTCCAGCACCTGCAGGTGTGTGTCGATGCGCCGTCGTCCGATGTCGTCGCCGCCGGCCGTACGCCCTACGGAAAAGTGACCGAAGCGCGCCAGCAGCGGCCCCATAATGGTCAGCGAGCCGCGAATCTGGCTGAAGAGGGCAGGGTCGGGCGTCAGGCTCCGCAGATTGCGGGCGCAAAGGGTGATGGTGTTGTCCCGTTGATCGATCTCGACCCCCAGCCCGGCCAGAATCCTGATCATCATAGACACGTCGCCGATGAGAGGCAGATTGTGAAGAATGACAGGCTGGTCAGTGAGCAGGCAAGCAGCCAGGAGCGGCAACGCTGCATTTTTGTTGCCGATAGGGCGGATTGAGCCGCGGAGAGGGCGTCCGCCCTCGATTACGAATGATGTCATGGAATGTGCCTCATAGGGTAACCGCCAGACTCACAAAGTCTGCTTGACTTCGAGAAGCGGCGATGCGCAGTTGTTCGATCATGGATGATCTGTTGGCAACAGGCAAATTGTCAAGGATCGAATCAAGACGATTGGTGGACGATTGACCGGCGACCTGGCTGACTATGCCGAATTTTATACTGCGGTTGCTTTGAGACCAGGAGTTTTTGGCCTGCGAAAACTCCTGGTCTCAAACAGAGCAAAGTATAAATTGAAAACTGTGAATGGTGAACGATTACGCCGCCACGGTGCGGGGAACTCACTCGAAGAATTCGGCGCTGCGTCGGTTGGCTGTCTCGATGGCTTCATCCAGAGTGATCAGGCCGAAGTAGGCGCTGCGCAGCTCATGGTCGACGACTCCCTCGATGTCGTTCCAGGTCGTCATGAGCGGCAAATGGCGGATGGATGGGATTGCCTCGAGGAAGACCTGGCTGTTGGCGGGCCTGGCGTTCGGGTCGATGAAGACAGGCGATTGAGCCAGGGCCCGCAGCGATGGTACGGTGCGTCCCGTCTGCGCCAGGATGGATTGGCCCTGGTCCGTATTGGCGAATTCAATGAACGCCCAGGCTGCATCTTTGTGTTTGCTCGCTGCGCTTATGCAGTAGGCGTCAGAGTGGAGGATGCTAGCGCGCTCTTTTCCCACCGGCAGAGCTGCCACATCCCAGTCAAAAGCCTGAATTGCGCGGAATTCGGGAGACGCCCGCCGACTCTCCATGAGCATCGCCAACCGACCGTTGAGAAAGCGGCTCTCGCTGCTCTCCGATTCCTCTGCGACGGCGTCGGGGACGACTTTGTGAATTGTCTGCAAGGCGATGAACCAGGCCAGCGCCTCTTTGCTTGCCGGTGAATCCAGTGTGAGTCTGGTGGGCGCTGCCGGGTCATCCACGATGTCGGCGCCGTTCATCCAGATGAAAGGCGCCGCACGCACAAGCGATGGCTCAACGCCAAGGCCGTAAATATCGATGAGACCGTCTCTGTCGAAATTTTGCGTCAGCGTTTTGGCTGTCGCCACGAAATCATCCCACGTCCAGTCGTCGTGGGGATAGGGCAAGCCAGCTGCATCGAATATCGCCTTGTTGTAATAGATGACGGGACTGGACATGTTTTGGGGCATACAGGCCAGATCGCCTTGCCAGGTGAAGCCATCCAACGCCTGGGGGTAATAGTTCGCAGCGTCGATCTGGCTACTATCGGCAAGATGGGTGGTCAACATCTCGACCGCGCCTCTTGAGACATAGGGGCCAAGGCGGCGATAATTCATGAGGAAAACATCAGGCGGCGCGCCAGCGGCGAAGTCAGCAGTCAGTCGTTTGCCAAAGTCGCCGCTGCTGGGGATATTGATCAGGTTGATGGTAATCTCCGGACGTTCCGCAACGAATGCATCGATGAGGGATTGGTAGGCGGCGCTGTCGGTGGGGTCGCCGGAAATCATGAATGTGAGTTGAGTTTCGTCAATACCCCCTTCTATCTCTTCCATCTGAGGCTGAAGCGGGGCGCACACCGCCAGCACAATGACAAGAGCAACGATGAGTGTAAAGACCTTTTCTGACATTCCTTGTCCAATCATGCTCTGAAACCATCCGGGTGTAATTCAAGTTAGGGACAAGCCGCCGTATAACCGTGGAGTAGACCCGAACCATCCAATTGACTTGACAAACGCAATTACCATGAATAAAATGACCCCATGATAACAACAGTTACCCAGAAAAATATGGTTACCATACCGGCTGAAGTTGGACGGCGCTTTGGCATCAAGCCAGGCTATCGCCTCGACTGGCAGCCACTCGAAGGCAAAGACGAAATTCTCGTCCGCATCATTCCCGATCGCGGCGAGATGGCGCGTCGTTTGCTTGGCGCAGGACGAGGATTATCCCCTGCGCGTGATGCAGTGGCGGAATTGATTGCAGAGCGTGTTGAAGAGAGCTGATTCCGTGCGCCATTTGCTCGATACATCGGCATTGCTCGCACACTATCGCCAGGAAGCAGGATGGCAGGAGGTTCAGGCTCTCTTCGAGTCTGACACAGCGGAGATCATCATCGCAAGTGTGTCGCTCACAGAATTTGGTCGGCGCCTGCGCGCATTGGGCGCCACTGCGGAGCAAACAGAGCAAACTCTCGCCAACTATGAGCTGCTTTTCGACAGCGTAGCCTCTGTGGATGTCGCAGCAGCGTTCGCCGCTCTTGCAATCAGCAACCATACACCACAGCGACTCCCTCTGGTTGATGCGTTGATCGCCGGGACGGCGCAAGTGAAACAAGCGGTATTGGTGCATCGCGACGAGCATATGCGAGCGATTCCCGGCGAGCTGTTGCCTCAGATAGATCTGGGGTCGTTGCCTTCCCCTTTATCTGATTGAGTCTATAGCGGGTGTACTTCAAGTTGAGGGCAGGTTGCCGTACCGGCATGAGGTGGACGGCGCACTCAGACCACTCCGCAGAGCAGAACCTTCTCCGCCACCATCTCGTGTCTCTAACGTGAGCTACATCCGGCTATCATCTGAACGTACCTCCGTCTCCATCCAATCGCTGCAATTTCATCACACCCTTCAGCCCCAGGTCATCTGGGATGAATCGCTGCATCGCCAGATAGACAATCACAACGGGCGCAGCCATCACTACCACCGCAGCCAGGAGCAACGACCAGTTGGCGGCCCCCATCTGCTGAAACATGCGCAGCCCCACAGCCAGCGTGTAATGGCTTTGCGACTTCAGATAGAGCAGCGGATCGACGAAGTCGCTCCAATAGTGGCTGAAGGCGAGCAGCGCAACAGCCAAAGTGGTGGGTAGGGCCAAAGGTAGAGCCACGCGCCGCCAGATGGTGAGCGCGCCAGCGCCGTCCAGTCGCGCGGATTCAAAGATCTCGCCCGGCGTCCGCCGAAAAGTCCAGAAGAACATCAGTGCATAGAGCGATTTTGTTCCCATGGCCGCCGGCGCAACAAGCGCAGCGTAAGTGTCGATCAGCCCAATCCAGGAAAAGAGCACGTAGCGTGGCAGCCAAACGGCAGCGCTGGGCGTCATGAGCAGAACAATAGCCAGGCCAACAAGCCGGCGCTGCCAGGCGGCCGGCAACTGGGACATGGCAAAGCCCGCCCACGACGCTGTAATAAGCGTGATCCCTGCTCCGATGACGCTGACAAAAAAGGAGTTGGCGATCTGCCGGCCCAGGGGAACGATGCGAAAGATTTCCACATAGTTCCACCAGGCAAAAGGCTGGGGAAACCACTCGAAGGTGTGGGAAGGCGGCAGCCCCACTGAACGGAGAGAATTGGTCAAAACCCAGAGCAACGGCCCAGTGAAGAGACACGCCATGCTCAAGGCAGTGAGCTGCCAGAGCGCCCGCTCCGCCGTCAGCCGCTTAGATTTCATCGGCGTATCCCCAGCCTCGCGCCATCTTGTGGGCCAGCCACAAGAGAGCGGCAACGACGGCAAACATGATGATCATCATGGCGGCGGCGTGGTCGATGCGAAAGTGGCTGAACGCCTCATTGAAGATCAAATAGGGCAATAGAGTTGTGGCGTAGCCAGGGCCGCCCTCGGTCATCATGTGGATGGGCGTGAAGGTGTTCTGCGCGCTGAGCAAAACATCGCGAATGAACAGCAGCAGCAGCCAGGGGGCCAACAGCGGCAGCGTGATGTAGCGGAAGATCTGCCGCCGACCTGCGCCATCCAGGGCAGCTGCCTGATGATACTCCGGTGGAATGCCCTGAAGCGCGGCAATCAGCACGATCATGCCTTCGCCAATGCGAAAGCACGACATGATGACCAGGGATAACAGCGCAGTGTCGGGATCGGCGAGCCAGGCTGGCTGCGGCAGCCCCACCCAGCCCAGAAAGTGGTTGACCGGTCCATAGAGCGGATTGAGTAGCCAGAGCCAGATGAGCGCAAAAGCTACGTCGGGGATGACCGATGGCAGATAGGCCGAGATGCGATAATGGCGCACGCCGGGTCGGGATGGGTAAAGGAGCAGAGCCAGCATGAACGCGCCGAGCACCTGGAGGGGCGCAGCCAATGCAGCAAAGAGCAACGAATTGCGCATCGCAATCCAGAAGATTTCACGTCGAAAGATGGCGACGAAATTTTCCACGCCAGCCCACACCGGCGACGATAGCGCGTCATAACGAGTGAAGGCCAGCCCTGCCATGACCAGACCAGGCAAGAGGATCAACACACACGCGCCGATCAAGAAGGGGGCGAGCAAGAGCCACAATTCGGTTCGATAACGAGAAGAGGTGTTCCTACGTGGTCGAGCGAAAACTTGGTGCATGGAGAGTCAGTATAATCAATCACTTTCCACAGACATAATCAGACAAAGACAGGCAGGCCAGTATTGGCCTGCCTGCCCTAATGCCCATCCTGTGCGATTATGAAACAACAAGGACGCTGCGCGATGCTACTTCTCGTTGATGGCGTTGATGTACATGTTGGCGGCCCGCACCGGCGCCATTTGCATGGGCGGCGTCAGGTAGTTGAGCATCTTCCCGGTGTTCCACACAGTTTTTGCGCCAGCCACGGCCAGATCGCCCAATCCGGCTTCGGCTGCATAAGACTTGGTGGCATCCCACGCCGGATTCCAGAACCAGCCCTGTTTCATGAATTTCGCGCGCGCTTGCTCGGCGCTGAAGGTCTTGGTCATCAGCTCGCCTTTGGCGTTCCACGATAGTTCCACCACCGGGCCCACATGTCCTACACCCTCGGTCTTTTTCAGCACGGCGTCCATGTCGTTGTTGAGCTTGCGCAGATAGTAGGTGTCCACTGTACTCTGCGCGCCATGTTGCAAATGATACGATCTTGGCAGCAGCTTGTTGACCGGCTGGCGGATTTCCACCTCGAACTCATCCTCGGTCAGATAGCGGCCTCGTTTCTTGTCATAGACCCAGGCGAAGTCATCGTCGCCGTGGATGGTGATCTCCACTTTGCGCTTGGACGCCGGCAGCTCCACCACCTTGCTCGACCGCCCTGCAACTGTCTTGGCCGTAACCGATGTATCCTTGGGCATGTGGCCCAGGTCGGCCAGGCGGTTGGCGTTCCAGCGCGTCAAGGGATCGACGGC
>CAZLMM010000062.1:0-39071 GCA_964560495.1 uncultured Caldilineaceae bacterium
CTTCGCTGGCGCTCAGCATGACAACCATTGGGTTACTTGCGCCCACGTGTACTAGTACACGTGGGCCTAAATGAGCCGGTGGTATTGTCATGCTGAACGCAGTGAAGCATCTGGGTGGCAGCGCGAGATGCTTCGCTGGCGCTCAGCATGACAACCATTGGGTTACTTGCGCCCACGTGTACTAGAAATGTAGATATCGGGCAGAGTGATCCAAGTGCTGAATGATAGGACAATGATATGGGCGGACTCACCTGGAAGTATGTTCTCAAACGCGTCGGCATGTGGTTTCTGACCATCTGGCTGGGCACAACAATCATTTTTATGATCCCCCGTCTGGCGCCGGGCGACCCGGTGACCGGCATGATCAACCGCATGATCGCACAATCCGGTTACATTGAAAACGCAGCAGAGCTCATCAATGCGTGGCGAGCGCGCTTTGGTTTGGATGACCCGTTGCCGATTCAATATCTGCGCTATGTTGGCAATTCCCTGCGCTTCGACCTGGGCTATTCTCTCGCCAGTTTCCCCAGCCGCGTTGAAGACATGGTCTTCAATGCGTTGCCCTGGACCGTCGGTTTGCTCTTGGTGGCGGTTTTGATCTCCTTTGCCATCGGCAACACCATCGGCGCGCTCATGGCCTGGCAACGCACGCCTGGTTGGATCCGCAACCTGCTGCCGGTGAGTCTCACCTTCACCTCGATACCCTTCTTCATGTTGGGGATTCTGCTCATTTATATTTTCGCCTTCGGACTGAAGTGGCTGCCGGCCTCGGGGTCCGTCGGACGCGGCTTGACCGCCGGCTTCAACTTGCCCTACATTGCCAGCATCGGCTATCACGCCATCCTGCCGGCCCTGGCCATCGTCATCGCCTCCATGGGCGGTTGGGCCTTGGGTATGCGCGGCATGATGATCACCACCGCCGGCGAAGACTACATGATTCTGGCCCAGGCTAAGGGACTCAAGCCCAGCCGCATCTTCTGGCTCTACGGCGTGCGCAACTCCATCCTGCCCCAGGTGACGGCGCTGACGCTCAGTCTGGGCGGCATCGTTGGCGGCGCGGTGTTGGTGGAGTATATCTTTGCTTATCCAGGCGTGGGCTATCTGCTTTACCAGGGCATCGTCACATCGGACTATACATTGATCCAGGGCATCGTTTTCATGTTGGTTTTCACCACAGCCACACTGGTGCTTATTCTGGATCTATCCTATCCGCTCATCGACCCGCGCATTAGCTTCGAACGAGGTTGAGCCATGACGACGACAGCCCAAAGCATACCTGGCGGGCAAGCGCAAACCCGCAAGAAGGCCGGTCTCAACCGTTGGGACTCGCCCTGGTTGAATACCAAGTTTCTTGTGGGGCTAGGCATGGTGCTTTTCATCATGCTCATGGGGCCGATTGGCCGCCTGGTGTGGAAAGAATCGCTTTCCTATCCAGCCTCGTCGCCACTAAATTTGCCCCCACCCTGGGCGCCCGGTTATGAGCAGAGCGCACTGGGTACTGTGCCGCCCAGCCAGGCCCAATCTTCGGCGGCGCAAGTCAGACCGACGGTCGCCCCTGCGTCAGGCGGCGATCGGGTTGCTGCCACGCCACGTGGCAGCTCCGTGACGGGCGGCAATCCTTTTGCCCAGGCCACGCCGGCCACAGCCGGATCCCAGTCTGGAGGATCCATGACCGGCGGCAATCCCTTTGCCCGCGCCACACCGGCCACTGGTAGCTCGCAATCCGGTGGTTCCATGACCGGCGGCAATCCGCTCGCCAGTCAGCAAACAAGCGGAGCGCAATCTGGACAGCAAACGACGCGTGTCGGCGCGGCGGCCTATTCTCGCTTTGGCGTACCCACCTGGGAGCATCCCCTGGGCACCGAAAGCAGCGGGCGCGACATGCTGGCGGTGCTATTGGTGGGCGCGCCCCGCTCGCTGCGCATTGGACTCATTGCCGCCACCATCGCCATGTTCATCGGCGTCGTTTTGGGCTTTACGGCCGGCTATCTGGGCGGCTGGGTGGACGCCGTCATCCGCACGCTCTCCGACGCCATTATCGTCATCCCGGTGCTGGCGGTGCTCATCGTCATCGGCGCTTATGTCAGAGTGCTGCAGATCGAGAACATGGCGGTGCTGCTGGCGCTCTTCTTGTGGCCGGGGCCCACACGCCTGATCCGCGCCCAGGTGCTCAGTATGCGTGAACGCGGCTATGTCAACATGGCGCGCATTTCCGGCGCCAGCTCTTTTTCCATCATGTTCGGCGAGATGATGCCCAACATGCTGCCCTACATTGCTGCCAGCTATACGGGCAATGTCTCGGGCGCAATTCTGGCGGCGACCGGCCTGGAAGTGCTTGGTCTGGGGCCGACGCGTATCCCCACCCTGGGCATGACCATCTACTATGCCATTAGCGCGGCTGCCGTGCTGCGCGGCATGTGGTGGTGGTGGGGCATTCCCATCATCGCCCTGATCGTTGTCTTCTCCGGTCTCTTCCTCATGACCACCGGCCTGGATGAGATCGCCAACCCACGCCTGAGAGGATTGAAGGCCGCATGAGTGTACAACTGACCCATGACGTGAGCGATGCGCCGGCCAGCGCCAGCAAGGTGGTGTTGGATGTGCGCGGTTTGAAAGTATATTACGCCACGCCCACCGGCAACGTGCGGGCCGTGGATGACGTCAGCTTCAAAGTCTACGAGAGCGAAATTCTGGGGCTGGTGGGCGAGTCGGGCTGCGGCAAGACCACCACCGCCATGGCCATTTTGCGCATGGTGCAGCCGCCGGGGCGCATCGTGGACGGCGAGGCCTGGCTGGAGGGCGCCGACCTCACCAAGCTCAATGAAGGCGAGCTGCGCAACATGCGCTGGAAGGCGCTGGCATTGGTGCCCCAGGGCGCGATGAACTCCCTTAACCCGGTCATGCGCATCAGCGACCAGATCCGTGAGGCCATCGAGACCCATGAAGGCAAACAGAACAAGAAGAAACTCAAGGAGCGCACCCTCAATCTCTTTCAGCAGGTGGGGTTGCCCAGCCGCATCTATGACATGTATCCTCACGAGTTGAGCGGCGGCATGAAACAGCGCGTCTGCATCGCCATGGCTGTGGCGCTCCACCCGTCGCTCATCATCGCCGACGAGCCAACCAGCGCGCTCGACGTGGTGGTGCAGCGCGTGGTGGCGCAGACGCTGCTGGAGATCAAAAAAAGCATGGGCGTCTCCATGATCCTCATCGGCCACGACATGGGGTTACAAGCCCAGTTGGTGGATCGCATCGCGGTCATGTACGCCGGGCACATGGTGGAGGTGGCGCCGGTGGCGAACATTTTCGCCAACCCCATGCACCCTTACACCCAACTGCTCATCGAGTCGATCCCGTCGATCAAGGAGCGCAAACCGCTCAAGCTGACCGAAGGCTTGACCCATGACCTGCGCAATCCGCCGCCGGGCTGCATCTTCCAAGAGCGCTGCCCCCACGTCATGGAGAAGTGCCGCGCGGTCAAACCGTTGCTCACAGAGCACACGTCGCGTCACCAGACCGCGTGCCATTTGTATGAATAAGCCTGGATCGTCGTCGGGCTGTTGTTTTGTAGACTTTGTCGGACGCGATAAAATAGGTGCATGACACAATTACTCGAACGGGCATTCCGTGAGGCGGCTCAACTGCCTTCGTTTCAACAGGACGAGATCGCTGCCTGGCTCTTAGCTGAACTTGAATCAGAAAAACGCTGGGATGCTTTGTTTGCAGATTCACAGGATTTGCTCTCGTTTCTGGCGGATGAAGCGCTTGCAGAGCACGACGCAGGGAAGACAAAACCGCTTGATCCATCGCGCCTATGAAGTCGGTTACCACAGATCGATTTCGCAAAGGGTTAGCTGCATTACCGGCGTCAGTGCGTCAGCAAGCGCGAGAAGCCTATCATCTCTTCAAGCAGAACCCGTACCACCAAGCCTCCGCTTCAAGCGTGTCCATGAACAGCGTCTCGTGTATTCGGTTCGCATCAATCTGGATTACCGGGCGATTGGTGCAATGAGGGAAGATGAAATCGTCTGGTTCTGGATTGGGCCTCACGCACAATATGAGCAATTGCTCAAACGATTCTATCACGGGCAGGAGAGATGGAGCTACTCGACGGAGTTCGCCGACCTGGTTGAGTCACCGGAAGCGTTGCAGCCCTATACGCCCCACTTTCACAACCTGCTGACGGATCTATCGACCATTCGGATGAGGAGATTCGGGGCGAGGCGATCTTGCAGGTGGGTTTTCTGTTGATGAAGCACATCTTCGACCCGGCGTTTGGGCCACGCTTGCCGCAGATATTGGGCTTGCTGGGGGAATTGGTGCAGCACGAGAGCGGGTTGGAGATGCTGCGCACGTTGTTGATCTACATCGCTGAGGCGAACACATCGGTGACGGAGGAGGAGTTCGAGCGAGGAGTGAAGGCGGCTGCATCGCCGCAAGGAGAGGGTTCTATGCCAACCTTTGGCTATGTCGAACTTGCTCCCAATGAACGTGGTTGGCTGTGGCTGGAGCCAGCGCAGGTCTGGATCGGGCTGGAGGACAACCGGGTTCTTTGCTACAACGCAGAAGGCAGACCGTTTGAGCACTACCCAACGGTCATGGAGGCGCGCGTCGTAGCTGAAAAACGAGCCCGATCAAGCCGAGATGCGCGTCGAACAGGCTGAGAACCGTGCTGAACAGGCAGAGGTTCGCGCCGCCGCCGAGGCTGCCGGGCGGCTCGTTCTGCAAAAGCAGTTGGCCGCTCTGGAAGCCGAGATGCGTCGCCTGCGCGCCGAGTCATCCAGAGAAACGCGCCATTAGCAAAGTTGACTCTGGACCTGAACAAATCATGAAAGACAAGACATCGATGATCGCTGTTCGTCTTCATCCGGAGTTGAATGAGGAGACAGGAGTCTATACGGTGACCAGTCCAGATGTGCCTGGTCTCGTTACGGAGGGATCCACACCCGTTGAAATTCAGACGAATGTCGCTGAGGTGCTGCAAGGATTAATGGGGGTTCGGAGCATCATTCGTGAATTGGGGATCAGCCGCGAAGACTTTGGCCCAATCAAATAGATCAGGACAATCAACAAGATGGCTCCACTACTGGAAATCAAGAACGCCACGAAGATCTACGGCGGCGGCTTTTTCAACCGCAAGCAAGTGACTGTCGCCCTGCAAGACTTCACCATCACCATCGACGACCGCCCCGCCACCATCACCACCATCGCCGGCGAGAGCGGCAGCGGCAAGACCACCCTGGCAAACCTGGTGCTGGGTTTCACCAAGATCACCTCCGGCCAGATCGTCTACGATGGCGTAGATGTCGGCACCATGAACAAACAGCAGCTCATGGCCTATCGCCGCGAAGTGCAGGCGGTCTTTCAGGACCCCTATGCGGTCTACAACCCCTTCTATCGGGTCAAGCACATCTTTGACATGGTGTTGAAGAACTTCAAACTGGCCAAAACCAAACAGCAGGGACAACAATTGGTGGAAGAGGCGCTCAATGTGGTGGGGATGCGCGGCGAGGAAGTGCTGGAGAAATATCCACACCAACTCAGCGGCGGCCAACGCCAGCGCATGATGGTAGCGCGCGCCTACATGCTCAAACCGCGGCTCATCGTGGCCGACGAGCCGGTCTCCATGGTGGACGCCAGCCTGCGCGCCATGATCCTTGACATCATGCTACGTCTGCGCGACCAACACAACATCTCGTTCCTTTACATCACCCACGACCTCTCCACGGCCTACCAGATCGGCGACCGCATCTATTTACTTTACCAGGGATCGGTGGCCGAACGGGGGATCACGACGCGGGTCATCGAAGAACCCAAGCACCCCTACGTGCAGATGCTCATCGAGTCGATTCCTGTGCCCGACCCGACGGTCAAATGGGGCGGCGACGTGAACACCCTGGACGATGAGCAGATGCGCGCCATCGTTGCCAGCGGTTGTCGCTTCTATGGACGTTGTCGTTATCGTATGGATCGCTGTCTGGAGAAAGCGCCGCCCCTCTTCACCGTGGGCGAGGGCGGCCACGAGGCGTCCTGCTACCTGTACGAGGATGGAGAAAATAGGAAATAAGAGATAGAGGGTCATTACCCCTTTTCTACTTCCTATTTCCTCTTTTCTACTTCCTCTTTCCTCAAATATCCACTGCCACTTCCCGTCCTTCGCTCTGGCTGCGATAGACTCCATCGAGAATGGCAATGACCTGGAGCGACTGCTCTGCTGGCACCGGCGAAGGCGCCCCTTCGACAACCGCGCGCGCGAACTCAAAGCACTCCTGGGCGTGCGGCTCCAATCGGTCGCGAGTCAGCTTGAGGGTTCGATTATAGAGCTGCCTGGTTTCATAGTTGGTATTCAGGAATTCCGACTTTGGCCAGTGACACCCGCCCTCATCCCCATAAAGCCAGATCTGTGTGTCCTCCCCTTCGATGTTGTGGTGCAGCAGCCAGCTGACCTCGAGCACGAGCGTCGCGCCGTTCTCAAAACGCACGAAAGCCGAAGCAAAGTCCTCCACATCGAACACATCTGTTGGGATGGGCGCATTGTGCCAGGCGGCAAACTGTCCCGGATGGTGTGCAAGCGGCGCCTTGGCGACGCCCGTTACGGCCACGGGCTTGGGGTTGCCCATGAGCCACAATGTCAAGTCCAGGATGTGGACGCCGATGTCGATGCACGGGCCGCCGCCAGCCTGGGCTTTGCTGACAAAGGCCGGCGTGTGATGAAAGCCGTTGCGCCGCAGCATCCAACTGCGGGCATGATAGACATTGCCCAGCACGCCCAGATCGATCTCTTTTTTCATGGCCTGAGAGTCGCCGCGGAAGCGGAAATGCTGCGCGGTCATGAGCAGCTTGCCAGCGCGATCGCGTGCCGCAATCATCTGACGCACTTCGTTGGGCGTGGGCGCCAGCGGCTTCTCACAAATTACGTGCTTGCCCGCATCCAGCGCGCCGACCACCAACTGGGTGTGGAACATGTTGGGCGTGCAGACATCCACGATGTCAATGTCGGGATTGGCAAAGACCTCCGCCGGGTTGGAAGTCCATGCCGGGAGATTGTGCGCTTTCGCAAAAGACTCAGCCGCTGCTGGGTTGATGTCGCAGGCCAGCACGATCTCCGCGTGCGGCGATGCAACCCAGCCTGGAACGTGGGTGCGGGCGATGCCGCCCGTACCGATGAACGCAACTTTGAGAGTGTTTGTCATTTCTTCCTCATTTGTGTTTGGGTTGATAATGGAATGAATAACCGATCATGCTGAGCATGATTCATTATAATATGCCCAAATACGTGACTTGTGAAAACTCCTGTGCGAACTCGCGATGAATCACCTGGCTGAGAATGTCGGCAGCGGCCGCGTTGCTCGCGACCGTTTCTATCTGACCCTGGTCATCGGCCTTCCCCTGCTGCTTCTGACTCTCTTTTTTGTCTACATTTTTTTCCTGCGCGACATGATGGCTACGTGCCCGCCTGACTGCCGCGACGCAGACCTGCGCGGCGCCATCCTGCACAACGCGGATTTCAGCGCGGCGGATTTGCGCGGGGCCAACCTGAGCAGCGCCGATCTGACAGGGACAAATCTCGAACGGGCGAATCTCTACTTCGCCAACCTCAATGGAGCAATTCTTGATCAGGCACGGCTGACTAAAGCCAATCTAAACGCCGCCGGACTGACGAATGCGTCGCTCGTAGCCGCCAACCTGCAAGGAGCAGATCTGAGTGGCGCGCGCCTGCTCAATGCCGACCTGACCCACAGTAACCTGGCTGGGGCAGATCTCACTGGCGCCATCCTTGAGGGTGCACGTTGGGCGGGCGTCTTGCTGGATGAGACCACGATCATCTCGCCCAAATGGCGGCGCGTCTGGGAGATTGTCACTCAACCCGCAGCGCGCGCCGACCTGGCCAACGCCGACTTGCGCGGCGCGAATCTGAGCGGCGTCAACCTGGCCGGCGTCGATCTGACCGGGGCTGACCTGAGCAATGCACGTCTGGACAGCGCAGAGCTTACGGGCGCGCGCCTGGAGAACGCTCGTTTGCACCAGACCCTCATCGACGACGAGACGCGTCTTGACCCCAAGTGGCGACAAGTGTGGGAAATCCTCAATTCAGTGATGGATGGTCGATCCCTGACCGAAGTTGACTTGGCCGACGCCGATTTGACCGGAGCATATCTGCGCCGCGCTAACCTGACCGGTGCGCGCCTCGACTGCGCCCGAGCGAACAACGCCGATCTTCGTTTCGCCGTGCTGGATGGCGCGTCGTTGCACGGGGCTGATTTCTCACAAAGCGCGCTCCAGGAAGCCTCTCTGCGCAACACAGACCTGCGCGGCGCTAATCTTTTGGGCGCGGATTTGCGTTGGGCCAACCTGCGCGGCGCTCTGATGGACGAATTCACCCAGGTGACATCATCCAACCGCCTGGTTTGGGAGCTGGTGAACCGAGGCGGAGCTGCCCGCGACCTCTCTAACGTCTTCCTCATGTCGAGCGATCTGGCAGGCGTCGACCTGAGCGGCGCAAATCTGAGGGGTGCTGATTTGCGCAACAGCAACCTGTCCGGCGCAATGTTGACGGGCGCTGATCTGCGAGGCGCCAATCTGAACAATGCTGATCTCCGCAATGCAGACCTGAGCGACACCCTTCTCGAAGGCGCAGACCTGAGCGGCGTACAGATCGATTAAGTGAATTCAGCGAGTCTATTTCAAATCACGGATCAACCGAAATTCAGGTGGAGCCGCTCGTCGCACCTCACGAGATCTAGTGAAGCCCAAATCACAAATCATTGCCTTAGGAGCAAGCATATGTATCACAAAACACATTGGACTGAAAAGAAAATCGCCAGCCGTCTTGGATTGATCCAGCCGTTGGTCTATCGCAAACGCATCGACCTGCCGCCCTTCCGTTTTTGCGAGCTGCCCGACCCCCACACGCCGCCCCTCATCGGAGCCGATGTAGACCGCTCCGCCTCCTGGACAACCATCCCCTACAACACTCACTGGGGGCGGCGCTACATGGATTTCATGCTCCACACCAGTTTCTCCGTCCCGTCGGATTGGGGAGAAGGGCAGCCGGTTGCGCTCTTCCTGCCCTTGGGTGAAGCGGGCGACTTCAGCCACCCGGAGACGCTCGCCTACATCGACGGCGCGCCCTATGCCGCAGGCGACAGACATCATCAGGAGATTCGCCTGGATGACGCCTACATTGACGGCGCACACCATTCTCTCGACCTGCACGGCTTCAGCGGGCTGATCGACCGTCAGGGCTTCGACTTCGACCCCGGCCTCTTCATGCGCCCTTGCGCCGTGGTGCAGATCGACCAGGCGACGCGCGATTTCATTGTTCTGGCGCGGACAGCGTTGGAGACGTCGAGCCTGCTCGACGCCAATGAACCGGCCAAAGGCGCGCTCCTCAACGCGCTTGACGCCGCCTTTAAGCTGCTGGAGACCCACGGCTTGGCGAACACCGGTCTCATCCACGCATTGGACACGGTGATGATGGCGAATGAGGCGAATCGCCAGGAAGAAGGCGGGACAAGTTGGACGGTGGAAGCGGTGCTTGCCATGCTTCAGGCGCGCAAGCCCGGTCTGGACGACTTCTACGCCAGCGTTGGCCCGGCCCTCGAGACGCTGCGGGCAGGCATTGCACAGGCTGGCCCGGCGCTGGATGTGGAGGTGATCGGCACGGGACACGCCCACATCGACGTGGCCTGGTTGTGGACGCTTGGCCAGACGCGGCGCAAAGCCGGGCGCACCTTCCATACGGTGCTACGCCTCATGGAACAGTTCCCCGAATATCACTTTACCCAGAGTCAGCCTCAGCTCTACGACTACGTGCGCCAGGATTATCCTGGCCTGCTGGACGCCATCAAAGAGCGCGTGGCCGCAGGACAGTGGGAACCCATTGGCGGCATGTGGGTGGAGGCTGATTGCAACCTCTCCGGCCCGGAGTCGCTGGCGCGCCAGTTCCTCTTGGGGCGCACCTTTTTTCGCCAGCACTTTGGCCGCGACGCTGAAGCGCCTGTGCTCTGGCTGCCCGATGTCTTTGGCTACGCCTGGAATCTTCCCCAGCTCATCAAAGAGGCCGGACTAGAGTATTTCTTCACCATCAAAATCGGCTGGAGTCAATACAATCGGCTGCCCTACGATTCCTTCTGGTGGCAGGGCTTGGACGGAACAAAGGTGCTCACCCATTTCAGCACCACGCCCGATTTTGGCGCGTTCGCCAGCACCTACAACGCCATGGCGACGCCGGCGCAGAATCACGGCACCTGGTCGAATTTTCAACAAAAGGAGTTGCAAAAGACGCTGCTCATGGCCTTTGGCTATGGCGACGGCGGCGGCGGCCCCACGCGCGAAATGCTGGAGAACATCCGCGTGATGAACGACTTCCCCGGTCTGCCCCACATGCGCAATGGGTCAGTGGCCGAATTCTATCGCAAGCTGGAGGCTCAGTCGGGCGACCGGCTGCCCACGTGGAACGGCGAGTTGTACCTGGAACTGCACCGGGGCACCTACACGACCCAAAGCCGCAACAAGCGCGCCAATCGCAAGAGCGAATTCCTCCTCCACGACGCCGAATTCCTGGCCGCGCTCGCCAGCCTGAGCAACACAGGTTTCGATTACCCGCGAGAGACGCTCCGCAAGGCGTGGGAGCTGGTCTGTCTCAATCAATTCCATGACATCATCCCAGGCAGCAGCATCACCCCCGTCTACGTGGAGTCCCAACAGCAGTACGCCCAGGTGGCCGAGATGGCTCACGGCGTCATCGACAACAGCCTGGCTGCGCTTGCGCCCGCTGGCGCCGACGCGGTGGTCATCAACCCAACGAGTTTCACGCGCAGCGACCTGGCCTTCCTGCCGGGCGACCTGCCGGCAGGGAAGACTCTCCAGCGATCAGGCCAGCCCATAGCTGTGCAGCCAACGGACGGCGGCGCGTGGATCGATGCTGGATCGTTGGCGCCCTTCTCCCTCACCGCGTTGCAGGTGGTGAGTGGGGCGCATACAGCGCCGCATGGAGGGACGCTGCAAGTGGATGCCGGACTGTTGGAGAACGACTTCGTACGCGTCGAGCTGGATCGGGCTGGCGACATTACGCGCATCTTCGACAAAGTGAACCAACGCGACGCGCTGCCCGTCGGCGCGGTCGCCAACCAGTTCCAGGCTCACGAAGATCGCCCTATCAACTGGGAAGCCTGGGATGTGGACATCTTCCTCACCGACAAGATGCTCACTGCGAAACCGGCCCAATCCATCACTGTTGTGGAGGCCGGCCCCTTGGTTGCAACGCTGGAGATTCATCGCCGCATCCTCAACAGCGACTACGTGCAGCGCATCTCCCTGCGCCGCAACAGCCCGCAGATCGACATCGTCACCGATATTCTGTGGAACGAGCGTCACATCTTCCTCAAGGTGGCCTTCCCGGTGGATGTGCTCTCGCCCACTGCCACCTATGAAATTCAGTGGGGCAACACCGAGCGCCCCACACACCGCAACACGAGTTGGGATTGGGCGCGCTTCGAGACCTGTGCGCAGAAGTGGGTGGATTTGAGCGAGGGCGGCTACGGCGTCAGCGTGCTCAATGACTGCAAGTACGGTCATGACATCAAGGAGAATGTCATCCGCATCAGCCTGCTGCGCAGTCCATCCTATCCCGACCCCCTGGCCGACTTGGGCGAGCATCGCTTTGCCTACAGCATTTTGCCCCATGCGGGCAGATGGAACGAAACGACCGTCGCCGCAGCCTACGCGCTCAACGACCCGCTGATTGCCGCAAGGGTCTCCGGGCAGGGAGCCGGCGGAGCGCCTGGCTCGTTTGTTTCGTGCGATGCGGCCAATGTGGTCATCGAGACGGTCAAGATGGCCGAGGATAGCGATGGGGTCATCGTGCGCCTGTACGAGACGCAGCGTCGTCGCGGCCCCATCACTCTCACAACGAGCTTTCCCATCAAGAGTGCGGAACGGGTCAATCTCCTGGAAGACCCTGGGGCTGAACTGGCAGTCAGCGGCAATCAGGCGAGCTACTCGATTCGCCCCTACGAAATTGCGACGCTGCGCCTGCGGCCGGCGTGAGACCAACAAGAAAAAATCGCTGGGCGGCTCGATCCGTCACCGCCCAGCGATCATACGAAACACCTGCCACATCACCCAACTACGGGGTTGCCTTTATCATAATAGACCGAGAACGAGTCTCAAGCCTTCATCAACCTTTGCCATCAATGAGCGAGGTAAGTCATCGACGAACTCATCCAACCACTCCTTGTTGATCACAGCCATCTGAGTCACATTGATGACTGAATCGTTCGGAAGTCCAGAGAATTCTTTAGGGATGAATACATTGCCAGGCAAATTGCGATATTTGGGGTTCGAGGTCATCGAAAGAATAATCACGGTTGCCAGCTGGCTTCGATTGAATCGGTCATCTTGGACTATCAGCACAGGACGGTGATAACTGGGTTGAGAGCCTTTCGGCTCATCAAGTTGCGCCCACCATATTTCGCCTCTTTGTGGTCTCACCATTCCACCTCAAGCAGCTTTCGACGAACTACGTGTGCTATATCAGGCGGAAGTTCCGTGTTCTCCGTAGCACAGAAGGCATTGATTTTTTGAGTGAGATCATTGGCTGGATGCGACTCGATATACCTGCGCAAAGCAGTGGCGTACAACTCGCTACGACTGACGCCAAGCAATTTGGCAAACTCATCAGCCAGTGTAAAGAGATCATCGGGCAAAGATATAGCAGTCTTCATGGTAGCGAGTATAACCCTAGTATAACTCATCGTCAAGTTTGGCGCGATTATGTTTTGCTCTGTTTGAAACCAGGGGTTCTCATCTTCCAAAACCCTTGGTTTCAAAGCAACCGCACTTTGGAAAGATAATAGAGAGTGCACTTGAAACCCATACACTTGAAACCCATACACTTGAAACCCATACAATCGACGCCTTCCTGAAAGCTCTGAGCTTCCAGGAAGGTTGTATGAAGTCTATTTGCGTTGTCTATGAGATGTCAATCTGCACGACAACAAAGCGACGCGGCGGCGCATCCACCAGCACTGCGCCATCCACCACGGGCAGCGGCTTCTGCGGCGCATCCAAAAGATCGCACAGTCCGGCGGCGCGGATTGTCAGCAAGCCTGATGCGATGTGCGCCGTCCGCGCCTCATCGCTGGCGTTGAGCAAGCGCACCAGCAGCCCGCCGGCGCCGTCCGGTCGAATGTGCGTGACCAGCACAGGTGGTTCGGGCAATTGCAGGAGGTCGCCCGTGTTGGGCAAAGGATCGCCGCCCAGACGCGCCTCACCCAGGGGCTGCATCACCAACTCCGGCTGGCCGGCCTCTGCGCCCCAACGGTGCGCCTGCGCCTCGTCGAAGCCGCCGGCGTGGGGATGCAGACGATACCGCCCATAGGCTAACCCTGGCTGATGGGCGCGGAAGTTGGTCTCCCAGTAGTTGTTCGCCGCCCATCCCAACAGCATCGGTCGTTCCATGCGAAATTCCATCTGGTTGCGGCCAAAGTGAAAGCCGCCCAATTGAATCATGGGATTGTCAGGCAACGCCACTGTCACGCCCCGCTCGCCGTTGGAAAAATCCACCCACTGCTGCACCGTAAAGTAGTCGCGACATGCGCCCGGAAGCTGATCCTGTTCAGGAATCATGGCCTGACCGCCCAAATCCAGTCGGGCGACTGCATCGGGCAAATGGAAGGGGAAGAGCAGATAGTGCGCTTCAGGATGCGTAGCGGCGCCCATGACCCAGCTCGACTCGCAATCAACGAAATCGGCGTGATCGGGCAGAAAGACGCGCTGGGTAAGCGGTCCGGTCATCCCCGGCGCCTCCAGGGTTTGCACCACGGTGACGCCCAGAGGCGTGCGATAGACCTTGTGGTTGATGACCCGGCTTGGGCGGCTGCGCCGCGCCCACCAATCCTGCTTCCAGCCGCGCGGAATCTCGGCGGTGGGCATACGCCAGTCATGAAGATTCAAAAGATGGCGCGGCCAGGCGTGCTTCTCGTCGGCGACCTGTTCATGGACGAAACCGTGGAGCGGATCGCCGGCTGCGCCGTCCACCCATTCCCAGTCGAGCGCCTTATCGAAGAGCGAGATCACGCCGCCTCGTTCGCGGTCGAAGACGATGCGGAAGCGATGGTTCTCGACAGTCGCCTCCTCGCTGACAGCAAGAATGGGCTTCTCTGCCTTGAGCGCATCGGCGTGCACGACCGTATAGCCAAAGCCCGCAACACGGGTCGGGCGCAAAAACCACACGGGCTGATCGGCCGGGCGTTGGGCGATCACATCGGCAGCCAGGGAAGGCGCATAGTTGCGATCCAGATGATGGCGGCTGGCCGTGCTGTCGTCGGCGCGACCCCGACGCGCCTGCACCGCCGGCTGCACCACGCCGGCCAGCTCTTGCTCCCACGGTAGGGGGTTGAAAAGGAGGAAGACGTCCTTGTCTTGCAGGCCAACGCGGCGAGCAAGGTCGGCGACGCCGTCGCGCTGGAGCAACAGACTGAGGCTGCGCGCAGTATAAGCGTAATGCCCCTTGTGATTCCACTGGCTGAGGGTGTCCTCGCTCTCTGCAATGCGCAAGGAAATGTCCGCGCCCCAGGTGTGCTCATCCCACAGGTGGAGCGCCGTCCAGGCCTCGGCCCGGTAGCGACCGTAGGACTGGCTGGCCCATTCACGCGCGCCCGACTGCGCCGGGGCTTCTGGGGTGGGCAGCGCGGCCACTGCTGCATGGAGCGCGTCTGCGTTGCGCAGGCGCGCCCGGCTGCGGCGGTTGATGGCCTGCTCCCGCATACTGCTGACGCTGCCAAAGTTCCAGAAATCGGTCCAGTCGCCGCGCCAGACGGGCAGCAGATCTTGATGCTGACGCACCGCATCCCACCACATGGCCGGCGTGGCGAACACGATGCGCGGCATCTTGCCCTCTGCATTCCAGGCGTCGATGAAGGGCGTGAAATCAAAGGCGCTGCCGTTGTCGCCAAAGGGGTCGAAGCTCTGCACCATGAGAATGGGCAGCGGGTAGCCGGTTTCGTCCAGATGACGTTGCACCCTGGGCAGCCAGACCTGCTCCAGCTTTTCGGCGTCGTTGCCGATGCCCATGCTCCAGCCCCGGTCATATGACCATCCGCAGTAGGTCAGGATGCGCCGCCCACTGGGGCCTTGCCACCAAAAGGCTGAGGGACGCGGGGTCAGCGCGCCGCCAAAGTGAGTATTGATGGCCATGGTGAAGCCTTCCACGCCGGCGTCCAGGAGCAGGTCCACCAGGGGCCAGTTCTCGCCGTTGACATCACAGTTCATGGCGTGGCGGATAGTGAAGCCATAGGCGCGCCGCAGCCAGCCTATGGCTTGCAGACTTTCCACCAGTTGATCGGCGTCGAAGAGTGGGGTGATGTTGGCGAACATACCCATGACTTCGATACGCCCGGCGCGTTCCAACGCAACTAGGCGTTCCACATCGGTAGGCGAGGCCCGCTCCAACCACCGGCGCAGCACCTCGGTCGTCTCCACAGTCCAGCGAAATGCGCCGTCGCTCTGGTGATTGGCGTACTTCTCAGCCAGATCGATGGCTTCGTCCAGGAAGCGCGTGTGCAAATCCCAGACAATCGGCTGATCGCTGGTGTAGCCGACGTCGGTGTGACTGTGATGAACAAGATAGAGCGTATGAATGTTTGACATGGAAGTCCGTTTCTGATCATTGGATTGACGCTGCCCGCCGATTGACAAAGGCGGCAAACGATGGAAACATACCACAAAATAGTGAATTTCGATACACAACACAAACGCGTGAAAACAAGGATAGAAAGACAATGAACAAAATTGCACTGGTCGGCTGTGCGCACATTCACACACCCGGTTTTGTCAAGCGTCTACAGGCGCGCAACGATGTGCAAGTGGTCAAGGTATGGGATCACCAGGCGGAGCGGGCGCAGCATTGGGCCGGCGAGCTGCCCGGCAGCGCAGTCGCCGATCTGGCGCCCATCTGGGCCGACGACGACGTCGACGCGGTCATCATCTGCTCGGAGACGAACCGTCACCAGGAGTTGGTGTTGGCGGCCGTGGAAGCGGGCAAGCATATGTTTGTGGAAAAGCCTCTGGGCATGGGCGCCGCCGACGCTTTTGCCATGGCTCAAGCCATCGACGCGGCGGGGGTGCTCTTCCAGACCGGCTACTTCATGCGCGGCAACCCGGTGCATCGCTTTCTGCGCGAGCAGATCGCCGCTGGCGCGTTTGGCAAGATCACCCGCTTTCGCCACACAAACTGTCATAGCGGCTCGCTGGGGCGCTGGTTCGATAAAGGCTGGCTGTGGATGACCGATATGGCCCAGGCCGGCGTGGGAGCGTTTGGCGACCTGGGCACTCATTCCCTGGACATCATGATGTGGCTCATGGGTGATGTGACGCGGGTGACCGCAACGGTGGATGTGGCCGTCGCCAACTATGGTGCCTGCGACGAGTTTGGCGAGGGGTTGATGGTCTTCGACAACGGCGTGGTGGGCAGCCTGGCCGCCGGTTGGGTGGATGTGACGCATCCCATCAGCCTGATCATGAGCGGCACAGAAGGCCACGCCTATGTGCGCAACGGCGAGCTTTTCTTCAAGAGCAGCCAGGTGGCTGGCGCCGACGGCGAGCAGCCCTGGACGGACTTGCCCGCAGCCTGGCCCCACGCCTTCGAGCTGTTCCTGGATGCCGTGGTTGGCAAGGAGCATCCGCCTCTGGTCAGCGCGCAAGAAGCCGCGGCCCGCAGCGCAGTCATGGAAGCGTTCTATCGCGCCGCCGAGACGCAGTCATGGGTGCGGCCATCGCGCCGCTGAGGGGATGATGAATGGTAACTGGTAAACGGTAAACGGTGAATTGTTATTTCCGTAGGTCACGTTTGCAGCGTGACAGTCATCTGATTCCTGTGATCCGTGTTCTCGAATTGAACGCAGTACGAATCATCAATCAAAATAAGTAGCGAGGCATCAGTGAACACAGCATTGACAAGTCTGGCGGGCGAAGACGCCGCCGGACAATTTGCAGTGACCGGCTTCGATGCTGCGGGGCTGGCCGCCGGCATCAAGAAGAATGGCGCGCCCGACATGGCGCTTATCGCCAGCCCCACGCCCTGTTGCGCGGCAGCGGTCTTCACTCAAAACGCCTTTCCCGCCGCCCCGGTGATCTATGACCGCCAACTGCTCGCCTTCAACCCCACGGGCGTCCATGCAGTGCTCATCAACGCTGGCTGCGCCAACGCCTGCACCGGCGTCGAGGGCGAGGCCAACGCTCGCATCATGGCCGAACAGACTGCCCTGGCTCTCGGCGCCAATGACCACGGCGTCTTCGTCATGAGCACCGGCGTCATCGGCGTCCAGCTGCCCATGGACAAAGTGCTGGCCGGCGTTCCCCGCCTGGTGGACGCGCTCGATCCTCACGGTTGGGAGGCTGCCGCCAAAGCGATCATGACCACCGACACACGCCCCAAACTTTTCACCCGCACGGTGGAGCTGGCGGGCGGTCGGGCGCGGCTGACGGGCATCGCCAAGGGAGCGGGCATGATTCACCCCAACATGGCGACCATGCTCAGCGTCATCGCAACGGACGCCGCCATCACCCAGCCCCTCTTGCAACAGGTTTTGCGCATCGCTGTTGACCGCAGCTTCAACCGCATCAGCGTGGATGGCGACACCAGCACCAATGACACAGTGATTGTGTTGGCCAACGGACTGGCGGGGAATGATGAAATCGCCAACGCAGAGCACCCGGATTACGCCAATTTCACCGCCGCACTGACTGATCTGTGCGTCGATCTGGCCCAGGCTGTTGTGCGCGACGGCGAGGGAGTCACTCGCTTTGTCTCCATCCGCATCGAGGGCGCAGTGAGCGACGACGACGCCCATGCCGCGGCAAACACCGTGGCGACCAGCCCGCTTGTCAAGACAGCCTTTTTTGGCGGCGACGCCAACTGGGGGCGCATCCTGGCTGCGGTGGGGCGCGCCGGCGTTCCCGTGACGCCGGAACGGGCCGCCCTCTTCATCGACGGCGGCCCGGACAGCCAACGTCGTCTCGGCGAGATCCAGTTGGTGGCAGCCGGCCAACCGTTGCCCTACAATGAAGCCGAGGCTGCGGCCATCTTCGCCCAGCCCGAAATTGACGTGCTGGTGACATTGGGGCTGGGAGACGGCAGCGCAGTGGTCTGGACGTGCGATCTGAGTCATGACTACGTGAGCATCAACGGCGATTATCGCAGTTGAAAAAAATTAGGAGTAGGGGGAATCATGTTGCTCAATGAGACCTTTGCGGGGACATCCCTCGACGCCAGACTCCGCTGGCATTGCGAACCGGCTTGCTGGCGCGTTGATCCTGCATCGCACATGCTGCTGGTCGAGCCGGAAGCCAACACGGATTTCTGGCAGCGAACACACTACGGCTTTCGCGCCGACAACGGCCACTTCCTCTATTGCGAGGTCGCCAACGATTTCGTTCTGACCACCCACGTTCGCTTTCGGCCTGTCCATCAATATGACCAGGCCGGCCTGATGGTGCGCATCTCTCCCTCATGCTGGTTGAAGACCTCCGTAGAATTCGAGCCGAATGGACCAAGCCGGCTGGGGGCAGTCGTGACCAATTTCGCCTACTCTGACTGGTCAACGCAGGATGTGCCTTCGGGTATTGGCGAAATCTGGTTGCGGGTGCGTCGCGAAGGAGATGATTATACTGTCGAAGCCAGCCTGGATAACAAACACTGGACTCAGTTGCGTCTGGCGCACTTGCACGAAGCTCAGGGGCAAAGGGTGGCGTGCGGCCTCTATGCGTGCAGTCCCCAGGGAGCAGGGTTCATCGCTGAATTTACGTCGCTGACCGTCGTCGATCATTAAGGCTGCGTGTTGCGGACATTTTTCAGGAAGCCGGGAGCTCCCTGGAAGATCATGAAGGAGATCTTGAACGCACCCAGGACGGCTGCCTCATTCATTTACATGGCGATAATGAAAAGTACACAATTCTCTGCTAGAATGGGTGTATGACGCGATTACCACATGGCGATCTGCCGCAATCACACAACCTGCTGGAAAACGATGACCCAACCCTGGCGGAACGCGCCGCCCACTGGGTCTCGAATGTCATCTCGCCGCCCCTCATGCTCATCGTCTCCGCCCTCCTGGTGACCACCCAGGTGGACGAGCATGCCTGGCGCTGGGCCTTCCTGTTCATGTCGGCATCGGTGCTGCTGCCAGTGCTCTATCTTGTCTGGCTGCTCAAGCGCGGGCGCATCGACGATATCCACGTGCCCGCGCGTGAGCAGCGCATCCGTCCATACATTGTCACGCTGGCGGTTGCGCTGCCGCTGCTCTTGTTTTTTCTCCTGTGGCCCGCGCCCCAGCCCTTTCAAGTGTTAGCGACCATCTATGCGTTGCAGGCGATTGCTTGCCTGGTGATCACCTTACGTTGGAAGATCAGCCTGCACAGCGCGGCGGTCTCCAGCGCGGCTGTGTTGGGCTGGACGACGGTCGGCTGGAGCGGCGCGGCGCTCATTCTCACCGTGCCCGTGGTCGCTTGGGCGCGCGTCCACCTTCGCCGCCACACCCTCATGCAAACTTTGGGCGGCGCGCTTCTGGGGGTCGTCGCCGTATACACTGCCATTTGGCTGGTGGGCGCTCCGTAACACGCTTTCAGCCCATGGGAGCCCATCTGCGCACCAAATCGCGCTGCGCCTCTGTCTCTGGCGAGCGCCGCCAGCCGTCAGGCGTATGGGCGCGCCGCCGGGCGATTTCCGTCAGCGCCTTCTCGCCGCTCATCCCTTGCTCCACCAGATAGCAACCCACCACTGTTCCTGTCCGTCCGATGCCGCCAAAACAGTGAAGATAGATGACCTCTCCCTGAGTCAGCGCCTGATGAATCGCCTCCAGGATGAAAAGCATACTTTCCAGGCTGGGCGCGCTCATATCACGAATGGGCAGACGCCGATGGCTGATGATCTTTTGGCGACAGGCGGCAACTTCCTGGGCAATGCCGTGATAGGGCCTCAGCCCGTATTCGCCATCTTCGGTCAGGTCGATAAAGAGGGTCACACCCGCATCAAGCAAGCGATTGATCTTCGCGACGGACTCAGCGTCGTCAGGACTGCCCGGGTATTCGCCGGCCAGGAAATGTCCCGGCTCGACCCAATAGGAATCAGGGAGAGGATGGTCGTTTGTGTTCATGTGAAACGTTTGAGCATGTCAGTGTGCAAACCGTTTCCAATGACCCTCAGAGACAACTTCGACAACGCCATTCATCTCCGTGATGTTTAGAGATAGTTAATGGGGAGCCGAACGGCTTCTCCAGTTGTTCCGCCCACCGTATGCCCTTACCACCAATCCTTGACAAGATTCATCTGGTTGAGAGGAAGGGCGAATCGGGCGCAGCGCCACGCGTCCTGCGCAGGAGCACAAAGAAGGGCGTGTCGCGACGCCGCCAGAAGTCGGCTGCATCGCGCAAAATACCGAGCGCAATTTGCCATTGATCAGGCTCGGCCAGGGCGAAATGGGCCAGCTCATCATAGAGCAACAGATAGCCGGTCGAGGACGCCCAACTCAAGTCGGTGATGCACTCCTCAAAAGCGTCCCAGTTGCGTCCAAAATAGGCAGGAAAGCCCATGATCTGGCTGCACGTTGCGAGAAACGACGTCTTCCCCTCGATGAGATGCCCAGGCAAATGCCAACCGCGCCAACCGCGGCGAGCAATGCGCCCCAAAGCATCTTGCGCGCTAAGCGAATCGGCGAAGCGGTAGACGCCTGGCTGATAGACGCCGTTGAGGACGCGATCAAGGGCAGTCATCATTGCACCACCCGCTGAAAGCTGGCGTAATGGTCGTCCGTATAGTAAAATTCGCCCTCGCCGCCAGTGACGATGCGCCGTGCTCCTCGATCTGATTCGCCGGGCGTGATGACCGTGTGCTCACGGTAATAGCCGCGAGGGCGCGACGGCAGTAACCCTTCTCGGTTCTGAAAGACCGAGCCATCCTGTTCATAGGGAAACGGCCCGCCTTGGGCGATGAGTGCAATCGTGTCGTGCGCCTCTGGCGGCAGGTCTTGGTAGCGGATGGTAGGGATGCCGTCGATCTCCGCTGGGATGGTGGGCGTGGGCGGCTGAGCTTGCTCAGGGGCGACAGTCTGCACAGGGGGAGTCGTCGCGGGCGTTGCCGACAGATCTGGCAGCAGATAGGCCATGCCGCCAGTGTTCGCCATATAGATGGCAACGACCGCCAACGCGACCAGAATTGTGAGCAACGCAGCGCCCGATGGTCGTCCGGGTTTGTTCGTGTCCTGAGACATGGTTCAGCTTCCATACTGTGCGTAGGTGATGGCGCGTTGAATGCCAGGTTCATTGTAGCAGAGGAGAATCATGCACACCGTATTCATTCCCGCGTTGCACCGCGATTTGACCGACGGCGTCGATATGGCAACCGCTGAGGGCGCGACCGTCGGCCAGTTGCTGGATGACTTGGATCGACGCTATCCTGGCATCAAAGACCGGCTGTGCCAGAACGACGAGCTACGGGCCGGCATCGCCGTGGCCGTCGATGGCGTAATCAGCCGGCGCGGGTTGCGCCACCGCCTGGATGCGCCCAGTGAAGTTCATTTTATCCCGGCCATGGCTGGCGGCGCGTGTGTTCGGATCATTGCAGAAGCGAACGTGCAATGACCATCCGCTGAATCTCACTGGTCCCTTCGCCGATGGACATGAGCCGCGTATCGCGGTAGATGCGCTCCACCTCGAATTCTCGGCTGTAGCCATAGCCGCCGTGAATCTGAATGGCGTTGCGGCACACGCGCTCGCTCACTTCAGTGGCGAGCAGCTTCGCCATCCCGGCTTCCCGGGCAAAAGATTTCCCCGCGTCTTTGAGCCAGGCCGCGTGATAGAGCATGAGCCGCGCTGCCTGAATCTCTGTGGCAGCATCAGCCAGCATGAACTGAATGGCTTGATGCTCGGCAATGAGTTTGCCAAAGGTGCAGCGCATCTTTGCATAGGTCAGGCTGGCCTCGAACGCGGCTTGGGCCAACCCCAACGATAGCGCGCCGATGCTGATCCGCCCCTTTGTCAGCGTTGCCAGAGTTTGCGCCAAACCGCGCCCTTCCTCTCCCACCAGGTTGGTCAGGGGGACGCGTACGTTGTCGAAGGCGACGGCGTGAGTGGGCGAGCCATTCAGCCCCATCTTCTTCTCCGCCGGGCCAATGGTCACGCCGGGTGTGTCGGGCGGGACAAGAATCTGGCTCAGGCTGCGACTGCCGCCGGCCGGATCAGTGCGACAGAGGACGATAATGCTGTCCGCAATGGAGGCATTGGTCGCCCACATCTTGGCGCCGGAAATGACCCATTCGTCGCCTTGTTTGATGGCTGTGGTGCGCACGCCGCCTTGCAGGTCAGAGCCTGCTCCTGGCTCCGTGAGAGCTAGACAACCCAACTTGCCTTTACCTGTCGCCAACAACGGCAGCCAGCGATCCTTGAGCGCCTGAGAACCGAAATCCACCAGCGGCCCCATACCCAGGCAGTTGTGGGCCGAGATCGCCAGAGCCGTCGAGCCGCAAGCCCAGCCCAGCTCCTCGATGGCGATAGTGGCGCAGATGGCGTCCACCTCTGCGCCGCCGAATTCTTCGGGAACCTGCAAACCCAACAAGCCAATCGGCCCCATCTTGCGCACCGCTACCCAGTTGAATTCGCCGCTCTCGTCTGTGTGGCGGGCCAGCGGCTTGACCTCCCGGGCAGCAAAGTCATGCACTGTCTCGCGGAACATCCGTTGTTCCTGCGTTAGCTCGAAGTTCATTACAATGTCTCCGCACTGGAAATATGCGCATGTATTCGCATTATCGGAGGGGCTTGTTCCCGACAGAAAACTCTTTCACCCCCGCACTCTCCCTGGCGCCCCGTCAACGACGAGACCAGATGTCCATCCAGTTTGACTGCAGCTCGTTCCAATCGCGTTGACTGCTTGTTCACAGGCGAATACAGGCGGGCGCAAGAACATGCGTGACCACGCAGAGTATGTCAAGAGAAATTGAGCAGCTACTCTACGACAGGAACGACAACGGCGAACGTCGATTCAGCCAGCGCCCAATCATGCTCGAAGACTTCTCGCAGACGGTCGTAGACGCCGGCCATGTCGGTCATCATCACGACCTCGCGGTTGACCTTGTGGCTGATCTCGCCGCCGTTGAGGCTGCCCACTACCGACCAGGCTTCGCCTGCCACGTGGGCCAACACCAACTTGGCGTGGATGCCGCCCAGCGTGGGGTTGCCAACGCGCGCGCTGAGGTCGAATCCCTCCGCTGCCGCCAACGCCTGAAGATAATCGACTGTAGCGCGATTGCTGCGCAGGTCTTCCGGCTCGTCGAAATAGCTGTCCAGCAGCAGGCGCACGCGTGCGCCCCGCCGGGCAGCGTCCACAACAGCCTGTAGCCGTGGATTGGGGTCGGCGATGGGGTTGCTCTGCGGGCTGCCCCAGTTCTTGTGCTCGTAAAGCTGCATGAGCATGATCTCGTCGCCCACGCCAGCGCGAGCAAGCAGCGCCAGCAATCCGGCGTCAGGGCGCAGGCTGTTCTCTGGCGCGCTGAAGACAACAAAACGCGCCGGGCCATACACTACAGTCGGTGTGCGAAAGGGCGACTCGATCACGTTGTAGAGCAGCGGCGGCGGCAAAGCGAAGTCGGCAGGGGGACCGCCAAAGCGGGCGTGCCCGGCCTGGAAGGGGTGGAGGTCGGCAAAGCGGTCAGGCGACCAGTCGTTGGCAAAGATGTGCCCCAACGCATTGACAACTGGTATGGCATCGGTGAACAGGAAGAAGCCTCGCCGCCCACCCACAGGCGTTGTCCCTGGGAGGGGCATGGAATCGTAGGTCAAATTGTCGGTGCCGACAAACGCCGCCGCTCCGTCGACAACACCATATTTGGCATGGTTGTAGCGATAACGTGTGCGCAGACCGGTCGGCGCACCCTCCTGCACGGCGCTATAACGCACATCGCTGCCAACCTCCACCAGCCGGGCAACGCACCATTTCTGCAAATCGCTGATGCCGCCGGGTGGGCTGCCTTCCAACAACATACGCACGCGCACCCCGCGCTGCGCCGCTTCGGCCAGAACTTGCGTCAGTTCAGGGTGCTCCAGGGTGTAGATGCTCAGATCGATGGTTTGTTGAGCGCTGCCCAGGAGCTCTGCCAGCGGATGATACAGCCCCTCAGGGCCAACGGCCACAGTGATGGCTGCGCTCGCTGCGCCGTCAACCGGCCAGGCCAGATCATCGGCGCTCCATCCTTGCCAGCCGGGAAAGCGCACCGAACGCCCCCACGTAAGATCCGCCAGGTCTCCGGCCCAGTCGCTCGCCTGGTCGCTGTCTTTGGGCTGTCCGGTCTGCGGGTCGCGTTTGCGCTGCCAGACTTGCCCGGTTGCTGAAAGGTCGCCACGGGTATACACCTGGGCGGGAAGTCCGTTCCATCCTTGTTGCGGGCTGTCTTCGATGCCATAGACGAGCATGTCCTGTAGCGCGCCGTCTCCGTTGCGCAGTTGAATGACGCCGCCGCTATTTGCCAGGGTCAGCCTGCCCTCGAGATTGGGGACCGTCGGGTCGCTATCCTCGCTCCACTCGCAGGCAGGTGATTCGCCAAAGCTGGCGCGAAAGGAGAGCGCCCTGCCTGTACACCAGAGATGTTCTTGGGGCGCCAGTTCGAGAGTGCTGGTCAGTGGAAAGGTCGCCTGGCGCGTCCCGCTTCCCAATTGCCAGCCAGCCAGGGATTGGGTCGCCCCGCCAACATTCCAGAGGAGGATTGCCTCATCGCCTTCGCCGCTCAATGCGCTGTCAATGTGGGCTGCCGCAATGACGATGCGTCCCGGTTCCGGGCCAAAGGTGAGGGGAAGGAATACTTGGGCTGGCACAGGCGTTGTGATAGGGGCCAGAACGGGTGAGAAGGTCAGCGCCGCGTGAGCGCCCGCCTGTGGTCTTGCCAAGAGACCAATTGGCAGCCAGCCAAGAATTGCCATCAAGCCCGCCAGGAGGAACGGGCGCGCAAACTGGGGGAGCATGATGATTTCTCCTATTGTTCTCCTATTGGAAACGCCACAAGAATGAACAGCGCATCCCATCGACCAGGTCGATCGATGTTCTGCACGCGGCGGATGTGACGCGGGCGTCTCAGGGGAAACTGCCCAACAGCCACATCCGCCTGAATGAACGGTTCTAGCGCAGGTGGGGGAATGCTCTCTTGCCAGGATAGATGGCGGTGTTGGCCAACTCGTCTTCGATGCGCAGGAGCTGGTTATATTTGGCGATGCGGTCGCTGCGCGTCGGCGCGCCGGTTTTGATCTGTCCGGTGTTGAAGGCGACCACCAGATCGGCAATGGTGGCGTCTTCTGATTCACCGGAGCGATGACTGACCACGGCAGCCCAGCCGGCGCGGTGGCTCATCTCGATGGCCGCGATCGACTCAGTGAGCGTGCCGATCTGATTGACCTTGCAGAGCAACGCGTTGCAGGTCTTGTCGGCAATCGAACGCTCGATGCGACGCACGTTGGTCACAAGGTGGTCGTCGCCCACCAACTGCACCCGTTTGCCCAGGCGTTCATAGAGCAGTTTCCAGCCATCCCAGTCGTCTTCCGCCAAACCATCCTCCAGACTGATGATGGGGTAGGCATTGCACCACCCCTCCCACAGGTCAACGAGTTCGGCGCTGGTGAGTTTTTTCCCTTCGATTTCAAGGGTATAAAGACCTGTCTCTGGATTGTAAAGCTCTGTGGCGGCTGGGTCCAACGCAATGAAAACTTCATCGCCTGCCTTATAGCCCGCTTTTTCGATAGCCTTGAGGATCACTTCGACAGCCTTGACATTGCCGCCCAGGCTGGGGGCGAAGCCGCCCTCGTCGCCCACGTTGGTGCTGTGGTGGCTATCATGGAGCACTTTTTTCAGGCTCTGATAGATTTCGGAGCTCCAACGCACACACTCGCTGAAGTTGGGCGCGCCCACAGGCATGACCATGAACTCCTGGAAATCAGTGCTGCCCACCGCGTGTTTGCCGCCATTGAGGATGTTCATCATGGGCACAGGCAGCGTGCGCGCCGAAACGCCGCCCAAATAGCGATAGAGTGGCATCTCCAGTTCATCGGCTGCGGCTCTGGCAACTGCCAGGCTGACGGCCAGGATGGCGTTGGCGCCCAACCGGCCTTTGTTCTCCGTGCCATCCAGCTCGATCATGTACTCATCGATGGCGACCTGGTCTGTTCCGTCGAACCCGAGCAACTCTTCAGCCAACGTATCATTGATGTTTTGGACGGCTTTGAGCACTCCTTTGCCGCCGTAGCGCCCTTTGTCGCCATCACGCAGTTCCACGGCTTCGTGGGCGCCGGTGCTGGCGCCGCTGGGCACGATGGCGCTGCCGCGTGCGCCGCTTTCCAACACAACCTCTGCCTCAACCGTGGGGTTGCCTCGACTATCGAGGACTTCACGGCCCTTGATATATACGATTTCTGACATTTTTTGTCTCCTTTGAAATCAATCACTTCCATCTCCCTGTGCGTCGATGGTTTTATATGACCTATGTAAATCCCATCCATTATAGCACAACGCAGGTCAAGCTGGTTATGGACGGAGAGAGAACGCCGACGGCGTGGTTGCCATCACCACGTTGTCGGACGATAGATCGACCAGAAGGTGAGCCAGGGCGGCGCCACCGCCTTGAAGTGCTCCCACGTGCCAGGTTCTGGGTTCTCCTCTGTGCTCAATTCCTCCCAAATGCCCAGAAGCGTGAAACCAGTTCTTGCCAGTCCGGTTGTAAGCGCATTCAGGCTATGCAGCCATTCGCGCGGGCCGATGACCTTGCGCTGTACGCCGTTTTCATCCACAAAGGTCCATTCAGGGAAGACCTGGCTCACTTCAAAGCCGTTGCGATAGGGATGGCGCAACGGATAGGCCAGGCCGTCCCACCCCTCGTCATTCACCAACATGATGAAAGGATTGCCAGTCATCACCCGATAGAGGCCACCCGGGCGCAGCACCCGTGCAACTTCACTGAAAACCGGCAAGGGGTCCGGCACGAAGTTGATGGAATAGGCGTGCCAGACAATATCAAAAGAATCGTCTGCAAAGGCGGAAAGGTCGCGCATGTCGCCTTGGACGGTGCGAATCTGGTAACCATAATGGGCTGCAGCCTGATGATCCCGTTCCAGTTGCGTGGCCGTCAGGTCGAGGACCGTGACACGCGCGCCCAGCAGAGCAAAAGCTGCCGACTGCTGCCCCCCACCGCCAGCCAGACAGAGCACATCTTTGCCGTTCACATCCCCCAACAAACCCTGGCGGTCGATCTCCTCGCGCGCCTGTTCTGCATCGAGCGTCAGCTTGGGGCGCGAATAAAGGATGTTGCCCTGGGCCAGGGTCTCCCAGCGTTCTTGATTCGTGCGTGCAATGTCGTCAAGCATCTGTGCTCCTCAATGCGAGATAAAAAACGTCCCAACGCCGCGCCGATGGCATCCACCCGCTCCATCGCTCAGCAGTCATGCGCCTGACCCTCGCCGTGGATCGTCCGCGTCAGCGCTCGCGTCATCGCCTGGGGGTCGCCGCTCTGCCAGATGTTGCGCCCGATGACCGCGCCGCATCCGCCGGCGCGCAGGCTGGCAGCCACGATCTCCAGCGTAGCCTGCGCCCCGGCCGATGACGGTCCGCCCAAAACGACGACCGGCGCATAGCAGCCGGCGACAACTTGGTCAAAGCCCTCCACATAAGGCAGCTTGACCCAATCTGCCCCCAGTTCAGCGGCCAACCGGGCAGCGACGCGCACTCGCTCCAACGTACGCTGTTCGGGCGGGCTGTCGAAGCCGCCGGGGATCATTTCGGCCATGACAGGCAGCTCCCAAGCATGGGCGGCGCGGATGACGTGCGCCAACGTAGTGAGGGTCGCTTCCTCCACTGGGCTGCCCGGAAAGGCCGACACACAGAGCGCGTCCGCGCCCAGGCGCAGGGCATCCTCGACACGATAGAACTGCGCACCTGGCCCCTTCTCCGGCGACAAGACGCTGGCCGCGCCGTCCATGCGCAGCACCAATCCCACTGGCGCCAGGATATCGGCGAAGCGTCGCGCGCTGCCATAGCTCACCATCACCGCGTCCGCGCCGCCGACGACCACCTGGCGCAACGTGCGCCCCAGGTCCTCGATGCCCACGTCGGGGCCAGAGATCATGCCGTGGTCGCAGGCCACAATCAGCGTGCGGCCGTCAGGACGAAAGATACGACGCATGCGTCGGTTCATAAAAGACTCCGCTCTATTCGTGGCATCCGTCTTTCCCCATTTTCACTACATCCAGGCTCAGATAGGGCATCTGTCGCTCAACAAGCAAGCGTCGCGCCAGAATGCCTTTTTCTGTCCGCGCCGCGCCACTGATGAATACAAGCAAAGATTTTCCCTCCATTCCGTCCGTCGATCAATCGTGAGCCGCTGATCGTGAACCGCCCGGCCTTCAATTTCCTCGATGCATCTGTTGATAGGCAGCGAACCGCTCAGCATAGAGCGCGCTAAGCGACGGGTTCGGAGCGATCGTCTGCACCGGCTTCTGCAGCGTCTCGATGGCCGCCTGATGGGAGGAAAAGAGACCCACGCCCACGCCGGCTAACATTGCGCCGCCCAGCGCCGACCAGTAGGCGTAATCGGTGATGGAAATGGGCGCGCCGGTGACATCAGCCAAAATCTGCGGCCAGACTGGGCTTTGCGTTGCGCCGCCGGCAACCCACAGATCGTCGGTGGGCATGCCAGCGTCCCACAGGTTCTCCAATGCCCAACGCACCTCGAAGGCGGCGCTCTCCAGGATGGCGCGCGCCATGTCCACCCGCGTGTGATCCAGACGCAGCCCGCGGAAGCCGCCAGGGGCGCGACTGACCGCCTGGGAGCTGCCGTCGAGCGGCGCAAAGAGCAGGCCCCGACAGCCAGGCGCGCTCTCAGTCAGCGCAGTATTGAGGGCTGCGTAACTGGCGCGTCGCTCGAAGCGCTGATCCAGACCGCGCCAGTGCTCGCCCAGCCACCACTCCATGGTTGCGCCAAAGCCGCCCAGAAGCTGCGAGGCCGTCCAGCGCTGAGGCAGTACATGATAGTTCAGGTCCATCTGCGGCGGGATAGCCGCTGTATCGGGCGACTCGGCCACGCCCGTAATAACCCAGGCAGTGCCGGTCGCCAACATGACGCGCCCGGTGTCCAGCATGCCCATGGCCAGCGCCTCGCAGCAGTGATCTTGCCCACCCATGATCACCAACGTTGTTGGCGACAATCCCGTCGCCGCGGCCACTTCGGGCAAGATCGGCCCGACCACCGCGCCGGACGGCAGCAGGTCCGAGAGATGACCTGGCGTGATCCCCAAGATCGCACACAACTCTGCGCTCCAGCCATCGGTGCGCAGGTCAACAAGCTGCATCTGCGCACCGTTGGAACGGTCATTGCAGAAACGACCGGTGAGCCGCCAGACATAGTGGTCGTTGACAGCCATGAAACGCTCAGCCATCGAGAATACGTCGGGACGATGTTCTCGCAGCCAGGCCATGTTGCTGAAGGGCAACCCCGGGTGGAGATGCCAGCCGCTCAGCATCCGCACGCGCTCTTCCCGTTCGGGGATGGCTTTCCACGCTGCCATCAGGTCAGCGGAGCGGGAATCGAGCCAGGTGATCATGGGGTAGACCGGCGCGCCGCTCGCTGCGCAGGGAATGACAGAGCCGCCTTGTGTAGAGAGCGCCAGGCCGACGACGGTTCGCTGCGGGCCGGCCGCCTGCGCCAGCGTGGTCAGCACGTCCAGGATCGCGCGCCAGACGTCATCCGGGTCTTCTTCCACCCAACCGGGTTGGGGCGTGCGCAGGAGATAGCTCTGCTGCGCGACGGCGATCTCGTTGCCGTCGGCGTTGCACAAGATTCCTTTGATGGCCGACGTGCCCACGTCCACGCCGATGATGCACGACTGCATGAATAACTGTCCTGTTCACATCAAGAGAATAGGTGAATGGGGTCTTGAGGTGGTGAGGTTTGGAATGGCGAACACCTCCTCAAAACCTCACTCTGTCTACTGGGATCTATCGGGAACTGCTTGCGAAAAACCTCCATCACCTCGGCTTCGGTGCGCGAAGGGTAGAACTCCATGCCGATCTCGCCGTCGAAGCCCAGGCGGCGGGCGGTGGCCCAGATGTTCGCAAAGTTGATCTCGCCTGTGCCTGGCTCCTGGCGGGTGGGGACATCGCCAAAGTGGAGCGCGCTGATCAGGTCGATGTGACTTTCCAGGGTCCAGAGCAGCTCGCCCGAACCGCGCTGCTGGTGATAGGTGTCGAAGGTGAGGCGAAACTGAGGGTGATCCATCTGGCGCACCCAATCCGCCGCCAGGCGCGGATTGTCCACCAGCACTCTGCCGACGAAGTGAAAGCGATTCAGGCACTCGACGCGCACCTCCACCTTCGTCTGCTCCACCAGCCGCAGGATGCGTTCGGTCTGGCGCAGCAGGTTGGCGTATTGCTCGCCTTCGGGATAGTTGGCCGACAACCGCCGCACGACTTCCTTGCCATCCACCAGGTCGATCTGGTTGGAGAAGATAAAGAGCACCGGGATGGCGAAGCGTTCGGCCATCTCCAGGCTTTCGGCCCATGCAGCCACGGTGAGTTCGTTGTCAGCCGGGTCGGCCAGGGAGCCAAGAGCGTGGTCGAAAGTGGAGTAGAGCTGACCGCCCACCCGGCGGCACTCGTTCACCAGGTCGGCAATGGGCGCCAGTCGCCAGGCAAAGACATTGAAATGGCGCACACCCAGTTCGGCAAAGGGCGCCACGCGCTCGACCAAGGGGCGGTCGCGAAACCAGAAATCAAGATAGCCGGTGTAGTGCATTGTTGGTTCTATCAGGCTTAAGCTATCACCGGCTTCCCCATCATCATCTTGGGGTCCGAAATAATGAGTGGAGTGTTCATCTGTACTCGCCTCCGTCGCCTATTCTACTCGAACCTTTGCCTCCAGTCTATATGGTTGTTCTGCTTGGTTGTACTTTGTGGTCAAGCTGTATGGCAGGCAGGGTGACAAGTCACCTTGCGAGCGCCCGCTAGGGGACGCCCCTGCTCACCCTCGCTCGACAATCGCCTTTTTGATTGCGTTGATGATGCTGGCAATGTCTCCCTGGTCAGGCGACTCCATAGCGCTGACCTCACCCCAGGCGCTGCCCAAGACGACCTTATAAGTCGGTTTGAGTGAGTAAAGCCAAAAACCACCTGCAGCGATCAAGGCGATAGCGGCAAGAAGAGCAATGCCTCCTCCGTCAACTCCCTCGCTCAGGGCAGCACATCCGCCAAACAGCCCGATAGCACCCAATATCGCAAGCCAAGTTGCGCACCCGCGATCGGGTGGCACTTCTTCCATCTTGACAGAGGTTACGTTTGCCATTGCATACGTTTTGCCGGCAAATTCGGCGCGACTGCTTGTAATGACGACATTCCCACTCCTGTAATATTCTCCTGCGCGGCCATGTGTCATCTCCTTTGGGATAGAGTATCGAATAAGAGGTGGCAATACCCGGAACAAGCTCGGTTTGTCACCCTGTCAACCATACGGCATGTTCCAGCGGCGCGATGAACAAATATCCTGCGCCTGGGCGGCGTAGATCGTTGTGGAATCGACTGTCGAGGACCTCCTTTCAGGGCTTGCAGGATGCGGTCGCCAACATAAAAACCAGGGAATAGATTTATTTACGAATGAATTTCGGGGTGACAGGGACGACGCGGCGCTGATGAGAGGCCAAATCACTGTTCACCTTGTCACCATGCGGTGAACGATAATTTGCAAAGAATCCTATAACAATCGTTTTATTTTGCAATTTTCTGCGGCGGCTGATCGAGGAATGCTATCGGAGGGAAGGGGCATGCTGTTTCGTTAACCTGCGTTCGATTCGAGATCAAGGGGTTTTCTGCTAATCCGTAGAGCACGGATCACAAGAATCAGCGGATTTGTCGGTTTGCGCCACGAACCGTCAGAGATGTCATCGCGAGTTTAATCCGTCTATTCTATGAACCCACGCTCTATCGGCTCGCGATCCCAAGACTCCTATTTCAATCTGATGAGACGCCCCCATGCGGCGCAAGCGTCATCACGTTTGCGCAACGATAGCCTCATTTGGCCCATACGACGTATCCGAAATGGCATGAATGGTCTTCCATTGCGAAGTGGTATGAGTCACTTGCCAGACATCATAATTCCGCTGCAAATTTAGCCAACTTTCCGGGGTCGTATTGGGAAAGGCTTGAGAGAGTCGTAACGCCATTTCGGGGGTAATTGCCCTTCGTTCATTCACAATGGCCGACACAGTATTTCGAGACACTGAAAGCGCCTCTGCTAACTGACTGATAGTCAATGACAATGGTTGCAAATAGAGCGTTTTCAAGATGTACCCCGGATGTCGTGGGCATCGTTGACGGGTGCTCATATCTCGTATTGTATCGCTCATAGCTTCGATACTCCGTGTAGAACGAATACTATACTGCGGTTGCTTTGAGACCAGGAGTTTTCTCAGAAAAAAAACTCCTAGTCTCAAACAGAGAAAAGTATAGGTTGGATGGAATTATAGGCCATCAATGATAATCTACATAGTTGACCTCATAAGCATCACCTTCGCGAAAGACAAAAGTTACTCGCCAATTTCCAGACACCTTTACTGCCCATCGTTGTTCATGCTTTGGCTGCAGGAGGTGCAACGACGAACCTGGAAAATTCATCACAGAAATGGTATCTGCAGCATCAAGGAGATCAAGAATCGCTTCCAATTTATCAGCATGATTGGGCTGTATACCTCTTCTGTTGTCATCGTAGAAGAACTGCCCCAATCCTTTGTGCTTGAACGATTTGATCATCGAACGCACCTCTACTCCTGCGTTAACTCATGATCATCCCGCCATCCACTTCGATGGCTTGACCGGTGAGATAGCGCGCGTCATTCGACGCCAGGAACGCCGCTACGCCGGCGATCTCCCACGGCTCGGCCATGCGCTTCATGGGGCACTCCGCCGCACGTCGCGCCAGCCACTCCTCAGCAGTCAGGCCGTCCAGCGGCCCGACCTTACTGGCGACGCCGCGCACCATGTCGGTGAGAGTGTTGCCGGGGCAGAGGGCGTTGGCCGTAACGCCGTAGGGCGCCAGTTCCATGGCCACCGAGCGGGTCAGCCCGATGACGCCGCTCTTGGAAGCCGAGTATTCGGCAGAGGCGGGCCAACTGGTTTTGCCAGCCATAGACGAAATATTGATAATGCTGCCACGGCGCTGCTCCATGAGGATGGGCGCGACAGCCTGGTTGCTGAGGAAGACGCCGGTCAGGTTGATGTCGATGAGCCGCTGCCACTGGGCGAGCGTCACATCGGCCAGGGGCGCGCCAGAGTAGATGCCAGCCGCCGCAACCAGTATGTCGATGCGTCCCCAGCGCGCCATCACTGCGGCGACGGCGGCGTGCACGCTGGCGGCGTCGGCCACGTTACACTCGAAGGCAGCGGCATTGATTCCGTCCGGGCAGCATTCCAGTGCGCTTTGCTCTGCCAGTTCAGCGCGCACGTCCAGACAGGCTACGCGCGCCCCTTCCTGGGCAAAGCGGATGGCGCACGCCCGGCCGATACCGCTGGCTGCGCCGGTGATTACTGCAAGTTGGCCGGTAAAGCGTTGGTAGCCAGGATGCATTGGAATCCTTCCATTCTGCGGTTTCAAACAGAGCAACGCATTGTCTGATGACAGTTGAGCTGAATCTATCTGCGCACTCGGTAACGATCCGCATCGATCACAATCAGTTTGCCGCGGAGCGAATCTCGATAAAGGTCAATAAGCATTTGCCGCAGTGTTGTATCTATTTGCGCTTCGCTGGAAGTGCGAAGACGCATCACAATCAGCCCAGCATATTGATATGGTGGATATGAGACAACGTTGGCAAAGTCCAGATCGACGGTCAACAACGCAGCATCGAGCGATTGGGCAAGCGCAAGTACGGCGCTATCAACGGCATCGGCGGCAATATACTCAGTTGTCAAGTTGGCGGAATAACCCCAACTTCTGAGTAGACGTAAATAACGGCGCGGCACACAATGATCGATCAGAATGCTCATGGCACAGGGATCACAGCATCGCTTTGGATGACCTGGCTGGCGTAATTTAGGCTCGCCCGTACATCCTCGATCGTAAGATCGGGGAAGTAGTCTTCCGACAGAATCTCATTGATCGTCCTGCCACCGGCGAGCAGATCCAGGATCTGGTGAATCATGATCCGTGTTCCTGCAATTCTCGGTTGTCCATGGCAGATATCACGAGAGATCGCGATACGACTATTGAGTCTTGGTTCAATCATTGTTCAGCCCCCTTGATTGTAGTGTAAACCCAAGGGCAACCTGATCGCCAATCTACTTGTGACGCTTCCTGTGCCCGTAGGCCTCGCCGCCGTCTACGCGGATCACTTCGCCGGTGATGTAGTCCGACTCGATGAGAAAGCGCACAGCGCGGGAGACATCTTCGGCCGTACCCCAGCGCCCTAACAGCGTCTTGTCAGCGACGCGGTCAGCCAGTTCCTGGGAATAGTCGGGCGGCAGCAAGACTGGGCCTGGCGCAACCGCGTTGACTGTGATGGTCGGCGCGAGTTCCACAGCCAGCGAGCGAGTCATAGAGAGCAGCGCCCCTTTACCCACGGTGTGGGCAATCATGCCGGCGAAGGGATACCAGGCAGACATATCCACGATGTTGACGATGGCCCCGCCGTCGCGCGCCAGCATGAGCGGCGCAACGGCGTTGGCGCAGTAGAACGAACCGTCGATGAGAATGCGCGTGATCCGGCGCCAATCATCAAGGTCGGAGGTGGGAAAGAGCGAGTTCTTCCATAGCGACGCGCTGTTGACCAGAATATCTACGCCGCCAAAGCGATCGACCGCCGCATCCACCAGACGCTGCACCTGCTCGGCGTCTGCCACATCCGCCTGCACTGCCAGCGCTCCGACGCCCAACGCCTCCGCCTCCGCCACCGTCTCGTCCGCCGCAGTCGCCGACGTGTTGTAGTTGACCACCACATTGGCGCCGGCCTGCGCCAGCTCCAGGGTGATGGCCTTGCCCACTCGATGCGCGCCGCCCGTGATTAGCGCTGTCTTGCCACGAATGTCCATGTGTTACGGAATTCCTTTCTACAGGCGATAGTTCACCAGATTGTTGACCGCCTCCACCACATCATCCGCCGAAGGCAAAATGTGCTTTTCCAGGTCGGGGTTGTAAGGGAAGGGCACGTTCTTCGTCGCCACCCGCAAGATGGGCGCATCGAGATAGGCGATGGCTTCCTCGGCCAAGAGCGCGGCGATCTCTGCGCCCGGCCCTGCGCGGCGGTGCGCCTCATGGACGATGATCGCACGATGGGTCTTGCGCACCGACGCGACCAGCGCCTCCACATCCAGCGGCGCCAATGTGCGCGGGTCGATCACCTCCACGTCGACGCCCTGGCCGGCCAGACGTGCGGCTGCATCCATCGTCAACGGCAGGACGCCGCCAATGGCGATCACCGTGGCATCCTTGCCCGGTCGGCGCACGATTGCCTCTCCAAAGGGCGTGGTGTGGTCGCCGTCTGGCATCTCGCCCTTGACGGCGTAGAGCATCTTGTGCTCGAAAAAGAGCACCGGGTCCTCCCCACGAATGGCGCTCTTGAGCAATCCTTTGGCGTCGGCTGGCGTAGCGGGGATGGCGATCTTGAGACCCGGTACATTCATGAACCAGGCTTCTGGGCTTTGGGAGTGTTGCGCAGCGGCCGAGCCGGGCGCGCCATTGACGATGCGCAGGGTGAGGGGAACGCACGCCTTGCCGCCGCTCATGTAGCGCGCTTTGGCTGCCTGATTCACCACCTGGTCCATGGCGCAGGTGACAAAATCGGCGAACATGATCTCGGTCACTGGACGCATCCCCATGAGGGCGGCGCCCAGCGCGCTGCCCACCAGAGCCGATTCGGAGATGGGCGTGTCACGGACGCGCTGCGGGCCGAAATGGTCAAATAGGCCAGCCGAGACGCCAAAGACGCCGCCAAATGCGCCGACATCTTCGCCCATGAGAAAAACTGCCGGGTCGCGCTCCATCTCTTCACGTAGCGCTTCATTGATAGCCTGGCTGAAAGAAATCACGCGTGTCATCAGAACATCCGTCCCCCGTGTGTGTCGCCATAGACGCCTTCGGTCACCGTATCCAGGGTCGGCGGCGGGCTGGCTGCGGCAAAGCGCACTGCGTCATCCATCACACCCTGCACCTCCTGGTCGATGGCGTCGAGCGCGTCGAGATGGGCCACGCCCGCGCCAAGTAGGCGTGCGCGGAAAGTCTCGATTGGGTCGCGACGCTTCCACTGCTCTACTTCCTCGCGTGTGCGATAGAGCATGGGGTCGCCTTCGTAGTGGCCGCGGTGACGATAGGTCTTGCCCTCGATGAAGGTGGGACCCTCTCCGGTTCGCGCCCGGTCGGCCGCGACCTGGGTCGCTTCGTAGACTGCGATGACGTCGTTGCCATCTACGATTACACCGGGAAAGGCGTAGCTCTCGGCGCGACGGGCCAGGTCGGTGATGGGCGCCTGTCTGTGTTGGGGCGTCCCTTCGCCGTAGAGGTTGTTTTCGCAGAAGAAGATGACCGGCAGCCGCCATAGCCCCGCCAGATTGGCCGCTTCGTGGAACGCGCCTTCGTTGACTGCACCGTCGCCAAAGAAGGCCAGGGCCACATACGGCTCGCCGCGCATCTGAAAAGCCAGGGCTGCCCCTGTCGCCATGGGGATGCCGCCGGCGACGATGCCGTTGGCGCCCAGAATGCCCAGGTCGAAATCGGTCATGTGCAGGCTGCCGCCTTTGCCGCCGCAATAGCCGTCGCTGCGCGCGGCCAGTTCGGCCATCATCCGTCGCGGGTCGCCGCCTTTGGCCATCAGGTGGCCGTGTCCGCGGTGGGTGCTGGCGATGACATCCTGACGCACCAGCGCCGCGCACGCCCCCACTGCGGTCGCTTCTTGCCCCACACAAGAATGAATGAAACCGGGGATCAGACCAGAGCGCCGTTCATGAATGGCGCGCAGCTCGAATTGGCGGATCATGACCATGCGACGGTAGAAATCGAGAAGTTGGGACGGGGGATAGGATGCAAGGGATTGGGTCATGATTCTCCCCAACGCTGAAAGAGATCGTTCGGCAGTTCGATGCCTACGGCGTCCAACAAGCGGTTCACATATTGGTCGACGATTTGCCCAATATTGGTTGGCTTGTGATAGAAAGCTGGCATGGGCGGCGCAATGATCGCCCCCATCTCGGCCAGTTGGAGCATCAGGCGCAGGTGGCCCACATGGAGCGGCGTCTCGCGGAAGCCCACCACCAGGGGTCGCCGTTCCTTGAGCGTCACGTCAGCCGCGCGCAAGAGCAGATTGTCGCTGTAGCAATTTGCGATGCCGGCCAGCGTCTTGACTGCGCATGGGACGACAATCATGCCCAGGGTGCGGAACGAACCCGACGAAATACCCGCTGCTATGTCGCCGATGCGATAGCTCACATGGGCCAGCGCCTGCACCTGTTTGGGCTTGTAGTCGGTTTCCAGCAGAATGGTCTCAGCCGCGGCTTTGGTCATCACCAGGTGAGTCTCCACGTCGGCGACGCCAGCCAGCACCTCCAGCAGGCGAATTCCGTAGATCGCGCCCGTCGCGCCGGACATGCCGACGATTACTCGGCGCATGGTCAACTTGCCTTGTTCCACATGCGCTGAGCGTTGTGATGAAGGCGCGCCCGCAGGCTGCCCATATCTGCGTCGAGCACCTCGCCGTTGCGCACGCGCCAGCGCCCGGCGACCATCACATCGCGCACATGAGTGTGGTTGCGCCACAGCAGTAGTTGGTCAAAGAGATTGTGCTCCGCAGTTGGCGTTGGAAATGCGGCGTCGATTACCTGCAAATCTGCCGCCCAGCCCGGCGCCAGCCGCCCCACCTTGTCCAGGGCCATGGCCTGTGCGCCGCCCTCTGTCGCCAGGCGCCACACTGCATGGGCGGGCATGACCTGAGGGTTCTGATGATGAGCCTTGTGGATGAGAAACGCGCCGCGCAACACCTCGTAGAAATCGTTGATGTAACCGTCGCTGCCCAGTCCCACGGTAACGCCGGCAGCCAGTTGCTCTGGAATGGGCGCGATGCCGCCTCCCACCTCACAGTTGCTCAGGGGCATGTGTGTTACCCTGATACCCTTTTCGGCAATGATGGCGCGTTCCTGCGGGGAAAGCTGGACGCACTGAGAGGCCATCATGCCCGGTCCTGTCACGCCCAGGCGGTCGTAATACTCCAAAGTGCGCACGCCAAAATGTTCGAGGGCATAGTTCGGCTCGTGGATGCCCTCGTTGCAATGGCAGTGGGTAAGTACGCCCAGCTCACCGCCCAGAGCGAACGCCTGGCAGATGAAGTCGGCGGAGCAGGTGAACGTCGTATGGTAACACATGAGCCCCTGCACCAGGCCGCCTTCTTTGCGGCAAGCCTCTACAAAGCGAGCGTTCTCGCCCAGCCCTAGTTGGCCGTTTGCCTTGCTCACGCGTTCGGTGGCCTCGAAGGAGAGCACTGCGCGCATTCCTCGCCGATCCACCACTTCCTTTTGCGCCCACAACGCCTCGGGAATGGCGAAGGGGGCTTCCAGACAATCATAGACCGTCGTGACGCCGCTGCGCAGCAGTTCTGCGCACATCCAATCCGTGGCTGCGGCGATCATCTCGTGGTCGAGCGCATCCTCCACCAGGGGCCACCAGAAATCGTTGAGGAAGCCCCAAAAATCGGCCGGCGCTTTGGTCAGGGGGATGCCGTGGGCCAACACGCCGTAGAGATGGCAGTGGGCGTTGACAAAGCCTGGGGCAATCACTGCGCCCGTTGCATCCACTACATGGTCGGTAGGATAGTCGCGGCGCAGGTCAGCATTGGGCGCGATGGCGGTGATGCGGTCGCCCAGGACGCGCACGCCCCAATTGCGCCGGGGCGCTTGGTCGGGCGCAACGATGAGCCAGTCGCCGATCAGGAGAGTTCCTGTCATAGTGTCATTTCAGTCTATTGTATAGGGTGTATTCAAAATTAGTAGGCTCCATCAGGCGGCCTGTTTCTGAGGCTGCGCT
>CAZLMM010000063.1:0-38542 GCA_964560495.1 uncultured Caldilineaceae bacterium
TTCGCACACTTATGGATTTGACTATTCTTGAAAATCCTTAATTTCTGACCAATGACGTAACGCACATATCTTGGCCAGACGCTTTGTACGCTCGTAATACCATGAGTTTACTTGTGCTGGATCGATCAGGCGAAACAGGTCGGCCGCCTCGCTATATAAGGCCAGGGTGTAGCAGAAATGCACCCAATCACAAAGCCGCTCGTTGCTAGGACGTGCGCCGCGGCCGAGTAGAAACTGGCGAATGGCATCGAGTTCGGCATCCAACAGCGCATATGTTTCGTGAGCCGGCGTCACACTTGGAGGCCTCGATCCTGGACCACCCATGTAGGCATCGCAAAGGATTGGATAAGTCAGATCAATGAACCGTCCGACGCGCCAGCCAAGATGATCAATGTCATCCCATTCGAGTTCTTCCAACGGATGTTCCACGAAAACCCTGCCCCAGTTCTCACGCCAAACCTCTGCCTGAACCGTTTCACCGTACGACTCTGTAAGATGGCCAACTTGGAGCCGAAAGGCTGCTAGCCGCCGAAGGCTCTGGTCTTTAGAACTCTCGAAATGTAGTCCTATTTCGTAGTCAGTACGATGGAGCGCAACCTCATAATGCGAACCTGGAAAAGCGTCTGCCCGCAATTGAACATAATTCCTCCGTTGTCGCGCATTGAGTTCCACATGATTAACTCCCGCACGTCGCAAGTACTCCTGCACGTAATCAATGAGTCTGGCGGAAAAGGGTTCGCGCTGATCTGCTGCGGCCGGACTGAATGTTACTGGTGTCGCAGACGTAGCGACAGAATCTTGGTTGACACGTTTTGCAGCAAGCCCAAGGTGAAGCAATATCTTCCTTGCCATGACGCTGTTGTACTGATTACGTGACATTCCGGTAACTAACTCAACGATCCACTTGACATTAAGTTGGGCACCGTCAATGTCAATATACCAGGTTCGATAGTCGTGAGCGTCCACCGGTAGTCCCTGCTGGATCGCGTTCCGAACAACTGCGAAGACCTCTGCAGCGGATAAGCTGAATTGGCTCCCTGCCAAACGAAAATCCACTTGCTCTTTTGATATCTCAGCTGGCTTTGTCGTTGGGGATTTCGTCTGCTGAGATCGCTTTGGTTTTTGTGGTCGTTTCCGCTGCACCGGTGACTCGTCTAGATGGACAGCATCAGGGTTGGCAGCCAGCCAATCACGCGCCTTCTGGGTGATTCGCCACACACCACGGCCTGGATTGTCCATATAGCCGAGTTGCACAAGTTCATAGCGAGCCCACTCTACCCGATTTGACCAGCGCGGTGTTCGACCGTTTTGTTGAAGCTCGATGTCTGAGGACACAATTTGTCCGTGATAATGCTGATAGAATCGGTCGAGAACACTACGCAACTGCGCTTGACCCCCCTGGCATTTCCAGCATTACCTTGAGAAGTGGAACCCAGTAGTCTTTCTGAACCTCAATCATCGGAAGTCACATCCCTCGACACTGCTACTTCGGGCTTATAGACATCATGTCCAAGTTGTTGCGCCTGATTGAAGGCGTTGCAGATGGAGAAAGGCGGCTGCGCCTGTTCAGCCACTACTTCCGGCACGTGGCGACCCGTTTAAGCGTACTATCTCGCTGCCCGCTTGCCACCATCGCCTATCAGGTAGACTGAGGTTCGTTGCTGGCTGTTGCACGGGCTGTGGCTTGCCCTGTTCCTGCAGCAAGCGGGCTTTGGTGCGATAGAAGGCGATCCGTTCTTCTGGGCTTTCCCGCGCAATTGCTCGTAATGCGCATCGCATATCCTGCGCACCATTTCGACTGCCTCAATGGCCGAAGTATCGATATCTACGTGTTGGACTTTCATGACTTCATTTTACCTTGAGCTGCAACCCTTGCCAAGAGAATTTTGGGATTGCCGGCCATCAAAAGGCATTCTGTGGCGCCTGTTTCATCGTTGCTGGACACCAGAAGTTCGTCGATCATCACTCAATGCGTAGGGACACGACATGTCGTGTCCGTGCCGACACAAGTATCGGAAATTGCTATGAAACTAACGCAGCGTCAGCCGCACGGTCTTTTTGTCGGGATGCTCTTTGTGCGCGGCGGCAAAGGCTTCTTTCAACAGCGCCTCGAAGCGAGTCACAGCCTCTTGCAGACTGCTCTCTTCCAGGGTCGGATAGGCTTCGGCAAAGCGGCGCATGACATCGGCCTTCACCGCAGCTACATCTTCGTTTGCCAGCAGCTTGCGGATAAAGGCAGCCAATTCTTCGTTCATGACATCGACCAGCGCGGTTACGCTGGCGGTCGGCGCCGCCTGCACAAAGGTCTGGACAGCGTCGTTGTTGCTCTGCGCCAACACGCGGCGAATGGCGGCACTCGCAAGGCGGCGCTGTTGGTCACGCAGAGCAGCTTCCAACTCACGCAAGAAGCGTTCGGCGTCCTGCTTTGGCAGCGTCTCGCTCAAGGTCAGCTTACACTGCGGGCAGACTGGCTCGGCATCGAGTTGCAGGCTGGCGAAGGGCGCGCGGCAAGGCTGCACACGCTGGGCCAGGTCGGCATAGCGCTGTTGCAGGTCGCGGCCCAGCGGTTGGCCCAACTCAGTAATGTCGTTGAGCAGCGCCAGCGCCTGCAGCCGTCGCGGCGCATCGGCCAGCGTCTCCTGCAGGTGTGTCAACGCATCCTGGGTGTCGCGGTGGTGCTTCTGATAGGCGGTGCGATAGCGCGTGCGAAACTGATCGATCTGGCCGCGCAAACTGTTCCAAAGCTGCGGCTGCGCGGCCAGGTTCTCCAGCCGCAACTGCCCCAGCAGTGCGGTGCGGTCGATCTCCATCTCACCGTCGCTGCTGCGCAGCCGTACGCGTTCCAGATAAGCGCGTTCGGCTGTGATCGGCGCGGCGTTGTTCGCTAGTTCTTGTAGCCGCGCCAGCGCTCGCCGCTCATCGCGCAGATCATCTGCTGCCGCATAGGTTTCGCTGACCTGGCTATAGAACCGTTCATAGCCGCCGTCCACCGTGCCGCTCAGCGCGGCCAGGTGGTCGAGCGCGTCAAGATCGGCCTCGGGCAGGCTGCCGCCCAGCGCGCGTTTCAGCACCTCCAGATTCTGGCGGGTCTGCGCCACGTCGCCGCCCAGCCGCGTCAACCCTTCGGCCAGACGCCGGCTTTGGTTTTCCACCTCGACCTGGTCGTTGGTGGCGCGCAGGTCGGGCGCGATCTCCCGCGCATAGCCGACGACGTCATTCCATGCCGGTCCCGCCGCGGCCACCAGCAGGTCGAAGTCGCGTTCCATGCCGTTCTTGTATTCCAGCGCCACTACATTGTTGGCGGTGACCTTGTTGCCGGTGAAGAGGTTGCGGTTGGCATCGCGCAGCTTGTGGCCGCGCTTCAGTACGATCTCAACCCGCGGGTCGCCCCGCCGCACGAAGGCAAGCAGGTAGAGCAGGATCAGGGCGTAGGGCAACCCGTAGGGCGGCGTCGAGAGTCGCTCGAAGATGCGCCAGGTCTGCAGTTCACCGTTGCGCTCGCGCAACATCTGTGCGATCAGTTCCAACGCCACCGGTTGTTGTGGCGCGAATTTTTCGGGGCGATCCTGGCTGGACAACCCCAGGGCCACGCCGAAGTTTTTGGTTGCCGCCTTGTCGGCAGTGCCCGGGTCGGCGCCGAAATACCCGTTCAGGACGCGTGCCATCTCTGCCGTGCGCAGCGTGGTGCGCAGCCGCTGCGAGTCCACCGGCAACTGCGGATAGGCTGCGATGACCACTGGCTCGACCATGGCGGCCACTCGCCGATCTTCGCTGGGAAAGCCAAAATCATGCGCATTGATCGCGATGTTGTCGCGGGTAATGACCCGGCCCGCCTGATACTGGCGCAGGTGAGTGCCGATCAGGGCGGCGAGATAGGTCACCTTTTGCGTCGCCAGCCAGTCACGCACGGCGTCGGCCTCACGCCCGCTCCGTTTCTCCGCGGTGAAATCCTCGCTCATCTGTGTCCACGCTACGACATCGGCGGCCGCGCGTTGGGCTTCTTCGCTCAAAGGCGCCGGTGCGATCACGGCGATGCGCGGGTCCAGCAGTTGGTCGGCGTTGGGGACATCGGCGCTGTCCGGTGTCAGAATCACCAGTCGGAAATGGGTGTCCTCTTTGGGCAAGGGCACAGCATGGTCTGTGCGCCAGCGCGACGCTACGACGACCTCACCGCTGTACTGCAGATTGCGGACATCGAGCGTAAACGGCTTCGATTGGTCGATCTCGAAATTGCTAAACAGACCGGGTTGACCGGCCGTGTCCCGCGTCGTCATGAAGAGGCTTTTGGTCCAGGTCGCCAGCAACTTGTAGGTATCTGGCAATGCACGGTGCCGGTACTCGGCAAAAATGGACATCGGTGCAGGGCCGTCGCTGTCGGTGGGCACGAAACTTGCCTGCTGATTCTCGAAGCGAATCTGGCGCAGCGGCTGCATCTGTCCCAGGACATAGGCCACGTTGTCTTCGGCACGCAGAAAGTCGGAGGTCGTCAGTGTTGCCTGAGCCAGATCTTTGAGACTGAGCGCGCGCGGTTGCTCCAGGTAAGCTAGATGCCACAAGAAGAGCGTATCCATCACAGCCTGGGCCAGGGGCAGGTCGCTCGCCTCCAAGTCCAGGGTCGGCAGCGCCTCACGCGCCATGCTGTAGGAACGATACGCTGCTTGATAGACAGTGGTCTGCAAGCAATCGGCCACCAGATGTTCGCTGTTCAGCAAGTCCGCCACCCGAATCAGCATGGTGCGGGCCAGCAGTTGTTCACTGTTGACTACTTCATGGAAGACCGCAAGCCCAGAGCGCGTCGTCGGCAGATCGCGGGCGGTGATATGGCGCACGACTTCAAAGCAGCGGGGCTGAAAGGGAAATACATCGCGGAATTCGGCAGGCGTGACGCTGGCGGCAAACTCGAAATGGCTGCGGCAGTATTCGTAGTGTTCGCCGATCTCCGGGTCGCGATACTCGTTCAGCCCGCGCACGCGGCGTGAAATGATGATGTCGTAGTCGCGCTCGTTGTTGGTAGCCAGCAAGGGAATGCCGATGAAGCGATCGCCGGCGGCGCCGCCCTGCAACTTGGCCGGCGCCGCGCTCTGCGAGGCCACGATGGTGTAAACCTGATAGCCGAGATCGCGCGGCAGCAGGTAGGCAAGCGTTTCCAGTACATCTTCGTCGTGGGCGCGAGCCTTGGGCGAGGGGTTTGATTGCGCCCAGCCCTCATACTCGTCAATGATGACCAAAAGGCCGTTGTAGGGGGCGCCCTCGATCTGCATCAACTGCCGATAGATGTGACCGAGCCGATCCTTGATACCGCTGGCAACCTGCGGATTGATGGCATTTTGGTGGCAGTAATCGGCAATCAGCTTGGCAAGGGCAGCGGTTCCCTCTTCTTCGCGATACTCCGGCGCCGACCGCCCCGTCTTGGTGCGCACGAAGGCGTCTATATCATTGCGTATGCCGGGTGCGGTCTGGCTGAGCCACGCCACGTAATCGTCGGCGGAAGTCACCCGCACGGCATCGGCATGGCCTGCGTCTTCAAGGGCGCGTTGAAAACCTTCTTCGAGCAGAACATCCAGCAACAGCCGCCCGCCAGAGCCATCGGCGGTGCCCATGCCGCGCAGTGAAACGATCACCGGGAAGAGGCGGGTGGCTTGCAGGCGCCGTTCATACTGGCGCACTTCATCGTCGTCCACTAGTTTCCACAGGCCATCATGGGTGTTGGAGAGCAAGGCTGCAAGCGCTGCTAGAAAATGGGTTTTGCCGGCGCCATATTCGGCCTGCACCCAGAAACCCTGCCCCAGCCCCATCGCAACCGTTTCGAGGATGCGCATGAAGTGGCTGCGAATCGTGGCGGTGAACACATAGGATTCCACCATGGCTGCCGCCTGCTGCCGAAACGCACGGATCAGGGACAATGTTGTTTCTGGCCGCGGCTTCTGCACGATGAGTTCGCGCAAGGGCAATAAGCTGGTCATTTTCCTGTTGCTCCTACGATGGACGTGGGGCCAAGCAAGGTTTGGAAATACTCCAGGTTCGCTTCTGGCCTGAACTGAATATAGGCGGGTAATGGCCGGGAAGGGTGAAAATTTGATTCCAGGGGCGGCAGCACAAAAACGATCATGTGCGAGTCGCTTGCCGCCTGGAAGAAGTCTGTCAGCGGCACGCGATAACGCACCAGCAGCGTCACACCAGTGACGACGCTGACTTGTTGGCTCGTTGCGCCAGCCGCCCTGTTGTCAAGCCAACGGCGAATAGCCGTCTGCACCGAGCGGCGCGCTTCATCGATTGAATAGGGTTGTTTGGGGAGTTCGCCAGCCAACACGTGCAGATCGAGCGTCACGGCAAGATTGCCGGGCAGCATTGCCTGCAATTGTGGGAGTTCCGCATGCCAAAGATAGACATGCCGCGTCACGGTAGCCGGCAGGGGCCGGTCGGCAAAGTGTTCGAGTAGTCGGGCAAACTCATCGGGTTTCATCGGGGGCAGCGCGCCTCCTTTGGGCTTACACTTTACACTGTCTGGCAACATACTCGTCGGTGGTGAAGCGGGTCGTAATCTGCTCTAATTCGTCCACCACGCTGTAACGCGAGAGCAATCCAGCCGACGTTGCATCACGCAACACGCCGCGCACGCTCTCTTGATCACGGAAACCCAGATACTGGACAAACGGCTGGTCGAGCAAATCACGGACGCGCACGATGCGCGGCGTCGGCGCCAGGCGGCTGTGCAACAAAACCAGGAGTGCGTTGGCTGGCCGCGGAATCGCCGCAACGATCCACGAGTTGCCGCGCCGGGTCAATAGGCCCAGCGCGCGGACGGCGACCAGCAGCCGATCATACGAGTCCTTCTTGTATTCCTGATAGGTTGCCACGATGTAATCGCGGGCAAGATCGGCTGAGAACGAATCACCTGGCTCAAAGGGCAAGATCACATCCACGACAAAGTGCGCAATCACAGGTTCGGTTTCGAGTGTCGTGACCCGCATCAGGTCCTGCAACAGTAGATCATCCTGATATGCGGCCCAGGTAACAGGCAGGAACCCATCCAGGCTGCGCTCGGGAAAGAACCAGCGCACCAGCGAGCTGGCGAATCTCCGTCGTGTTTGTGGCGAATTCTGTGGCAGATTCTCGACCAGGTGACGATAGAAGTCGTCAAATGTGGCGAACTGCCGGCACTCTTTGATCGCCTGGACGCCGGCTACATAGGGAAAACTCTGGAGTGTAGATGGGACAGCCATTACAGGATCGATTCTGAAATCTTGTGAGAATTGAGAGTGACGGGCAAGTTCGCAGCGCCGCATATCCGGTCAAACGATTCGTTGCATTGTAGCACATGGTTGACGACGGCAGTATGTTGCGATAACGGTGCATCACACTTGGGTCTGGCCTGGGGCGTCGCCGTGGGATGCAAGCGGGAGTATAGCACGGAACGGATCGGAACAGAGAAGCCGCGGATTTCGCATTGCATCTCACGTCAAGCCAACCCGCGCCCTATCTGCGCCGACAGCGCACACTCGCGTGGGCCCAGCTCAATTCTGAACACGCTGCGTTCAGAATTGAGAATTGCAGATAAAACTTGCGCATGAACCGCAGGTTGCACAGCGCCTGCTGGCGCGCGGCCTGTGACTCATCCAATCGGCTGGGGGAAAGCGGGAAACCGGCGCCGCATCATCGGCTGCCAACCATGCTCACGCTTCCGCCGGCTCCTCGATCTGCCGTGCGACTCGCTCGACCACCACCTCGTGCGGAGAGAGCGCACGGGCGTCGGCCAGTTTTTTTGTCGCCGCTCTGGACAAACCCTGGCGCTGTTGCGCCAGGGCGTTGTAGGCCAACGCAATTGCCTTGCTCCGGTTGTCCTGATGATGGGCAAACGCCCAATCCAAATGAGTCACCCCGTCGATCAGGTCGCCCTGCTCCACCAGCAGCGCGCCGTATGTGCCGCGAATCGATGGGTGCCAGGGCATCATGGCAAAGGCTGTGCCTGCGCGTGCTGCGGCAGGCTCCAACTGGGCTGGGTCGCCGGTGAGCAGCCCAGCCCAGGCGGTGTTGTTGAAGATCATCGCCTGTTGCGGGCCGGTCAACCTGGCAAAGTCGTCGCCGTGCAACACTGCTTCGTAGAAAGGCAGCGTCATTGCGCCGTCGCCGCCCATCAATCGCACCATGACCTCCAACTCTTGAACCGGGAGAATGTCGGGATAGAGCGACCGCGCTTCCGAAGCCAGCGCCATTGCGCCCACAAGATCATTGCCCTCGATGGCTTGGGTGATTCCCGTGTAATAGAAATACTGGTGCACGACTGCCGGGGCGATCTTGCCCGTCGCCAGCGTCAGCAACCACGCGCCGTCGGTCGGATAGGCGGCGGCGCCAATGGCAGCCCTCCGCGGGAAGAGAGAAAAGATGACAAGCAAAACATTTGCCAGGATGATCACCTCTGACCAGGCAAGACTCGTCCTCAGCGCCGACCACTCCCAACCATCCAGGCGCATGTAGAGAAATAACGCAGCCATGAGATTGGCAGTGACGCCGCCCATGACCATCAACCCAAAACGGAGGCGGATCAGTCGCAGCGTGGGAAAGCCACCGTGTGCCATGCCCACAAAGGGATTCGGTCCCAGGAGCACCGTGACGCTGCCCAAGCGCCGCCGTAACAAAGTAGGCCCGGCTCCCCAGCGCAGCGAGAAGACCCGGCCGCCAAGCAGCCAATACGCCACGGCATGGCCCAATTCATGCAACGGAACCGAAAGCACCGTGGCAACAAACAGAATGGAGATGTTGGCCAATAAGAACAGGAGCGGCTCTGGAATGACCGCGGTGATCCTGGCCAACAGGATGACATAGCCGACGAAGATCAACACAGCAATGCCATTGAATTGACTCCGGCGGGCAGCGCGCTTCTCCACACAGCCAGGGCAGTTGAGCTTCCCAAAGCGTTTGCGAAATTGATCGGGCAATGTGGAGGTGCAACCACAAGCGCTACACACGGCGACTGCTGGTTGTTGCGGTTGGGCAGAATCGGCGCGGCGGTCATTGCTGGGGGATCCATGGGAAGAAAGAGTGATCGATGGAGAGGGACAGGACGCGGATACAACCTGCGCAGATTCGCAGGGTCTATGCAAGTTGTATCCGCGTCATCTACGTCCTGTTCTATCCATCCCTCAATGAGATTGCCCTTCACCCTCGGTCAGGATGAAATACTCCACCGAGTCGGAAAGGGCGATCCAGCTCGCTTCGATGATGTTGGTGCTGGCGCCCACGGTTGTCCATTGGCGCTCGCCGTCGCTAAAGTCGATGAGCACGCGCGTCATGGCCGCAGTGCCGCTGGCGCTGTCCAGAATGCGCACCTTGTAGTCCGTCAGGTGGACCGCTTCCAGGTGGGGGTAGAAGCCCTGGATCGCCTTGCGCAGCGCACGGTTGAGCGCGTTGACCGGACCGTTGCCCTCGGCCACCTCGTGGAAGACCTGGTCGCCCACCTTCACCTTGACGGTCGCCTCGGAAAACATGCCGCGCCCGGCGCGATGCTCCACCGCCGCGGTATAGTCGATCAACTCGAACGGCGCGCAGTAGTCCTTGCGCGCCCGGCGCAAAAGCAGATCGACGCTGGCTTCGGCGCTCTCGAAGGCGAAGCCAGCATTCTCCAGTTCCTTGATCTGTTCCAATACCTTGCGTTCTTCCTCGCGGCTCACACCATTCAGACCGAATTCCCGGCGCTTGACCGCGATGTTGTCCTTGCCGCTCAGTTCGCTCACCAGGACGCGCGTCTCGTTGCCCACCAGCGCCGGGTCGATGTGCTGGTAGCTCATGGTGTATTTCACCACTGCATTGACATGCATTCCCCCTTTGTGGGCAAAGGCGCTGGCGCCTACGAAGGGCTGATGGCTGTCCGGGTTGAGGTTCGCCAACTCGCTCACATAACGGCTCAGGTCGGTGAGCTGGCCCAGTTTCTCTGGCGGCAGCAGTTCGTGACCCATCTTCAATTGCAGGTCCGCGATGACGCTCACCAAGTTGGCGTTGCCGCAGCGTTCGCCATAGCCGTTGACCGTGCCCTGCACATGGGTGCAGCCGCGTCGCACTGCCTCCAACGTGTTCGCAACGCCGGTCTCGCTGTCGTTGTGCGCATGGATGCCCAGTACAACGCGCGCCGCTGGCGGCGTGTAACCGTTGCCCCCATTCAAGCCGAGCACCTCGTTGCGCACGACATCCACCGCCTCGCCAATCTGCCAGGGCAGGCTGCCGCCGTTGGTGTCGCACAACACCACGGCGCTGGCGCCGCCCACAATAGCCGCCTTGAGGGTGGAGAGCGCGTATTCAGGATTGGCGCGATAGCCGTCGAAGAAATGCTCGGCGTCGTAGACAATCTCCTTGCCCTGAGCTGCCAGATAGCGCACAGACTCACGGATCATGCGCAGGTTTTCTTCCAACGTGGTGCGCAGGACCTCAGTCACATGTAGGTCCCACGTCTTGCCAAAAATGGTGATCACCGGTGTGTTGGCTTGCACCAGCAGCTGAATCTGCGGGTCATCCGCAGGGTTCAAATCCGGTCGGCACGTAGCGCCAAAGGCGGCCACTCGCGCGTGTTTAAGACGGAGTTCGTTCTGAGCGCGTTCGAAGAACTCCATGTCCTTGGGGTTGGAGCCAGGCCAGCCGCCTTCGATGTAGTCCATGCCGAACTCGTCGAAGCGGCGAGCGATCTTCAGCTTGTCGTCACAGGAGAGCGACACGCCCTCGCCCTGCGTGCCATCGCGCAAGGTCGTGTCGTAGAGAAGTATCTTGCTTGTCATGTTCAGTCCTTGTATCTCACGGGGCGCAGTTCACCCCATTCATTTTTCATCATTTGCTCAGCCCACCAGGTCTGCAATGCTGTTGAGCACCCGATCCGGCCAGATGCCCTGGGCCAGGTCTTCGCGGCGGAAACGCCCGCTCTTGACCAGCCAGCCCTGCGCGCCCACCATCTGCGCGCCGCGCACATCGGACTCGATATCGTCGCCGATCATGGCGACGCGATGGGCTGGCAAGCCTAGATCAGCCAGAACCATACGGAAATAGGCTGCGCTGGGCTTGCCCACCACCAGCGCGTTCACATCAGCCGCGTATTCCAACGCCACCACGAAGGGTCCCGCATCGAGGAAAAGTCCATTTTCCGTACGCCACGAACGCTTTTTGTGGAGCGCCACCAGCCTGGCCCCGTTCAAAACAGCGCGAAAGGCGCGGTTCAGTCGAGAAAAGTTGAAACTGGCGCCCATGTCGCCAATGACAACGAACTCTGGATCCTCTTCTTCCACTTCCAGGTCGCCAAATTCCAACTGGGCGTCCGGCAGAAGCAACGGAAAGTAGGTGCGGGCATGTTGCGCACGCAAATGCTGCGATGCGACATAGGTGGCTGTGTAGAGTTCATCGATTGTCGCGGGAAAACCCAGGCTGCGCAGGCGCTCCAAGAGGGTGTAGCGACAATAGATGGTGGAGTTGGTCATGAAGCGAAACGGAATGCCCCGGGCGCGCAGGCTGGCAATGGCCTCATGCGCGCCCGGAATCACCTCGTCACCCCGCAACAGCACCCCGTCGATATCGATCAACAGCCCGTCCACAGAAGAAAGTAGATCGGCCACAGGCATTTCCTTTGTACTATGTAATCGCCCAGAAATAATTTCCCGTTTCAACCTTCCAGGAAGCTCGGAGCTTCCTGGAAGGTGCGAAGTAATACTTTGACAAGCGCTATGATTGACGGCTACGCCTGTGCGCTTGAGAATCGCATCGACAAGTTGCGCGTCAACGTCAACCCGTGTTCTGCAAGCCAGCGGCGATGCCGTTGACCGATAGCAAGATCGCTGCGGTGAGCTGCTTGCGCCTTTCTTCATCGGTCTCGGTGCGCACCTTCTGCAACAAGGCCACCTGGATGTAGTTCATGGGATCCACATAAGGGTTGCGCACTTTGATGCTGCGGCGCAACACAGGCTCCCGGTCCAAAAGCTGGGTCGCCTCCACCACTTCGAGTACGATGCGTTCCGTCAACTGCCACTCAGCCAGGATGTCATCGAAGATGCGCGTGCGCGTCTCTTGGTCAGTCAGGCCGGCGTAGAGCGCAGCGATCGCCATGTCGGCCTTGGCCAGCCCCATCTGCACATTGTCAATAATGTTGCGGAAGAGCGGCCATTGACGATACATCTCGCGCAACATCTCCAGGCGATTCTCTGCCGGCGCCGCGTCCACCCACTGGGAGAGAGCAGCGCCCACGCCGTACCAACTAGGCAGGTTGACCCGCGACTGGGTCCAGGCAAAGACCCACGGAATCGCCCGCAGGTCGCTGATGGATTGGGTTGCCCGCCGCCGCGCCGGGCGCGAGCCGATGTTGAGCGCGCCGATATGGTCGATGGGCGTGGCTTCATGAAAATACTTGATGAAACCCGGCTTGTTCACCAGGGAACGGTATTTCTGGAAGGCCAGGTCACTCAGCTCGTCCATGCGCCGCGCCCAGATTTCTTCCTTTTCATAACGGGGGCGCTTGCCTGCGGTCAGGAGCACTGCGTTGACCAACTGCTCCAGGTGGCGTCGCGCCAACGCGACGTTGGAGTAGCGCCCGGTGATCACCTCGCCCTGTTCGGTGATGCGTACGCGCCCACGCACCGATTCGGGCGGCTGAGAAAGGATGGCGCGATTGGCCGGGCCGCCGCCGCGCCCCAAGGTGCCGCCGCGCCCGTGAAAGAGGGTGAGTTTGACGCCATGCTCATCGCACAGCCGCGCCAGGGTGCGTTGCGCCTGAAAAAGCATCCAGTTGGCGCGTAAATAACCGCCATCCTTATTGGAATCGCTGTAGCCGATCATGATTTGCTGACGCATGTCTCGCTTGGCCAGATGGCGCGCATACGCCTCATTCTTGAAAAGAGTCGCCATGGTCTGTGCAGCGGAGTGCAGGTCGTCCACCGTCTCGAAGAGAGGCACAATGTCAATGCGCCCCCACAACCCGGCATCCTTCGCCAACAGCAGCACCTCCAGTACATTGCTCACGGCAGTCGTCATGCTGATGACATAGGTCTGCACTGCGTCTTCATCGACCTCGCGCTTGGCATGGCGCATGAGGCGGAACAGCGCAACCGTCTCGTTCGTCTCTGGGCTGAATTGAAGCTGCGCCGTGAAGGGGCGCAGGTTCGTGATCTCACGCGTGAGGACGCTCACCTTGTCGGCCTCTGCCAGTGCATGATAGTCGCTGAAGATGCCGTAGGCAGCCATGATCTCTGCGACAGCCTCGCGGTGGCGACCTGAATGCTGCCGCATGTCTAGGGAGGCCAGGTGAAAACCAAAGACATCGACGCTGCGCAGGAGATGGGAGAGACGCCCCTTGACCAACCGCTCGCCTTTGTTCGCCAGCAGGCTGCGCTCGATGATGCGCAGGTCTGCGACGAATTCATCCACGTTGCGATAGGAACGGGGGTTGCGCTCCCGGTCATCCCACGGGCGTTCGTTTTCTGTGCGCGTGGCGCGCAAACGGCGAAACATCATGATGAGCTTCTGGCGATATGGCTCCATGCGGAAGCGATCCAGCACATCAACCTCGTTGGCAGGCACGAGCTTGAAATCCGCAGCGATGCTCTCCATCAACTCCTGGCTCACCCCCACGCGAGTGATGGCCGGGATGAGGTGCTGATACAAGTCTTCAACCGCAATGCTGTATTGGCGCAGGATGGTCTCCTTCATGGTGCGCAACGCTTCTTCGGTGATGGCGACTGTGACGAAAGGGTTGCCGTCGCGGTCGCCGCCGATCCATGAGCCATAGCGCAGGAACGAAGGAATGCGAAACTTGACGCCGGGATAGACTTCAGCCAGTGAGCGTTCGAGTTCGGCGTAGATTTGCGGGATCAGGGTGAAAAGCGTCGCCTCGAAAAAGTAGAGACCGGTGCGCACTTCGTCCAGGACAGTGGGAGGGCGGTCGCGCGTCTCATCACTCTGCCAAAGGAGTACAATGTCCTCGCGCAGGCGCTCCATCAGTTCTTGCTCCTCGGTGGGCAGCAGCCCACCTTTGGTGATCTGTTCCAATGTGGAAGCGATGGTGCGCAGCTTGGTGAGGATCGTCTGTCGTTTGGTCTCAGTGGGGTGCGCAGTAAGCACCGGCATGATGTAGAGCTCGTCCAGGATGCGTTGCACAGCTTCCGCTGAAAAGCCCTCATTGCTCAGCGTCATCATCGATTCAGCAAGCGTCTCGCGCATGGGCACGCCTGTGATCTGGGCCTCGTGACCCCGATCGCGCAGAATTTGGATGCGCTGCTCGTCTTCAGCCAGGTTGACAAGCTGGAAATAGGTGGTGAACGCCTTGAGGACGGCCAGACCATGGGGCAAGTCGGCGATGAGCGACGGCATGAGCGCCTGGATTTCGGCGCCCGACTGGAGATCGCCGCTACGCCATGCCTTGGAAAGAGCGCGTATCTTTTCTTCCAATTCGAAGACGGCCTGACCTTCTTGCTCGATGATGGCTTCGCCCAGCAGGTTGCCGAGCATGTGGATATTGGCGCTGAGGCGCTGTTGCTGCGCGTCGATCATCGTCTGTCCAATCTCATTCGATCTGCCGAACCACCAGGTCGCCCATGACGGTTGTGCCCACCACTTCGCAGCCCGGATCGGCGATGTCGCCCGTGCGCACGCCCTGGTCGAGCACGGCGTCGACCGCACGCTCCACGGCTTGCGCTTCTTGCTCCAGCCCCAGGCTGTGGCGCAGCAGCATGGCGACGCTCAGAATTGTCGCTAACGGGTTGGCGATGCCTTTACCGGCAATGTCGGGCGCGCTGCCATGGATCGGTTCGTAGAGACCCAGCGCCAGGCCGTGGCTGTTACACTTATCGCCCAGGCTGGCAGACGGCAGCATGCCCATGGAGCCGGCGAGCATGGCAGCCTCGTCGGTAAGGATGTCGCCAAAGAGATTTTCGGCCACGATGACATCGAAAGACGCCGGGCGACGGATCAGATGCATGGCCATGGCGTCCACCAGCACATGTTCCAGCTCCACATCGGGATATTCCTTCATCACCTCCACGGCGACGCGCCGCCACAACCGGCTGGAAGCCAGCACATTGGCCTTGTCCACGCTGGCGAGCTTCTTATTTCGCCCGCGGGCCGCCTCGGCAGCCAATCGCACCACCCGCTCGATTTCAGGCCGCGTGTAGAGCATGGTGTCGTAGGCTTCGTCGCCGTCGGGGCCGGCTTCCTGGCGCGGGCCAAAGTAAGCGCCGCCTGTCAGTTCGCGGATGACAAGCATGTCAGTTCCTTGCAGCACTTCTTCTTTGATCGTGCTGGCGCCGATGAGATGGGGGTTGAGCTTGATCGGGCGTAGATTGGCAAAGAGATTGAGCGCCTTGCGCAGGGCCAGCAGCCCACGCTCCGGGCGGTCGGCTGCGTTGGGATTGTCCCATTTGGGGCCGCCCACTGCGCCCAGCAAGACTGCGTCCGCCGCCAGGCTGGCCTGCACAGTTGCGTCGGGCAGGCTTGTCCCGTGGGCGTCGATGGCGCAGCCGCCCATGAGTTGATGGTCAAAAGAAAAAGTATGACCGAATCTGCGCGCCACCGCTTGCAGCACCTTCTTGGCTTCGTTGGTCACTTCTGGGCCGATGCCGTCGCCGGCCAGGACGACGATTATTGCTTGCACGAGGATGCTCTCCTGTTTTTGCTATACCTTGGAATAATCTCGCAACGGAACGCCGGTCAACTTCAGCAAATCCTTGTCCGAGGTAACAAGAATTGCGCCGTTGTCCATTGCTGTTGCCACGATGATCGCATCTGGCAGTTTGATATTGCGCTCTCGACGAACCGATAGAATCAGTTTCAACAGAGAGTGTTGAGCCGCCGTCACTCCGACAACATCCACGCGATGAAGGAATTGATCAATCGCAGTTTCGTCCGCTTCACTAAGATTTGGAAACGCCTTACTCTCTAGTTGGCTTATGATTGAAACGCCAACCCAGTTCGCGTCTGCCAGCCACTCGACCAGCGTTTGATCACCCTGCAACAGAGCAATCATTGCATTCGTGTCTAGCAGAAACCGCTCACCACTCATCCCGTAACTCCCTTTGGACTCGAACCGCGTCTCCACGCCAGGCAAGCACGCCCGCCAAATCTGAGAAATCGAATCGGTGATGTATTTGCTGATACATTAGGCGGTCGAGCGGCTGCTGGTTGTCCAACTGGGCGGTTATGTCTCTGGATCGCTGCCAATAGAGAAATTCCACAAACTCTGTCAGCAGGGTAGTCTCCTCGCTGGTCAAATTTGCCAAAAGGGTTTGCAGGTCGGGTTTGAGGGCAACGCTTTTATTCCTCGTGACGGCTATACTAGCCGCTCTAGCCAGATCCTGTGCGACGCGGATGTCCGCTTCATCTAGTTGCACTTCGGATTTGGCGCCAACGCTCATAATATCCCCCTGACCACTATCAGAAATGAACGACGATATGATTTCCAGTATCCTGTCATCCTACGCAAAACAACGACGCGCTTCTACTTTGTTTCCTCTTCCGCCGAGTCCCACTCGAAGAAGCCGGATACACCCAAGAGGCCATCCGCGAGCGCCGTCATTTCGACGAGCGCCTGTTGCGCATCCGTCGCGGCGAGCACGCAGCGCGCGCGTCCTCCCATCCCTGCATCCAGCGCATCAAGCTCCGCCAATGTCGCCTTGAGCCGAGGCCGATGATGATTGGCAACCAGGAAGCGATAGTTGATGAGCTGGCGCAGCGCATCGGCCAGGATCATGCGCGCCATTTCGTCGTCCACGCCTGCCAGGTCGCGGGCATTGTCCAGCAGATCGACGATCATGTAGCGCCGCCAGCGCAAATCGTTTTCGGTTGTGTGGGGCGGCGTCGCCAGCCAGGTCGCCGCTTCGTTGCGGAGAATCTGAACGACCGGGTCTACATCGAGCACGACAAGCCCGGTCGCTAGCATGTGGGCGCTGATGGGGCGATTCGAGGCGTATTCTTCCTCGAAGTAGCGCCGAATCTGCCCAGGCGGATTGATGAACACTTCGCACGCCACGCCGGCATAGCGGCGCTGCAGTCGCTGGCGAAACGGTGCATGATGGATGACGTAGAGGTCGATGTCGCTGGTGGGGCCGCCTTGCCCACGAAAGACGCTGCCTGCGGCCACAATGCCGACCGGCGTGTAATGCGCCAGGACATCTGTCACTGCCAGGCGGAGCGCCTGGTCATAGGGCGCCGCCAATCGAGGCCAACACAGCGCCGCCCCGCCGTAATTCTGCATATCCTCCGCGTTCATTGGGCTATTATACGTTTTTCGATTGCAGGGGCGAAAAACACTTCCGCACCGGGCGCTGTCGGAGCGGGGCCTACTGTGGAAATGTGGTCTAGAGTTTGCAGAGCCAAGAGACCAATGACACGGCTTGCTGATGCCTGATCCAACGCGGCAATAGCGCGCAAATCTTCCTCTGGCTCGGAATGCACAACAGCAGCTCTGGCATCGGGAAGGAATGACGTTTGATCCATAGCCTCATTGTAAAGCATTTCGGCAAAAACGGCTTGAACAACTGTTTGGTGTTTCTCGATATCAAGAAGGAAGATGTCGCCACATTTGTTCGGCGCATACTCAGGCAAAAAGCGTTCCGATCAAAAGTGCATCGCATGGGAAAGGTCATACCCCTCTCTTTTGCACAAATTGCTCGCCAGGCCACAGGCTCGACAGTACCGCTAACGACGAAAATCAGGGGCGGCCAAGCCTGTCACGCTGCAAGCGTGACCCGGCGCGCAGTCCTGTTGCCTCGTTTCTGGCATTGCCGCTATAATGACAGCCATGAGAGCGGATGACCATTTGTGACCACATGGATGCAAGGCTGAAGACCTTTCTCGGAGACGATTCAGTGCAAGTTACGGCTACTCGCTACACGACCGAAAGCATTCTGGCCGACTTGGGCTACCCCAACCCATATTGGCCGCTGCACGCCGACAAGCTCGCATGATCTTGCTCGGACGACTGGCGCGCTATCAGGCGTTGACGCAACAGTTGGAACGGAAATGGGGACGCTCACTAGCTGAGATGCGTGTACGGTATGCGGTACAAGGTCAGGAAGATGTCGCCAGCGATGACGATTACCTGGATTGGCAGTGGTATGCAGACGCTATCGTAACGATTCAAAGCCAGCTAGAGGCTCTCGCCAGAAGCTAGGCTATGCTCTATATTTTCGATGCCAATCCAGACATCTTCAGAGATTGGCAGGTCTTACGCTATGAGCAGGAAGGCGAGACATCATCATATTCATATTGCTGAAGAGCAAGCCCCAGAGCCTTCTATTGTCACGAATCTGGAAGATCTCGTGCGTTTTATCGAAGAATGGCTGAATTCACCGTCATTGCCCTACGCAACCAAGTGAATCACCCCACCTACCACTGGTAAAGAAGAGGGGGATGAGCGTACGCTCATCCCCCCTCTTCTTTTGAGCAAATTGCCCATCAGATCGACCAGGCGTCGGGTTGACGGCCCCAAAACCTCACAGCCTCAATACCTCATCCCCGACGCCCCGCCAACCACACTCTACCGATTCACGCCGTTGAAGCACGACACAGCCGCGCCGTCGAAGCCGCTGCTGGTGATCTCGGCGCAGTTGGTCCAACCGCCGCGGCGCACGTAGGAAGCCTTGAAGCTGATCACCTGGGGCACAGCCGGGGTGCCTGGCGCGCTGGTGACTTTGACTTCATATTCGCCGTTGGGGAACGATGGCGCTGGCGGCGTGCCGGCGCCGTCGAAGTAGACAGCCTGGCCGCGGTTGCCGAACTCATTCTCGGCGCCCACAGTGAGGAAGCCAATATCGCCGTCAGTGATGTTCGGGCCATAGGTGAAGCTGATATCCTCGACGGGATGGTCATCGCCGGTCAGGCCAATCCACACCTGGAAGGTGTTCGTCTCGGCGCTGTTGCTGAAGTTCGGCACGTTCTCGAACTCGACGACGAGCCAGTCATCAGAACCATCTGTCATGATCTGCACCAAGATCCTGCCGCCAGCGCCTGGATTCAGATCGGTCCAGAAGGGCGCCAGGACGTTGTTGGGGCGAGCGGCGTTGGGCAGATTCGTGTTGATGAAATTGACATCGCCGCCCGTGCCGCCGCCGACCACGAGATAGCCATTGGAGACAATGCCGATGCGCGTCCATGTCTTGCCGGCAAAGGGGAAAGCCGGCACATTGAAGTTGTGGATCGTTTCATCGCCTGGCGCCGACACAACGATTGGGCTGAACGGCGCGATGGAGAAGTAACCGGCTGGAGAAGCCAGCGGATCGACCGTCGCCAGCACATCGGGCGGGTTGGCGCCGGCCACCATGCCGTTGAAGCTCACCGTATTGCCATTGGCGACGCCGCCCACCACGCTGCCCGCAACCAGGGCCAGTTGCGGCGGGATGACGTCATTCATCGTGACAGCAGCCTGCCCAAAACCGCTGTTAGCCAGGGTGATGGTGCAAGTCGTCTGACCGCCGCGGCTCAATGTGGAGGGCGTGCAGGTCTTGGCGACGCTCACCGGCGGGTTGCGCCGCACGATGGTGATGGGGAAGGTCAGGCGATAGCTGTCCGAGCGCAGCTCCAGGCGGGCGTGGCGCGTCTGTCCCACAGGCACCTGGGTGGCGTCCAACTTGATCTCGAAGCTGGCGTTGCCATTGGCCGGTACGGTCAGGAAGCTGGGCACAAAGACCTTCAGGTCGGGCGCAGTCTCGGCCACCACGATCTGCCAGACGCGCGGCATGTTGTGCAGGCTGTGGGCTGTGCGCTGGACGGTAATCTTGCCGGGCATACTCGGCACATAGAGGCTGGGATAGTTGGCGTGCCACAGCGAATTCTGTAACGCGACAAAGTTGGCGCCGGTCTCGCTGATGCTCAAGCCCGGGTCGCCAGCCTTGGTCAGATCAACGCGACCAGAGCCGGTGTCGAAGGGGCCGGCAGGCGTACTGCCATTCTCTTTCACCACGCCCCAGGTCTTGGCCGTGAGCATGATGGCCGACTTGATCTGGCCGGGCGTCCAATCCGGGTGCATGTCGGCCAGGATAGCCGCTACGCCAGCGATATGCGGGCTAGACATGGATGTACCCTGGATGGACTGGAAGAGCTGACCAGGCAAACCGCCCAACGGCGTGGCCGGCATGGGCGTGTGACCCGCCAGAATCTGTACGCCGGGCGCCGTAATGTCGGGCTTGCTCACGCCCAACGTCTGGTTGGGGCCGCCGCGCGAGCTGAAGGAAGCGATCACATCGCCCTGAACGACGGATGATGCACCGCCGGTGAAGCTGGCCATGACGCCGGTGTGGCTGGCGAGGAAATCCAGGAGCTGTGTGCCATCCGGCCCATCGATATGGACGCTGGGGATGAAGTGATTATCGGTGTTCAGACCTTGCAACGCCGGGTTGTAGAGGATCATGCCTGCGGCGCCCTTGTTCATGGCGTTGAAGCTCTTCTCCACGCGGGCGTTGACGCCACGCTGACAAATGACAATGCGTCCGGGCGTCACAGCCGGCATGCTGGCCTGGCACAGACGGTTGCCGCCGGCCAGTTCAACCAGAGTCGGCGTGGCAATGCCATCGGTGACGGTGGCGCCTGTGAGAGTGAGCGTGTCGCCATTGTCTGCCGCCAGCGTCAGGGTGCTCAGGAAGTGACGGTTGCTGGTGCTGGCCGCCACGGTGGTCGTCCACGGGCCGCGGTGGTTGGTGGTGTCCAAGGCGGGGCCAGAGTTGCCCGCCGAAGCCGCCACATGCACGCCGTTGTCGTAGGCTTCAAGGAACGCCAGCTCCACCGCATCACTGAAGGCGTTGTTGCCGCCGCTGATGGAGAAGTTGATGGAATCCACACCATCCAGGATGGCTTGCTCCACCGCCGCCGCAGAGTCGCTCTGGAAGCAGCCCTGGTCGCCGCAGACGCGATAGGCAATCACATGCGCGCGTGGCGCAATGCCCGAGACCGTGCCGCGCGCCACGCCGAAGATCGACGCATCCACGCCGCCATTACCAGCGGCCGTGGTCAGCGTATGTGTGCCGTGGCCGTTATCGTCACGCGCCGAGTCGAACTCGGCCGGCAACAAGCCGATGACAACCTTGTAGGTGTCGATGAAGCTGTAGGCGCCAATGAGCTTGTTGTTGCAGGTGAAGGCGACATCGTTGGGATTATAGGCAGTGTTGCCAAAGTCGCAGGTGCTGCGCGGTGCGCCGCCAGAGAAACCATTGGAGCCGGGGACGATGGGCGGCGGGTCATAGGGCTTGCCCAGGGGATCCGGGTCCGAAACCGACGGGTGTTCGGGCCAGACGCCGGTGTCCAGCACGCCGACCACAACGCCCTCGCCAGCCACATCCTGACCGCCCAATTGATCCCAGGCAGTGGTGGCGCCGATGAAGCCAGGCGTCACTTCGGTGTCAGGCTGCATCAGTTCGTCCAGATAGACAGCCTTGACGCCATCATTGTCTTGCAGCGCCGAAACCTGGCCGGTTGGCAACACCATGGAGCCGCCCTTGAAGATCTTTTCATAGCGGTGGACAACCTGGCCGCCCACGCTGCCTGCGACCGCATCGAGGCTGGCCGAATCTTCCAGCACAACGATGACGCTGACCGGCCGCAGGTCCTCAGGGTTGATGATACGCGCCGCTGAGACTTGTTCTTTGCTGAGACTCTCATTGGATTCAGATTGAATGGCGCCATCTACAGCGGTGAGCGCTTGCTGCTTACCTGTTTGCTGTGTGACCAGGGGAAGGAAAGTTCTGTTGGTTGCGTCCCCACCATCGGGAACGCCGCCATCTTGCGCGCCAACAGGCAGAACAGCGCCCATGATCATCAGCAACGCAAGCAAAAGACTGATTGTACGACGATTCATCTGCGAGACCCCTTTCATCATTGAAGGACAACGAAATCTACAAGCGACTGCACCGCCTGACGGGCGCAACAACTGGAAGTGTGGATAGGACGAGGAACAAAGTAATCTCCGAGCGCGCAGACGGGCGAAATGGCTGCAAACCCTCAATCACCTGCTTAGACTGAATTAAACGACTCGCTTTTGGCATTGCCAAACAACGATGCTCCACAAGAAGAGGAATGGTGTATCATGAAGAAACAATTGATTCTGGCAAGGTCAGGCAGTACAGACTCAACCAGATGTTGCGAGTATAGCAGAGCCTTTCTGTTGTACGCAAATCGCGGACGTGCACTCATTCCACCAACATGAGCTCGATCACGGTGACAGCGATGCCCACTTGCGTCCGAAGGCGTGAGCTGAGCAGCGCGCCGCTGTCCGCATCATAGACCAGTGTGCTCGCATAGCTCCCGCCTGTTTCCGTCAGCGTAAATGCGCCGCCGCTGCGTTGATAGGTCACCTGACTGCCGGTTATGGGGTCGGCGTCGAGCAGGGGCTTTCGCGCGCGGGTTGTTCAGCGCCAAAAAGTTGGCTTACGCCGCTCACCCGGTCAACGGAATTGCTCAATCCGTCGTCGGAAAAGTCCGCAGATGACACAGATGACGCAGACGACAGGCGTCATCTGTGTCATCTGCGCAATCTGCGGAGTACAAAGCGCATCGACAGTTGTGGCTTCGCAGTGCGATTCGGTGAATCGCGCTACAAGGCCTATGGCTTCGGCGCGCCGATCTTGACGATGATGCGCTGCGGCGAGTCCACCGTGCGTCGGTCGGGTGCGTAATAGTCATAAGCCTGACTGGCCGGCGTCTGCCCGCGGATCGGGAAGCGCGCTTGCAGACGGTAGTCCAGCGCAAGAGGCTGGCCGCTCACCACATCGGTCAGATAGACAATGATCTGCCGCCCGGTTAGCTCGTAGCGTTGGATGACGCCGCTCTCCACCAGGCGTTCCAGATCCTCAGCGATGACGCTGAAGCCTGGCGGCACGCCCAGGTCGACCAGCAGTGTCCCGGCCACGCCAGACGCCAACAACTCCACATTGGCGCGCACATTCACCGTATCGTTGACCTCGATCTCGCTGCGATCGTACTCAACATCGACGGCCACTGGCGACGTGTCGTCTGCGCTCTCCACAACCATTGACCAGGGCATGTAGTAATTAGCGATCACCTGCGCTTGCAAGGCTCGATTTCCCTCCACCTGAATCTCCACCACGTTTTCGCCAGCAGCGATATCGTCGAAGCTCACCTGCTGTACAACGCGCGCCGACTCCCCGGCAATGCGAATCACCTGTTCGCGGCCATCGTTCAGCCGCACTGTGACCATGGCGTCGCCGCCCTGGTCGGCCTGTTCCGCAGCAAGGATCAACGCCTTGAGCGCCAGAATGGTGGCTTGGGTGGTCTCGAACGCGCCAAAGGCATCGCGTTGACTCACCAGATAATCCACCGCGCCCTGCGCGTGCTCCAGGTGGCGATCGCCGCGCAGCAAAGCATGGGCCGCCAGGGCCGTAGTCTCGATGGTTGCCGCTGAACCGCCGCCATCCATCCAGGTGCTCTGGCCAGTCGTCCACGAAACGAGGCCATCCTCCCCCCTTTGCGCCCGCTGCGTCAGCTCATCCAGAACCGGGTCAGCGTCGGCGCCGCCGGCAATCAATGCGTTGGCAATCATGGCCAGAGTGTAGCTGTCGAGCGACGCCAGCTGGGCGCTTGGCAGCGGGGACACGAACGCCCCCTGGCTGGGCGCACCTGTTTTTGATGCAGGTGTGGCTGTCGGCTGCACATTCATCGCGCCCAATTCCCGCTGGATGAAGTCCAGAGCGCGTTGTACGGCTTCGCTCTCGGCATAGCCGGCGTCGGCCAGCGCCCACGCCACGTACGCAGTGGCGGCCAGGCTGGCCTCGCCCATACGCTCCAGTCCGCTCTCAATGGTCATGCCCTGGGCGGGCCAACTGCCATCGCCGTTCTGTTTCATCATGAGAAACTGCGCAGTGCGCTGAATCAGGCTGGGGTCGACATAGCTTACCTCGCTCATGTCGCTGAATTCCATCAGTCCATAGGCGGTGAGCATGGTCTGGGGCGGCGGATCGCCAAAGAGGCTAAACCCCCCCGGCTCGCCATTCACTTCAAAGGTGAGCAGACGCTGATAGCCGAGGCCGATGAACTGCTCTGCCCGCAGTTGTATATCTGGCGCGGCCTGACCGGTGCTCTTGAGATAGTCCAACACCATGACGTTGGGGTAGGTTGCGCTGCTGGTCTGCTCGAAGCAGCCATAGGGCTGACGCAACAGCCCCTCCAACCCAGCAATGAGCTGGCTGACAACGCCAGGATACACCTTGACCGTGATGTGGCTGGCGCCCGGCACGGCGTCCGGGGGAATCACAGGTGTGAAAGTCTGCTCCTCTCGCAACCGTCCATTGATCACTGTGCTCTGGGCATGACCGTCGGGTAGCACTTCCACCTGGCGCTGCACCGCATCGCTCAACTGCGAACCGCTGGCAGTGATGCGCAGGTCGTTGAGGCCAAAACCGGTCACGACCAGGGGGATGTAGATAGCGCTCACCTCGTTGGCGGCGAGCTGGACTGTCACTTCACTGTCACCCAAGACCTCGAACCAATCGGCCTCCGCCAGGCTCAGGCGCACAGTCTGCGCCTCGTCGAGGTAGTTATAGATGCTCACCGGCATCTCGATCTCGTCGCCCACGGTGAGGAAGCGCGGCAGGTCCGGCTCCACAAAGAAATCCTGAAAGACGCGCAGTCCGGCTTCGGCGCTGCCCAGGTTGCCCTCTCGATCCGATGCAACCACACTGACCCGCCAGGTGGTGATGGAGTCAGCGATGGGCGTTTCGATAGTCACCGTTCCCTGCTCGTCGGTTTGGGCTTCTGCCAGCCAGAAGAGCGTTTCGGGGAAGAACTGGCGCAGGCGCGGCGGCTCACTCCGTCCGCGGGTCGCTGTGGTGAGAGAGGCCGGGGCCTCCGCCGGCGCAGCCAATTCCGCCGCAGGCGCAGCCGGGGCGGCCGGAGCCGCACACGAGACTGCGATCAACGCCGTCGCGCCCAGCACGATTGCCGCGACAATGAGCCGCCGCCCGCGCCGCGTTCCGTCATAGAACGCCAATCCCAACAGCGGCAGGGCGTAGGGCAGGCGCTGGGCATAGGGAAGGAATGGGGAATTGTGAATGGGGATTTGTGAATGGGGAATGGACGCCTGCGACGCCAACTCTTCGGCAAAGAAACCCGCCAGCGCGACCTGGCGCGCCGTATCCGTTGTTGTTTTGTCATAGGGTGACGGGTCGTCACTTTGCAGGGGCGCAAAGTCATGGATTTCGTAGCGCGGCTCTTGCAGCTCTCGCTCTAGCAGAAAGTAGGTGCGGGCAAAGCCAGGCTCCTGCGCGCCCACAGCAAAGACCGACTCATCCACGATACTCACACCCACGACGCCGGGCATGGGCGCGCCGTCGCGCGACACAGCGATCTCCAGCGTCGCCGTGTCCCCCGGCTCATAAACCTCGGCGTCGGCCTGGATGTCCACCTGGGCCGGGGCCGGGTTGACCAGCGCCAGACGGCGGTCGCGCACGATCTCGCCATTCTCGTCGATGACATAGGCGTGCAGCTCGAGCGTGCCCAATAGCGAACCATCCACCGGTATGGCTGCCTGCGCGCGCCCGTCGACCACCGGCAGGCCAGCCAGGCCAAAAGTCTGGTCGGCCTTGACGATGTCCAGATACGCTGTGACCGCTGGGCCATTGACCAGGATGTCCACATTCATGGTTTCGCCCACTGCATAGTGAGCCTTATCAGGCCGCAACAGCACAGCATTGGCGACTCCGCTTATCTCCAGGTCGAATTCCTGGGCAGCAGTCAGGCCGTTGGCGTCGGCTGCGGCGACCGTCAACAATGGTTGCTCGCCAGAGGGGACAGTCATGCTGATGACTGCCAGGCCATAGTCGTCGGTCTCCACACGCAACGTTTCGTCAAGCAAGGATGACTCGACGGTCAGGGTTGTCCGGGCGGCGCTCCCATCGGGGTAGCTCGTGTTGATGTAGAGAAGGTTGAGCAGGCCCGGACGGAGGCTCCCAGATTCAGGGACAACGTTGATGAGGATGGGCTGCTCAGCCACAGTCACGCTCTCGTCGATGCGCTCCTGGTGGTTGGCCGTATCGGTCACGGCGATTTCCAAATCGACGCTGGCCGTGTCGCCTTCCAGTTGGCCCACAAGGTAATCGGGGACAGTGAACTCATAGCGATAGACGCCCTGTGCATCGGTCTCGCCGTTCACCTCGAAGACCTGAATGCGCTCTACATCCGCGACAAAGCCGCGCATACTCACCTGGCCGCCGGCCACGGGTTTGCCAAAGAAGTATTTGGCGCCGACGCTGCCGGTCGCGACCTCGCCAGGGCGATAGTAACCCTTGTCGGAGGCGAAAGTCACCTCGAAGCGCGGCAGGATGTAGGGCTTGACCTCGACGCTGCGGCTGACCGAGTTCGGCCCCATTTCGGCCGCCAGAATGTAGTCGCCGCTGGCGGCCTGGCTATCCAGAGCGAAGTCAACCGCAGCCACACCGAAATCCGACGTTGTCAGCTCCTTGCGCATGAGCTTGTTGCCCGCCGGGTCGCTCACGGTAATGACCAACGGCTCGCTGCGTGCGGCTTTGAGCGCGGTCGAGTTCAAAGCCAGAGCGCGCATGTGAATTGTCTGATCGGGTTGGTAGACCGGTTTGTCAGTCGAAAGTAGCACGTCAAAAGCATCGCCCACGTACACATTCAGCCCACTGGAAAACTCTCCTTGCGAGGTGTCGGCGCTGATATTGAGGATCTGTTGGGGCGTTGCTACTTCCACGGGAATCTCGAACGCCACCTGCACGACGCCGTCGTCGCCTGTCTCCCCGCGGAAGATTTCATCGGGTGGCGCATCGAGTGGGTTCAGGGCAACGCGCACCCGGCTCGCCTTCTCTGGCTTACCGGTGTGCGGGTCGCGCACCTGGACCAGGAACGATGCCGTGCTGCCAGGCGCCAGGGTTGCTGTTTTGCCCAGTACAGTGATGGGTGGAATCTGTGGCTCCGCAGGGACAAACTCGCGTGGCGGTGTGGGCGCCGGACAGCCCAATAACAAGACGACAAGGGGCAGCAACAAACGAAGAAAACGATAGCGTGAGCTCGACATTTTCATGCTCCTTTCATGGTAAGAGGATCATTGCTGGGCGCAGCGCACAGCAAGCATCATCTGCGTCCTCACCATACGCCGGGCGGAGTTGCACTTCAAGGGCCAGGAGTGTCACAATGAATGCAACAAAGGAAAATTTATGTGGCAAACACCGATAGTATATCACATCTACGCTTGGGCTTGCGAGAGGCTCTATCACGAGCTCGCCTGGGTCTATGACCTGGTCGCCTGGGTGGTGAGCCTGGGACGCTGGGGGGCGTGGCGACGACTTGCGCTGGATGCATTGCCCGACGATGGGAGGCGCGTCCTCGAATTGGGTTTCGGGACAGGCGCGTTCCTGGCGGAGATGGCGCAGACCGGGCGACCGGTCGTTGGTTTGGACGCCTCGCAGCCCATGCTGCGCATTGCAGCGCGGCGATTGGCGACGCAGGGGCTGAGCGCGCCATGCGTTCAAGGTGTAGGACAGAAGCTCCCCTTTTCCGACAACGCCTTTATCGCTGTAATCAGCACCTTCCCGGCAGCCTACATCCTTGCGCCCGAGACGCTGTCCGAATGCCGCCGCGTCCTTTGCCCGCAAGGGCGCCTGGTCATCGTCGGCCTGTGGGTGACGCCGGTCAATCGGCTGTTGCGCAGCTTCCTGCCGTTCTTCTTTGGGGCGCCGTCTCCAGCCCTCACTATGTCTATACGAAAAACTCTCGGCGACGCGAATTTCTCCGAAATTCGCTGCGAGAATCGCAACGCAGGCTGGGTGAGCGTGGGCGTGATCATTGCGTCCCGGAGCGCGTCGTGAGAGAGTCCTTCGACCTGACCTGGCCCAATCGTTGGCGCATCCACCGCTGCGGCAGTGCAGCTCTAGCGCGGATAGAGACGGGGTTGCGGCTGGTCAATACGCCGACGAGCGGCGCTGTCTACGCCAACGCACAGATCGACGACTATCAAGGGCTGGCGCGTAGCCGCTTCCCCTGGCGACCGCCGCTAACGCTGACTGTTCGCGCACGCTTTTCCCACGAGTCAGAGCAATTGAGCGGCACAGCCGGCTTCGGCTTCTGGAACGACCCCTTCGCTATGAGCGGATCGCGCAGACTCACGCTGCCACGCGCGCTTTGGTTCTTCTTCGCGGCGCCGCCGTCCAATATGGCGTTGGCCGCCAATGTCCCCGGCTGGGGTTGGAAGGCTGCAACCATCGACGCGCTGCGTTGGCCCTTTGCGGCGCTATTGCCCACTGCGCCGCTCGGCATGCTGCTCGTGCACAGTCAGAAGCTCTATCAGCGTTTGTGGCCCATCGCCCAGGCCGCCATGGCTGTGGACGAGGCCCAGGTGGACGCGTCAATGACCGACTGGCATCTCTATCGCATCATTTGGGGCGAAAAACTGACGGTGTTCCAGGTGGATGGTCGATTTGTGCTGGAAACGCGGCGCAGTCCGGCGGGTCCGTTGGGATTGGTGCTCTGGCTGGACAACCAATACATGGTGGTCACACCTCAAGGAAGGTTTGCTCATGGGCTGACCGCGAAGAAAGAGACGCAGTGGTTGGAAATCGGGGAAGTGGCAGTGATAATGGGCTGACCAAGCGGGTCTTCGTAAATCGTCTATTGTGTAGCGGCGTCAAGTCACAGCAAATTCGGTGTATTTACGCTTTTGCGGGGAATGAAAAGCCAGGACGATGTCTTCTTTGGGTACGCCAGCTTCGAGCAAACTCTCGGCAATGGGCTGGTTGGAGGTATCTTCCTCGATGTAAATCTTATCATTGCGAATACGCAGATGATACACCGAGCCATGTACGCGGCGCCAACGATCCCACCCGACATACATTAACTGATAGCTGTGCTGCTCATCGTCGAAGATGGTCAACGGCTCGATATCTCCGTGCGATGGTCGATATTGGGCATCCCCGCGAAGAATCTCTTTGATAATAGTCGCATACTGATTTATCTTATCCATTGAGTGACCACTCCGTTCAGTGTATCCACCACAATAAGCCGAATCTGGTTGGCGTCGAGCAGAACCGTTCCGGCGAAATCTAAAAAGACCTCTGTGTAGGTTTCGGCGTCAACAGCAAGATAGAGGGTTCGACCCGGCTCGACTTCGTGCAAATAGGTTCGATAGACAACATACTGACCGATAGCGTTCTCTAAATCGTTCATCAGCGAAACGCCTACAAATGACTTGACCTCGACTGCAATCTTTTCGGCGCCTCTTTCTGCGGCCAATAGGCTTCTTTCGGCCCCCAAATCAACAAAGATCTTGCGAACGCCAAAGGAAATCCGAAGCGGGTCATCTGTGATGATCCATTGATCCGCTATCAAAGCATCTCGCACCACATCATGAAGAAAGTCTCGTCTTGGCATGGCGACATTATATCACAGCGTCTCGTTTTCACGCTCACCCGGCGAGTGCTATAATCAAAGCGGCGTCAGCCTTCGTCAGCGAGTCAAATTGTGATGAAAAGGATTCAAACCAACCTGCATGACCAATCCCACATCATTTCAAGCAACAGTGCGCAGCGACCCCGAGACCCAGGCGCGTGACGAGCGTCGCAAAGCCCTGACGCGCGACGGCGCCGGACTCTTTCTTACCGAACCGCCCCGTGAAACCGCCGTTCTGGTAGGGGTGGAAGTCAAGGACAAACCCAACCTCCTCCCGCTCACCGATTCCCTGGCCGAGCTGGAACTACTGGCTGACACCGCCGGCATGGAGGTCGTGGGTGCGCTCACCCAACGGCTGGATGCGCCCCATCCCGCCACACTTATCGGCGCGGGCAAGGTGGAGGAACTCAAGCTGCTCACCATAGAACTGGGCGCCAGCGCGGTCATCTTCGACGACGAACTCTCCCCGCGCCAGCAACGCGAGCTGGAGGAAACCCTGGGCGAGACGACCAAGGTCATCGACCGCACGGCTCTCATCCTGGACATCTTCGCCCATCACGCCCGTACGCGTGAAGGCGCCGTGCAGGTGGAACTGGCTCAATATGAGTATCGCTTGCCGCGACTGACCCGCGCCTGGACCCACCTGGCGCGCCAGGCCGGCGGTCGCGCTGGCGGCGCGTCGGGCGGCGTGGGCGTGCGCGGCCCTGGCGAGACGCAGCTGGAGGTGGACCGACGCGAGATCAACCGGCGCATCGCCTTCCTCAAGCGCGAGTTGATCGAGATTCAGAAGCAGCGCCGCCAGCATCGTGAGAAGCGCCGCAAAAACGACACGCCGGCCATCGCCATCGTTGGCTACACCAATGCCGGCAAGAGCACACTCCTCAACAGCCTGAGCGGCGCCAATGTCCTGGCCGAAGACCAGCTCTTTGCCACCCTCGACCCAACCACCCGGCGCGTCGAGCTGCCCAGCGGTCAGAATGTGCTCTTCACGGATACAGTGGGTTTCATTCAGAAGCTGCCCACCATGTTGGTCGCAGCCTTTCGCGCCACGCTCGAAGAAGTAACCGAGGCTGACCTGCTGGTGCATCTGGTGGACCTCTCGCACCCCAACATGGAGGAACAGGCGGCGGCGGTGGAGGAAGTGCTGGAGGAGATCGGCGCCGGCGACAAGACCATCGTCACCGGTCTCAACAAAGTCGACTTACTGCCAGCGGAAGATCGGGCAGCTCAGCAGCGTTTGGACGATGCGTTACAAGAGTATCCCAATGCGGTGGCGCTCAGCGCGCTCACCGGTGAAGGCATGGAGAGTCTGCTTGCCGCAGTCGACGAAGCGCTGCGCAAACGCATGATCCACATCGACGCGCTCATCCCCTACGCCCACGGCGAGTTGGTTGCCCTGGCTCACGAGCACGGTTATCTGGAACTGGAAGAACACTCCGAGACAGGCACCCACCTGGTCGGCTGGCTGCCTGTCAATGTGGCAGGTCGCTTCATGAGCTATCAGCGAGGCCAGTTGTCAATGATCGATGATCATTGACAACTGGCTGATAGTGAGGCGTGAAGACGGGTCAGTCGTTGACGACTGCCGATCACCGCTCACCCCATCCCCGCCAGAAGCCGCCATACCTGGGCAACCAGGAAAGTGACCATAAAGCCCAGGGCCAGCGGGATCACAGCCGACAGAGCCGCCCACTTCTTGCTACCCGTTTCCTTATAGATGGTGTAGATGGTCGTGCTGCACGGGTTGTGGATCAGGCTGAAGAGCATGAGACAGACTGCCGTCAGGAGCGTCCAGCCGCCGGCCGTCAACACGGCCTTTGTTGCGACGTCAGAGTCCAGCTCGAACATCACGCCTGCGCCAGCGCCCAGATCGGCCATCCCCGTCGTCAGTACGGTGAGCATGAGCACCGTCGGGATCACGATCTCGTTGGCCGGAATCGCCACGATGTAGGCCAGCAAGATCACGCCGTTCAGCCCCATGAGCAGCCCCATTGGGTTGAGGAAATTCACTGCGTATTCGGCAAGGCTGACGCCGTTCACCTGGATGTTGGAGATGAGCCAGATGACCGCCCCGGCGGGCGCAGCGAAGACGACCGCGCGCCACAGCACATAGATCGTGCGGTCGATGGTCGCTGTGTAGATCGTTTGCAGCACCCGCGGTGGACGATAGGGCGGCAGCTCCAGGCTGAAGGTCGAAACCTGACCTTTGAGAATGGTGCGGGTAAACCCCCACGAAAGCAGAAAACTAAAGATCACGCCCAACATGGCGATCGCAACCACAGCCATGGCCGAAACCAGCCCGGCCATATACACCGGCGCCAACGCGCCGATAAAGAGCGTCGCCACCAGAATCTGGGTGGGCCAACGACCATTGCACAGCGCGAAGTTATTGGTGAGGATGGCGATCAGCCGCTCGCGCGGGCTGTCGATGATGCGCGTGGCAACCACGCCGGCTGCATTGCAGCCAAAACCCATCATCATGCTCAGAGACTGCTTGCCGTGGGCGCCCGACTTGCGGAAGATGTTGTCCAGGTTGAAGGCCACCCGCGGCAAATAGCCGAAGTCTTCCAACAAGGTGAAAAGCGGGAAGAAGATGGCCATTGGCGGCAGCATGACGCTGATCACCCAGGCCGTCGCCAGATAGACCCCATCGATGAGCAACCCGCTCAGCCACCAGGGCACGCCCAGAGATGCGGCTATCTCATTGAGCAAGGGGTAGATGCGGCCGATCAGGAAATCGGCGATCATCTGCGAGGGAACGTTGGCGCCGGTGATGGTGATCCAGAAGACTGCGGTGAAAAGCGCAATCATGAGTGGGAAACCCCAGAGCCGGCTGGTCACCAGGTGGTCGATGGTGCGATCCAGGTCGAACTTGGGTCGCTCGCCCGGTCGGGTGACGGCCCTATCGGCGATGCGCGTTGCATCCGTGTAGATTGCCTCCATCAGGTCCTGATGGAAGTCGCCGCCCAGTTGCCAGCGCAAGCTGCGCGCCGCGGCTACAATGTCGGCGCCAGTTGCGGCAGGCTCGGGTGAGTTCATCCTGTTGTTCGATGATGTAAGGAGAGCTGCCTGATTTGTGACGCTCATCTGTTTACCTCATTCCTTTCTATCACGCTGGCAACGCCAGGAGACTCCCGCTGGAAGGGTTGCGATTGCCAAAGGTGCGGCTGAGCTCCATCAACTCGCCCGACTCCACCGCCTCGATCATGCGTTGGTCGCCGTCGAGCAAGCGCAACGCCACCCATCGAGCATTGGGTAGGTCTGGAAAGAGCCGCTCGATCTGGGTCGTCAACTGGCCAAGGGCCTTGCGCAATCCGGGCGACTCACTCTTGATGCGGTGAGGCGAACACACGGTGCGTCCATTGGCAATATCGGCCACAGCCTGGAGTAGATCGGGCAGGCCGCGGCGTTGGCGCGCCTCTGTTGGCACAACCGGCACGCCTAGATCGCGCGCCAGGCGGCGTTCATCCACCTGTAGGCCATTGCGCCGGGCTTCATCCATCAGATTCAGGCAAATCACCACCCGGTCGGTAATCTCCAGCACCTGCAGGGCCAGATTGAGGTTGCGCTCCAGGCGAGTGGCGTCCACTACCACGATGGTTACATCGGGCTGTCCAAAGAGGAGAAAATCGCGCGCTGCCTCTTCGTCCTGACTGGTGGCGAGCAAGGAATATGCACCCGGCAGATCGACCAGTTTGTAGCGCTGGCCGTCGTATTCATAACCGCCCTCGGCGCGGGTGACGGTTTTGCCAGGCCAGTTGCCAGTGTGCTGACGCAGCCCTGTGAGGGCGTTGAAGACGGTGCTCTTGCCCACGTTGGGGTTGCCGGCCAAAGCCACCACGAAATCCCAGTTTTCCATGTCCACCCCCAGGCGTTTCAGGTTGGCGGCATGGTGAACGGCGCATGTGGCGCAGTTGGCGGACATGACCGGCAGCGGCTCAACGGTGACTACGCCGTCGCTTGTACGCATTTCCGTCAGTTCGATGACCTCTGGCAGAGTGTTGGGCTTTGCCACAGTGTTGGGATTGATGTTCACTTGGGACGTCATTGCGCCTCCATAAGGGGTTGAATGTGAATGAGATTGGCTTGTTCGGGACGCAGGGCAATCAGCGCATCACGAATCCGATAGGCAGTGGTGCCGCCGCTGGGGCTGACCAGCTCTGCGCCGATGACCGCGCCGGGCAGGATGCCCAGGTCCATCATACGTCGGCGCTCTGCGCCGCGACAGCGCGGGGAAAGCTGCGTCACCTTACCCTTCTCGCCCACGGATAGGGACGCCAGGAGCGGGCCGGTGGGCGCGGGCGGGACGCTGTTGCGGGCGATCGCTGCGATCGAAACGTTGGCGGCAACGATAGGCGCCAACACGTGCTCGTCGCCGTTGGCCCAAAAGCGCACCCGTTGGGGCGTCGCTTCGAGCATGGTGACTTCCATCCCAGGATAAAGACCTTCGGCCAGGAGTTGCGCGTAGATGGCTTCAGGCTCATCCTCTACGTGGACGATGCGTCCCGGTCTGTTCAGCGGCCAGGCGGAAAGAGGCTGTCCGCCGTGAGCGACGAAATGACCCTCAGCATCAGGGATAGGGTCGCCGTGGGGGTCGTGGGTGGGATAGCCCAGCTGGGCCGCCAGTTCGTCAGCGTCAGCCGGCAACAATTCATGTTCCGCCAGCTCGGCCCGCTGATGCCATTCTGTTTCGCCATAGCCGGTGTTTTCAGCCAGGTGACGCTCCCACAGTCGGTGGGCGCGCACGATGTACAAAGCAGCGTTGTGGCCTTCTGGAGTTAACTTCCAGGAGCGACCATTCATTTCGGCCAGATCAGCCTGGGCGAGTCGGTTCAAAACAGTCGCCGCCTCATCTGGGTTGATTTGGAGTGCGCCGGCCACGCTGTCCACGGTGGGCGACTCATCGTGCAGTGCACACTTGAACAGGTGCTTCAAAGCGTCTTCGGTCAGCACTCGATCGGTCATACGGCGATGGCGGTTCCAGCGGTGATAGACGCCCCAACCCGGCCAAAAGAGTGCTGCCCCAAGCGCGGCAAAGAGACCGGCGATTCCCAAAGCAAGCGCAGGATTGATCATGCGGTGTCTTTCCTTTCTATTTCATCTATTTCATCAAAACGAGCGAGTATTGAAACGATGACCGATCTGATTGTTATGATACATTAAGATAATTATTTAGCCACAACTAAATTATAGCGCCGATGTAAACGCCTGTCAAGCGCGAGTTGACGCCAACGAGCGATTCCAAATCGCTGGAGTCATGCGCCTGACGCGCCGCCGAATCCTTATAAAGATAATCTGCTGTGGCGCCATCAATGCCTGTCGCAATGAATCCTGGCGAGCACACTTGCTCGTAGATAACAAAGCCTGTACAGCTCGCTCAACACCAGAGCGGTCAATCAGTTTGTTGCGCCCCTGCAACAGATGTATGATTGAGCACAAAATAACATATTCATGCAGTCATTGAAAGTGTGCTCAAAATGTCGATTTCAAAAGATGACGCCCTCAATTACCACTCGGAAGGACGACCCGGCAAGCTCAAGATCACGCCGACCAAGCCCATGGACACCCAGTTCGACCTGTCCCTGGCCTATTCACCCGGCGTCGCCTACCCGGTGCTGGAAATTGCAGAACATCCAGAACTGGCCTATGAATATACGACAAAAGGCAACATGGTAGCGGTCATCAGCAACGGGACGGCGATCCTGGGACTGGGCAACCGGGGCGCTCTGGCCGCCAAGCCCGTCATGGAGGGCAAGGCGGTGCTCTTCAAACGCTTTGCCGACGTGGATGTCTTTGACATCGAGGTGAACAGCAAGGACCCGGCGGAGATCGTGCGCTTCGTGGAGATGATCTCACCCACCTTTGGCGGCATCAATCTTGAAGACATCAAAGCGCCCGAATGCTTCTACATCGAGCAGGAGGCGCAGAAACGGTGCGACATCCCAGTCTTCCACGATGACCAGCACGGCACCGCCATCATCTCTGGCGCCGGGCTGATAAACGCATTGGAGCTGGTGGAGAAAAAGATCGCCGATGTCCGCATCGTGATCAACGGCGCGGGCGCAGCGGCCATTGCCGTGGCCGACCTCTACGTCGCCCTGGGCGCCAGGCAAGAAAACATCCTCATGTGCGACACCAAAGGCGTCATCTACGCCGGCCGCAGCGAAGGAATGAACGAGTACAAGGCGCGCTACGCCAACCAGACCAGCCTGCGCACTCTGGAAGAGGCGATGGTCGGCGCAGATGTCTTCATCGGCCTCTCAGTGGCGAATTGCGTCAGCCGGGAAATGGTGCGCAACATGGGTCGCGACCCGATCATCTTCGCCATGGCCAACCCCGACCCAGAGATTACCTATGAAGAGGCGCAGGCCGCGCGCAGCGACATCATCTTTGGCACCGGGCGCAGCGATTATCCCAACCAGGTGAACAACGTGCTGGGCTTTCCCTTCATCTTCCGCGGCGCGCTGGATGTGCGGGCCCGGGCCATCAACATGGAAATGAAGATGGCCGCAACCCGGGCGTTGGCGGCCCTGGCGCGGGAAGATGTGCCCGACAGCGTCATCCGCGCCTATGGCCTGAGCGAGTTGAGTTTTGGCCGTGAATATATCATTCCCAAGCCCCTGGACCCGCGGGTGATGATGTGGGTGGCGCCAGCGGTGGCCGGGGCTGCCATGGAGAGCGGCGTCGCCCGACGCACCATCGACTTGAATGTTTACATGGACCAGTTGACTGCGCGTCTGGGCAAGAGCGCGCAGGTGATGCGCATGATGGAGCAAAAGGCGCAACGCTCGCCGAAACGCGTCGTCTTTGCCGAAGGCGAGCACCCCAAGATCCTCCGCGCCGCCCATGCCATGGAAGGTCAGGGAATTGGAAGGCCCATCCTGCTGGGACGACCAGCGGTGATTGCCAAAGCCTGCGCCGACCTGCACCTGCAATACACGCCAACAGTCATCGATCCAGGCGTACAAACGGAGACCAGCCGCCGATACGCCGAGCGCTTCTATGTACGCCGGCAGCGCAAAGGCGCCACCGAAACGTTGGCCGAGGAACTCATGCGCCAGGCGAACTACTATGGCCCCATGATGGTGGAACAGGGGGACGCCGATGCGTACATCTCTGGCCTCACCTACAACTATCGCGAAGCCTTGCGCCCGGCGCTGCGCTGCGTTGGTGCGCAGCCCGGTCGTTGGGTGAGCGGCGTCTATCTCATCCTGGTGCAAGAGCGGCTCTATTTCTTCACCGATGCCACAGTCAATATCGAACCCACGGTGGAACAATTGGCTGCCATCGCGCTCAACGCAGCGGACCTGGCGCAGCGATTCGACCTGGAGCCGCGCATCGCCATGCTCAGCTTCTCCAACTTTGGCAGCACCCCTCATGCCGAGGCGACTCGTGTGCAGCAGGCCACCGAGCTGGTGAAGCGCGCACGCCCCGACCTGATGATCGACGGCGAAGTTCAGGCCGATGTAGCCGTCGTCGCCGAATTGATGCAGCGCCACTATCCTTTCAGCCAGGTGCATGAACCCAACATCCTCGTTTTCCCCAACTTGAGCGCAGCCAATGTCGCCTACAAACTGCTGAGCACACTTGGCGACGCGTTCGCCATCGGCCCGATACTGGTGGGCATGAACCGACCGGTCCACATCCTTGCGACCGGAGTTGATGTGCGCGACATTATCAACATGGCGACTTTGGCCGTGGTGGACGCACAGGCGGAGCGGTGAAACAATGTAAAGTAAGCAGCGCCCATGAAGCACGCAAACTTCTGGCTTGAGGATGCCTCACCTCCGACTGAGGCGATAGCAAGCGAATTGCCCGAACGGGCCGACGTGGCGATCATCGGCAGCGGCTACACCGGGCTGCATGCTGCGTTGGCGCTACGCGAAGCAGGCGCAGATGTGGTGGTGCTCGACCAGCAGACCATCGGTTGGGGCGCCAGCAGTCGCAATGGCGGAATGGCGACGGCCGGCCTGAAGCTAGAGATGCCGACAGTCTTCAAGCGTTACGGCGAAGAAATGGGTCGCGCATTCTGGGCGTGGGCGCAGGCGGCCATCGACTACGTGGAAGAAACCGTGCGCCGTGAACAGATCGATTGCTTCTTCAGCCGCAGCGGGCACGTCACCCTGGCCTACAAACCAGAACATTTGCGGCACATGGACGAAGAAGTAAAGTGGTTTACCCGTACTCTGGGACACGCCGAAATGTGGGTGGTGGGTCAGGAAGAACTGAAGCGCGAGATCCATTGTCGCGGTTATTACGGCGGTCAGGTGGATGCTACCTCCGGATCGCTACACCCGGCGCGCTACGTCTTCGGGTTAGCGCGTGCAGCCGCGCGCCGTGGCGCCTGCCTGGTGGAGAACGCAGAGGTCACAGCCATCACTCGAAATGCAGATGGTTTTATCGTGACTACACGCAAAAGCCACCTGTCAGCCAAACATGTTCTCCTCGCAACAAATGGCTATACGACAAATCTCGTCCGTTCGGCGCGACGCGGCGTCTTTCCTGCCGGCAGCTACATCATCGTCACCGAACGTCTCTCCCCAGCCTTGCAGGATGAACTTAGCCCGCGCCGGCGCATGTTCTTCGATAGCAAGCACTTCCTCAACTATTTCCGCCTCACACCCGACGGTCGCATGTTGTTCGGCGGCCGTCACGATCTCTCCACCCATCTCGATCTGGACGAAAGCGCACGTCTCCTCCGCAAGCGGATGGTCGAGGTCTTTCCCCAGCTCGCCCACATTCCCCTTTCCCACACCTGGACAGGTCAGCTCGGCCTGACCTTCGACCTGATGCCCCACTTGGGGAGCGTCAAGGGCGTGTGGTACGCCTATGGTTACGCCGGACACGGCGTGGCCGTCGCCAGCATGATAGGCCGCGAGGTGGGCGAGATGATTGCAGGCCGCCGGGCATCGAGCCTTTTCAGCCAGATTCCCCATCGCCGCCACTTCTTTACCCCCTACGACCGGCTCTATCTGCCCCTGGTCTCGGCGTGGTTTCGGCTGCTGGATCGGCTGTTCTGAAACAACATCGGTCACCTACGCCTGTCACGCTTGCAGCGTGACAGGCGTAGGCGTAGTCGCCTAATCGACAAAACAAATAGACATCGTACATTGTCACACTGAGCCCAGCGAAGTGTCCGTTTTGCTAGCGGGGTGAAGCGACAAAGATTCTTCGCTGCGCT
>CAZLMM010000064.1:0-38350 GCA_964560495.1 uncultured Caldilineaceae bacterium
CTTCGCTGGCGCTCAGAATGACAACCATTGGTTTACTTCAGCCCATGTATACTAGAGATCAATAGTGCATTGGTCAAGATGAGGGAAAGAGGTAGGCGCGGTTTGTAACCGCACTGCCGTCCGACACGTGCGGTTACAAACCGCACCTACAGATTCCACGATTTTCTTGACCAGAACACACTCTTTGGCGATCTGTTCGTGATGGGTCACAAGTCATTGGCTATGCTAGACTCGTGACGCATCACACAAGAATTATCAACCCATCAAGCAGGAGGAGGAAACATTATGACCAGGTATGCTTTTTTCGAAGGTGAGATCCGTCCCATCGAGCAGGCGAAGGTGTCCATCATGAACCAGACCTTCAACTATGGGGTGGGCGCGTTCGCCGGGCTGCGCGCCTATTGGAATGGAGACCAGCGCCAGCTCTATGTCTTTCGCATCGACGACCACTATCGCCGTTTTTTGCAGAGTGCAAGTATGCTCTTTGGCCGGCTGCCCTACAGCATCGACGAGCTGGCCGCCATCACCGTGGAGCTGCTGGCTCTGGAAGGGTGGCAGCAAGACTGCTACATTCGCCCCATCTTCTATAAAGCCGAAGACAGCGTCGGCGTGCGCCTCCACGACACCGCCGAGGGCGTGGCGATCTTCAGCACGGTCTCTGGTCGTTTCGTGGGCGAGAAGCCCATCTCCATCGCCACCAGTAGTTGGCGCAGGATCGACGACAACGTGATTCCAGCGCGGGGCAAAATTATCGGCGCGTATGTCAACAGCGCGCTGACGCGCAGCGAAGCGCAAATGAATGGCTTCGACGATGCATTGGTGCTGGACCAGGCCGGGCATGTGGTTGAAAGCAGCGTGGCCAATGTCTTCATGGTGCGCAATGGCGCGCTCATCACGCCGCCTATCTATGACAACATCCTGGAGGGCATCACCCGCCGCACCATCATTCAGCTCGCCGCCGACGAGCTGGAACTGCCTGTCATGGAGCGATCCATCGACCGCAGCGAAATCTATCTGGCCGACGAGGTTTTCTTGTGCGGCACGGGAATGCAGGTCGTTGGGGTGGGCTTCATTGACCGCCGCATGATTGCTAATGGAGAAATGGGGCCAGTGACGCGCCGCCTCCACGACCACTATTTTCGCATCGTGCGCGGCAATGACCCGGCCTACATGGAATGGGTGACGCCTGTCTATCGGGCTGAGGCCGCGGTGCAGACGGAGCGCGTGCGTGAACTGGAATTGGCGCGCTAAGGGCTTGGAGGGGTAATGGAATGGGGGCTTGAGGCGGTGGGGTCTTGAGGGGGTGTGGGTAGGATGGCGGCTCCCCCCAAACCTCATGACCCTACCGATCTCGAGATTGGCTGCTCATACCGCCGGCCATCACGAGTTACGAGTTGCTCGTTACGTATTGAAGACCTCGAATCCTCACCCAGATCATTTCGAGAAGATCAGCCATGAACACACACACCGACGGCAAAACGATGGTGCGCGAGGTCTTCAGCGCGGCCGCGGCGAATTACAGCGTGAGCACTGTGCACGCACGCGGCCCGGATCTGGCGCGCATGGTGGCGGCAGGCGAGACGACCGGTCGAGAACGCCTGCTGGATGCAGGCAGCGGGGCAGGCCACACCGCGCTGGCCTTTGCGCCCCATGTCGCTCAGGTGGTCGCGCTGGATCTCAGCGAGGCCATGTTGGCCCAGGGCGCGCGCCTGGCCGCCGAGCGCGGGCTGACCAACATCGACTTTCGCACGGGTGACGTGGAGCAGCTACCTTTTGCCAGCGGCGAGTTCGATCTGGCTGCCTCGCGCTACAGCGCGCACCACTGGCCGCATCCTCAGCAGGCGTTGGCCGAGCTGCACCGTGTGCTGCGCCCTGGCGGTCGCTTTCTGTTGGGCGACATCATCTCCTACGACGATTTCACCTGCGACACCTATTTACAGGCCATCGAGTTGCTGCGCGATCCGTCCCATGTGCGCGACCATACGCTACGCCAGTGGCTCGGCATGCTGACCGATGCCGGCTTCGACGCTGAGGAGGTCTTTACCTTTCCCGTGCGTTTGGATTTCAGCGATTGGGTGGGGCGTGTGGCGACGCCTCCGGAAGACGTTGCCGCCTTGCGCAACCTCCTCGACGGCGCGCCGCAGGAAGTGCGCGCCATTCTGGCTGTGGAGGTGGATCATTCGTTCACCCTGCAGGGCGCGGTGATTCGAGGCAGAAAAGCCTAAGGGTCGGGGCCGGCAGTCTACGGTTCACTCACTCTCAGTTTTGAGGAATCCTGAATAAGTTGACAGGGTTCGGTCGTCTGTGCTAGGCTTCTGTTGCACTTTCGTGATCGTAACTCATCACTGCTTGTCGGCCTTGCGGCTTGCAAGGCTTCTGGGTTGCTGTCCGCTGTTTTCGGTTTTGTGAATGCGCCGGCAGCTCCAGAGTTTCGTGCTCCCAAGTGGTCAACAGTCGCCCAACCTACTGTTTTCCCGCAACTGAATCGGCTTCAACACACACAAGGAGGAAGAAATGCAGAGGATCTATCTTTGGACGCTGACGTTGATTTTCTCGCTGGCATTGGCGGCGTGCGCTCCGGTGGCGACAACGACGCCAGCTGCCGAACCGCCCGCCACAGAAGCGCCGGCAGAAGCTGCTGCGCCGCAAGAGGGGGTCTTTACCTATTGGGGCGGCCTGATCTTCTCGGACGAGGCCAACCAGATGCTGGTGGATCGCATCGAGCAATGGGGCGCAGAAAAGGGCGTCGATGTAGAGGTCGTCATGATCAACCAGAACGAGACTGTGCAGCGCGTCTCCGCCGCCATCGAATCGGGAACCATGCCTGACGCGCTGGACATGGGCCAGGGCCAGATGTTGCTGTTGAGCCAGGCAGGACAACTGGAGCCGCTGGACGCCCTCTATGATGAGATCGACGGCATTGTAGGCGGCTGGCTGCCCTTGTCCGACCAGGTGACAGACCCGGCGCGCTATGGCGGCCATCGTTACGGCATCCCCTTTAGTTTGGGCGGCAATGTGCTCTACCGCCGCGCAGATGTGCTGGAGCCGCTGGGCTACACCGAAGCGCCGGCCACGTGGGAAGAGCTTAGTGAGATGGCCGCTGCAGCGCAGAATCCACCAGAACACTACGGCATGGGCTTTTCCCTTTCCAATGTTGGCGATGGCAACCTGACCACGGCCATGCTCCAATCGTGGGGCGGGCGCGTGGCCGATGACGAAGGCAAGACCTGTACGTTGGACAGCCCAGAGGTGCGCGCCTTCCTCACCTGGATCACCGATGCCTTCAAGGCGGGACTCTTCCCGCCTGGCGCCACCACTTGGGACGGCGCGGGCGATAATGTGGCCTATCAGTCGGGCAACGCGCTTTTCATCGCCAACCCAGGCAGCGTCTATCTTTACATGCGCAACGAGGACCCTGAGTTGGGTGAAGGCACCAAATACTCGGCGCTGCCGGCTGGTCCTGTGACCCGTGTCTCTTCGGTTGGGGCGAACTTGCGGGTCATTCCCTCCACCAGCAAGAACAAAGAGCTGGCCATGGATTTGCTCAAGTATCTGTCCGATCCGGAGTTCATGAAGGCTTACTACTATAACGCCATCTATGGCCCCTCAGCTGCCGGCTATCAGGATGCGCCCATTTTCCAGGAAAGCGCAGTCCATCAGGGTTTGCTCGATCTGGCGCTCAACGGCACGTTGGGTGCGTATCCTGATGTGGACAACGCCGCCTTCGCCGAATATCAGACCAACTTCCTGACCCCACGTATGGTCCAGAGGGTGGTGGTGGATGGCCTGAGCGTGGATGATGCAGTGCTTGAGACGCAAGCTGCGTGTCAGGCGATCTACGACAAATATCAGTAAGCTATCAGTGAGGTCTTGGGGTGTTGAGGTCTTTGAAGTGAGTCGCATCCTTCAGACCTCAAAACCTCACTACCTCAGCATGTCTACCATCTATCGCCACTGGTGACCATCTATTATGGCTGAACAAGTCGCTCCGGCCATCCAGGCGGTTGGGGGCAAACGGTCGGGCTTGACCATGAGCCAACGGGAGATGATCTTGGGCTATGCGCTGGTGACGCCCATTATCATCTGCCTGTTGATTCTTGTCATCTATCCGTTCTTCTTCGCTATCTGGATCAGTTTCACCAATCGCACGGTGGGGCAAGCCGGGCAGTTCGTTGGCCTGGCCAACTATCGCTATCTGGTCAATTGGGTGGATTTTCAGGCCACAGTGCGCAACACCGTCGTTCTGGTGGTCTCTGTGCAGGCGCTCAAGCTGGTGTTGGGCATGGGGATTGCCTTGTTGCTCAACCAGCAGATTCGCGGCTGGCAAGCCTGGCGCGGCCTCATCTTGTTGCCCTGGGCTATGCCCGCCTTTGTCGCTTTCATCACCTGGAAGCTGCTCTTTGCACCTCAAGGCGGCGCGTTCAACTATATCCTCTTGGAGACGGGATTGGTCAGCTCCCATGTGGATTTCCTCAGCACGAAGGCGCTGGCCATGCCAAGCGTGATCGCTGCCAGCTTCTGGCGCGGCTTCCCCTTTTGGGTGATCGCCTTTTTGGCGGCGCTGCAAAATGTGCCCCAGGAACTTTACGAAGCCGCAGCCATGGATGGGGCGACCGCCTGGAAGCGTTTTTGGCACATCACTGCGCCCAGCATCCGCCATGTGGTGCTGGTCGTAGTTCTCCTTTCCACCATCTGGACCACCAACAGCTTCGAGGCCGTATGGCTGATGACTCAAGGCGGCCCCTCCAACGCCACAATGACCTTTCCGGTCCTGGCTTATTTTGGCCTACAGAGTCTGCGCATCGGTGAGGCGGCTGCGGTGTCGGTGTCTCTGCTGCCCATTTTTGCCCTCTTGGCCCTGATCGTCGCCCGCATTCTACAGAGGGAGGAGTAAGAGGTGTTTACCCGCGTCAGTTTTGGCAGAAAGGTCATCTACTACACCCTCCTCGTGTTGCTGGCGCTTGTTATCATCTTTCCCATCTATTACATGATCACAGTGTCTCTCAAGCTGCCCCGAGACATCTACCGCAGCCCATCACTCCTGCCCGTGAATGTGACGCTGCAAAACTACATCGAGTTATTTGGCAAAATGGGTTTTGCCAGAAACATCGGCAATAGCCTGATTGTCGCCAGCGCAGCGACGGTCATCTCGGTGGCCATCAGCTGCATGGCAGCCTACAGCCTGGTGCGTCTGCGCTATCCTTTCCGCGACTGGATCGCTCGCTTGATCCTTTTTACTTACCTGACGCCGGCGGCGCTGCTCTTTATCTCCCTCGCGGTCATCATCAATCGTTTGAACCTGGGCAACTCGCTCTTTGGCCTGATCTTTGTCTATCTCACTTTCTCCGCCCCACTCAGCACCTGGCTGCTCATGGGCTATTTTCGCGGCATTCCCGCCGACCTGGAGGAGCAGGCCATGGTGGATGGGGCAACGCGCATCCAGGCGCTCGTGCGCATCATGTTGCCGCTGGCTGCGCCCGGTCTGATTGCGGTGAGCGTTTTCACCTTCACCGCCGCGTGGAACGAGTTGCTTCTGGCCCTCATCTTTATCACCTCGCCCACCAAGCACACCGCGCCGGTGGCTGTGAGCTATCTGATTACAGGCGATGTCTTTCGTTGGGGTCTGATCATGGCCGGCGCGGTGGCCGCAGCAGTGCCGGTGATGGCGCTCTATTATCTGGGGCAACGCTTTGTGGTGCAAGGCCTGGCGGCCGGCGCGGTGAAAGGCTGATCAATGGTTAATGGTTAATGCAATTCGTTTGGGGAGGAGTCATGACTAAATTGCCGCCCGTGGAGGTGGAACCGGGATTGAAGATTGCGTTTCAGGCGTCGCCTGAAGCAGATGAAGAGGAGCTTCAGTTCATCAAGCAGATCGGTGTGGACTATGTGGTGCTCTGGACCGACGCCAGGAAGGCGAGCTACGATTACTTCGCCAGCCGGCGTCGGCTTTTCGAGGAGCACGGCCTGAAAGTCTATGGCTTTGGCAACTGGGATGTCCACAACCAGGATGCCATTGTGCTGAACCTGGAAGACCGCAATGCAAAGGTGGAGCAATACAAACAGCACCTGCGCGACTTGGGGCGCGCCGGCATCCCCTATACGACCTACGCCCACATGGCCAACGGCATTTGGAGCACGGCGCGCGAAGTTACCCGAGGAGGGGCGAGCGCCCGCGCTTTTGACATGGCTATAGCCGACAAGGGGATGTGGCATGGTCGGGAATATCACATGCCCCTTTCCCACGGACGCCGCTACAGTGAAACGGAGATCTGGGAGAATTTCCGCACCTTCATCGAGGAGGTCGCGCCGGTGGCGGAAGAGAACAATGTCAAGATCGGCATCCATCCTGACGACCCGCCCGAGCCGGAATTGGCCGGCATCCCGCGCTGCATCTTCAGCAGCTATGACGGCTACGCCCGTGCGTTGGAGCTGGCCGACAGCCCGAACGTGGGCATCTGCTTTTGCGTGGGATGCTGGCTGGAAGGCGGCCCCCTCATGGGCAAGGATGTGTTGGCCTCGATCCGTGAGTTTGGCAGCCAGGGAAAAATCTTCAAAGTTCACTTCCGCAACGTGGATCAACCGTTGCCCCATTTCGTGGAGACCTTCGTGGATAACGGCTATATGGATATGTACAAAGTGATGAAGACCCTGCGCGAGGTGAATTTCGAGGGGGTCATCATCGCGGACCATATCCCAACCATGGTGGGGGGCCCACGAGTGAGCACAGCCTACACCATCGGCTACATGAATGCCATGTTGCGTCGCGCCAATGAAGAAGTGAGTTGAGTTGTCGGGTGCAAAAAAGCGAGGGCGGCGCTAGCGCCGCCCTCGCTTTTTTGCCTTTCGCCTAGACAACCAGCGCCGGCTTCTGATTGAGTTGCACAGTCATCGCCCGTAGGGCAGCCACCCGCTTTTCCGTCTCCGGGTGTGTGCGGAACAGGCTGAGCATCCCGTCGCCCATCATGGGGTTTACGATATACAGGCTGGCTACAGCTGGGTTGACCTCCATGGGCTGACGCTTGACTGCGGCTTCCAGGCTTTCCAGCGCGCTTGCCAGGGGGAGCGGCGTGCCCAGGAGACGTGCGCCCTCTGCATCCGCTGCATACTCCCGTGAACGAGAGATGGCCATCTGGATCATCAAGGCAGCGATCGGCGCCAGGATCATGGTTGCCAGGCCTCCGGCAATGCCGCCCTCTTCATCGTCGCTGCCGCCAAACAACATGCCCCAGAAGGCCATGTCGGCGATCATGCTGATCGCGCCAGCAAAGGTGGCGGCCACAGTGCTAATAAGCGTGTCGCGGTTCTTGATGTGCGCGACCTCATGGGCGATGACGCCGGCCAGTTCCTCGCGCGTCAACACGCGACGGATGCCACTCGTGACCGCGACCGCGCCCTTGGCTGGTGAACGACCGGTGGCAAAGGCGTTAGGTGTGTCGCTCTCGATGATGTAGAGCGCCGGCTTGGGAATCCGCGCCTGTTGGGCCAGGAGAGAGAGCAGACGATGCAGATCTGGCTCTTCCTGCTCGCTCACCGGCCGTGCGCCGCTCATGCGCAGCACCAGCCGATCCGAAAACCACCAGACGCCAATGTTCATCGCCCCTGCCAGAATCAGGGCAAAGAACATGCCGCTCGTCCCACCGATCAGGCCCCCCACCATCATAAAAAAGCCAGTCAGGAGGCCCAGAAATAGAGTCGTCTTCGTCGTGTTCCATAATTGGGTCATTTGTTGTTTCTCCTTCCTTCAGCAGTCGAAAAGATAAGCGAATGAACAAGACCGGTTGGCAGTCAACTGCTGAACAATATGGCCCTGGGACGTCTTACCTGTCTGAAAGAGCACACCTTATCCCTGGACAACGACTCGACATTCCATAGCTTTTGTTTGTACAGACTATATAGAGAAGCAGCCGCAGACAGTGTGAGCAACCATACGATTGGTCAGCGATCAAACACGGTTCTAATGTAATGGGTGTATTCAAGATTGATTCGCGGTATGGACAGACCGCGCCTAACTGATCTTGAACACATCCTCATGTAACTGGCTGCGGGCTGAACAGCGAATCTCCGCTACACGCATGGGGCGATCGAGGGGCGCCCCATGCCTTGCCTTCTGCGCAATCTGGGAGTCAACCCATCCAGCGCCAGATGAACCCTCGATAGGCTTCTGTGAAGCCCAAACTGTCATACAGGCGATTGGCCGGCAGCATGTCGCCCGTGTCCACGGTGACGGCGCGCGCGCCTTTCTCTCTGAGACGCAACAGCCCTTCCCGCATGAGCGCCTGAGCTAACCCTTTCTGGCGGTGATCAGGATGGGTGCACACGGGCTCGAAGATGCCGCGGCGGTTGACTTCGTCATAGGGGATGCCCACATAGGCCGCAAAGGAGCCATCAGGCGCAATGGCCGCCAGATCCAGTTCTTCATGAAAGCAAGGCGCAAAGCGGGTGAAGTTTTGATACTCTTGGGCATTGTGGAAGTCGCGGCCAAAAGCCTGGTTGAGCAGATCAGCGACGCGCTGACAATCGCCCAGTTCGTGGGGAGCAGTGGCGCGCATGGTGTAGCCAGGAGTCAGTTGCGGCTGAGCCAACACCTGTTTCCCCAGACGCATGTGGCGTATCACGCCCCAGTATTCCGTCTTCTCGAAGCCGCGCTCACGCAGTAGCCGCTGGCGCAGGCTGTCATACTCGTTGACATAGATCTCCAGTTGACGTTGACTGCTCTCGCCCGCAGGAATCGACAGATGTTCCCTTGCCCAATCGATCATGTCGCTTTCCAGCCACCGATAGTCGGGATGCACCTGAAGGTGGGCGTTGCCTTCTCCTTCGGCCAGGACGAAGCCAATCAGCCCATCATCGCGGGCCTCCCAAAGCCCGATGGGGCGTCTATCCAGGCGACTTGAAGCCAGGTCTGCTTCGTAGAACCGTTGCCCATCTAGCCGCCGCACATCCCAATTGAGACCGATGGGTGTGATAGGCGCCGTTGCGACGAGCATGTTGCGCATGGCCCAGAAATCTGTATCGCTTTCAGTGCAGCGCATCGCGATGGTGAAATCTGTGGTCATTGAAAAGACACGCATAGTTTGATCTCCAAACATGTTTGATGAAAGATGCTGGCGCACCCCCTCAGTCTATCAGCAGAATCTTCTGCACCACACGTAACCTTGGTTGCGGATCAGGCGGGTGCACGCCGCAAAACACTTTGCGCTTGCCCCTGTTCTCAGATTATACTTTCTACATCCAGCCACTTTTACCACCCACAAAAGCCAAACGGGTGTGTTCAATTTGAGTTGAAACCGATTCACCCGCAGGGGCTTGAACGGCGGCGAGTTCGCTCTGTTACACCGGAAAAGCGCTTCCGCCGCCATTCGAGCCCTACACTCAACTGACTTTGAATACATCCAAATCAAATGAAAGGTAAAGCCCTGTGAACCGCACACTCGAAGCGCCGGAAACAGCCGGCGTCAGTTCGCAACGACTCGAACGAATCCGACCAGCGATGCAATTCTACGTGGATCAGCGCCAATTTGCTGGCGTCAGCACGATGATCGCCCGGCGCGGGCGCGTCATCCACTGGGAACACGTCGGCTGGATGGATCGAGAGGCGCGGCGGCCCATGACCGACGACGTCATCTTCCGCATCTACTCCATGACCAAGCCCATCATCTGCTCTGCGCTCATGATTCTCTATGAGGAGGGGCGTTTCCAGCTTGTGGACCCCGTGGCAAAATTCATCCCTGCGTTCGGCAAGGTGCGCGTTCTAGCAGGCGGTCCGGCGGACAAACTTAGGGAGGTCGATCCAATTCGCCCCATGACCATCCGCGATCTGATGACCCATCAGTCAGGGTTGACCTATGACTTCCTCGACGATTCGCCGGTCGGCGCACTCTATCGTCAGGCGCATCTGCTGAGCGATGTCAGCCGTTCTCTGGAAGAAATGGTGAGCGAGCTGGCGCGGCTGCCCCTGGCCTATCAGCCTGGAACGCGCTGGCACTACAGCCTGGGGATCGATGTCGCAGCGCATCTCATCGAGGTCATTGCAGAGAAGCCTTTGGCGGACTTCCTCCATGAGCGCATCTTTGCGCCCCTGGGCATGGTGGATACGGGATTTTCTGTGCCGACGGAAAAGGTGGAACGCGTGGCCGCGGTTTATGGCCTTCCCGATTTGATGTCGCCAGACATGAGTTTCGTCAAGCTCAACGCCGCCTGGGAGCGCGGTGAGATCGGCCGCATTGACGTGTCGCAGACCTATTCGACGACGCCGTCGCCCAATTATGCCCGGGGCGGTCACGGCCTTTTCTCCACGGCCTGGGACTACATGCGCTTCGCCCAGATGCTGCTCAACCGGGGCGAACTGGACGGAGCGCGCATCCTGGGGCGCAAAACGCTCGAACTCATGCACACCAACCACACGCCGGCCCACCTGCTGCCCTATGAGATCGGCGGCATTCCCAACCCTGGCTATGGTTTTGGCCTGGGGTCGCGTGTACTGTTGAATGCAGCGGAAACGGCTGTTTTGGGTTCGGTGGGAGAGTTCGGCTGGGCTGGCGCGGCCAAGACCTACTACTGGGTCGATCCCCAGGAGGAGCTAGTGGGGCTGTTCATGAGCCAGTTCATGATGTCTGTCGACCAGCCCAATCTTGATTTCCGCGTGCTGGCCTATCAGGCGTTGGTGGATTGATGTTGTTATTTCGTAGGGGCATGAACGGCGGCGAACTCACTTTGTTGTCAGGGCGAAACGCTGCCGCCGCCGTTCATGCCCCTACCGACAGACCATGCCTGACTGATTTTGAACACATCCTATTGAGACGACAACGACTGAACCCAGGCGTAGAGCGCCTGCATCCCGGTGGGGCTGATGGCCGAAGACCCGTAAATATGGTCAGGTCCCAATTCACCCATGCCGCCGGTGCGGAGAACATTCTCGAATTCTTGCAGCGTCAGGGTCGAGCCGGCCAACGTCGGCCCCTTGTCTGCCACCCCCTCGCCTTGACTGCCGTGGCAATCGCCGCATTTGCGGTTGATGTAGATCACGCCGCCGCGCTGCAACACCTGGGCGTCTGCCTGGACCGATTGCGTGACAACACGCGTGGCCGTTATCGCCACGGTGTTGGTTACAGATTGTTGCGCCACCGCAGTGAACTGGGCGGGCGGCATAGTAGGCACGACTGGCTGCCCACCCGACGCCGCAGAATCGCTCGCGCTGTCGTCGGATGATCCACCTCCACAGGCAGCGATCAACGCTGCGGCGATCACTACAGCAAGAAACCATACCCAACTGCGAAATCGGTTTGTCTCCAGCATAACAGTCTCTTCCCTCTTTGACCCGACCCAGATTCAATCTCAAATCGTATTCGGCCGATTCGACGATGCCTGAACGGCTACCTCAAGTCGTCAATTTTGGATCCAGCGCATCGCGCAGCCCATCGCCGATGAATGAAAACCCCAACATGGCGAGGGCAATCGCCAGCGTGGGAAAGAGCGCCATGTGCCAGGAGACCCGCACATAGGCGCCGGCGACGCCTACCATCTTGCCCCAACTAGGAATCGGGTCGTTGATGCCAATGCCCAGAAAACTCAACCCAGCCTCGGCGAACATGACCGTGGGGATGCCAAAGGTGACCGCCACCAGAATGGGCGACATGGCGTTCGGCACCAGATGGCGAAAGATGATCGACGTTTGCGTCACGCCCATAGCCCGCGCCGATTCGATGAATTCCTTCTCACGCAGCGACAACACCTGAGAGCGCGTCAACCGGGCAATGCCGATCCAGCTGGTGATGCTCAGGGCAAAGATCACCATCCACATGCCGCCGCCAAAGAGGGTGATCACCAGAATGGAAAAGAGCAACCCCGGAAAGGCCGTCATCACCTCGATGAGGCGGCTGATGAGGAAATCAACCCGACCGCCGTAATAGCCGGCCAGCCCGCCCAAGGGCACGCCGATGAGCACAGCAATCGACATGACGATAACGCCCACGGTCAGCGAGGTGCGTGCGCCATATATCAGGCGGCTCAGGTAGTCGCGCCCCACTTCGTCTGTACCCAAGGGATGAGCAGGGTCGCGCATGGGCAGCCAACGCACCTTGCTGAAGTCAGCTTTGTCGTAAGGGAATGGCGCAATCACATCGGCGAAGACGGCCACGAAGATGAACGATAACACGACCACCAGCCCGAACATGGCCAGGCGGTTGCGCCGGAACCGCCTGGCAGCGTCGCGCCACAAGGTGCGATGCTGACGCTTGGGCTGCTCAGCCGGCGCGCTGCTTTTGAGGGCGCCGCTCAATTCTGCGCTCTGAGCCTCGGCCATCAGGTGTTCTCCTGTGCGCCCAGCCGCACACGCGGGTCGATGAGCGTGTAGACGATGTCGGTCAGTAGATAGGTGACGCCCCACAGCACGGCCACCAGCAGAATTGTCGCCATGACCATGGGATAGTCGCGGTTGAAGGTGCTGGTGACAAAGAACTTGCCCAGGCCCGGAATGCGAAAAATCGCTTCGATGAAGATGCTGCCGGTGAGCAGGTCGGGAATCATGGGGCCGGCGACGGTGACGAGGGGAATCATGGCGTTGCGCAGGACATGGCGCGTCATGATGAGCCGCTCGGTGACGCCCTTGGCGCGCGCAGTGCGCACGAAGTCAGAACGCTTATACTCCACGACGCTGGCGCGGGTGTAGCGGGCGATGATGGCCGTCGGCGCCAGGGCGTAGGCTACCACCGGCATGATCCAATCGCTGCAAAAGTAGCGCCCCACCACGCAGGTGGAATCCCCCCAACCGCCCATGGGCAGCAAATCCAAATAGACGGCAAAGAAGAGGATCGCCAGCGTGCCGATGACGAAGTTGGGCATAATGAAGCCCAGCATAGAAAGAAAGGTGACGATGTTGTCGATCCATGAATTCTGATGATACGCGGCGGTGACGCCCAGAATCAGCCCGGCGCTGAATGCCAGCAGCACCGTCATGACCCCTACCTGGATGGTAATCTTCCACGTGCTGGCGATGAGCGCAGTCACAGTGGTCGTGGGCTGCTGATATGGAATGCCAAAATCACCCTGCAGCGCGTTCTTCATGTAATTGAGATATTGCTGCCAGACGGGTTTGTCCAGGCCGTACTTGCGCAAGATGTTGGCCTTGGCTGCTGGCGGCAGTGGCTGCTTGCCCTCGTCGAAGGGGCCGCCCGGCACGGCGTGCATCAGGCTAAAGGTGATCATGGAGACCACGATCACCACAAATCCCAAGGATAAAAGCCGAGTCAGGATGTAGCGGAACATTGACAGTTGCCAGAGAAAATGGAGGGGATCGGTAGACGACTTACGATTATGTCACTCTGAGTTTCCAATGCCCCGCGTGGTATAACGTGGGCAAGAGACGCCGCTCTTGTCATGTTGTTCGGCACGGGCGCACAGCGCCAACGCAGTAGGGCATCTACGTGTGGGCGAGAGTTTTTGGGGAGCATAGCGAAGAATCCTACTTCACCACACGGACTCTTCGCTACGCTCAGAGTGACACCGTATCACGTTGATCGTTACGTTTGCCAGAAGGAGAAGAGGCGACAGACCCTTCTCACGATCGTCCGTCGCCCCCCCAATCCTTACTCCTGCGCGGCCAAGTAGAGATCGCCCCACACCCAGTCGTTGCCCCAGTGCCAGGCGGAAATGCCATTGGAGTCAGGATTGCGCAATCCCTCGCCTTGCACATATGGCGTGAAAAGTTGACCCTGCCAGCGGTGGTCAATAAAGACGCCGCCCACATCGTCGACCAGTATCTTCTCGGCGTCACGGAACATCTGGTCACGCAACTCTGGGTCGCCCACCAGCGGCGTCGCTTCTCTGATCAGACGGTCGAACTCGTCGTTCTTCCATGAGTGGCGACCTGTGGAGACCCAGATACCCAGCATGTTGGAGGGGTCCAGATAGTCCATCCCGTAGGAGACGGCGCCAAACTGGAGCTGGGTGGGTTCGGCGTTCAGCGCGTCCATGTAGACCTTGAAGTCCTTGTTGGAGACCTCGATCTGCACTTTCAAACAATCGACGATGGAAGCTGCCACTGCCTGGAAGACAGCCTGCGCAGCCGGGCTTTCGTTGCGTAGCCACAGCTCCAGCTTGGGGAAGCCAGCGCCGTCGGCAAAGCCGGCGTCCGCCAGATACTGCTTGGCAGCGTCACAATCATAGTTCTGATATTCTTTGAGCGCGCCATCCACATCCGATGAAGGAAAGCCCGGCATGAGGAACGCATAGGCCGGCATGGCCTTGATTTCGCCATAGACATTCTTGACGATGGCCTCGCGATCCACGGCGTGGGCAAAGGCTTTGCGCACGTTCAGATCGTTGAAGGGTGGGTTGTAGGTGTCGAAGAGCAGGTAGTCGGTGCGGAAATCGCCGAAATGGCGCAGGTAATTTTCGCTCAGAACCGGATCTGCCAGCATTACGTCGAAGTCGGCCGGCGTGAGTCGTTCATAATCCACTACATCGATTTCACCGTTCTGGAAAGCAGCAAAGAAGGTGCTGGGATCCATGTAGGTGACTTCGATACCCTTGAGTCGCGGAGGATTCGGGCCTTTGTACTGCTCGTTCGCTTCGAGGACGATCTTTTTACCCGGTTCCAAGGAAATCAGCTTGAAGCGCCCCATGGTCACCGATGTGGCCGGGTCGCTGTTGTAGTAGGGACCATGCTCCGCCAGGGCTTTGGCTTGCAGCGGCCACGAGAACTTCATCATACCAGGCAGCGGTGGGAAGGGACCATAGGTGGTGATCTGCAAGGTCAGGTCATCCACAGCCTTGACGCCCAGCTCTTCCACGGGCAGCTCGCCGGCGATGATCTCGTCCCAGTTCTGGATGACGCCCGAATAGAACCAGGCGAAGTCCCAGGCGTGTTCCGGATCCGCGGCGTACTGATAGGTCGCCACCCAGTCATGGGCAGTCACCGGCGTGCCGTCCGACCAGACCATGCCAGGACGAATGTGGAAGGTCCAGGTCAGGCCATCCTCAGAGACTTCCCAGCTCTCAGCCGCCATGGGAATGACGTTGAAGTCCTGATCCAGGTCCACCAACGACAATGTCAGCGCGTTGTCCAGGCCGCAATAACGCTGATAGACGGCAACCATGAAATCTGCCGTGGTGTGATTCGCCGTGATGTCACACGGCATACGATAGATCTGCTCCGCATAGGGGCGGGCGTCATCGGGAAGCTTCTCGCCAAAGACGGTCATCATGGGGTCGGCTGCGCCTGTTTCTTCGGCAGGCGCCTCTGTCGCCTCGGCGGCTGGCTCCGCCGGCGCGGCAGCCGGAGCGGCCGGCGGAGCTGCGCAGGCTGCCAACAAGAGCGTCACGCCGACGAGCAGCGCCGCCGCTAGATAGAGCGGCGTGCGGCGCAAGGTCGTGGTCAGTCGGGAAAAATATCGCATAGCACCATCTCTCCTTTCAAACCTGAGCAAAACGATGAACTGATTGATTAAATAATGGAAGCAATCGGTGGAGGTATTCAACGATTGTTTCTTCACACTCAAATGGGAAGTGGTCTGCAACGGCGGGCCCTATCCGGCGTCATGCTGACTCTCGTCTATGGTGAGGTTTGGGCAAGTGCAATCGAAGCAACAGCATTCTAGCCGCAAGTCGCCGGACATGCAAATACGATTTCAGGGATATAGCAGGGATATAGCAGGGATATAGTAGGTGCGGCTCGCAGCCGCACGGACGGAGTAGACGGAACGATCATGAACGTGCGATTCTCACTCGCACCTACGATCACGAGAGGGGATTCCACTTCAGTGACAACCCAATCGCCAAAGCGGTGAGCAAGCCTGCAAGCCCGGCAAAGCCGGCGCTGACCTCCGTCGTTTCGTGGCGAGTGATCAGATAGGTGGGCAGGCTGCGAAAGACATCTTGCAACTCGGTGGCGCTTTCGGCGGAATAGTACTTGCCGCCGGTCAAATCGGACACACGCATGAGCGTTTCTTCGTCGATGCCGCGGCGAAAACGACCGCCGCCGCCGCCAGGAAATCCGCCGCCGCCCATGTATGGCTCGAAGCCGTCGAACTGGCCGCAATCCATCATCCCGCCAATGGCCGTGCCAAAACCGATGGTGTAGACGCGGACGCCCCGATCCGCCGCCTGTTGCGCCGCCTCCATTGGCTCCACGCCGGCGTTGTTGGCGCCATCGGTCAACAACACGATGATATCGGGCGCATAGGCGCCGGCCATGACTGGCGTCGCCTTGGGGTCGCGGCTGGTGCGCTCGCTGCGCGCCACGCCCGGGTCGATCTCGGCGATGGCGTCGATGGATTCAAGGATGGCGCTGCCCACGGCCGTGCGTCGTCCCGTCATCAGGCTTTGCACAATGCCGGCCAGCAAATCTTTGTCGGAGGTGGGCGCGTGCACCATCTCGGCGAAACCGGCAAAGGCGACCACGCCGATCTGCGTGCCGGGCGGCTGGCTGTCGATGAACTCCAGCGCAGCGTCTTTGGCGGCCTGCAACCGGTTGGGCGCGATATCGGTGGAGCACATGCTGCGCGAGACGTCGATGGCAAGGATGATGGCGGTCTGGTTGGTCGGCACCGCCATCACCGTCACCGGGCGGCTGAGCGCCAGGATCAGAGAAGCCACTGCGGCCAACAGCAGGGCGAAGGGCAGATGACGCCGCCACTGGGATTGTTTGGGCAGGGCGGCGCGCACCAGGGAGAGGCTGGAAAAACGCACAGTGAAGCGTCGTTTGCGCCGCCACATCCACCAATAAGCAAGAATGAGCAGGGGGATCAACGCCAGCAAGAAAAGAAACCAGGGCCAGAGCCAACTCATGATGCACCGCCTTTCCCGCAATCCGCCGGATTGCGTTACATTTCCTTATGGCGTGCGGCCAAACCAAAGCATGGCAAACGCGCCGCCGGCCAACAGAAAGAGCATGGCAACGCCCGCCGCCAACGCTGTGATCTCGGTCTTGTCGGGCCGGGCGACCAACTGCAGCTCGATATTCTGATAGATGGCGTGCAAATCTTCTTCATCCTGCGCATTGAAGTACTCTGCGTTGGTCATCTGGGCGATTGTCTTGAGCGTCTCTTCATCCAGCCGCGTATGATAGGTGATCCCATCGATCTCGATGTTTGCGCCGGCTGCGCTGCCAATGCCGATGGTGTAAATGCGCACGCCCCGATCAGCCGCGGCCTGGGCCGCCTCGATTGGGTCGGGCGGCGCAGTGTTCTCGCCATCGGTAAGCAGCACGACCGCGGCTGCCGTGTAACTGCCAGGCGGCGCCGGCGTGGGCGTGGCAGTGGGCGTGGGCGTCAGATTGCTGTAGATGGCGCCGCTAGGCGCAGGCGTTGCAAAGATGGTGTTGAGCGCGGCCAGGATGCCGGCCGCCAGCGAGGTGCCCCGTTCGGGGCGCAAACGGCCAATCGTGGCAAGCATCGCGCCCTGGTCATTCGTGGGAGGCTGTACAGTGAAGCCGCTCTCGCCAAAGGTCACCACCCCTACCTGCACCGTCGCCGGCTGGCGCTCGATGAATTCTTGGGCGGCAGAGCGCGCGGCCTCCATGCGCGTCGGCGTCATGTCTTCGGCCGCCATGCTGCCCGACACATCGAAGGCCAGAATCACGATCCCTTCCAGGCGGGGCAGGGTCAGCTCTGCCTGTGGCCGCGCCATGGCGATGCAGAGGAGCGTTAACCCCAAAAGAAAGAGCACGTAGGGAAAATGGCGACGCCAGCCCAGGCTGCGCCCGGCAGCGGTCTGCACCAGCCCCATCGAGCCAAAACTCGCCGCAATCGCCCGCCGTCGTCGCTGCAAACGCACATAGAGCATCACGAGGAGCGGCAACAGAAGCAGCGTCAAAAGCAGACTGGGCCAGATGAATGTCATAAATCAGCCGGTCTTCCTTCGTTGTTTTCTCAGCGTGGCAAAGCGCACAATGGCGCGCACCAGGTCATCTTGGGTGGAAAGCGACAAGGGGGCGACGCCGGCGGCCTTGAAGGTTTCGGCAAGCTCGGCCTCACGGCGCTGGGACATTTCGCCATACGCTTTGCGAAAGCGTTTGTCGCCGGTGTCGACCATCAATTGCTCGCCGGTCTCAGCGTCTTCCATCACGATGACGCCCATGTCGGGCAGCTCCATCTCGCGCGGGTCCCACAGGCGAATGGCGAGCACTTCGTGGCGCTGGCTGAGCAGCTTGAGCGGTCGCTGCCAGCCCGGCGCGCTGATGAAATCGGAGACGACAAAGACCAATGAACGTCGCTTGATGGAATTCAGCCCGCTGCCGAGCAATTGCGCCAGCTCGGTGAATGGCGCGCGTTGCAGTCTGGGCTGCCTGAGCAGGTCGTTGATCAGCCGCAACACCTGAATCTTCCCGCCGCGCGCAGAAATTTCCTGCATGACCCGGTCGCCATAGAGGAGCGCGCCCACTCGATTTCCATGACGGGTCAAGATGCGCGCGACTGTCGCCGTGAAGTCGATGAGCAGTGTGCGCTTTTGCGTATTCAGACCGCCAAAATCCATAGAAGGGCTGAGATCGAGAAGAAACCAGGCCGTCAGCTCCCGATCTTCCACATATTGACGCACATAAGGCGTATCCATGCGCGCCGTGACATTCCAGTCAATATAGCGAATGTCGTCGCCGGGTTGATATTCGCGCAGGTCCGCGAGGTCCACGCCGTAGCCGTAGAAAAGCGTACGATAATCACCCTGCAACAGACCATCCAGGCGACGAATCACCTGCCAGTCGAGGCGATGGAGGATGCGCTCGGGCGTCACGACGCCCAATGTGGCCGTCCCAAGCAGCGGCTGGTCAGGCGGCGATGCGGCTTTTTGCGTATTCATGGATCGGCGTCTGGGGCAAGGGAATGCGACTCAGAATCTTCTGCAACAGATCATCGGCGCTCACGTTGTCGGAAAGCGCTTCATAGGAAAGGACCAGGCGGTGGCGGATGACATCGTGCGCCATGTCGAGAACATCTTGGGGCAGAACATAACTCCGTCCGCGGATGTAGGCCAGCGCGCGTGCTGTCAGAATCAGGTTGATCGACGCACGCGGGCTGGCGCCAAAGGTGATGTAGCGCCCCAATTCTTTCAGCCCCACCTCTTGTGGATGACGAGTGGCGCTGACGATCTTCACTGCGTATTCCATCAGCGCCGGGTCGGCGTAGACCTTATCCACTTCTTTTTGCAACCCCATCAGTTGCTCGGTGGTCAGCACCTTTTGCACTGCTTGCAGCGCGCCCGTCATGCGTTCAACGATGACGAATTCCTCCGTGGGGCTGGGATAGCCCACCAGCACCTTGAGCATAAAGCGATCCACCTGGGCTTCGGGCAGCGGGTAGGTCCCCTCTGTTTCGATGGGGTTTTGCGTCGCCAGCACAAGGAACGGCCGGGGCACGGGGAACGTCTCGCGCCCGATGGTCACCTGGCGTTCCTGCATCACTTCGAGGAGCGCGCTCTGCACTTTGGCCGGCGCACGGTTGATCTCGTCCGCCAACAGCAGGTTGGTGAAGACCGGGCCGAAGGATGTATTGAACTCGCCGGTCTTCTGGTTATAGATGCGCGTACCCACCAGGTCCGCCGGCACCAGATCGGGGGTGAACTGGATACGCTTGAACTCGCCGCCGATGGCCTCCGCCAACGTTTTGATGGCCATGGTCTTTGCCAGCCCTGGCACACCCTCCACCAGGATGTGCCCTCGCGCCAGCAGGGCGACAACCAGCCCCTCCAACAAGTGGTCCTGCCCAACAATGATCTTCTTCACCTCGTACAAAAGGCGTTCCATGGGAAGATTTTGGTCGCCGTTGATGGATGACCCCATGCGCATTCTCCTCTGTCTGATTTGGGGCAGGCTATACTGATTTCTGGATTACAGACTCATGCTCGCCTACAATCTTCCAGGAAGCTCCCCAGCTTCCTGGAAGATTTCCGACATGAATGTTCCACCAAGAGATCTAGTAACCCCCCTCGCCGCCGTTCAAGCCTTTCTTGCCTGTGAACGTTTGTCCGTCAGCAGGGTTTGAATGGCGGCGAACCAACGAGCATCATTCATCGAGATTCCCCGCCGCCATTCAAACCTCTACGCTCCGGCTGCCATGAATTTTCATACGGCCTCTAATACGGCGGCGACTGACCACCTCCGCCGACCGCCACGTTGATGGGCACGGCAAAGCCAATACCAATGAAGAAATTTTCGTCGGTGGGATTTGCCAGGCCGGTGACGACGCCAATGACATGTCCGCTACGATTGAGCAGCGGACCGCCGGAATTGCCCGGATTCACCGCGGCGTCGATCTGGATCAAGCCCTCCAACTGCTGTCCGCCATTGGGCGGGCGGAAGGTGCGGCCAAAGCCGGAGATGACGCCGGAACTCATGGAAGCGTACAACCCTAGCGGATGGCCGACTGCATAGGCTTCGTCGCCCACGTTCATGGCTGCTGGATTGCCCAACACGGCAGGCGCCACCAGTTCCGGTATGATCATGGGGCGCAGAACGGCAATGTCGCTTTCGGGCCGGGTCGCGATGATCTCCGCCGGCGACTCGCTGCCATCGGCAAAGGTGGCGGTGATCATCACGCTGTTGGTGACCACATGTAGACTGGTGAGAATGCTGCCTTCGCGGTCGATCACCACGCCGCTGCCCAGGCCATTGCCTGGTTCTTCATCATCACCATCCCGAGCCGCCTCCACTTGAATCAAGACCAGAGATGGGCGAATCACCTGATAGACAAGCGATGAGTAGGCTGGAGCCGGCGTAATCGAGGCGATGGCTTCGGCCACGGTGCTGTCGACATCGCCGCGCGAAAGCGGCGGCGGTGGTGGGAAGAAGTAACTGTAGAAGAGAAGCGCAACAAAAGTAGCCGCCACCCCTAGTGCGAAAGGAAAGGCGCGACGCAAGTAGGTCGGCGCTTGATGAAGACGTCGTCGCCAGGAATCTACGCGGTTGGCAGGTGGGTCGTTCATTCGTTCTCAGTGGAAAATAGAACTGGCTCAACCGGAGCTTATGTGGTTACATGGCGGGGATGGGCCGGCTCGCATGTGCTCAGCCAGATCACTTCCCGCTTGTCCCCGGCGCGTAGGACGCAACCACCCGAATTCCGGTTGAACCAACAGAACAATCCAGTTGGGGGCGCTTGACGAGGCGATTATAGCACATGATTAGGGTGGTGCGAGTGAGGTTCTGCTTCCAAATCGGCGGAAGTTGCGAAAACTCACTCCATGCGAGCCTATCCTCACACCAGCGTTCATACCTCGCCGGGAAACAGTTCTATGTTCTTTGTGGTACTTGTCTTTCACACCAGGTCGCGCCGTTCGAAAATGAGCATGGCGCATAGCACGCCGCCGACGATCCAACCGAGCAAGATCGCTACGCCCAGTGGGTCGCTGCGTCCGCTGGCAATGATCTCTTGGGGAAAGTAATGACGCCATGGATTGAGCCAGCCCACAGGCGAGTTCGCGACAGATGGGATCACATCCAGTACGAAGGCGATCAACGTCCAGGCCGAGCCGACGCCGGCTGCAATCGCCGCGCGGCTGGCAAGGCTGGAGATGACCAGCGCGCCGCTGCCCAGGCTGGCAAAGATCAGCCACGCTATGAGGGCAACCATGAGAAAGCGGCCCCATGGCAGCGGCTGGGGGAACGTCAGCCAGGCGCCCACCACCTGACCGGCCCACCCGGTCAGCGCAATGACGCCAACGCCCAGAAACATCTCGCTGAATTTGCCCAACACCAATGCCCATCGTCGAACAGGTCGGCTGAGAATCAGGTAGGCCGCGCCGCTCTCAATCCCGCCGGCCAGCGCATCGGTTGCCCGCCCCACCACAAAAGCCGCGCCCAGCCCCAGCAGCACAGGATGCATCCAACTGAAGGCCATGTAGTCCTGCACGCCAAAGCCTGCCTGCAAATTGGGCGCAATCTTCAGCAATGCGCGCAGACCGGGCGGAAAGGTGCGCACCACACTTTGCACCGCTTCCATGCCGCCGATGGCCGGAAAGCTCACCGCGAGCAGCGCATGAAAGGCCGCAGCGCCCACGGCAAACGCGGCCAGCGACACCCGTTTGCGGCGCAGGGTAAACCAGGCGATGCGCCAGGCGGCTGACAGGTCAGCGATGAACATCATGAGTCACCGGTTTCATCAGCGGAGAGAAGCGGCGCGTCGCCATAATACTGGAAGAAGATCTCCTCCAGCGTCGGCGGTTCGATGGTCATATCGACCACGGGCAGAGCGGCCACAAGGCGCAGCAAAGGCGGCAGGTCGCCGATGAGAAAGCGCAGCTCGCCCTGTGCTGAAACCAGCCCCTCCACGGTCGGCAGCCCACGCAGGCGATCTACCACAGAGGGCGGCGCGCCGTCGCTCAGGCGCAGCATCACCCGCCGCCGCATGTGACTGCGCAGCGTTGCGATGCGCTCCACGGCCGCCAGCCGTCCGGCGCGGATCAGCGCAACCCGGTCGCACAACTCTTCCACCTCGCTCAAGACATGGGAGGAGAAAAAGATGGTTGCCCCGCGTTTCTGCGCATTGCGTAACAGGGAAAAGAATGCCCGTTTGGTCAGCGGGTCCAGCCCCTCCGTCGGTTCATCAAGCACGAGCAGGTCGGGGCGGTGCTGTAATGCCTGGGCAATGTTGATCTTCTGACGCGTGCCGCGCGAAAGGTGACCCAGCGGTCGGCGCAGATCGGCGGGGTGTAAATCGAGAGCCTTGAGCAGCGAGAGGCGGTCGAGAGGCGGGAGACCTTGCAGAGCAGCTAATTCGTCAAGAAACGCTGCGCCCGTGACAGATTGATCAAGCCCCGCTACATCGGGCGCATAGCCCAGGCGTTTCCGTACAAGCTGCGCTTCAGCAGGGTCGGTCATGCTGCGCCCCAGCAGGCGCACATTTCCGCTGTCGGGGCGGATAAAGCCCATGAGGATCCGAATCGTGGTGGTTTTACCGGCGCCATTGGGGCCAAGAAAGCCTAAGACCTCACTGGGTGCAACATCCAGGTCAAGGTGAGACACGGCTGGGCGATTGCCATAGCGTTTGCTCACATTTTGCACTGAAATGGCCGGTGCAGTAAGGTGATTCACAGCGCCTGGGGAGATCACAACTCTACGACGCACACAGTGGATCGGACAGGATTCGAACCTGTAACCAAGGAGTTATGAGCCCCCTGCTCTGCCGTTGAGCTACCGATCCGAGAAACCGTGGAAAATTGAGGTCCAAAAAGGAAGGTCATGGAGTGAGCGGGTAATGGGAATCGAACCCATATCACCTGCTTGGAAGGCAGGAGCTTTGCCTTTAAGCTATACCCGCACATCATCGAGTCTCATGGTCGGGGAGAGAGGATTTGAACCTCCGACCCCAGCGTCCCAAACGCTGTGCGCTGCCAGACTGCGCTACTCCCCGATCTTTCGTCATTATAGCGAAAATTCGGCGAGAGGTCAAAATCTACCTGACCCACTGCAAGTCCTGGCCAGTCCAGTCGCCAAAGTCACCCTTGATGGGTGCAAGAACCCGCGCTGCGCCGCCATCCAGCGGGACAGCCCAGATCTTCCATGCGCCATCTCGGTTGCTGACAAAAGCCACCCATTGACCATCGGGGCTGACTGTCGGCAGGGCGTCGATGGCCGGGCTGTCGGTGAGCCGCGTCACCTGGCCGCTGGCGGCTTCCACTCGATAGAGCTCAAAATTGCCATCGCGGCCATCGCTCATGAAGACCACGCTGCGACCGTCGGGCGACCAGGCCGGCCGGTTGTCTGCCACCACGCTGGTGAGGGGGGCGCGGTTGCCGCCGCTGCTGTCCATCAGCCACAGGCCGCAACTGTTGCCGGCTGCGTCGCAGCCGCGGTGCGCAATCAGGTCGCCAGAAGGATGCCAGGCTGGCGATTCACCGAAGAAGAGCGTCGTTACCTCACCGCGTTCTTCGGCCCAGGCCACATAGATGCGCCAACGACGATCTCCTTCCCGGTTGCTGGCAAAGACGATACGGCTTCCTTGGGGATTCCAACGTGGCAACACATCTTCGGCGTAGTCGGTGACGCGAAACTGAAGCCCTGTGTCCGGGTCTATGGCGCTTAGCCCCGCCATATCTGCGCGCAGGTTACGATAAACCAGCCGCTGCCCATCGCCGCGCAGGGCTGGCTGCGAACCATCTTCCAGTACAACAACGCCCGCTCCGCCGCTGGCCGGCTGGGCAAAAATGCGCATTCGCCCATCCACCAGATCGCGCCCCGCATAAAGAATTGACCCAACCGTTGGGCCGCCGCTGGGCGCTCGCACTGTCGGCGGCCCAATAGGCGCGTCGTCTGGCTCTGGCGTGGCGGCAGATGCGCGAGTTGCTGCGTCGGCGAGTTGCAGCGTCTGGGTGTTGGTGATCGCTTGCGGTGTGGCGGCAATAGGCGTTCCACCATTCTCACAGAGCGTGCGCGCTGCGGCGCGCTTACTCAGGAGTTCAGGCGCGCTCGTCAGGGCGGTGGCCGAATCGAATTGCTCCACCGCTGCGCACCAATCCGACTGAGCCGTCAGGCTTTCGCCATAGGCAATGATTGCCTCTTTCAGTCGTTCCTCCACGTCGCGATAGCCCGGTTCCTTTGCATAGAGCCTGGTCAAAAGCTCAACGGCTCGTTGCCAATCTGCCCCGTAATAGGTGAGCGCCTCCAGATAGGCGTCCACCAGGTTGCGTTCGGCTGTCACTTCGGCTGCATCAGGACGGAGCGAAAGCGCCATATCATAGAGCGCCAACGCCCCTTCCAGGTTTTCATCATTGTCCTTTTCCAGCGCCAGATTCACATAGGCGTCGAAGAGAAATTGCTCCACTTCCTGCCTGCGATAGAGGAGATTCTGCTGCTGCATCCGCTGTAGCCCATTGACCGTCTCCTGCCAACGACCGGCGCGGAAAGCCTTTTGGCTGGCTTCAAAGATCGCATCCAAAGAGGGATTGACAGCCTGTGCAGTGGAGGTCGTCGGCTGAACTGTGGGCGTGATGACGATGGCGGTTGCAACCGCCGTGGACACGCCGTCGGTCCTGGTGACATTTGTCGAGGCTGCCACAGGCGTCGCCAGGGGTGACGCGCTGACCAGCGGCGCATTTTGCAGAGGCGCGCCGCTGGCCGCCAACTGGAAAAGGTGCTCGATCCCCTCGACCGCAGCAGCGTTGCCGGGGTCGAGGAGCAGTACACGCTGATACTCGGCCAGGGCGGACTGTAGATTGCCGGCAGTGCGATGGTCGATGGCGTTTTGCAGGGCGATGCCCACCTGCTGCCTGCGCTGAAATTCCAACTGTATCTGGCCGGCGCGCACACCCAACACCACCGATAGCACCAAAATGGCGATTGCCAGGATCGACACTGCACCCATGAGCCAAAGCGCCCAACTTGGGAATCGTGCGTTGCGATTCACACTCATCGTCGTCGCCTCACTCCACCTGTCCCGCCATCAACTGCGCGCCCTCTACATCGTCAAAGACAAGCTGCAGTTTGCCGTTGGCGTCATTTGCCACGGGCCACACTGCGCGATAGAGACCGCCCGGCGCCAGACTCACCGGTCTGCGTTCGATCTCGCGCTCGTCGGCAAAGAGCGCCAACGAGCCTTGCAGGGCATGGGGTGCATAAAAGCCAACATCTACTCCGGTGGAGATGCGCCGTCCGCCCAACACGCCAGCCCCACCCGCGGCCGTCGCTGTTCCCACGCCGCCGACAGGATACCATGTCTCACGCCAGGAGACTGCCTGATTGGGCGGCAGGAACGATTGTTGAGCGAAATTGGGCGCCAGTCCACCGTGAATCTCCACGTAGGACGAGCCATCATCTGTATAGAGCGTGCTGTCCAAGGGCTGCGTCCAACCCGGCGAGAAAATTTTGCTGCCGACAGCGATCTCCCGTGGAAAGATACGCACGACGCCCGCGTCCGCCGTCGTATCATAGATTGCAACGGCCGGCCCGTGGGCTTGCGGCGACTCAAAAAGGCCAGCGTATTCTCTCCATGCGCGCAGCCTGCTCCAATCTCGCCCTTGAAAGATGGGCCAGGTCATGCGCTGTCCGGCAGCCGGCAGCGACGGATTGCCGGTCGAGTGGACCGTCATCTCGTCGGTGGGAAGCAAAAAGCGCACATCCGCGCTGGCGGGCAGCATGGCGCTGTGCCAGAAATCGAAGCGCAAGGGTTGATCCCCTTCGTTGGTGATGGTTGGCTCGATGCGAAAAGCGGCCTCGTCTGCCTTGAGTGAGATCGTGACGCTGGCGTTGAGCCGCCGCCCATCGCGGGGAGTAAGGACGGTGACGGCGCCGTGGTCGGGGCCGAACTGCATGGGGATGTAGCCCCAGGCCGAGCCCCAGTCATAGCCGTGCTCCGGGACAGGAAGACTCCACTCCAGACCGCCAGCCGCCAGCCAGCCTTTCTGAGATTCTGGCCCCCAGGCTGTGGGCTTGATCACTGAATTCTGGTAGAAGACGTTCCGCCCGTTAGACTTGTCCACAACCTGCCAGATGCGCCCACCCAATTCAGGCATCACCATCACCTTCAGAAAGTCGTTTTCCAGGACGACGAGCCGGTATTGGCGCGGAGCGGGCGCTGGCGCCTCCTGCTTGAAACGTTCAATATCGAACTTTTTGTAGGGCCAGTCGAAAACCGGGTCCAGCGCGTCGGTCTGATAACGCTCCACAGGATAGGTGGGCAGAGTGACGTTGCTCTCGTACACGCGTACAGGACCGAATGAGCTCGCAGGCGGGCCGCTCGTTGGAGAAGCGGCTGGCGCAGCGGTCGCCTCTATGGATGAGGAGCGAGGCGTCACAGTGGCGGCCGCCATCGTCTGCATCAGCGTAGCGCTATTTGCAAGCGCGCCGCTTGCAGGAGTGGTCACAGGCGTCTGCGTGGCCGTCGGTTTTGCCGCAACAGTTGATGGGAACACTGTCGTTGGCAACGGTCTCGTGGGTATATTGGTGGTGGCAGTCCCAGATGTCGCTGTTGGGGGAAGCCGACCTGGCTCAGATGCGCCAAAGCAAGCGATCAACAATCCGCCACACAGTGTTGCAACGAAGAGGGCGCCAAAACGCGCGCGCATTGTCATAAGCCAACATTATATGTGGCGCGGCGTAGGTTTAGGAAATGGCAGAGCGTGGCCAAGTCTACTTCACAGACAGGAAATCTATCAACCTCTCCAGGTTGCCGTCGATGATGGTCTCGCCGTTTCCTATCCGTCCCTAGGTGAGCGCACCAACTCCACGTCTGCAAGAAAGAGCGTCCCACTGTCCGTCTGGTCAAAGACAAGCGCTGCCTCTACAATGCTGGCAAGGTCGACGCCCTGAAACTCACTGATCGGCACACGCACGGGCATCAACGGCAGACGCCCGCTGAAAAGTTCGCCGAAGGCGTGATCCGGTTCACTGACGCCCGCCGGATAGCGCAGCGCTGGCTCGTCGGGACGCACAATCACGCTGGCGATCGCGCCGCTGCGATCTTTCAGTTGGATTGAGAAGGATTGGGGCGCACCGGCTGGATTGAGCGGCGACAACGGGTCGATCACGGCGCGCACGCTGATTGCGTCGAAGGGCAACAGATCGTTGACGCCGGCCGGCAGCTCGAAGCGTAACGCGCCGTCGGGCCCTTCCCAATTGACAACGCCGTGGGCTGGCTGACCGGGAACGGTCACCTGCGCGCGGCGGCAGTCGGCAAGTTCAGGATGTGAGAAGGGCGTATAGTAGCCCTTCGGGCAAAAGAAGGTCGTGACGCCCTCGGCGACGGTGACACCGCCCACCCTGTTGTTGACGAATTCCTCGGCGCTGGCGGGCGTCAGCAGCGGCAGGCGATGGCGCGATTCTGCCAACAACGCTGCCTGCGCCGCCTGTCCATAGAGTTCACCCGTCGCCAGCGATGCGGCGTCGATGCCCATACGATTCAGCGCCGCGCGCACCCGCGCGGGGTCGGGGTCGAAGATCGTGGTGAGAAAGTCGGCGGCGTAGTCGGCCAGGAAGGCGCGCTGGGCTTCAGCGTCGAGCAGTTCATCGCAGTCGGGCCGATTCGGTGCGCCAAACGGGTCACGTGGGAGAATGGCGTTGAAGTGATTGTGGTTGGCGCGTTCGAGCCAGACCGAAGTCACCCACTCTGTTTGCTCTGGTTCGAGACGCGTCGCCTCGAAAAAAAGCTGACCGGATTGGTCGACCACGTCGCCGTCGCAGGCCGAGATCAGGCTGGCCATGGGCGCCGGGATGCCGCCTTCCGGCGCAGTGGAGATAACCGCTGGCGCGATGAGCAGCAGGCCGCTAATCGGGTTGGCGTTTTCGTCAGCTGGCGCGGCCGCCCACGCACGCGCCAGGGCAACGGCGGCATCGCCCCCGCGCGAGTGGCCGAAGATTGCCAGCTTGCTTGCGTCGGCGCGACCGGCAAGTTCGACGCCGAAGCCGTTGTCGCCTCCTGCTGCAGCTTCGGCCAGCGCGTCCAGGTGCAGATCGACGATCTGCACCAGCCGCTCGCCCGGTTCTGGCTCGCCAAAGCCAAAAGTGTTCTCGGCGTTGATGTTGATCGCCAGTGCAACATATCCCTGCGCGGCCAGCGCGCTGGTCAGCCAGGCAAAACCCTGGTAGTTGGGCTGTTCGACTTCCGGGTCGCACGGCCAGCGGTCGATGCCATGCTCAGTTTCCGGGCAACCAGGGTGTGTGCCGTGGAGAATGAGGACGACTGGATATGGGCCGCCATCAGTCGGCGCAGCGATGACGCCGTTCAGCCGCACGGGCATCTCGCGGAAGCGGCTGTCCACCGGGAAACGCTCCTGAATGATGGCCGCTTCGCCCAGGTCATATGCAACCGGCTCGGGCGCTATCTGCGCTGGCTGGACTGGCGAACAGGCGGCCAGCACCAACGCCGCGATGACCAGAAGGGCCGCACTCTGGCAAAGACGAAGAACGTTCACAAAGATGCTCCTTGCCCCCATCATCTTGTTGATTCTGTTCACCTTGTCATCCTATCTGACCCCAGAGATGCACACGGCTGAATGAGAGAGGGTTTGTCTATCTCATTCAGCCGCGTGCACGAGAAGACGCTCTGCCGACCGGGGGGCTCGCTGGGAGGCAGGGCCTGGCAACACAAGGCGATGACCGCATGTAGTATAGACGCGACAAATAAAGATCATACAACCGTAGGCACGGTTCGTAACCGCACAACCGTGGTGACCAGAGACGTGCGGCTACGAGCCGCACCTACGCAATGTACGAAGTTTATTTGTGTTGTCTATAGTTCAGGTGAGATCGAAGCGATCGAGATTCATGACCTTGTTCCACGCCGCCACGAAGTCATGTACAAACGCCTCCTGCGAATCGTCACACGCGTAGACTTCTCCAATGGCGCGCAGCTGTGAATTGGAGCCGAAGATGAGATCGACGCGGGAGCCAGTCCACTTAAGCTCGCCGGTCGAGCGATCGCGCCCCTCGAACACATCTTCAGAAACCGCCTGCCACATCACGCCCATGTCGAGCAGGTGTACGAAGAAGTCATTGGTGAGCGTCTCTGGCCGATTGGTGAAAACGCCGTGTGGGGACTGCCCGACGTTTGCATTCAAGACGCGCATGCCCCCCACGAGAACCGTCATCTCCGGCGCAGTCAACGTGAGCAGTTGCGCCCGGTCGACCAACAGTCTCTCTGCCGATACGCGGTGTTTGGTTTTGAGATAGTTGCGGAATCCATCTGCGGTCGGCTCGAGCACGGCAAAGGAGTTCACATCGGTCTGTTCCTGCGACGCATCCGTGCGTCCGGGCGTGAAGGGCACGGTCACGTCGCACCCTGCGTTCTTTGCGGCTTGCTCAACGGCAGCGCAACCGCCGAGAACGATCATGTCTGCGAGCGAAACCAACTTCCCGCCAGACTGGGCGTTGTTAAACTCTCGCTGGATCTCTTCAAGGGTTTGGAGCACAACCGCCAGTTGGGCGGGCTGGTTGACTTCCCAATCCTTTTGCGGCGCAAGACGGATGCGCGCACCGTTCGCACCACCGCGCTTGTCAGACCCGCGAAAGGTTGCTGCCGATGCCCAGGCAGTCGAGACCAACTGTGAGATGGACAGTCCCGATGTGAGAATCTTGCTCTTGAGAGCGGCAATATCCTGCGCGTCGATCAATTGGTGGGTGGCCAGGGGAATGGGGTCCTGCCACAGGAGTTCCTCCTGCGGGACCAAGGGGCCAAGATAGCGCACGCGAGGTCCCATGTCGCGGTGGGTCAGCTTGTACCAGGCCCGCGCGAAGGCGTCTGCGAACTCGTCGGGATTCTCGTAGAAGCGTCTTGAAATTGGCTCGTAGATGGGGTCCATCCGCAAGGCGAGGTCAGTGGTGAGCATGAATGGCGCATGACGTTTTGACGGATCGTGGGCATCCGGCACTGCACCAGCGCCTGCATCGCCCTTCGGTTTCCATTGATGCGCACCGGCTGGGCTTTTGGTCAGCTCCCATTCATAGCCGAACAAGTTCTCGAAGAAGTTATTACTCCACTTGGTTGGCGTCGTGGTCCAAGCGCCCTCCAGTCCGCTGGTAATTGCGTCGCCGCCTTTGCCGTTGCCAAAGCTGCTCTTCCAGCCCAGGCCTTGCTCCTCGATAGGGGCGCCCTCTGGCTCAGGGCCAACCAACGCAGCATTGCCGGCGCCATGGGTTTTGCCAAAGGTATGCCCCCCGGCGATTAGCGCAACTGTCTCCTCATCGTTCATCGCCATGCGCGCAAAGGTTTCGCGAATGTCTCTGGCTGCAGCGAGGGGATCCGGGACGCCGTTGGGGCCCTCTGGATTCACGTAGATCAGACCCATCTGCACGGCGGCAAGAGGATTCTCCAGTTGCCGATCACCGGTGTAGCGTTTGTCTCCCAACCACGTATCTTCAGAACCCCAGTAAATGTCTTCTTCAGGTTCCCAGACATCTGCGCGCCCGCCGCCATAGCCGAAGGTCTTGAATCCCATGGACTCCAAGGCGCAGTTCCCGGCAAGGATCATCAAATCTGCCCAAGAGATTTTCCGGCCATACTTCTGTTTGATCGGCCAGAGCAAGCGTCGCGCCTTGTCGAGATTGGCGTTGTCGGGCCAACTATTGAGAGGCGCAAAGCGCTGTGCACCGGAAGATGCGCCGCCGCGACCATCGCCGACGCGATAGGTGCCTGCGCTGTGCCACGCCATCCGAATGAACAACGGACCATAATGACCATAGTCGGCCGGCCACCACTCCTGCGAATCGGTCATTAACACATAAAGGTCGTTTCTCACGGCATCCAGGTCGAGGCTTTTGAACGCCTCTGCATAGTTGAAGTTCTTGCCCAAAGGGTTCGACAGTGAAGAGTGTTGGTGCAGAATCTTCAAGTCAAGTTGATCCGGCCACCAGTCTCGGTTCGATCTAGTTCCTACCGCGCGATTGTCGTTGTGATCCATAGTGTCTCCAATCGGTAGCTACTTCTTTGTCGGTTACGCGTACGAATCTGTCGGTGAATAAACCTTACCGTGTCCAATCTTCCAGGAAGTTCACAGTGGGATGATCAGGCAAGGCCAGCCGCAGTGCGCAGGGCGGCGGCCCGACTGGTGTCTTCCCAAGGGAATTGTACATCGTCGCGGCCAAAGTGACCGTAGGCCGCAGTCTGGCGATAGATGGGCCGGCGCAAACTCAGATCGTGAATGATCGCGCCGGGTCGCAAGTCGAAACATTCCTGCACCAGCCTGGCGATCTTCTCATCGCTGATACGCCCGGTGCCAAAGGTCTCCACATTGATGCTCAAGGGGCGCGCCACACCGATGGCGTAGGCCACCTGAATCTCGCATCGTTGCGCCAGCCCGGCTGCAACAATGTTTTTCGCCACCCATCGCGCCGCATAGGCGGCGCTGCGATCCACTTTGGTTGGGTCTTTGCCGCTGAACGCGCCGCCGCCGTGCCGACCCATACCGCCGTAGGTGTCCACAATGATCTTGCGCCCGGTCAATCCGGCGTCACCCATTGGCCCACCCACCACGAAGCGCCCGGTGGGATTGACAAAGATGCGCATCTCTTTGTCTACCAGCCCGGCGGGCAGCACCGGGTCGATGACGTGCTCGATAAGCGCCTGACGGATCTCCTCTTGCGAAATGTCGGGGGCGTGTTGCGTGCTGATGAGCACCGTGTGGATGCGCTTGGGCTTGCCGTAGGCGTATTCCACCGTCACTTGAGTCTTGCCGTCGGGACGCAGCCAGGGAAGGATACACTGCTTGCGCACTTCAGAGAGACGGCGCGCCAGTTTGTGGGCCAGATAGATGGGCATGGGCATGAGAGTGGGCGTCTCATCGCAGGCGAAGCCGAACATCATGCCCTGATCCCCCGCGCCCACGGCTTCGATCTCATCCTCCTCCATATCCAGGTTGCCCTCTTTGTATTCCTTGGCTCGATCCACACCCAAGGCAATGTCTGGGCTTTGCGAGGCGATGGCGATCTGCACGCCGCAAGTGTTGCCGTCGAAGCCTTTGTCGCTGTCGTCGAAGCCGATCTCCTTCACCACCTGGCGCACCAGTTCATCAAAGTTGACGAAGGCCGTCGTCGTGATTTCGCCCAGGCAAATGACAAAGCCGGTCTTGACTGCCGTCTCGCAAGCGACGCGCGCATTCGGGTCCTGGTTGAAAATCGCATCGAGCACCGCGTCGCTGATCTGATCACACATTTTGTCGGGATGGCCCTCGGTCACTGATTCACTGGTGAACAGCAACGAGGGCGATGTCATGAATGTTGTCATCTTTTTTCCTTAGCCAACCATCAACCAATAACCATTATTCATCTGATTTAGTGTCCTGTTCCCAGGCTCCACTCATTCAGATACCGCTCCTGCTCTTCGGTCAACGCGTCGATGCTCACACCCATGGCTGTCAGCTTGAGGCTGGCGATCTGGCGGTCGATCTCCTGGGGCATATCATAGACCTGACCGCTCAACTCTGCGCCGTGGCGCAGCATATATTCGGCGGCCAACGCCTGATTGGCGAACGACATATCCATGACCGCGCTGGGATGTCCTTCCGCTGCTGCCAGATTCACCAGACGTCCTTCGCCGGCCACATAGAGCCGCCGCCCATCCGTCAACGTGTACTCATCCAGGAAATCCCGCACCCGGGTGATCTTGCGGCTCATCTCCGTCAGCGCCTTGAGATTGATCTCCACATCGAAGTGACCGCTGTTGGCCAGGATAGCGCCGTCGTGCATCACCTCCAGGTGTTGCCGATCCACCACGTGGATATCGCCCGTGGCCGAGCAGAAGATGTGACCGACTCTGGCTGCCTCCATCATAGGCATGACGCGGAAACCATCCATCACTGCTTCCAGCGCGCGCAAGGGGTCGATCTCAGTGACGATGACGTTGGCGCCCATGCCGCGCGCCCGCATGGCAATGCCCTTGCTGCACCAGCCGTAGCCACCTACGACAAAGTTTTTGCCGGCCATGAGCACATTGGTGGCGCGAATGATGCCGTCGATGGTGCTCTGTCCGGTGCCGTAGCGGTTGTCGAAAAAGTGCTTGGTCTGGGCGTCGTTGACTGCAATCACCGGAAACGCCAGTTTGCCGGCCGCCGCCATAGCGCGCAGGCGAATGACGCCGGTCGTCGTCTCTTCAGTGCCGCCCATCACATTGTTCAGCAGCTCGCTGCGCTGGGTGTGGAGCATGGCAACCAGGTCCATGCCGTCATCCATGGTGATCTGGGGGTGAATGTCGAGGACGCTGTTCAGGTGGCTGTTGTACTGCTCCACCGATTCGCCCTTGATGGCGTAGACCGGCATCTCGAAGTAGGAGACCAGCGCCGCCGCAATATCGTCCTGGGTGCTGAGAGGGTTGCTGGCGCATAGGGCCACTTCGGCGCCGCCGGCCAGGAGCACACGCATGAGATTGGCTGTTTCTGAGGTCACGTGCATGGCTGCGGCCATGCGAATGCCCTCGAAGGGACGCTCCTTGCGAAAACGCTCCTCGATGAGCGCCAGTACAGGCATCTCTTTGGCTGCCCAGTCCATGCGAAAACGACCGCGCTCTGCCAGGTTGATGTCGGCAATGTCAAAAGTCAATTCTTTGGTTCCCGTGATCATGAATTTGGTTTCTCCTCGATCGATTGATTAGATTTCATCTCGTTTTTTCGCCATTCCTTCGATGAAGGGGCAATGGACGACAAAGCCGTGTCGCTCGTATAACCGGCTGGCAACCGTGTTGCGCTGATCCACATTGAGCACGATGGTGTCCACGGCGCGAGATCGTAGGTCTTGGACGATGGCCGTGAGGAGCGCAGCGGCGAAGCCCTGGCCGCGCCGGTCGGGGCGGGTGTAGAAGTTGCCGATCGCGCCAATGCCTGCGCCCCAATCCACGATATGGGTGCCGCCAACCGCCAGCAAATCACCCCCCCCATCCTCCACGCCAAAAAAGACGCCATCCCCCAATTGGCGAGGGTCGAAAGCAGTGGGAGTAAAGTCGCCGCCCCAAGAATAGAGCGCCCAAAGCCGCTCTGCATCATCACTGTGCAGCCGCATCAGCCCAGGCGTAACAGACCCGTCAGCCCGAAGCGCCCGGCGCAGAACCATGCGGTACATGAGGCGACGGTCGCCGCTGTTGTCATACCAGCGCTGAACGACCGCCTCATGCTCGTTGCGAATATGGAGGTATACTTGGGGCGGCAGGTCGCCCTGAGCCAGCGCTGCATCCACGGCCCCCGGCTCGCCAACGGTGAGCAGAACGGGCGGCGTCAGCCCCTGGTAGAGGAGCGCCAGGCCGTCGTCGTTTTCTTCGTCGCCTGTCAGCCAGGTGCAAAAACGGTTGAACTCGGGCTGGAGATCGGCGATGGCGTAGGCCGCCCACACCGGGTCGTGGTAAAGGATACGGCGAATCACAGCAAGATCACTCATATCGATTGGTTCGATTCATTTCTGTTCAACCACGCCAACCGTGGCTCTGGGCCAAACTCCATCTCGTAACGGGCAATAAACTCGCTCAGAGCAAAGCGATGATCCGTCGGGCCAGTTTGCTCCAAGGCGTAGACCGCGCACAACGAGCCGACGCGGCCGCACACCTCCAGCGGCAGCCCGGCATGACGCGCAGCAAAGAACGCGCCGCGATAGGCGTCGCCTGCGCCTGTGGGATTCGCCACCTGGCGCGGTCTTGCTGGCGGGATCTCAACGACGCTTTCGCCAGCGTAGATTGCGCTGCCCCGTTCGGCCAGGGTCACAATGAGCATGTCCACCTGGGCGCGCACCTGGTCAAGCGCCCAGCCGGTCTTGCTCTGGATGATGGCCAACTCGTATTCGTTGCAGAAAAGATAGGATGCGCCTGGGATGCACTCGCGGAAATCGTCTCCGCCCAGCCGCGCCACTTGCTGACTCGGGTCCAGGGCAAAGGGGATGCCAAACGCGCGACATTCGCGGGCATAGTTGAGCATGGCGACGGGGTCATTGGGGCTGATGAGCACCAGACTGGCCTCGTGCAGTCCTCGATCACGCAGGCTATAGTGGCGGGCGTGGAGCATGGCGCCGGAATAAAAACTGGCGATCTGCTTGCCTTCCAGATCGGTGTTGGAGAAGAAGGATGCGGTGAACTCGTCGGCGATCTCGACGATGTGAGATGTATCGATGTCGTGCTCCTCCAGCCAACGCCTGTAGTCGCCAAAATCCTGACCCACCGTCGCGAAGATGGTGGGCGAGCCGCCCAGGAGACGATTGCTATAGGCCACGTTGCCTGCTACCCCGCCTCGTTCTCGACGCATGGAATCGGCCAGGAAGCTCAGGCTGATGTTGTCCAGTTGGTCTGGCAACAGGTGGTCGCGGAAACGCCCCGGATAGCGCATCAAATAGTCATAGGCCACTGAGCCGGTGATGACAAACGACATGGCGTCCTCCTACTGCCACCTTGTCAGCCCGGCGGGCGGACGATGGTTGATCATGCGCTCCAACAGCGCATCGGCGTTACGATCCACGATGAAGATGTCGCGGTGTTGCGGTCGCACAAAACCTTCCGCCACCGCGTGATCCACCCAGGAGAGCAATCCCGCAAAGTAATCATCCACTTCCAGCACGCCCACCGGCTTGGCGTGGATGCCCAACTGCCCCCAGGTGAGCGCCTCGAAAAACTCATCCATGGTGCCAAGCCCGCCGGGGAGCGTTACAAACGCATCGGCCAGATTGAGCATCTGTTCTTTGCGCTCGGCCATAGTTTCCACGATGATCAACTCGCCGATGACGTCGCCGGCCAGCTCGTGAGTCATCAGGGCGCGCGGAATAATGCCGACGACCCGGCTGCCGTGGGCCAGCGCCGTGGCTGCAACGATGCCCATCAGCCCTACGCTGCCCCCGCCATAGACCAGCTCCAGGCCGCGCTGTGCGACCGCGCAGCCCAAAGCCTCCGCGGCCTGGGCATAGCGTTTGCTTGCGCCTGAATTGGCGCCGCAGAAAACTGCAATTCGCTGCATGGTTCACCGTCCACGCCGGGCGCGATTGGCCTGCACGCGCGCCTCTGCCGCTGCTTTGGCCTGGCGCAGGCTCACGTCGAAGGGCGGAGAACAGATGCCTTCTTCGGTGACGATGCCTGTGAGGTAGCGATGGGGCGTCACGTCGAAGGCCGGGTTGTAGACCGGTGCGCCCGCCGGCGCAATCATTTCGCCGCCAATGTAGGTCACTTCATCGGCGCTGCGCTCCTCGATGGGAATCACGTCGCCGTTGGGTAGGGTCAGGTCCACGGTGCTCGTGGGCGCCACGCAATAGACTGGGATCCCGTTCTCTCGCGCTGCGACAGCGAGTTTGTAAGAGCCAATCTTGTTGGCCACATCGCCGTTGGCCGCCACCCGGTCTGCGCCATAGAGCACCACATCGACGCGCCCAGTGCGCATAAGATGCCCCGCCGCGTTATCGACAATGAGGTGCATGGGTACGCCGGCGCGCATGAGTTCCCAGGCGGTCAGCCGTGCGCCTTGCAGCCGTGGGCGCGTTTCGTCCACCCAAACATGCACCCGCTTGCCCTGTTCGTGACAGGCAAAGACCACGCCCAGCGCAGTGCCGAAATCCACTGCGGCCAGCGCACCCGTGTTGCAGTGATGGAGAATGTTGGCGCCATGGGGCACTATTTCCGCGCCGTGAGCGCCCATCCGCCGGTTGATCTCCACATCCTCATCGGCCAGGGCTTGCGCCTCGACCAGCAGCGCGCTGCGAATGTCGTCCACGTTGGGCAACACGGTAAAGCGCGCCAGCTCCACCAGGCGGCTGGTGGCCCAGGAAAGGTTGACCGCGGTGGGGCGGGCGGCGTCCAGCATTTCTTTGGCAGCCAGTAGATCGCTGAGCAAGCTGTTCCGATCTCGCGCTGGGCTGTTTTGTGCGGCCAGGGCCATGCCAAAGCCGCCGGTTGCGCCGATGGCCGGCGCGCCCCGCACATACATTTCGCGGATGCTGCGCGCCACTGCATCGACTGTGTCGAATTCAGCGATGACGAACTCGCCCGGCAGCAGGCGCTGGTCGATCATCTTGACCTTGTTGTCTTCCCAAAAGACTGTGCGCATCGCTCTCTCATACCCTCAAACAAAAAGCCCTCCGGCCAAACCAGGAGGGCGCAACTTCGCTCGATGCTCTCACCGGCCAGACGCCTCTGCCGCTGCGAAGGCCATCTGTCCGATTGGAGGCCCGTCCTGCCGGGTTGCAATGTGTGCAACTCAACCAGGCTGGCGACAAGCCGACTTTTGGAGTTGCACTCTCCTCACAACCGAAAACCGGGGCTCCAGTGGGTTGTCGGAGGATTCATGGGCTGCATTCCCATCCCCCGCTCTGAAAAGAGTCGAAATTATCGTGTTTTCATTGTAGCTTACGCCACGACCGTTTAGGTTAGCACAGGGGTGGACGCCTGTCAAAAAACTATTGGTGAAATCACTGCCTGGCCTCGACCGAGCTTGCCAGGTCGAAGTATTCCCGCCAGGACTTGATTTTGCCATCTTGCAGGTCGACGATGATGGCGTCGGCCGTGGCGCTCCGTGCGCCATCGGCGCGTCTGGTCACATTCCACAGCCATTCGATGGCAGCCTGGTTCCCATCGGGCGACGCAAAGACGTTGGTCACGTCGACTACCAGGTCAGTATACAGCGCGTGAAACTCGTGCATAGTGGCGCGCAGCGCTGGCGCGGGAAACTCTCCTCCTGGTGAGGTGAGGACGCCATCGGGCAGCCAGTCGCCGGCAGCAAGATCAAAATCATTGCGTTCCCAGGCGCGCGCCTGGCGGTCAACGAGCGCCCGAATTTTGTCCAGGCGCAGCTGATATGGATCGCTCATTCGCTCCTCCATGGCTGGGTTGGCAGCCTATACAGTCTCGCGCCATCGCTTCCGCGGGCGCAACTCGCCGCTGACACTTTCCGGCGCGCCGATTCTGACCATGCTGCTGGCGTTTTACCAGATGAATGTGCGCATGCGTCAGTTCATTCCAGGTTATGAGGAAAGGGTCTTCATGGTAAT
>CAZLMM010000065.1:0-37701 GCA_964560495.1 uncultured Caldilineaceae bacterium
GCCTTACGCATGGAAATAATACGTATCTCGTCTTCACTTTCGGAGTGTACGAGCACCACGACTGTACCTCGCAGTAAACCGAGCGTCACCCAGCGTTGTTCGGGGTAGTCTTCACGGTCATCTTCGAACGTGAATGTGGGACCCGCAAAGACCAGCTCAGCGTCGGCAAAGTCCAAACCGCGTCGATTGAGGGTAGTCTGCCGCTTGAGTTCGTGCCAGGTGAACCGCACAGTATTATTATGCATATAATCGTATGTATGTCAAGGGTGTTTTTATCCCAGTTCGTTCTACGAACGCGGATTCTGGGAAACACGGATCGATTCGTAAAGGGCGAAACAAATCGGCGTAATCACTGATCCGCGTCCATACACCCGCTTCTTAGCCAACTTCCTGCGGCGCCACCAATCCCAACGAACAGATGATGCGCGGCTCTTGGGTTGTGTTCTCTTCTTGCACCAGGCACAGGGAATCCTCCTGGTACAACCCGACCACCAGCTCGGCCAGTTGTTCATCGCTGATGTTGCTGCGCAGTTGGCGGTTGAGCTTGTCGCGCGCGCTCTCGCGTAGCGGGTAACGGTAAATCTGTTCCAGCGCCGCGACCAGCGTTTGCGTCGAGGGCGCATCGCCAAAGAGCGTGCCCTTGAGCGCCTTGATATGGCGGTCGAGCCGTTCGTAGGTGCGGTAGCGCGCGCCGGACGGGCGCCCCAGTTGCCCGCCGATCAGTTTGATATCGCTGACAATTAGCTCGACGCCGGCTGCTGTCAGTGCGTGATGATTCTCGGCGCGGGCTTGCGCTGGGGTGTCCGCCGCGCATTCGGCGGCGCGCAGCACGGCAAATTGCGACTCGCTGACGCTCTTTCCCTGTTCATCCACCCATGCCAACGCGCTGACGCCCTCGGCGGTCGTCACAAAGACCAGCGCGCCGCGTGGTTTGCTGGCGTCGCTGACGGGATGGGATTTGGCGGAATAGCTCACATCGGGCAGACGCTCCACCGCGGCTTTGAGCGACGGGTCGGCGTCGGTGGCGTTCTTCCAAATCTGGTAGGCATAGGAGGTGAGATCGACCTCGCCGTCGGCGTCGTCGTCCAGGATGCCCGACTTTTCGTTGTAAAGATCGACCAACGGCTGGACGCTGCGCTCATCCTCGAAAAACTGTTCGTCGGCGCCCACCACCTCGGCGTTTTCTTGCAGGCGAGCGCGCAGCCGCTCGCGCAGGCGAATCAGCCGCTCCACGCCATCGGCCGGCCAGAAGTTGGCGCAGATGATGCTGGGCGACTGCTGGCCGATGCGGTCGACGCGCCCGGCGCGCTGGATCAAGCGGATGATCGCCCACGGCAAGTCGTAATTCAAGACCACGTGGCAATCTTGCAGGTTCTGACCTTCGCTCAGCACATCGGTGGCGATCAGCACACGCAGTTCATCCTCTGGCGCCACCGCCGCCGGCTCTGCGCTGTTGGCCTTGTTCAACTCCTTGTTGCTGATCGGGCTGAAGCGAAAGGCGAAAGCGGTCGGGTTGTCCGTGTCGCCCGTGACGCCAGCCAGCTTCGCCACCTTCCTCTTCGTCAGTTGCCTTTCCAGATAGTGCACTGTGTCGGCAAACTGGCTAAAGATCAGCACTTTCTCCTGTGGATGATCCACGGTCAGGAATTCGATCAGCGCGTTGAGCTTGGCGTCCCGATCAGGCTGCCAACGCCCGTAGCGCAGCAACAAGTCGTGCAACGCGCCAGCGTCATTTTCCAGGTCGCGCGCCAACGTTGCATCGAAGAGATCGGCGCGAATCCACCTGAAACGGCTTTTGTGCTGGCCTGCATACAGGTCGTAGATCGCCGCAGCTTGTTCGATCAATTCATCTCGGCTAGGGATTGGACGCGTCTCGTCCGAGGCGTGCGCGCTGTTCTCTGCGCCATTGGCGCCATTGCCATCATCGTCAGCCGACTCGCCGCCGAAAAAATCCGTCGCCTCCACATCGTTGTCCTGGAATTGCGACCCCAACAATTCCACATCCTGTGTACCAATCGGCAGCGGCAGGTCGTTGCGCAACGCGTGCAAAAAGACATAGTTGCGCACGATGTGGCGCGCCACCGACAGTTCAAAGGCGTGGCCGCTGCTTTCCAGCCGTTTGAAGAGATTGGTGCGGCTGAAGCCCATCAATCTCCGCCCGCCGCGCGACAGGTTATCCAGAATCTTGGCTTCGGCGGCGGTCGGCGGACGCTTGGGTTTCTTTCGCAGATAGTTGCCCAGGCCGTAGCGTGGCAGATTGAGGCTGGTGATCACATCGACCACATCGGCGGAATAGAAGCGGGCATACTGGTCGTCGGGGTTGCTTTCATCGATGGCAAAATGCACAGTGCGCGCGCTGCGGTTCGGGAAAAAGGCACGCGTGCCGTCAGCCATCTCCAGAAATTTGCGACCACTCGTCGGGTCGGTCAGTGCGTAGTTGTTCTGGATGAACGTGCGTGTGCGGCGCACCATGAACAGCCGCATCAGTTCGCGCCAGTCGTCTGCATAGGTGCTGAGTTCAAAGGCGGCCAACGAGCGCATGGGCGCCTGGTGTTTCAGGCTGAATGCGACCTCGCCCATCTCGCGCAGCAACCGTTCGGGTCGCACCCCCAGGTCGGTCTCTTCGGGAATGAACAGGCGCAGTTGGTTCGAGAGATCGACGTAGCTCTTGTTGTATGGCGTGGCGGTGAGCAGGATGCAGCGGCTGTCATTTTTTTGTAGATACTCCTGGATCGCGCGGTAGCGCTTGCCCTCGCGGTTGCGCAGGTTGTGGCTCTCGTCGATCAGCACCAACCGGTAGCGGCGCAGACTGGGCAGCACGGCGATCACCGTGCTGCTGGAGATCACTTTGGCGCGCAGGCGGTAGCGGTCACGGTAGCCTTCCCACATCTCCACCAGGTTCTTCGGGCAGATGATCAGCGTCTCCCAGTCGTAATCATCCTCGAAGATGCGTGCCAGCGCGGTCGCCATCAGCGTCTTACCCAGGCCCACCACATCGCCGATCAACACGCCGCCGCGCTGGTTGAGGTGGCGGGCGGCGATTTTGACCGCTGCGACCTGATATTCAAAGAGAATGCCGCGAAAATCCGCCGGAATGGTGAACTCGCTCAACCCCACGCGCGCCTCACGCGAGAGGTGATAGGCCATCTTCAGATAGATGTGGTAAGGCGGCGTCAGCCGTTCGCTGGCCCAGCTTTCGTCGATGATCTCGACCAACTCTTTGGAGATGTCGAGGCACCATTTGTCCTGCCAGCGTTCCTCGAACCATGCAGCCAATTTCTGCGCGGCGTCCTGCTCCACCACATCCACGTTCAATTCGCCTTGCCCAGACAGGCCAGAGAAGGTCAGGTTGCTGCTGCCCAGATAGCCGATGATCGGCGTGATCTGATCCTGGCGGAAGAGCAGGTAGAGCTTGGCGTGAAGGGGATGGCGCAAAAAGAGCTTGACGACCAGCTTGCCGTTGCGGATCTGATTGGCCAGCCGGCGCAGACCGGCTTCGTCGGCGTTGGTCGGCGCGCCGATCAGCAACTGGTTGCGGAACTCCTCAGCCAACTTGCGTTTCAGGGTCAGGGCTGTCTTGTTATCGATGGCGAACGCCTGCTCTGCGATCAGCTCATCGTCCTGCTTGAAGCGATAGGCGGCGCGCACTTCATCTTCAGCCGTGCGCTGCATCCCCACCAGCAGACGGCAGCAGTCGTGCGGCCCACCTGCCCAGGCTTCGATGCGTTCGTCCAACACGCGCCAGCCGCGCAGGTTGAAATAGCCGACGCAGAAATCGGCGCGATAGGCGACCCCGAGCGTCTGGCGCAACGTCGGCAAGAGCTCCTGCTTGATGTTATCGAAGATCGTGGGCATGGCAGGCGCTCATCTTTCTCGTCTCAATCCTCCAACCCATCCTGTCACCCTCTTCCAATTCCAGACTCAGCAAGCTGTCAACCAGGGCAAAACTGGGGCTACTCCCTCACGGCGCGGGCGTTGCCTTCACGAGCGAATCGCCGTGCGATTGCTGAATCGTGTGGCCAGGCGGCACGAACAGGAATTCATCTTCGGGCCATTCCCCGGCCAAAAGCATCATCAACAGGCGCGGATTTCCCGCCATGCGCTCGAAGAGCCAGCCTTCCTGCTGCGCCTTGTCCCGCGCCATCTGCTCGAAAGGTGCGGCGTCGCCCTGCCCCATGTCGATGAACGCGGCCCGAGTGTAATGACGCGACCAGCCGCGCATCTCCTCCAGAAGCGAATCTGCCGTCTCTTTGCCCCATTTTTCCACCCATTTTTCGTATTGCTCGGATTCCTGCTCAAGACCGGCTGCACCCAGGGCGGTGGATGCCCCTGGCTCTTGCCGCTCCATGTAGTCCACGCTGTACCAGTAGGTGCCGGGGTGACGGGCGAACTCCTGGTCGTAGCGCGCCCGCGAGCCGAGATAGAGCGTGATGCAGTCGTGGGCGCGCGGCGTGACGATAGGCGTATGACGCGCGCTCAGCGCCACAGTGGCGAGGCCGCACATGCCATAGGCCAACAGAATGGCGTCGTAAATGCCGGCTTCTACAGTATCGATCTCCTCTTGCAGCGTTTGGCGCAGCCCTTTGGGCCGATTGTGCAGCCCCTGGCGAAAGAGCCGTACTGTGACCGTGTGAGGCGTCCGCGCTGCGGCTGCATAAACGGTGCGAGCCAGGGCTTCACAGGTGAGAGCAAGATAACGGGCCATTTTTCTTGATTTCCTTCCGGTGAAAATTGATGAACAGATGACATGATGTCTTTGTAGGTCCGGCGGGTCGCAGGCCTGGCGTCATTGCCATGAACGGCTGAAGGCCGTTCCAACACCTGGGGATTGCTGAACCCTACGGGGCATGAACGACGACGGCAGAGGTTTGCACTTTGAATTGAGTACAACCATTATTGTAATCGCTGGTGGGGTGTTGGGTGAAACGTTCGATCTTTGCTCCATCGCGTGCATCTGTGCGCTCTTCTCTTGGCGCGCAACCGCGGCGCATCTGGCCTTGGATTACCAAATACGCCGCGGTTGTCGTCGAACGAATGATTGAGGGATCGTTGCGCTCTATGCAGCCGCCCCTTCCGTCGTCGGGTGTGGACTGCGTTTGCTCTTCATGATGGCCCAGGTCAGCAGCGCCACCAACACGACGGCGAAGATGACAACCCAAATGCTGATGGTGGTGAAGGCCACTACGATGGGCGCGATGATGACCGAAACCAGGTTGACCACCTTGATCATGGGGTTGAGCGCCGGGCCAGCCGTGTCCTTCAACGGGTCGCCCACGGTGTCGCCCACCACCGCTGCTTTGTGGCGTTCCGAGTTCTTGCCGGTGTTTTGCGCGGGGTTACGCGGTTCATCCTCGATCACCTTCTTGGCATTGTCCCATGCACCACCGGCGTTGGCCATGTAGACGGCCAACAACTGACCAGAGATGATGATGCCCGCCAAGAAACCGCCCAATGCTTCAGCGCCCAGCAGAATGCCCACCAGGATGGGCGGCACAACTGCGAGAATCGCCAACGATACAAGCTCATTCTGCGCGGCGCCCGTGGAGATGCTCACACATTGGCGGTAATCTGGCGGCACTGTGCCCTCCAGCACTCCCAAGCGGAACTGGCGACGCACCTCATTCACCATCAGTCGCGCTGCGCGATTCACGGCATTGATAGCCAGCCCAGAGAACATCCACGGCAACGCGGCGCCCAACAGCATACCCACGAAGACCATGGGGGCGGAGACGCGAATGCCCGTATCGATGAACGTGAGGGGATATGGCAGCGCCTCGCCTGCCAATCTGGCTGCCTCGTTTGCGGCAGCCTGCGCCTTCGTCACATCGGTAATGAAGGAACCAAAGAGCGCCACGGCCGCAATGACCGCCGAACCGATGGCGATGCCTTTGGTGATGGCCTTGGTCGTATTGCCCACCGCATCCAGGTCGGCCATGATTTGGCGAGCCTGGGCATCCATTCCAGCCATCTCGCCGATGCCATTGGCATTGTCGGAAATGGGGCCAAAGGAATCCATGGAGACGTTGTTGCCCGTCAGCGTCAACATGCCAATGCCGGTCATTGCCACGCCATAGAGCACATAGGCAGTTTGTTCCATAGCGTTTTCGCCCACACCCCAAAAGATGATGATGGATGTGAAGATCGTGGCCGCAATGATGCCGGTCGACCACACTGCGCTTTCATAGCCCTGGACGATGCCGGCCAGAATGGTGGTGGCTGGGCCGCCGTCAGTCGAGCGCACGATGTCTTTGACCGGCGCACCCTCGGTGGCGGTGAAGTGCTCGGTCACCCGGTCGATAAGGATGGCGAGAATCACGCCCATGGTCACAGCCAACACAGGACGCCACCATCCACCGGGAACATCCTGCAAGTAGAAGAAACCGATTACGCCAAAGAGAACGACCGACATGGCAGCCGACGAGAGAAAGCCGCGGAAGATGGCTGCCATGGCGTCGCCGGACTTTTCGCCGGCCGGTGTGCGCACCAGATAGGTGCCGACGATGGAAGAGAGCACGCCGATGCCGCGCACCAGCAACGGGAAGACGATCCATTCGTAATTGCCTGTGAGCATCACAAGCGAAAGCCCTAGAATCAGGGCGGAGACTATGGTGACCTCGTAGGACTCGAAGATGTCCGCTGCCATACCGGCGCAATCGCCTACGTTGTCGCCCACCAAGTCCGCGATCACGGCTGCGTTGCGCGGGTCATCTTCTTCCAGGTTCTCTTCCACCTTGCCCACGAGATCGGCGCCCACGTCGGCCGCTTTTGTGTAGATGCCGCCGCCCACGCGCATGAAGAGTGCGATGAGCGTGCCGCCGAAGCCGAAGCCCAACAGTGCATCGGGCGACGCCGCGCCCAGGAAGATGAAGATGATCGTGCCGCCAAAGAGACCCAAGCCATCGGTCAACATACCGGTGATGGTGCCAGAACGGTAGGCGATGCGCAGCGCGTCAGAGAAGCTCGTGCGTGCAGCAGCGGCGGTGCGCACATTTCCTTCAATAGCCATGCGCATGCCAATCTGTCCCACCATCAGCGAGAAAGTCGCGCCCATGACGAAGGCAAAAGCGCGCCACAACCCAATGTAGAGCTTCACTTGCTCTTCCGATGCGCCCGGGTAGTGAGCAATGGCCTCGGCTGAAGGGGGAACGATGTAGACGGAAAAAAAGAGGGCAAAGGTCAGAATAATAATGAATGGTAGAATGGCTCTAAGCTGGCGCGAAAGATAGGCGTTTGCACCTTCCTTAATCCAGCCCCAGATTTCCTGCATCCTCTCGGTGCCTTTGTCTTCTCGCAAAATCTGTGCTCGCAGAAATACAGCATAGAGCAGGCCCAGAATGGACACTGCCAAGACGCCGTAAATCGCCCATTGCTCGAATTGTGTTAGTTCAGACATAGATTTCGTTCCTTCCTGTGCGATTATCTCAAGTTTGCCGATGTATGACTTCGACAACGCGTTGGCGCGTAATGAGAAAGTCAGAACTCATACAATCTGACGCGCTGCCTTTTACGTTTGTCCGTTTGTCTTGGATAGGGCGATTCGGTTGCAGCCAAATAGGCGAAACTGCTGACAGGTGACAACGTTCCGGTGCATGATCAATGACACATCTGTCCGTGGCGAGGCTGCTGGCTGACCAGAAACATTGAATGAAGTTGTCTTTCCCTGGGGCGCAACTGTACTGCGGTTGCTTTGAGACCAGGAGTTTTTGGCCTGCGAAAACTCTTGGTCTCAAACAGAGCAAAGTATAACATGACAACAATGGATGATATACGCCAGCAGATATTTGTAGTCCTATGGTAGCATGATCTATGTGGATGGTCAATCTGACAAATGTCACGACTTTAGTGGTCAAGTGTCCCGTTTGAAATGAGCGCGTTCAAAGTTAGTTTGCCGTTTTCTGTAACAGCGAAGCTTTGCCGCCGCCGTTCAAGCCCCTACAGAGTGACTGAATACACACGGGTCAAATCGATTGGGTTCTTTGGGGATTAATGTGGTGGATGGGACGTAGGTGCGGTTTCCCTACCGCAGGTTCTTTGCACTTGTTTGGAGTATCTGCGTGCGTACAGCGCTTTTTGATTACGAGCTGCCCTCACACTTCATCGCCCAAACGCCGGCTGAGCCGCGTGACAGCAGTCGCCTGCTCATCCTACACCGCGCGTCGGGTCAGATCGAGCATCGCATCTTTCGTGACGTCGGCGACTACCTGCGTCAGGGCGACCTGCTGATCGTCAACGACAGCCGCGTTCTGGCGGGCCGGCTGCTAGCGCGCAAGCCGACGGGCGGCGCAGTCGAGCTGTTACTGTTGCGACAGCTCGACCAGGAAGGCTGTGAGTGGGAATGTCTGATGCGGGGCAAGAACATCCAGGTCGGGCTGACAATCACCCACTGGCTGGCCGACCCAGCGCGATTCGAGCAATTGCAACCATCGAATGGGGCGCTTCCCCCACTCGCCGCCCATGTGATTGCCCTGCACCCTACTGGCGCACGCACCGTTCGCTTTTCTGCGCCAATACGACCTTATCTGGACGTTTTGGGCGCAGTGCCCTTGCCGCCCTACATCAATGACTATCACGGCGACCCGGAACGCTACCAGACAGTCTACAGCCGCAGCGAAGGCAGCGCCGCCGCGCCCACCGCCGGGCTCCATTTCACGCCCGACTTGCTCTTACGCCTCCGCAGCCAGGGAGTCGAGTTCGACGCGGTGACGCTCCATGTTGGATTGGACACCTTCAAACCAGTGGAAAGCGAGCATCTGGAAGATCACCCGATCCACAGCGAGTGGGCCACGCTTTCATCCGCGACCGCACAGCGCATCAACCAGACGACGCTGGCGGGAGGACGGATAGTGGCTGTAGGGACGACCACAGTGCGTACGTTGGAATGGGCTGCCCGTCCCCAGACCGATGGTGAATGTCCCTGGCAGCGCGTCGCGGCTTTTAGCAACGCGGTGGATCTCTACATCCACCCTGGCTATCGCTTTCGCGCCGTCGATGCACTCATCACCAATTTCCACCTTCCCCGGTCCAGCCTGCTCATGCTCGTCAGCGCGTTCATTGCCCAGATGCATCCTCAAGACCCGGACTTGGGGAGACGAATGCTCCTCGACGCGTATGAAATCGCCAAACAAGAGAACTACCGGTTTTTCAGTTTTGGCGATGCCATGCTCATTCTGTAACCTCTTCAGTTGGGTGCATTCAAAGTTCGTTCGTTTTGCCCACCTGTCACTGATTTTGAACACACCCTATTCAGTTCTCCTGTGGCACTGCGATATCGTAATAGAACTTGCTGGTGCGTCGGTTGTTGAGGGGGATATGGATGTGCTTGACTTCCAGATATTCTTTGAGCCCCCATTCACCCAGCTCGCGGCCAATGCCGCTCTGTTTGTAGCCGCCAAAGGGGGCTTCTGCGCTGATCACGTGGAAATCGTTGATCCAGATGGTGCCGGCCTGGATGCGGTGAGCAACGCTGATGGCGCGTTCGATGTCGCTGCTCCATACGCCTGCCGCCAGGCCATAGACCGTGTCATTCGCCATGCGGATCGCCTCTTCCAGGCTATCATACTTTATGATGCACAGCACCGGGCCGAAAATTTCCTCCTGGGCGATGCGCATGTGGTTGTCCACGTCGGCGAAAATGGTGGGCGTGATGAAATGCCCGCCGGCCAGTTCTGGGTCCGAGGGGCGCTCACCGAGCAGCAGCGGCGTTGCGCCTTCTTCCAACCCCAACTGGATATAGCTCTCCACCGTCTTGAGTTGACCATTGCTGATGAGCGGACCGATGTCGGTTGCGCCGTCGGCAGATAGACCCACTTTGAGCCGACGAGCGCGATCCACCAGCCGCCCCACGAATTCATCGTAGATCTCGCTGGCGACGAAGAGCCGCGTGCCGCTTTCGCACGCCTGGCCGTTGTGCATAAAGGTGGCCCACAGGCTGCCATCCACCGCAATGTCCATGTCGGCGTCGTCGAGAATGATGTTGGGACTCTTGCCCCCCAATTCCAGCGTCACCTTCTTGATGGTGCTGGCGGCCTGCTGCATGATCTCGCGCCCCACTTCTGTGCTGCCGGTGAAGGCGATTTTATCCACCAGGGGATTAGTGCACAATTCTGGCCCCACCACCTGCCCCGGCCCGGTCACCAGGTTCAGCACGCCTGGCGGCAGAAGGTCGGCGTCATGGATGATCTCCACCATCTTCAGCGCGCTATAGGGTGTGTAGGTTGCCGGCTTGAGCACGACGGTGTTGCCAGCGGCCAATGCCGGCGCCACTTTCCACACTGCCATCAAAAAGGGAAAATTCCAGGGAATGATCTGGCCGCACACGCCGATTGGCTCGCGCCGCACGTAATTGTAGGAGAGATTAGGGAAGGTGATCTGAGGAACGGTTTCCAGCGGCTCAAAGTCGGCCAGCTTGGCAAAGTGGCGAAAGTGGATCAGCCCCACGGGCATGTCCATCAGGTTGGCCTTGCGCCAGGTGCAGCCGCTGTTGCGCATCTCGGCATCCGCAATCTCGCCCTGTCGCGCCTCGATCGCATCCACCACTGCATGAAGCAGCCGCGACCGCTCCCCTGGAGACATGTTGGCCCAATAGCCATCGTCGAAGGCGGTGCGCGCTGCGCGGATCGCCAGCTTTGTGTCTTCTGCATCGGCCTGTGCGGTCATTCCCAGCACTTCACCGGTGGAAGGATCGACCATTGGCCGATATTGTTCGGCGAGAGGCGCACGCCACTGGCCGTTGATATAGAGATCATAGTGGGGAAGAGTCCCGTTGCCATTTCCATTCATGGTTGCCATACATAGTCTCCCAGGTGAATTGCGCTCTGGATCTTCACGCTCTGGTCGAGCCATTTAAGAGCTAAAGCGGAGTCGGGAAGATGAAAAGCAATTGGCTGCAAACGGAGCAACAGCCGCGCTCGACTGTTCATGATAGATTGCGCGGGTTGTGGATGAATTGTGGGGAGATTCAGCAAAGAGCAGTCAGTTCAACCGTGTCTGCTCTGGGGCGATTTTCGGTTCACAAGCCGCAATCGGCTACCCTTGAATCCATGTTTCGTGGATGTGTAGCCATGCAACCCCATTCGGCGCGGCGGGCGCTCGTCTCAACAGGGCGGAGCTGATGCGCAGTGTTGTCGCGCCGTTCCAGGTTTGCCACTCGCGATAGGTCAACAATGCTGCACCATCAGCGGCGAAGTGGGCAGTGTGTTCATCAGTCCACAGTTTCACACCCGGACGGGCGCCATGGGCGCGGCGAATCCATTCGGCTGTCTCTGGCAGGCGAGCCGCCTGTCCCGTCGGCGAAATCAACGTGAATTCCGGCGCAACGGCGTCGATGAAGCGGCTGAATACCTCAGCGCGATCAGCCAATTCCCCCCGCAGCCAGGCCTGAAAAAATGCGTGCAAGTCGATAACTTCCTGAACGCATTGATCGATCAAGGTGCGATTGGTCATGTTGTGTCCTTCGGCTCAATGGACCAGAGGTATGGGCGCGCCAGTCGGCGTTGTGGAATAGCGCCATTGGCCATGCGCCAGCCCGCGCAGCTCGGACAATGCGGCCACATGATGATCGACCATCCACACCTGCACTTCGTCAAGAATCTGGCTGATCGCCCCTGGGCCACGCTCATAGATGGCGCTGCCTACGCCCACTGCGGTTGCACCCGCCATGATCATCTCGATCGCGTCGGCGCCGCAGGTCACACCCCCTACGCCAATGATGGGTGCGCCGGGGCACGCCTTATAGATGTCGTAGACGCACTTTACGGCGATTGGCTTGATGGCCGGGCCGCTCAATCCGCCGCTGCGATTGGCCAGGATGGGCTGTCCACTCTCCACGTCGATGATCATGCCCGGCATGGTGTTGACTGCGCAGAGTGCATCTGCGCCAGCGTTTATCACCGCGCGCGCCATGCGCCCAATGCTGGGCACATTGGGCGCCAACTTGACGATGACCGGGATGCCGCTCGGTTCCATGGCGCTCTTCACGCAGGCGGTCACCTGGGCCGCCGCCTGCGGGTCGCCTGCGTATGGCTCGCCAAACTCACTGTGAACATTGGGACAAGAGATATTGACTTCCACGAAGTCTGGCTCTGCCTGGGCAATTCTGGCCGCAACAAGGCCGAATTCCTCTGGCGGGCCGGCGAAGATGCTGGCGATGAGGGCGACTCCCTGTGCGGAGAGCCGCTTTTTTGCCTCGGCCAGCAATTCCAATTCAGCATCCATGCCCGGATTTGCCAGGCCGATGGCGTTGATCAACCCGTGACCCCAATCGAGGCAAGAAGGGTTCACGTGGCCGGGGCGAGGCGCCGGCCCACAACTCTTGGCCGTCACCGCGCCGCAGCCCGCCAATGCCGCGCGCTCCAGCAGGCTGACGGTCGTGCCCCAAATGCCGCTGGCAAGCACAAGCGGCGAAGGCAGGTGGATTCCCGCCAGTGAAACGGCAAGATTGCCGGCCGATTGCACCATGTCACACATCCAGAGTTAGCCGAAGAGGCGAGCCACCCAATATCAAACGCATTCGATTCAGGATGTTCCGTCCAATGACGCAGTCCATGTTACTTTCGTCTGCCGCAACGACGATGCCGGGGAGACCATGACTGTCAATCTTGAGGTCAACAATTAACCACCAACGTGACGTTCGTTGACTTTGCTCGCGCATCGCCGTCTATCCTCTGCTCAAACTGCGGCGGCAAAACAATGGTTTGCGTTCTGCCTCCTTGAAGAAACTACACCCGGCCAAGCAAGAACGAGACCACTTCGTCATGCTGCGTCTGAGGAAGCTTTTGCATAGCCAGAAGTGTATCCAGGATTTCGCTCAGACGCAATACGCTGTGGGCTGTAATGCCTACGGCGGCCAGGTTTTCCACGCCGCCCTGCTCCCGATCGATGAGCACGATGACATGTTCGACGATCAGGCCAGCGTTGCGCAGCTTCTCCACTGTCTGGATCGTGCTGCCCCCGCTGGTGATCAGGTCTTCGATGACCACGACCCGCTCGCCGGGCCGCCAGGCGCCTTCGATCTCTTTGCCCAGGCCATGAGCCTTTGCTTCTTTGCGTGGATAGATCAGCGGCTTTTCTGTCTCCAGGGCCACTGCAGTGGCGATGGGCAGCGCAGCATAGGGCACTCCACAGACCCGGTCGCTGGGCAGGTCGGCAAGAATGCGGGCATAGGCGCGCGCCGCCTGGGCGAGCAACCCAGGTTGGCTGACCAGCAGACGCAGGTCGATATAAATGGGCGACTGGATGCCGCTGGCAAGCGTGAAGCTGCCGAATCTTACGGCGTCCAGCTCGTGGAGAGCGAGGACGAGCCTGTCGCGTTCATTTTCGACGATGGGCGCTGAAGTCGATCTCCACGTCTGGCCGCTGATTGAGCTTGCCTTTGCATGGGAGAGGATCGCTGCGCGTTTGACCTCGATGTCGCTGCGCAGCGCCTCCGCCGCAGCGCGGGGGGCTTCTGTCTGACAGACGGCGCGGCTGACGTTGATGATCAGTCCCAGGCCGTCATCCCGCAACCCAGCCGCCAGGGTTGCGGACAAGTCGCCTCCTTGTGCGCCTACGCCGGGAATGAGAAACCAGGCGTGGGGCGCAGTTCTTCGCACAGCTTCCACCGCTCCGGGAAAGGTTGCGCCGACAACGAGAGCAATATTCGGCGACCACTGGACGGAGGCGCGCGCAACGTGGAGATAGAGCGGTAGATTCGGTTCACGGTCAAGCTGTCGCCAGTCGCTGATCTCCAGATGTTGGAAGTCACCCGCGCTGGGGTTGGAGGTGTGGCAAAGGACGAACAGTCCCTTGTCTGGATAGCGGGCAAAAGGTTCGATGCTGTCGCGTCCCAGATAGGGACTGAGAGTGACGGCATCGACGCCCATCTCATCGAAACACGCTTTCGCATAGGCAGACGCAGTTGAGCCGATGTCGCCGCGCTTTGCATCAAGAATGATGGGAATGTGACGCGGAATGAGCGCGAGTGTGCTGCGTAGGGCATCCATGCCGGGCGCGCCCCATGCCTCATAGAAGGCGATGTTTGGCTTGTATGCACAGACCAGGTCAGACGTCGCCTCGATGACGGCGCGATTCCAGGCGAGGATGGTTTGGACCGGCTCAGAGCGGCGATAGGGCGCCGGCGCCTGTTCGGGCAGGGGATCGAGGCCAACGCAGAGCAGGCTTTGGTTGCGAGCGATGGCATCTTCGAGTTTGGTGAAGAAAGAATGGCTCATGCAGTCTCAGACCTCTGTCGTAAGCGGCAAGAACTGCTGAATGGGGCCTGGAGTGAAAGCAAGAAACACATCCCAGGTTGAGTCGAGGGCGTCACGCGTCGTCAGCCAGGCGCCAGCCGGCGGCAGCGGATTGCGATGGTCGAATTGATTGCGATAGTGGTTCAACTCGACCGTATCGACGTTGAGCTTTTCCAGCAGAGAGAGAACCGGCCCGCCGTGGCTGATCAGTGCAATGGGGCCGATGTGACGACTTTCAGCGCATGTCTGCTGCCAGAAAGGATGGATGCGTTCGAGGACGGCGCTGAACTGCTCATCGCGCCGCCATTCGCCGATCTCGTGGGCTTCATACCACGGAATCGCAGCCACCCGCGCTGCAATTTCCGCTGTGCGCCGCGTGCGTTCCAGAGGGCTGGCATAGAGCTTGACAACGCCCTGGCTTGCCAGGAACTCGCCAAGCCGGGCAGCCTCATCTTCGCCGGCCGGCGTCAGCGGCGGGCCGGGTGGAATGTCATAACGGATGTCTGTGCGTGTCCAATCGGGCGAAGCGTGGCGGGCCAGAAAAACCATAGGAAGGCGCGCCGCTGCTGTGGGCTGATTTGCGTCGGAAAACATGACTCAACCTGCTCAATGTGATTTTGCTGCTGGACAATTGGCAGAAAAAAATTCGTGTGCTTTCATCGCTTCGCCAGCATACCAGGCGCCCCCGTGTCACCCAAGACGAGCTGGATACCGTTGCTGCCTTCCGGCCCTGGCGGGGTTCCCAGAGTCCTGCCGCACAGGACCCAGCACCTGACGAAGCGATGAAAACACACGAATTCATAACACTGGCGGAGAGGGAGGGATTTGAACCCTCGAACCTTTTGGGTTACGAGCTTTCCAGGCCCGCGCCATAAACCGAGCTAGGCGACCTCTCCACAATATATTGGAGTATATGCCATGTCTCATTTTGTAGCAACTTCTGAACATGAGGGGGTTCTATAGATGTTCAGAAAGAGACTCGCCGTGATCAAAGGGGACTATCGTTCAGAAAAATAGGCGGCGATAGCCTCGACTAGACCCTGAATCGTATGCTTTTCTGGCACCAGGTCCACGTGCAATCCCAGCTCTTGGGCAGCGCCGGCGGTCAACGGGCCGATGCAGGCCACGCACACATGGTCGAGCATGGCAAGGGATCCGCTCTCGGCCTTGATGCGCCGGGCGAAATAGCGCACCGCGGTGGGGAAGGTGAAGGTGACGGCGTCCAGTTTTCCTTCCCACAGCATGGTCGGGATCGGATCGCCGCCCTGCCCGATGACGGTGCGATAGGCATTGATGGCGGTCACGTCTGCGCCGGTCTCACGCAGACGGCGCGCCAGGTGCATGCGTGTCATGGCAGACTGGGGAATGAGCACCCGGTCGCCAGACTTGAGCCTCAACGCCTCAGCAACAAAATTCGGCGAGTACTCCTCTGGCGCAAAATCCGAGCGAATCCCCAGCAGGTCATGGGTCCACTGCTCGGTCATGCAGCCGATGGTGGCAACCTTGAGACGGCGCGGCAGGCGCATAGGGTCGATGCCTGTGGCGCGGATGCGCTCTGACACCACCAGAATGGTGTCGGCGTCGTTGAGCACCAACCAGTCGTATTGACCGGCGGCGGCCTCGCGCAGCGCGCCATCCAACTCCCCGTTGTCGTCGAAGGGGATGATCTCGATGCTGGGGTAGTAGAAGACCTGGGCGCCAAGCGATTGGAAAAGGCGCGCCTGTTCTTCGGCTTGCTCGCTGGAATGGGTGATGGCGATCCGCACATCGTCCAGCCTGGAAAGCGTTTTCGCTTGCGATGGTATGGTCGTGTTCATGGATTTCCTGTCCAAAATCGTTCGGTTGGGCAGATCACTCAAGATGCGTCAGGGGATTATAGCAGAGATTGTTTGGTTGTGATATTTCAACGGCTTTCTTCGCCGCGTTCTCCAATGCGATGAGCGATGAGAATCGGGATAGCCATGATGGCGACAACGAAGATCGCAACGACATTGGTGACGGGCCGGTCGCGCGGACGGAACATCTGGTTGTATATCCAGATGGGCAGTGTCTGTTGTTGCCCCGCGGTGAAGGTCGTGACGATGATCTCATCGAAAGAAAGGGCGAAGGCCAACAGCCCGCCCGCCAACATAGCAGTCCCCAGGGCGGGGAGCAGGATGTACCGAAAGGTTTGGAAGCCATTGGCGCCCAGGTCCATGGATGCTTCCACCTGGCTCCAGGAGGTGCGCCGGAAGCGCGCCAGCGCATTGTTGTAGACGGTGACGACACAGAAGGTGGCGTGACCGATGACGATCGTCCAGAAGCTAAAGGGAATCTCTGCGATGCTGATTGTGGAGCGTAGGGCGATACCGGTGACGATACCCGGCAGCGCGATGGGCAACAGGAGCAGAAAGGAGACCGCCTCACGGCCAAAGAAGCGACTGCGATGAACCGCCGCCGACGCCAGCGTGCCCAGAACCAGCGCAATGAGCGTCGCCAGGCCAGCCACGCGCAATGATAGCCACAGCGCCTGCCAGAAGTCAGTGCGACTCAAGGCTCTGCCGATCCAGTGCGTCGTCAGCCCAGGCAGCGGAAAAGTGAATGCGCCTTCCTCGGTGGTGAACGCATAAAGGAAGATGATCAGCAGCGGGAAATGGAGAAAGAGCAACACCAGGACTGCCGAGATGGTCAACCCCAGAGGGCTGCGGTTTGAGTCGAAAGTCGAACGTTTTGCCATCAATCCTCGCTCATCAGATTTGGTTGCAGCCATCATGCTCACAGCGCCTCGAATGCGCCCAGCCTTTTTGCGATCAGCAAATAAGCGATCATGATGAGCATGGGCGCAACGGTCATAGCGGCGGCAAGGGGGATGTTGCCGGCCGTGCCCTGGTAGGCCAGGACCGCCTGACCGATAAAGAACGCCGAGTTGCCCAACACCGATGGCACCACGAAATCACCCAGCGTCAGCGAAAAAGTGAAAATTGACCCCGCCACAACGCCAGGCAGGGCCAAAGGCAGAATCACCGTGCGGAAGGTCTCACCTGGGCGCGCGCCCAGATCGGCGGAGGCTTCGAGCAGCGAACGCGGCACCCGTTCCAATGACGCCTGAATGGGCAGCACCATGTAGGGCAGCCAGATGTAGACAAAGGCGATAAACATGCCGGTCGGCGAGATAGAAAGCGATGGTCCGCCGATATAGGGAAAGGCCAACAAGGCATCGACCGCCCAAGCCATTCTTGCTTGTTCCAGGAACCAGGCAAGAATGCCTTCTTGAGACAGGATGAGCTTCCAGGCGTAGACGCGCACAACAAAGCTCGACCATAGGGGCAGGATCACCGCCAGATAGAGTAGCCCTTTGGCGCGGGGGCTGGCGTAACGGGCAATGTAGTATGCCAAGGGAAAGGCCAGCAGAGCACAGGCGATGGTGACTGCCACAGCCATGACCACCGTGCGCACAATGATGGAGCGATTGCCGGGCGTAAGCAGGGCGAAATAGTTCTTCAACGTGAACTCCTGCACCACCTGGCCGGTGAAGTCATTCAACTGCCAGAACGACTGCACAATCATGGCTGCCAGCGAGCCGAGATAGACGATCACCATGTAACCCAGGGGGAGGGCGAAGAGCAGGGCGAGCAGGAGCTGCGGCCGCGTATAGAGCGCAGTCGAAAGTCGGCTGGCGAGGGAGCGTGGTCGAGCTGCGCCTGTCGGCGATGATGGCATCTATTCACCCATCTTTCACTTACGCATTTTTGCTCAGCGATTCACGTAGCGTCCACGCACGTTGGATATCTGGAACTGGGCCAATACGCCGATCGCGAAAACCGTGAGAAAGATCACAAAGCCGATGCCGCTGAGGGGGATGGTCGCGGACTGGCTGGCCGGATCGACGCCGACCGATTCGGCGAACATGCGCGAAAGTCCATAGATGACCGCGTACGCGCCGGCCAATGACGTGCCCAATAGCATCACCCAATCGCCGAGGCGTCTCCCAAAGAAACCCACAACGCCTGCGCCGGCCAGAACGAGAATGATGTTCAGCCAGGAGGCCTGGATGCCAAGCAACGACACCAACACCAGCGTCAGCACCGCGCCAAGCAAACCGCCAGCGATGTAGAACGCCAGTTGGACGAGGGTGTAACCAACAAAGGCCAATATGCCTCCAGTGACCAGGCTTACGATGACGCGCACAACATCACTTTGACCGGCAAGTAACCAGGACGCCAGACTAAAGCCGAGGACGAATCCGCCTACTGCCAAAGCAAAGCGGAAAAGCATAGAGCCGTAGACCAGCAGAAACACCCCACAAACAAGCATCAACAAACCGATAAAGAACATGAAATCCCTCCATCTTTCTTATATGGCTGCGCTGAGATCGATTGTGAACAAGCTATGACTGAAAAGGTATGGTGTCATAGGCATCTTTGCAATGCCTGACTGAGTGCGCGGCGCGCCAGCACGGTCGCCAGGTGGCGACGATAGGCGACCGAGGCGTGAATGTCTGCGGTGGGATTGATGTCGCGCTCTCCTGCAATGCGCGCCGCCTCAGCGATCACAGAGGGCGTCAGTCGCTCGCCGATTATGCAGGTCACAGCCTCATGGGCCGGGGTCGGTCCCTCGCCCACGCTGAGATAGACCAGGCGGGCGGCGACGCACCTGCCGTCTGCGTCCAACGTCACCGTTGCACCACAGCCGCACATTGCGTAATCTCCCAATCTACGGGCAACTTCTTGAAACGCCCAACCCGTAGCCGGCGGCAGCGGCGGGATCACGATCTCGGTGAGCAATTCGTCGGGCGCCAGGTCTGTTGTGAAAAGTCCCATATAGAAGTCAGTCGCGCAGGTCATTCGCTCCCCATGCTGACTGCGGATGCGCAGCTGCGCATCGAGAGCAACAGCCACGGCCGGCAGCTCGGCGGACGGGTCAGCGTGAGCCAGGCTGCCGCCAATGGTGCCGCGATTGCGAATCTGCGCGTGGGCAATGTGGGGCATGACCTCGTGGAGCAAGGGCGCTCGTTCTGCGACCAGGCTGCTGCGTTCCACCATGCGTTGGCGCGTCATCGCACCTATGCGGACGCCGCCCTCAGCCGTCGGTTGAAGATAGAAAAGCTCTTGCACACGGTTGAGGTCGATGAGCACGCTGGGCTGGGCCAGGCGGAAGTTCATGGTCGGGATCAGGCTCTGACCGCCGGCCAGCGGCTTGGCGTCGTAGCCGTGCTCCGTGAGGAGCGCCAGGGCTTCATCCAGCGTCGTCGGTGCAAAATAGGCGAAGGGCGCAGGTTTCACGCTTAGCGTCCTTTCCAGACGGGTTGACGTTTTTCGATAAAGGCAGTCAGTCCTTCCAGCGCGTCATCGGCCTGCATGTTGCACGCCATGACGTTGGCGGCGTAGGCGTAGGCGTCCGCCATGCCCATCTCTAGCTGGCGATAGAACATCCCTTTGCCGGTCGCCACCGCCACGGGCGACTTGGCGATGATGGCGTCGGCCAGCTTCTGAATCGTCGCATCGAGTTGTTCAGCAGGTGCAGCATAATTGACCAGTCCCTGTTCCAACGCCTGCTGCGCAGTGATGAATTCGCCGGTGATGAGCATCTCGAAGGCATGTTTGCGGGAAAGATTGCGGCTGACGGCCACGGAAGGCGTGGAGCAGAAGAGGCCATAACGGATACCCGACGTGGCGAACTGGGCCGAATCGGCTGCCACAGCCAGGTCGCATGCGGCGACCAACTGACAACCGGCTGCGGTCGCCAAGCCATGCACGCGAGCGATAACGGGTTGGGGCAGACGATTGATGGTCATCATCATCTGGCTGCAACGGTCGAAAAGCGCCTGCTCGTATTCCATCTCTGGGTGGGCGCGCATCTCCTTGAGGTCGTGTCCGGCGCAGAACGCCTTGCCCGCGCCAGCGATCACCACCACACGCACCGCCGGGTCTTTGGCTAATCGATCCAGTTCTTCCTGGAGCGCGGCCAGCATCGCGCTGGAGAGGGCATTGAACTGTCTGGGGCGATTCATGGTCAGCGTGGTTACGCCGCCGCTGTCGTTGCGCAGGACATACGGGTCGTCGTGTGCGCCGTTGCCGGTCGCTTGATTGGCGCTCTGTTCCACCATATTCATGCGTTGCTCCTTCAGTCACAAGTAGGATGCGAAGGGATTTGGGACAGGATGACAGGATAGCAGAACGGACAGAATAGGCGTCAAAGGCCCAAATCCTACTCATCCTGACATCCTGTCTATTCCTGTTTCGCCCATTCGCGTAGGACGAACTTCTGCACTTTGCCCGTGGAGGTTTTGGGCAGGTCGCGAAAGACGACTCTCCTGGGCGCTTTGAAATGAGCCAGGTTTTTCCGGCAATAGTCGATGATCTCGGCCTCGCTGACGGGCGGCGCATCGGGGCGCAGTACGATGAAGGCGCACGGCGTCTCGCCCCATTTCTCATCGGGACGCGCCACCACTGCTGCTTCCAGCACTGCCGGGTGGCGATAGAGGACGTTCTCCACTTCGATGGTGGAGATGTTCTCGCCGCCGGAAATGATGATGTCCTTGGAGCGATCCTTGAGCTCGATGTAGCCGTCCGGGTGCATGACGGCCAGGTCGCCGCTGTGAAACCAGCCGCCGCGGAAGGCCGCTTCTGTGGCAGTCGGGTTCTTGAGATAGCCCATCATGACGATGTTGCCGCGGAAGAACACCTCGCCCAGGGTTTCGCCGTCGGCTGGCACAGGCTCCAGGGTCGTCGGGTCGGCCACCATGATGGCTTCGAGCATGGTGTAACGCACGCCCTGGCGCGATTTCATGCGGGCGCGCTCCTCCAAGGGTAGGTCGTCCCACTCGCGATGCCATTCGCAGATGGCCGCCGGGCCATAGGTTTCGGTCAGGCCATAGAGGTGTGTGATGTCGAAACCATTGCGCTCCATGGCTTCCAACACTGCGGCCGGCGGCGGCGCGGCGGCGATCATGCCGGACACCCTGTGCTCTTTAGCGGCGCGCAGTTCCTCGGGCGCGTTCGCCAACATATAGTGCACCGTGGGCGCGCCGCAATAGTGAGTCACGCGCTCGCGGATGATCAGCTCGTAGACCAGTTTCACATCGACCCGGCGCAAACAGACGTTGACGCCGGCCACTGCTGCCAGCGTCCAGGGGAAGCACCAGCCGTTGCAGTGGAACATGGGCAGAGTCCACAGATAGACCGGATGATTGTGCATGTTGGTTGCCAGCACGTTATTGACCGCGTTCAGATAGGCTCCCCGGTGGTGATAGACCACGCCCTTGGGATTGCCGGTGGTGCCCGATGTATAGTTCAGGCTGATGGGCGACCACTCGTCCGTTGGCGGTTGCCAGGCAAAGTGCGGGTCGCCTTCTGCCAACACCTCAAAATAATACAGATCGCCCAGCCGTACACCGCAACCGGCCAGCGCATCGACGATGTCGATGACCAGGATGGGACGGTTGACCAGCTCCAGCGCACGGCGGATGATGGGCGACGCTTCGATGTCCGTCGCCAGCACGTTGGATTCGCCGTGATCCAGGATGAAGGCGATGGTGGCTGCATCCAGGCGCGTGTTCATGGTGTTGAGCACCGCGCCGCACATGGGAACGCCGAAGTGCAGCTCGTACATTTCCGGCGTGTTATAGGCCATGACGGCCACTGTATCGCCTGCGCCAACGCCGCGCTGCTGCAAGGCCGCAGCCAACCGCCGGCTGCGCGCATAGGTCTCTGCCCAGGTGTAGCGCCGCTCCCCGTGAACGATGGACGTATAGTTTGGAAACACCGCAGCAGCGCGCTCAAGAAATGTGAGCGGTGAAAGCGGCGTGAAGTTTGCCGGCGTCTTCTCCAAACCACCCGAATAAGGATTTCCCATCCTCACACCTCTCCCCAATCATCGTATTCGTACTCGAATCACATCGCGCCCTTTGAGTATAGGCGCCGACTACCTGGTTGTCAACGAAGCGAGAACCAACGGGTCTACTTCACGGCGGGGGCAAGCGCTCGCGTCCCGGGCACGGCGCACAAGAGTACTTTGTCTGCACATGCTATCTGCGCCGCGCCGGGAAGGCTATGTTCCGAACTTGAATTACATCCAGAACCACGGAATTGGGGCGGGAAGACAACAATGGATAGAACAGCGTTTTGCTGGCGAATCGGCCCATCCGCTGTTGCGCCCCCTGAAACTGAAATACGCATCCAAAGCCAACCCATCCATCATGCCCAAACCCGCTCATCAACGATCTTGCCCGCCTGGTCGCCAAGGCTCTCGACCTGCTCGAAATGGTCCACCTGCACGCGACAGAGGTCGCGCACTGCCGACAGGACGGCCGTATTCTCGACGCTAACCGGGCCAGCAATGCGCAGAGTCAGCTCATCTCGCGCGCCCGGACGGCGCACAATCGCCTGCCATTGCATTACGCCCAGCGGGGCCAAAGCTGCGCGCATCTGATTGGGATGGACGAACATACCCCGCACCTTCACGGCGTCGCCCACGCGTCCCACCAGCCGGATCATGCGCTCGTCCTGGCGGCTGGCGCCCGGCGCCGGGTCAAGACTCAGCGCCAGGTCGCCCGTGCCAAAGCGAATCAATGGATAGGTGTCGTTGAGGTTGGTCACCACTATTTCGCCGGCTTCGCCCGGCCCCACTGCTGCGCCCGTATCACGGTCTACGAGCTGAATGATCGGCTCGGCGACCAGGTGCAGCGCGGGATTGCCCTCCAAGTCATAGGCCAGCACGCCCAACTCGCCTGTGGCGTAGGCGTTGACCACTGTCAGCCCGTAGTCATTCACCAGAGCAGCGCGGTCGCTGGGCGCGAGGGGTTCTGCGGTCACAAAGGCGGAACGCAGCTTGATGGCTGCGCGGCCAACGCCCATTTCTTCGGCTTTCTTCAGCAGGCTCACCAACCAGCTGGGCGTCCCCATGTAGGCCGTCACGCCCAAGTCGGCGAGCAGCTTGACCTGCAGCTCTGCGCTGCCTACGCCGGCGGGAATCACCGTCGCGCCCAACTGTCGGCCGGCGCCGTCCAGCAGAAAACCGCCGGGCGAAAGGTGATAGCCCAGGCAATTGAGGATAATGTCGCCGGGCAGGATGCCGGCCATGCGCAAGATGGCCGCGCCCGTTGTCTTCCAGCCGGTTTCGTGGCCGTGCGGCTCGAAGAGGGGGCCGGGCGAGAGAAAGATGCGCTCGACTTCCGCCAATGGTACAGCGAGAAAACCACCAAAAGGCGGGTCGGCAGCCTGCAGCTCGACCATGCGATCTTTGGTCAGCACCGGAATGCGCGCCAGATCGGCGACGCCCTGGATGTCGCCGGGCGCAAGGCTGACTGCATCCAGCCAGCGGCGCACGCCCGGCGCACGCTGATAGGCGCGCTCGACAAAAGAGGCAACGCGGGCGTCAAGCTCGGTCAGCATGAGAGTCTCCTCTCAATCCTCGACGAAGGCCACGGCGCGGCAGAAGGCCGCTTCGCCGCCCTTGAAGAGCCACGGGAACGCGCCCAATATCAGGCGGCGGTTTTGCAGCTCCGGCGCGCCAATCTGTCCGCCCAGGTTTTCTACATGGACGCAGTCGTGGGGAAAGAGCGCGTTGTGGGTTAGTTGATAGGCTTCGCTGGGGAAAAGCTCATCGATCTTGTCTGCGCCGAACTTGCGTTCACACTGACTGCGCACCTTCTGCCAATGCTCCAGCCCGCCGCGACCCAGGAAGCGGCCAATCGGTAGGTTCATGGGGTGGTCGGTGGAGATCATGTCCACGCCCCACAGGTGGATTTTCTTGTCCAGCAGCCATTGGCAGATGCTGTGATGCGGCCCTGGGTGGCGATGGATGTACTTCTCCTCGTCGGCGTCCTCGCTCAGGAAGGAATGTCTATGCCAGCCGGTGTGGATGAAGAGGATGTCGCCCTCGCGCACCTCCACGCGTTCCTCGATCATCTGGGGCGTGAAGAGATCCAGTTCGTCCAGATCGCTGAGATCGACGATGACGCCTGGGCCATAGAGCCATTCCAGCGGCAATTGGTCGACGGTCTTGCCCTTGGTGACGAAGTGGCGCGGCGCGTCCAGGTGTGTGCCCATATGGTTGCTAGACATGATGTACTGGGCGTTGACGCCGTGCTCCGACTTGCGCTTGATGTACTTCACCTCGAAGGGCGGGTAGAAAGGCCAGAAAGAGCAGTCGGCGTTGAGGGGTTGGGAAAGGTCGTAGATCTTGGTCATGATGGGTCCTTTTTCTGCTGCGCTGATTGATTTAGTCAGGGAGCGTTACGAATCGTGGAAACGATCTCGTTGCAGTACCCTTCGGCAATCTGAAGTTCGAAGTCCTGTAACACAGCATCGCGATTATGTGCCAACGGGTTTCTGATCTTTGCCAATAGTTGTGCGCGCTGATCCCAATAGCCTTTGTCTTTTTGAAACACGGTTTTGAAAATCGGCCATTCGGAGAAAATAATAGCGAAGAGATCCTGAGGGTAGGTAAAGTCAATGAGATTGCGCGAAGCGCGACTCTTGAAGGCGGTTTCCTCTTTCTGCTGGGCCAGGCGCGCCTGTTCGAAGATTGGCTTCAGATTGGACTTGCTTTTCTCGAGATGGGCAACCCACTGCTCGCCATAGGCATCCACCATCTTGCGAGCGACAATCTGGCGTAATGACAGCTCGGTCTCTTTCCACAAAGGCCATAAGTCAGAGTCACCTTCGCGTTCGAGAAGGGAGAGAAACGCCTGGAAGTGATCCGAGAATGCCCTATATATTTCCCCCTTGCGTTGGATCAACCCATACTTGAGGAATTCGTCAACATCGGTCTGTCTGACATCGATCACTGGTCCCAGTACAATTTGTATGAGTTTTCCCAGAGCGCCGTCTTCGCGCAGCAAACCCACCATACGTTCATATTGATCGACGAAGGCAGTAGCGATATTGCCAGCTACACTGTCAACGTCCCAGTCTGGCGACTGTCGGATTGTCTCGATGATCTCATAGCCAAGCATCTCCAATAAGTATGGGTGCCCTCCACAATAGTACGCAATTCTTTCTTGAACCTTTGGCGTCACAATAGCCCCAGCGTTCGTAAGACGTTGGCGATACTCATCTAGTGCTCCTGGATCGAACATGCCCAGGTAGTGTTTGTGAAAAATGCCATCGAAGGTGGAAATTGCCTGGGTCTGTAACTCGATGTCACGGATTGTCCGCCGTGAAATCGTGATGTATGTGACTCGCCACTCGGGCCGGTATGAGAGTTCTCTCAACCCCTGAAAACCTGAGATATCGCCCTTGAACAAATTACGCGCATGGTCGAATTCATCCAGGACAAACAGGATGCGGTAACCTGCACGCCGTGTTCTCTCGAAGAAGCGTTGTATGCGACTATACCCTTCGCTCCACGACAGTTCATCTTCCAGTGCAAGCGTCGCCGCTTTACGCATGAGGTCATTGAGCCAGCCAACTTCCTCCATCTCTTCGACAGCGCGCGTTACCAATGAGCGAAAGAAGATGGCTGAGCGATCGTAAGTGGCGAGATTGATCCAAACAGGGAGGAATTTGCGCTCTACTAACTCGTGCCTGCGTTCGATAATCGCCTTGTAGACCAGGCTGCTCTTGCCGATGCGCGGTTCGCCGATCACCGCCAGGTTTCCCGCCTCGCTGGGTCGAGTGATTCTATTTTCAATGGCCTGAAGATCGGCCTGTCTACCGATGAAGCGATTTCCGCGTACAATGTTGCCATAATCGGAAAATGGGTTTTCAACATAATCGCTCATTGTGCTCCTTTTAGCCGTTTGCCAGCAGCCATTCCTTGAAGAGACCGACGCGGATTCTGTAGTATTGTCCGCGCTCGCGTTCAATAACGTCGCGCTTGACGAGGTCGTCAAGAATTTCATCGATTGGGGTAGTCGTTTTGCAGGTGATTGTGCTGCGGTTACAGAGTCCAATTCGACTGTTAGCTGCAATCGTCTTCAGAACATTATGAATATCGTCATTTGGAATGGGGCTGCTTGTTTCATCTCCAGAATTGATCAAGTTCTCAAATTTGTCGAAGCTGAGCGCATTAACTCCGCGGACTAAATCATTCTTCACCTGTTCCACATCGGCTTCAGTCACCAATCGGGCCTTGCGTCGATTCATGTGCTCTACAAGTCGATTGCACAGAATCTGAATATAAAACGGGCTTCCTGCGGTAAGGTCGATGATGCGGTCGATTGCGTGTTCGCGGTATCGGCTTTCGCCTGATCGACCGCCAATGCGAATTGGCTCATCGATAAGTTTTTCGGCATCTTCACGTTTAAGATAGGTTACGCGTTCGTCTTGCGTAGTGCCGAACTCGTTGGGGAAACGTTGTTTGAAGCGGGGCATATCATCCTGGCCGGCCAAGACAGCGCAGAACCAGCCTTCTTGCAGAATAGCCTTCCAGTTTTTCATGAAGCTATCGGGGATGTGACCCTGAATAATCTCTGCAAATAGATAGGAGAATTCATCGATCAGGAGCACTACTTTACACTCCTGCCATCTTTCAGTCCGCGAAGTTTCGCGCTTGAATTGTGTCCACAGGTCACGAAAGTAGGTAAGGGGGCTAGGGTGGGTATAAAACTCACGATCAGTAGGAAAGGACAAGGATAGAGGAGGTTTAACATTATCAACAGTCGCATCCTCTATCGCATACTGCAGGTTCGTCAATATGGACCAAAGGATTTGATACAGGAATGGCGTTGCAGATTGTTTGTCCAGGATGGAGCCAATGTTACCGACGTCAAGCACCAACGTTCTATGGTCTTGAATGAGCCTCTGTTTCAGGTGATAGAGAATCGATGACTTTCCTGCTCGTTTCTGTCCGAAGACGATGATGCTCTTTCCGATAGCATTGGGTGATTGGATTACTGAAGCGATATTCAAGATCAATTCTTCGCGCCCGTAGAACATTGATGCATCGGAAACTGTTCCTCCTTCTGCCCAGCTATAGGGATTATCGATTCGTTCGAACTCGCTCTCCGGATAAAGACGAATCGAAAAATTTGACACAGGTGTGAGTTCCAATTTATCAGAACGCGTGGAGTATCGTGCTTGGACGGGGAGCGAGAATGTCTCTCCTCGAATGGATTCCTCTTTCAATTGGATACTTACGACAAGTATCTGTTGCTCACCGCCTCGTAGCGAACCCTCGAGCTGCGTTTCGTTGGGTTTATAATAGTATCTGTCATCCGGGCGAACAACTAGTTCGAGAGCCTCTGCAGGACTTCGCCCCATCTTGTTGGCAACAGCAAGTTGTACATCGATTCTCCGATTGGCGTCGGGAGCATAGGATTCGATAGGCAAATGAATGTCGACCTGCGGCGTCGAGCTCACATATAGTTCGTCAAGATAGCTCGCTGTTTTCTTACGAAGGGTGCTGACTACATCATGCATTTCTTCGATAGAAAATTTAGTAGGGTTCGTCTCGATTTCTCTTAACAGCTCATCACATCTCCCATCGATCTGGATACACAATCGTTCACGTTCTTCAAATGCTGTCTGTTTGACCAAATCTAGACCAATCTCAAAAACACCTATTAGGTCATGAGTACGTTTTTGATCAAGGTCATTTAGCATTTGTGGGGCAAGGTCCTTGAGCCGCCTGATCCCATTTTCAAGTGACGCGGCGATGAACCCGCCCTTTTTAAGAAAACGGAATTCATCAGGGAGGTTTCTCCACTTCTCGAACTTGTGTAGACGAAGCTCATTCCAAAGATGAATGAATTCGTCGAATTGTCTTGGTTGCTGCAGTATGACGATGCCATGTTGTTCAAGATATCTGAGTGTGATTGCGCGCAGAGTAGCAGCAGAGAATAGAGGACGTAGAATCTTTGTGGCAGCAAAACTGCTATAGAAGATGAGGTAAGCAATGTTCTCTAAAACAAAATCACGTTGCGGGTGATCCACTAGAGCCTTCGCAATGGCGTCCTCAATCGAGGGAATCTGGGATGTCAGTGGGACATTACCTGCCCCAAGAAAAGTAAAGAGATATCTTATGATCGCCTTCATTGCATCTGGTTCAGCCGTGTTGAGTGTACGATCGACTGCCATCAGCGCTTCACAGTAGTAGGCTCTTGCGGATGCAAGCGGTCTGCCTTCTGCAATTGTTGCATCGCCATAGGAAGTGAGACTTCGACATAAGTGTGTGTAGAACCGGCTTGTGTTTTCACCTTCGATGATCGCGGTAACCTTGGCGGCAGAAAGATAGAACCCAGCCCGGTCTTTGGGTCTACGTGTACCCAGTTGGGTAGCAAGTTGTTCGAGTTGTTGAATATCACTCTCATTGAATTCCTGATTCTGCACTTTGTCAGGGGGCATGCCCTGGAACTCAGAGTTTTCTAATTGAAACTGAACAAACCTGCTGATTTCACCAGATAGGTCTGACATATTAATACTGACAATAATCTCGTCGAATTGGCCACTTCTTTTTGCCTCTTGTATCGCGCTGAGTAGTTCGGAGGCTCTCGAATCAATTGTTTTGTCAAGAATGCCCTTCAACACAGCTTCCGCACGATCATGGTCGCCCAGATTGAAATAACAAACGGCTATATTGCGTTGGACGGTCAGATTAGCTGGTTGGAGTCGTTTAATTTCATTAAGTTCCTTCAACGCCTCGCTATATTGTTGTGACTGAAGATACAAATAACCAATCTGCCACCGGAGAGATATAGTTTTCTCAGGCTTTTGCTCTTTGGAAAGTCTATTCCTCAATATTCCGATCGCTTCTTCGTTCCGCCCAGCCTTCTGATAGAAACCTACAAGGAGGTTATCAACAGACTGCTGATCTTGAATTACCTTTCGCTCCTGTTGGAGCAATTCAATCGCTTGATCGGTCCGACCTTGTTGAACCAATAATTGCGCCAGGTCCTTGACCGCACTCTCAGCGTTGTCCTTCTCTTTGATCGCCTGACGAAAAAGTTTGGCCGCACGGTCGAGATCTTTCTCAATCAACTGTACCCGTCTTGCACGGGCGTATGGATTCGAGCCACTTGGCACTCCACTCACCCGTGCATACTCTCGCCATCGCTCATGGAGTTCGGCTGCATCTCGATAACCGGCATCGCGATTGAGCACTTGTTTGATGAAAGAAATCGCTTGTGGGTAATTTGCTTCTGCAGCAAACTTAGTCGCCAGAAGGTACAGTTCATCTACGGTTCGTATCATGGAGATGCTGAGAGCGAGGGGCCTCTCTGGTCCCTCCGCTGGATCAAAAGCAACATCTATGGTTTCGCCAACTCCTAGCCGCCTGATTCCTTTCAATAGAATCGGGTCTGCAATGGCGCTACGGTGAAAAAAGAATCTCTTACCGTTTTCATCGCGCAGAAATCCGAAATTACCATTCCTCCCATATTCGTAAATTTGACCTCGTCGAGTCTGTGCTTGCTCTATCTTTGGCGAACTGGCACCCTCCGCGGCTGGTGCACTGGCAAAGCCGGACATGACACTCACCGACTTGGCGTCTGAATGACGCTCTAGCTCATCAAGTGTTGTGTTCGTAAGCTCATGAAGATCAGACTGACTCAGCCAACGAAAAACAGCCTGTCTTGCTTTATCTCTTCCAAACTCACGACCAATGAGATAGATTGCAGCTTCCCAAATGAGAACTACGTTCTGGTTTTGTCCCGAAACCGCAAATACCTTTTTCAGACTGGAGTAATCGCGTAGTGTGGTAAGCAGTCCCACGTACACGAACCACTCGTTGGACTTTTCATCGCTGGACGACAGAGCAAAAATCTGCTCAAGGGCGTAACAAGCGAGCGCCTGATTGCCTGTTTCCATAGCGACTGCAGCAAGGTTGCGCCATACACCGGCGTTGGGTGATATTTGCGCACTTGCCCGAAAAGCATCTTGCGCGGCTGCCTTGTCACCACTCAAATAATAGAGGTAACCAAGAAGATTTCTTATGACCGCTGACTTGGGGAGCTTATCGCGGAGTTTCTCCAAGTCGGTAATGATAGGCTGAACCCGACCAAACTGGCTGCCCAGTTCGTTCACTCGTCTCGCATAGTTGTATCGGTCGACAATTCTTCCCCATTGTTGTAGCGCCTTTTTGTCGCCCTGTGTTTTGAGGTCCTTTCCTGGTGCTTTTTGAATAAGATCATCCTTTGAGACGTCGAACTCAGGCGGCTGTACATCGACTCTCCCATTGCGAATTTGGGTGTCGTAGCGGGTCTCGATCTCGATCAAAACCTTCAGGACAGCCTCATCGTCTGTCTGCGGTGGACCTGTCTTTATTGTTCCCTGTCCGTTAGAGCTAACAACTTCATGACGAACGCCATCTGCGCCGTTATCTTGTTGATCTGAAATCGCGGGAATAACATCGTGCTGCAATGGGGGAACCAACGCGGCCTCAGATGAGTGGTCGGGCGACTCTTCTTGCTCATCAACACCCCATGCTCCGATCATATCGAGTAAAACAGTTGTTGGATTCCCGTTCCGTTCAATCACGACATAGTCGCGCGCCAATTCTGCGAATTGTCCCTCGACAGACTGTCCGGTCTTTAGCGTAATGACGAGGCGTGAGCCAAGGGGAACCTGCTTCTGGATGAGCTGGGCGATTCTAAGTGACATGAGGGGAGACTCCGTATACTGTACTGCGAGATGTGCGTGTGAAAATTATACGTTGAGCACCAGTGCAACTTCAAAACCCATACTTCTCGGCAAAGGCCACCAGCGCGTCCTCGAAAATCTTAATCGGCGGGCGCACCAGGCCGGCGCCCACCTGACCGACGCCGGCGTTCTTGTGGGCGATGCCGGTGTTGACCCGCGGGGTGATCCCTGTCTCCACCACTTTGCGGATGTCGATGCCCGTGGGCGTTCCGCGGAAATCCAGGCTGGGGATGGTGAAACTCTTGTGCTCGGCCGTCGTGATCTCGTACATCTCCAGCGTGGCGTCGATGGCGTCTTTGGGCTTGCCGCTGACAAAGGTAACGATGGCCGGCGCAGCGGCCATGGCGAACGCGCCGATGCCGGCCGTTTCGGTGATGGTGCTGTCGCCGATGTCCGGGTTGGCGTCGGCGTTGGTGAAGCCGGGGAAATAGAGGCCGTCAGGTATCTGGGCCGGCGCGGTGAACCAGCGCTCGCCCAGGCCGCTGACGCGAATGCCGAAATCTGTGCCATTGCGCGCCATGATGCTCACCAACGTGCTGCCCTCCACGCCGTGGGCCGCATCGCCCATAGCCTTGCACGCGGCCATCACCGGGTTGAGCACGCTGAGCGCGTTGTCGCCCAAAAAACGCAGAATCTCGGCGGCGGTTTCGCTGTTGGGCGCAGCGCGCACGATGTGGGGCGCCAGCGTCTTGGTGTAGAGGATGGAGCCGGCCTTGTTGCGATTGTGCCCCTCGTCACCCATGTGGAGCGCCTCGGCCAGGAGAGCGCGAATGTCCACGCCGCCGCTGGCTGCAATGGCCGCTTGCAACACCGGCGCCATGCTCTCGTTCATCCAGCGCAGCCGGTTCTGCACATCCTCCTGATAGGCGCCGTAGCGCAGCACCTTGCCATAGCCCTCATTGAGATTGGAGAAGGCCAGGTTGCCGTGGGTCTTATTTTCGATGATGTAAACCATCATGGATGGCGAGGTGACGCCGGCCATGGGGCCGACCGCGGCGTGGTGATGGCACGGTTCGAAGGAGATCTCGCCCGAAGCGGCCAGCGTCTCGGCCTCCACAGCATCTTTGGCCTTCCCCTCGTAGATGAGCGCGCCCATGATCGCTCCGCGCAGGGGGCCGCACATACGCTCCCAGGCAATGGGCGGCCCGGCGTGGAGGATCAGATTGTCGGCCATGCCGGGAATCACGTCGCACGCGCGCCCCATGCCCACGAGCACTGGCCGCGCCTCCATCATGCGGGTCACGGCTTCCTGATTGGCGAGGTCGATGTCAATCATTCGTTTTCCCCTTCGCAGGCTGAATATACTCCACAAACGTTTGCACGGATACGATTCAGATTCCTTTTTCCGCTCGATACGCCTGTATTTCGCGATTGACGAAATCCATGATGCGTCGGTCTAACTCACCGCGCAGCAATGTTACAATCTCAGCGTTGTCTAAACTGCGGTTGCTTTGAAACCAGGAGTTTTCACAGTTCAAAAACTCCTGGTTTCAAACAGAGCGAAGTATAGAAGCCGATGGTTGCTGCATACATGCACTCATCAAGAAAGAGTTTCATTCAGTTGCAGTGTTCATTACGGATGATTCCCTTTCATTCTTGCAAGTATGCCAGCCAGTTTCTCATTCCCCCCGGCTGGCGGACGCCAGTCCAGGTGGAGCGTCGCAGCGCCTTGCGCGGCCAGGCTGGCCGTGAAGGACTCCAGCCCCACATTGAGCGCAGCCAGCGGCGTGTGCAGCACAGCCAGGTCGACCGGCGGCAGGTCGCTGGCGGGCGCAAGGGCGCGGACGATCTCGCCGGCGCGCCGCGCCGCAGCCTCGTTGCTCTGCTCCACGTGCGCGCCGGCCGCGGCTAACTGCTCCACCTGGCCGGCGAGATTCTGTGGATCCTCGTCCGTACCCACCACCACAGCGATCACCTCCAAACTGCGATCCTCTGCTGCGGCAATCTCGATCGCCTGGCGGATGGCGGGCGCCAACTCGCCGGCGGGATCGGGGTGCGCGCCGTAGCCCAGCACCACATCCAACAAAATCAGCGCGGTCTGCGGGTCGGCGGCCTCTTGCAACAGGCGCTTGATGCGCAGCTCATTGTCCATCATGGGGTGCAACCGACCCACGGTGAACTCATCCTCGCCCAGGTCGATGATCGTGTGCCCCTGGCTGACGGTCGCTTTTTCCAGCTTGAAACGCTTATCCAGCGGCGCATTGGAATAAACCGCGGGCAGATAGTCTGCCAGAATGAGCTGCGCTTCGTAGGCCAGGGTGCCGCCGGAAAAGAGACCGCGCAAGTAGCCGTAGCGTTGAGAATGGCTCCCAGTGAGATGCAGTGAATCGCCGGCGTTCTCGAATTCAGCCAGTTCCACTGCCAGCTCGGCTGCAGCGTCTAGCGTTGGCGCAAAGGTGATGTTCTCTATCTGCGTCTCGGCGGGGCGATAGCCAATGAAGTCGATGACCACCGGCTTGCCGCACGCCCGCGACTGGCGCAGCAGGTCGTCGGCCACGGCCTGCGCCGGCGGCTTGGAGATGAACACGATGACCGAAGTCGCCGGGTCGCGGCGCAGAAGCTCGAGTGATTGGCGCGCGGTGATCCCGCCCACGGTCTCGGAGAGGTCGCGTCCCCCTGTGCCCAGAGCCTGACTGACGCCGCCGCCCCGTCGGTGGATGGCGGCAATCGCCTGTTGTAAGCCCGTGCCCGACGCGCCGACCAGCCCGATGCTGCCGCGGCGCACCCGATTGGCAAAACCCAATCCCACTCCGTTGATAATCGCTGTGCCGCAGTCTGGCCCCATGACCAACAGCCCTTTCTCTGCTGCGGCGCGCTTCAGGCGCACTTCATCATCCAGGCTTACGTTGTCGCTGTAGAGAAAGACATGCTTGCCCAACCGCAACGCCTCGCGCGCCACGCCAGCGGCAAAGCGCCCTGGCGTGGACACGAGCACCCATCCGGCCGCCGGCATCATATGACTGGCCGTCTCCAGTGTCTTGGGGCGATAGTCGATTCCGTTCTCTGCGCTTGCTCGTTTCGTCAGCAGCGCATCCACATGGGCCAGCGCCTGCTCCGCTGCACTGGTTTCTACGATGCGCAGCACAATGACCAAGTCGTCTGGGCCTGCGCGCCGGGCCTCATCGCTCAACATGCCGCCCTCGGCCAGAACATCCTTGTTGGCTGCCGTGCCCATGACCGCGCCGGCTTCTTCCACGCCGGGCAGGGCGGCCAGGCCGCGCTGCAACTGCATGAGCACGACTGAATCGAAGTAAGCGCCGGGGCGTATTTGTGTGGTCAACATGAGGGCTGCGAGTCCGTTTTTCGGTTTCAGTTGTGGATAGGCTGGATGACCTGACTGGCCTGATTGATCAACGCCAATCGTTGACGCGGATTTTAACATTGCTTGGCGGCAGTGTCAATGAATTACCATCACCCTATCTGCTGTCTTGGCAGTCCAACCATGAAGCAGACCGCTGGAGAAATCGTTTGTTGGTGTTCCCCACAGATCGGTGTAGCATTACCTCAATCATGAGATCACAGATGCTCTGATGGGTTCATCTGACGTGCACGTGGATCTCACAGAAGATGAGGCCAGATTCTGCCTGCGAACCGACAACATTTCCCAAGAAAGGATTCACAGCATGAACTATCGATCTTTAGGACGCACAGGAGTGCCTGTCAGTCCCCTCTGCCTGGGCTGCATGAACTTCGGCTTTCCCACGCCTGCAGATGAGTCCATGACCATCATCGACGTTGCGCTTGATCGGGGCGTCAATTTCCTCGATACGGCCAATGTCTACAACCGGGGCGTCAGCGAAGAGATCGTGGGCAAGGCGCTCAAGCGCAACGGCAGACGCGACCGCATCGTTCTGGCCACCAAAGTGCACGGGCGTATGGCTGATGACGACCCCCTGGCCGCTGGCAACAACCGCCGCCACATCATCGCCCAGTGCGAGGCGTCATTGCGCCGCTTGCAGACCGACTACATCGATCTTTACCAGATTCACCGGCCCCAGGCGGACATCCCCATCGACGAGACGCTGCGCGCGCTGGACGACCTGGTGCGCAGCGGCAAGGTGCGCTATCTGGGGTCCAGCACCTTTCCCTCCTGGCAGGTCATGGAGTCATTCTGGGTAAGCAAAGAATTGGGGCTGAATCGCTTCATCAGCGAACAACCGCCTTATCACCTGCTCGACCGCAGCATCGAGCGCGAGCTGATTCCCCTGGCGCAGACCTATGGCCTGGCGATCCTGCCCTGGTCGCCCCTGGCGCGTGGCTTCCTGTCCGGCAAATATGCCCGTGGCCAGGAGATTCCGGGCGATTCGCGCGTGGCGCGCGACATGCAGGGGACATTCGCCGCGCGCACAAAGCGCCATTTCAGTGACCTGGCTTTTGGCGTGCTGGATGTAGTGCAGGAGCTTGCCGCAGAGAAGGGCGTCACGGCCAGCCAGATTGCCCTGGCCTGGTGTATGAACCAGCCGGGCGTCACCAGCCCCATCATCGGGCCGCGCACGCTGGCGCATCTGGAGGACAATCTGGCCGCGGCGGAGGTGACCATCACAGCGGAGGATCGCGCCCGGCTCGACGCCGTGGCCGAGCCGGAACAGGCCAGCGTGCCCTACTACAGCGGTAAGAACATTGACTTCAGACCGCCGCTCTATCGCTGGTGAACGACGCGGAAGATCCTGGGTTTCACCGTCTGGCCGGGGAAGATGGCGCAAGCAGGTGATCGAGCCAGGCTGCGTCTTTGACAGCTTGGCTGCCCACGGACCAGCATAAGACGTACTCCTGGTCAGGCAGGACTGTTTGCAGCCGGGTCAGGCCGGCCCGGTGGAGGGGTTGCTCACTGGGCGGAACCGGCGAACCGATCTCCTCACGTATTGCAGCAGCGGCAGCCAGCAACTGGACGGCGCGCCGCCCATTCTCTTTGTCTGTCGCCGCAAGCTCAGCCAGCGCCAGCGCCGCCCCTTCCAGACAGAAGGCCATGCGGTACTTTTCGCCGATGCCCGACGCATACTGGAACGCTTGCTGGTGTATGGAGACAGCTTGAGCAAAGTCACCTTGCAGGTGTTCGATCTGTCCCAGATCATTCAACGCGAGTGCAACGCCGGCTCTGTCGCCCATCTGCTGAAAGATCTCCAGCGCTTCTGCCAAAGCCGTCCTGCCGGCGCCGAAATCGCCGGAGCGCGCCAGCGCCATGCCCCACAGATCGAGGGCAAAGGCGATGCCTGGCGTGGCGCCAAGCTCTCGGCGCATCGCCACGCAGTGCTGACCGAGCTGCGCCGCGCGCGCAAAATCACCCTGCCAGTAGTGGGCGGTGCTGATGAGCGTCAGTGTGTGCGCCTGGCCGGCGCGATTCCCCAACGCCTGAAAGTGCCCCAGGGCCTTTTCGTACCACTCGATGGCGCGGCCATATTCTCCCCGATTCTTGGCAATGAAACCCAGACCGTTGAGCACTTGACCCGCCTCATGGCGGTCTCCTGCGGCCAGACACAGCGGCAACGCCTGCTGATAGTAGCTGGTCGCCAGTTCATAATCGCTGTGGGTGACGGCGATACGCGCCAGGGTGCGCAAGGCGATGGCACAACCGTGGTTATCGCCAGCGGCGCGGAAACGTTCCAGGCTGAGAAGCGACTGCTGCCTGCCCGCATCGCTATCGCCCAACGATGCAGCCAGCCGTCCATCCAGCGCCAATGCCCAGCTCATCTGCGGGGAGTTCTGCTGCTCCGGAGACGAGGCGGCCTCCATGCAGCGCGTCAGCCATGTGCGCCCTTCGCTGTATTGACCGCGCAAAGTCCAATAGTCGCGGCTCAAGACAACGCCCATACGCAAGGCGGCAGATGGGTCGCAACGCAGAAGCCATTCCAGGCTGGCGCGCATGTTGCTGCGTTCTGCATCGAGCCGGCCCAGCCAATCCGTCTGATCTGCGCCGTTGAGCCAGTTGGCAGCCTCTTCGGCAAGGCGACAGTAATACTCTGCGTGTCGGCGATGGAACGTCGAACTGGCAGGGTGCTCCGCCAGTTTTTCGCTAGCATAGGAGCGAATGACTTCGAGCTGCGAAAAGCGGTGTACGCCGCGGGCGTCTGCATCGCACAAGAGGAGGCTCTTTTCGACCAGGGCAAAGAGCGTAGCCTCCACCTCGAACGGGGAGAGTGATTCTTCGCCGTGCTCCGGACGACGAGCAGCCTCCACTCGCTCGGCCGGATTGCGATCAGCCATTCCATCAATGACATCTTGGGCGGCGTCCAGGGTAAATCCCCCAGAAAAGACCGCCAGGCTCGTGAAAAGCTGGCGTTCGGCTGGCTCCAGGAGGTTATAACTCCATTCAATCGCGCCGCGCATGGTTTGTTGGCGTGGGGATAGATTGCGCGGTCCACCGGTCAGGCCGGCGAGCTGGCGAGTGATCTGTTGTAGAACACGTTCGGGCGTCAGCCAACGCACTTGCACAGCCGCCATCTCGATAGCCAAAGGGAGACCATCCAGCCAGGCGCAGATGCGCGCAATCGGGGCAGCATTGGCAGCGGTCAGCTCGAACGTTGGCTGCACTGCGCTCGCCCGTTCAACAAAGAGCGCAACAGACGGATAGAGGGCCAGGGCCTCCACGGGCGGCAGTCGGTTGAGGTCGGGCAGGGCGAGGGGCGGCACGGGAAACTCCCGTTCGCCATAAAGGTGAAGCACCTCGCGACTGCTCACGATGACCTTGAGCTTTGGCGCTACGGTCAGCAGCTCCTTGACGATCGCGGCCGCGTCGATCACCTGCTCGAAATTGTCCATCACAAGGAGCAGGCTGCGACGAGCCACAAAACGCTGAAGCGCCGTCATGAGGTTGACGCCGACGCTTTCACTCACGCCGAGGGTCTGGGCAATGGCCGACGCAACCAAAGTCGGGTCGGTGACCGGCGCCAGCGCCGTGAAACAGACGCCGTCAGCAAAGT
>CAZLMM010000066.1:0-37576 GCA_964560495.1 uncultured Caldilineaceae bacterium
TGAAGGTCTTGACCAGTTGGCGAAAGATGGTCTGGTTGGCGAACAGCTTCTTGTATCCGCTGTCGTGGATGTTGGCTGTCATACAGTAAGTATACAGCCAAGTTATACCCAGGAAAAATTCGGCCATTTTCGCATCTTTCACGACGAAGCGCGTCGATCCATTGTGCATGTTGCCTGTTGAGTCCCATTCAGAGGCAACCTATACTCACATTTTGATGAAACTATTGCTTGTCAGGGGTTTCGCCATTTCACAGACGAAATGTCAGCGCCCGCAAACTGACGCTCCCATCGCACAATCAATCACACAAAATGCAAGGAGACAGAAATGGAGATCGATTCAGGAGATACTGCCTGGGTATTGATTGCCACCGCGCTCGTCACCATGATGACGCCAGCGCTGGGCTTTTTCTATGGCGGCATGGTGCGCCGCAAGAATTTACTCTCGACGCTCAACCTCAGCTTCATCACCATGGGGCTGGTCGGCATCCAATGGGTGCTGGTTGGATATACCCTGGCTTTTGGCCCCAGCATCGGAGGGATAGTGGGCGGTTTGCAGTATCTCGGTCTTTCGGGCGTCACAGGTGCGCCCAGCGACACCTATGGCACTACCATTCCCCATCTTGCTTTTGCAGCCTTCCAAATGACCTTTGCTGTCATTACGCCGGCCCTCATCACCGGCGCATTCGTCGAGCGCGTGCGTTTCAGCACTTTTCTTGTCTTCACACTGCTCTGGGCCACCATCGTCTATGACCCACTGGCCCACTGGGTATGGAGCGCCGGGGGCATTCTCTATAACATGGGCGCATTGGACTTCGCCGGCGGCACCGTTGTGCACATTGCCGCAGGCTTCTCGGCCCTGGCCTTTGCCATGGTCATCCGCAAACGCCGCGGCTTTGGCACACCCATCATCCAGCCGGCCAATATCCCCTTTACCGTGCTGGGCGCGGGTCTGCTGTGGATGGGCTGGTTCGGCTTCAACGGCGGGAGCGCGCTGGCGGCCAATGGCATTGCGGCGACTGCGCTCATGAACACCAACACAGCAGCAGCGGCGGCGACATTGGTCTGGATGTTCCTGGCCTGGCGCGACAATAAGCCCAGCGTTCTGGGCATCGTCACCGGCGCAGTGGTGGGCCTGGTCGCCATCACGCCGGCTGCGGGGTTCGTCGAACCGTGGGCCGCCATCATCATCGGCGCGCTGGCCGCGCCCATCAGCTACTACTGTATCCAGTTTATCCACCATCGCGGGTTGGATGAATCGCTCGATGTGTGGGGTTGTCACGGCATGGCCGGTTTGTGGGGCGCGCTGGCCACAGGCATCTTCGCCACCACCGCGGTCAATGAATTTGGCAGGGATGGCCTGCTCTATGGCAACCCGAGCCAGTTCGCCTTTCAGTTCGTCGCCGCCGTCGTCGCTGCCGTCTTTGCTTTCGTCGTCACCTGGGTGTTGGCCAAGATTTTGCAGCGACTGATGGGGCTGAGCGTCACCGATCCCGAAGAAGAAGTCGGTCTGGATATTAGCGAACACGGCGAGCGGGCCTACGTGTAACGATTCATTAGAGCAAACGGAACAGACACATGACCAAGAAAATCGAAGCCATTATCCGCGAAGAAAAACTCGACGCCGTCAAACAGGCGCTGCGCGATATCGGAATCATGGGGATGAATGTCTTTGAAGTGCGTGGCCACGGACGGGAAGGCGGCATCCAACTTGCCGGGCGCACCGGCACCTATGTCGTGGACATGTTGCCCAAAGTGCAGGTCAACATCATCCTCAGCGACCACAACGTGAACCGCACCATCGAGACGATCCGCAATGCTGCGCAGACAGGTCGTACAGGAGACGGTCTCATCTTCGTCTACAATGTGGAGGAAGTAGTGCGTGTGCGCACCGGCGAGCGGGGCAAAGATGCGCTCCACTACGAGGGCGATATCGACGACCTGCGCGCCCAAGCGGGCGGAAAGTGAACAATGGTGAATGGTAAATTGTGAATGAGCGACCACTCACCATTCACAATTTACCATTGACAATTAACCGGTTGTGCGCCGTCCCTGGCCTGTCAAAGTGGCCTTGAGCAGGTCTCGATTCATGGCGGCGATGAAGTCCAGGCTGATCTCCTTGGGGCACACCGCCTCGCATTCCCCATAGTTGGTGCAGCCGCCAAAACCTTCCTTGTCCATCTGCTCCACCATCAGCACCGCCCGATCGTAGCGTTCGGCCTGACCCTGAGGCAGGGAGTTGAGATGCACCATCTTGGCCGAAGTGAACAACATGGCCGACGAATTGGGACACGCCGCCACGCACGCGCCGCAGCCGATGCACGCTGCCGCATCCATGGCGCGGTCGGCCTTCTTCTTAGGAACGGGAATCGCGTTGGCCTCGATAGCAGCGCCCGTGGAGACGGAGATGAAGCCGCCAGCCTGGATGATGCGGTCGAAGGCGGTGCGATCCACAATCAGATCCTTCATGATGGGGAAACCCTTAGAGCGCCACGGTTCGATGGTGATGGTGTCGCCATCCTTGAACATGCGCATGTGCAGTTGACAGGTGGTCGTGCCGCGTTTGCCGCCGTGGGCAACCCCGTTGATCACCAGGCCGCACATGCCGCAGATGCCTTCGCGACAGTCGTGATCGAAAGCCACCGGCTCTTCGCCGCGATCGATGAGCTGTTCGTTGAGCAAATCCAACATTTCCAGGAATGAGCTATCCTCGCTCACCCCATCCAACCGATACTCTTTCAGGCTGCCCACATCCTGAGCGTTCTTCTGCCGCCAGATTCGCAAGTTGAGTCGCATGGTGTCTGTCTTTCTTTTCGTTTATTTGTAACTGCGCGTCGCCAGTTTGATGCTCTCGAAAACAAGCGGCTCCTTGTGCAGCATAGGGCGGCTCCCATCGCCAGCGTATTGCCAGGCCGCTACGTAGGCGTACTCTTCGTCGTTGCGTTTCGCCTCGCCATCGGGCATCTGGTATTCCTCGCGGAAGTGACCGCCGCATGATTCGTTGCGCTCCAGGGCATCGAGGCACATCAGCTCGCCCAGCTCAAAATAGTCGGCCACACGCCCCGCCTTTTCCAATTCCTGGTTGATCTCACCGGCGCCGCCCAACACCCTGACGTTGTCATAGAATTCCGCCTTGAGTTGGGGGATCATTTCCAGCGCCCGCTGCAAACCCTCGGCGGTGCGCGACATGCCGCAGAATTCCCAAATGATCTTGCCCAATTCCCGATGGTAATGGTCAACGCTCTTTTTGCCCTTGTTATTGATCAGGCGATTGGTGAAGCTGGTCACGCCATCGATGGCCTCCTTCACTGCCTCGTGATCTGCGCTCACCTTGCCCAATTTGGTATTGGCCAGATAGTTGGGCAGCGTGTAGGGCAGGACAAAATAGCCGTCGGCCAGCCCCTGCATCAGCGCGCTGGCGCCCAGACGATTGGCCCCGTGATCCGAAAAGTTCGCCTCACCGATGACAAAGAGGCCGGGGATCGTGCTCTCCAGGTAGTAATCCACCCACAGGCCGCCCATGGTGTAGTGAGGCGCGGGATAAATGCGCATGGGCGTCTTGTAGCCGTTTTCACCAGTAATGTTCTCGTACATGTCAAAGAGGTTGCCATAGCGATCGCGGATCACTTTCTCGCCCAGGCGCTTGATGGAATCGGCGAAATCGAGATAGACGCCGTTCTTGAGCGGCCCGACGCCCAAGCCAGCATCTACCTGGCGCTTGGCAGCGCGCGACGAAATATCACGCGGGGCCAGGTTGCCATAACTGGGATACATCTCTTCCAGATAGTAATAGCGATCCTCTTCGGGAATCTGGTCGACCGGGCGCTTTTCATCGGGGCGACGGGGCACCCAGATACGCCCATCGTTGCGCAGCGACTCGCTCATGAGCGTGAGCTTGGACTGATGCTCGCCCGCTGGCGGGATACAGGTGGGGTGAATCTGAGTGAAGCAGGGATTGGCGAAATATGCGCCCCGCTTGTATGAACGCCAGATGGCCGTGGTGTTACAACCCTTGGCGTTGGTGGAGAGGTAAAAGACGTTGCTGTAGCCGCCAGTCGCCAGCACCACAACATCGGCCAGGTGCGCTTCGATCTTGCCGTTGGTCATGTCACGCGTCACAATGCCCCGCGCCCGCCCGTCGATGACGATCAGGTCGAGCATTTCGGTGCGGGTGAACATGGTCACGGTCTTTGCAGCGATCTGGCGAGAGAGCGCCTGATAGGCGCCCAACAGGAGCTGTTGACCCGTCTGCCCACGGGCGTAGAAGGTGCGCGCCACCTGCGCACCACCAAAGGAGCGGTTGTCCAACATGCCGCCGTACTCACGGGCAAAAGGCACGCCCTGAGCCACACACTGGTCGATGATGGCGTTGCTCACTTCGGCCAGGCGATAGACATTGGCCTCGCGCGAGCGAAAATCGCCGCCCTTGACCGTATCGTAAAAGAGGCGATAGATCGAATCGCCGTCGTTGCGGTAATTCTTGGCAGCATTGATGCCGCCCTGGGCCGCGACGCTGTGGGCGCGCCGCGGACTGTCCTGATAGCAGTAGCACTCCACATTGTAGCCGGCCTCGCCCAATGTTGCGGCAGCCGATGCGCCGGCCAACCCGGAGCCGATGATGATGATCTTGAATCTACGTCGGTTGGCCGGATTTACCAACTTCATGTCGAACTTTGCGCGCTCCCAAATTTGCTCCACTGGGCCGGCGGGGACTTTGCCATTCAATGTAGCCTCGGTGAAGACAGGCATGGTTGTTGTGGTGGTGATAGGGGGTGCGGATGTTGTCGCCATTACCCCAATTCTCCTTCTAGGGTTTCTCAAGTCTTGCGGTCGGAAGGTCAAACGAGACCGAAATAGATTGATAGCGGCACGATGGCAAAACCCACCGGGATGACCACGGCAACAAATATGGCAAGGCCGCGAAAAAAGCCATCCCAGTCGCGATTGTTCCACCCTAAGGTCTGGAACATACTCCAGACGCCGTGAAAAAGATGAAGCGCCAGAGCCGCCAGCGCAATCAAATAGAAGAGAACGATGACCGGGTTGGAGAAGCCGACGATGAGATTGGTGTAGGGGTCGCTGCGCTCGAAATCGGTGACCCAACCCCAGGTGAACTGGGCCAGGTGGAAGATAACAAAGAGGAGAATCACCACGCCGCCGATGCGCATGAAGCGCGTGGCGTAATTGGCCTGCAAGACGCGCTTGACCGCATAGTTGGTGGAGCGCGCCTGCTGCGCCTGGCGAAAGAGCGCCACCGCCGCCCAGATGTGCACGGCGATGGCAGCCAGAATGATGACGCGGATGACCCACAGAATTTGAGCGTAGGTAAAGACAGGATAGCCCACCTCGCGCAGGAATTCGGCGTAGTGGTTGAAGGCTTTTTGTCCCTGGAAGAAGTGGAGATTGCCCCACATGTGGAGCGCCAGATAGCCGATCCAGACGACGCCGCTGATCGCCATGAGCACTTTCTTGCCGATGGATGAGCGTGGCAGCGCAAGAACGTACATCGAATTCTCCTTCTGTTGTTCTGTTGACAGTACGAATGCTGTACGGTGAAGCGCCCGCTGCAACCAGCTCGCACGCCTGGACAACTGGGCGCAATTTCCCAAAAATTCGTCCGTCCATCATAACACATGATAGGGACATCTATGGAATCGCCGCTTGCGGTCAATGGCGAATCATGGATAGACCCATGACGACATTATACAATGTTTGTGCGAAATTGCACAAACATTGTTTCTTCAGGGGATCCTTGTGGTGGTCGCTTCCTGTCTCAACAAATCTGTACTCGTAATGGGCTGCGATGAGCGTCTACGGCTGGCGCTGGACCTGGTCCTGAGCAAGCAGGATCGGCAGGGTCGCTGGAAGATGGAATACACCTACAACGGTAAGGCCTGGGCGAAAATCGAGCGCAAAGGTGAGCCGAGCAAATGGGTCACGCTGCGTGCGCTGCGCGTGTTGAAGCGATGTGGTCTTGCGCCAGGTGTATGAGCCAGCAGAAAGAATAAACTTGCGCTATCATCCAGCCTTTATTTGTGTTAGAATCTGGTGCATATGACCTTTCGCCTTCTGCGCCATGGGCAAAATCCGATACTCTTGCCCGACCCCACTTCATCGTGGGAGTGTTATAACGTCTTCAACCCGGCTGTCATCCACCACAACGGCATCTTCCACATGTTCTACCGCGCCCAGGGGCTGGATTGGATCAGTCGCGTCGGCTATGCGGTGAGCGGAGACGGCCTGCGCTGGAATCGCCTGCGCGAGCCGGTGCTCACGCCGACGGATGGCAGCGATAGCCGTGGGGTGGAAGACCCGCGCGTCGTGGAGATCGACGGCGTCTTCTACATGACCTACACGGCCTATGGTCGAGAATTCCACGGCGCTGGCGCGCCGACCCACGCCGGCGGCGGCATCCTGCCCATGATCGCCCGCAGCAACAACCTCATCGCCTGGGAGCTTGTGGGTCCTATCGTCGTGGGAGAGGACAACAAGGATCATGTGCTCTTTCCCCGCAAGATCGGCGGGCGCTTTGCCGCGCTCCATCGCCGCTGGCCCCATGTCTGGGTCGCCTACTCCGACGACCTGCGCACGTGGCGAGCAGAGGAGATGGCGCCCATTTACGGCCCACGGCCCGACAACTGGTGGGATGCGACCAGCGTGGGCAGCAACGGCCCGCCCATCGAGACTCCCCATGGGTGGCTCTGTCTCAACCACGGCTACACGGTCGAAGTTGCGGGTGGGGCGAACAGCCTCAACCCGACGGCAGCGGCGACGCGCACCTATCGCCTGGGCGTCATTCTCCTCGATCTGGACGACCCGACGCGGGTGATCCACCGCCCGGCTGAACCGATCTTCTGGCCGGAAGAGCTTTGGGAACTGCGCGGCGATGTGCCCAACGTAGTCTTCAGCAACGCCAATCCGGTCGTGGGCGATACGGTTTACGTCTATTACGGAGGAGGAGATCACGTCATCGGCCTGGCGACCTGCTCGCTGACGGAGCTGATGGAGTACGCGCGCTTTGGATGAGCAGTAACTATCTGCGTCAAGTGTGGATGTGACTACTGGATGTAACTCTCGATGCCTTCGAAGATTTTCGTTTCGTCGAATGATTGCTCCATCTCCAGCAGTGACTTCGACTCAAGCTCGGGAAATGCGTCGATCTCTTTGAATGAATCGAAAAAGGCATCGAATGCTGGCGGATTCTCATACCACGATGGAAGCGAGTTTTCCACACCGGATGTCTCGCCAATGGCCGCCGCGACCGACTCGGCCTCTGTGTAGTTCTCGGCTATCCACGTGCGCAGTTCATATTGTGTCTCTGGCGATACTTCCTGCAGAAACGCAGCGCGCTGCTCCTCATTCATCGTGAGAAACGCCAAAAACAACCCATTCGTGATATTGACAGTTCCACCGCCTCCCGGAGGGATTCTGATCGGCGTCGGCACGGCCACGGCGACAGCGCCGCAACACGTTCCTCCACCTGGAGAGCCGCTACACTTTGCGAGAATGTAATAGTTCAACTCATTCAGAGCCTCGCTCTCATCGCCCAGCCTCTCGTAATACTTGTGCATGACAACCATGGCCTCGAGCAGGTGACGAGAGTCGTGGAGAGAATCGCACAGATCTGCACCTGCATCATACGCCCCAACGCTCCCCAGCCAGGTATATGTGTCGGCGAGCACCTGCCAGGTTGTGTCTAATTTCGGGTCCGACCAGGCTGGCTTGCTGCTTGCGCTCGCAACAACAACAGGAATGAAGAGCACAACGATCGTGAGAGCCACGATGGCCAGCCTGCTATATCGCGTTCGGCTCAGCATCGGTTCACCTCCCATTTCTCCACTTGTTCCCTTGCTCCACAATCCGAATCTCTGTTTCGTGATCGGTCACTGGCTCGATGTTGGCGTTGCTTCATCCTGGAGCGGCGCCGGCGTGGTGCGGAGCGCCGGGAAACCCATATCGCCGCTTGGCCTGCTCGTCGCAGCCCCAACCTGCGTCGGGTCTGTTGCAATCGGCTGCGATTTCTCATTTGCGCCGAGAACGACAACACCGCAGCGCAGACATTGAATGCCCTCGTCGTTGATTTCTGGTCTCTCGCCCGCGGTGACGACGGCGGCGACGATGATGATTGCGCCCATCAACACCACAAAGATTCCAGGCGAAGCAGTCAGCAATGTCACCTGGGTTTTGTCCGACATCTTTGCGTCGAACTTCGTCTGGCTTTGACGCACGCCGCGGATGATGATCACGCAGCCGATGATCGCCAGGATCACACCTGACAAGAAAGCCAGGTTCTTGCGCGTCGAAATGGCTGCGGTGGAGATGCTGCCCTGCTGATAACGCATCGCGCTGAGCGTGAGCTGCGCGCCCATGTGCTGCATATTGATCCACTCATCGTCATCCAAACCCGCGCCAATTCCCTGCGTATCTTTTTCGGCAGCGGGTCCCCAGTCTCGCGCGACCTCTGCACTGATGCTCGCAATGAGCTCATCTTCGCGCGCCTCTAGGTCTCTAAAGATGCTCCAGAAGACAACGATAAGGAGGATGCTCAGCAAGTAGAGCACCAGATCTTCTGGTGTGAAACCACGACTGAAGACCTTGTCGAACCAGTTGGGTGGCTGGGCAGTGCTCCCTTTGGCAACAGGCTTCTGAGGGGAACCCTGCGCGGCGACCGGCGAAGCAGCTTCTACTTTGATTCCTTCTTCCACCTGATCTTCCTGTGCATCATCAAGCAAAGGCGTAGGATTTGTCATGGAGCGCCCCTTCTGGAATTGTCAGTCACACCGATGGGTTATCCGATTATGCGCGCTGTACTCTCCTTGTCGTCTTGGTACATTGCGGGCGCATAAGGTGTTCACATCCAGCCAACGCCCGTTGACGCCAACGCCGCCATAGCCGGCGTCGCAGAGGTCATCGGAGACAATCCACTGCCAGAAAACCAGGCACGCCGTGTCTTTGGCGGTGGAAACTCCCTGGGAGATCATGGAGACGTCATTGTCGGCCCTGCCCAATTGCGCCATCCAGCCGCCGGAATGGGTGGGAACGCCAGCCTCTAGGGTGGGCGCGATCAGCGGTCGGCCATCGGTCGGATACTGATCCCGGACCGTGTCCGTATGGCTGGCGTTCCCAGGTTATAGAACAGACACCGGTTGTGCAATTGCGCATCGCACCTACACATGCCCACTCAATTCATGGGCGCGCGCACCAGCCCGGCGCCGTAGTCGACAAAGTCGCCCGGTCTGTCGAGAGAGTCCGTCACAGCGTTGCCCACCAGGTTCGCGCTGAGGCGATCGATATCGATGACGTTTGTCTGTCGCAGTTGACGCTCCGCCCACAGGGCAGCGATGCCGGTCACGTGGGGCGACGCCATGCTGGTGCCGCTGATAGATCTGTAGCCCCCGCCGATCCACGATGAGAAGATGCCAACGCCGGGCGCCGCAACATTCGGGTTGATGTTGGAGAAGGGCGCGACGGTCAACGGCGCAGCTGCGCCAGCCAGCGCAGCCACCGACACGATGCCGTCGGCCGCGGCCGGCGGGGCGACGTCGATGGTAAAATTGGGGTCCACGTCGCGCTGGCTCTCATTGCCGGCCGCGGCAATCAACAAGGCGCCATTCTCACCCATTTTTGCACGGGCGCGATACAGCGCGACCAGCCTGTCGAGGAGGCGCACGTTGTCTCGATACCACTGAAGCGCACGCGATGTAGCCAGCTCGATCGGGAAATTGCGTTCCTCCACCAACCACCTGACCAGACCGGGGAAATCGAAGCCCAGGGACATGTTGATGACGCTCGCTCCCTGGTCGATGGCCCAGCGGATGCCCTGGAAGAGCATCTCCGAGCTGCCGCCCTCCTGTCCGAGCACCTTGCCGATGACAGCGCGTGTGACGCCCGGTGCGACGCTGAAGCGCAGGCCATCCTTGGGCCGCCCAAAGATCGTTCCGGCCACATGCGTCCCATGCCCGTGCTCATCCGCCTCCCCTTCGCCTGTAAAATCCTGTTGGATGATCTGGACGCCGGTGAAGGCTGCGTGGTCGGCCTGGATGCCCGTGTCCAGCACGGCGACGGTGACGCCCGCGCCGGTGAATGGCGACGCGTCTGCGCCCACCAGCTTCACGTTCCATGCCACATCGCCGCCACCTCCATTGCCACCAGGCTCATCGCCGCCAGCCGGCTCGAAGGCCAGCGGCTCGATGAGGCGGATGGGCATGGCCGGCGCCGCAGCCGCGCGGGGATTGCGCTGCAAATCTTGCGCCTCGCGTGCATCTAGCTCTGCGGTTTCGACTTTGACGGTTACAGGGCCGCCCCCGAAGGGCGCTCCCAACGGCCCGAAAGAGAAATTGCCCCCCATGAATGGATTGCCCAGCCCTGGGGCGTCCTCTGCGGTCAACACGATGTACTTTTCGCCTGGCATGATGGTTTCCTTTCTTGCATCTTCTTGATGAGTCACTTGATGAGTCCCCCGGCTGGGGACTCATGCTTGCCTGCCATCTTCCAGGAAGCCGGGGAGTGTCCCGGAAGATGGCAGGTGTACATGATCCTCCAACGACTTCACAGCAAAGCTCAAAACTGCTGAAACCAACTGATGATGCGGTCGAACTTGGCGCGCGAGATGCGCGTGGCGCCGTTGCCCGATGACGAACCGGTGGTGTGGATGCCCGCCACCTTCTCGCCCTGATGTCCGGCGAAGGTCGACCAGACGCCGCTTCCACTCTGGCCGCCCATCGTGTCGATGTTGTAGAAGAAGCGTTCCGCGCCGACGCTCTTGATGGCGTCGGCATGGGTCCACAGCTGCTCGCCGCCTTTGTCGCCAGGATAGCCCGTCACGTTCACTCGTTTGTGCAATAGACGAGCGTCGTTGCCAAAGGTGACCACGCCGAACCAGCCGGTGGCTGTTCCCAAGTCTCGATTGAGGATGAGCATCGCCATATCCCAGTTCGAGTCCAAATCCTCCGTATAGCCCTTTACGCTGAGCAGGCGCGCCGCCATGGCGCTGCCAAAGGGCAGGTTGGCATTGTTCTGCCCGGCGTTGAACTGAATCGACGTGGCCCACCCGCCATCGGCCCGCGAATAGACGCAGTGACCCGCTGTGAGAACGTGATGCCGATTGACCATCGTTCCACTGCCGATATAGACCTTGCCGTTGGGGAAGCGCATGACCATATGCCCTTGCACGGCGAAAGGCCAGGCATTGGTCGTCTGGACGCGCACCCGATTGTCTTCGCCGATAATGACTTCGGGCTGGGCAAAGAGACCGGACGGCGACATGAGCACACCCATGTCGGGCAGATCATCGATCAGGCCGGCCATCTCATGGCTTTCCTCGTAACCGGTGGCAGTTTCCGGGTTCTCTGCCGACTCGGGCGCGGCCTCTGCCGGTCGAAAGCTATCCGTCGCCGATATCTCGCCCATGGACAGGATGGTGGTGATCGTGGCGCTCTCCGGCGCATCACCCAGTACAACGCTCGATGTTTCGTGTTTCATGGTTGGTTCTCCCTTATTGGTTCGATTCCATTGTCGCAGTTGAAAAGACAGGACTTACGCAGGTGGTGAATTCTCTTCTTTGGCGGCCGCGGGCGAGACGCCCGCGCTCCCAGGAGAAACTGTGTAAGCCTGTCCTACGCAAACAACAACCCCGCGGCCCGCTCGATCAGATCAGCGTTGTCTTCCAGCAGGTCGCGGCGGGTCATCCAGTGGCGCTGGTCTGGGATCACGCCCAGATCTTCCACCGGCAGCCCCATGCGCCGCCCCACGCGGGTGCACTGGCGGATGGAGACACGGAAGTCTGCCAGGCGGGGCAGGGGTGCAACCCCATCTTCGCCGCCGGTCAGTTGCACGAGCAGGCGATGTCCCCACACATTGGCGCCGCCAGCGCCTGTGGCGCCGTGGACGCCCAGGATGGGGCCGATATTGTGATCCTGGAAGCCGGCGGCGAAGATGTCGGTGGTGCTGTAACACAGCGCGTCGGTGATGAGCACGACCTTCCCCTGATAGATGCGCCCCACCTGATTTGCCAGTTTGGGTGAAGTGAGAGGAAAGCCCTGCGAATAGACCGCGCCCGTTTGCAGCGACAGACCGATGGATGCCTCCCAGTCGCGCAGCGACGCGTCTCGGCTGCACAGATGGCGCGTGGCAGAGGTGTTGATGAAGTGGAACGGCTCCGGCTGAATCGCTCCCTTGCTGAAGAATTGAAGGATCAGCTCGCCGGCATTGATGAAGCCGCCGCCGTTGCTGCGCACATCGATGATCAGGCCCGTGCTGGGCATCTGGTTCAGGATGCGCTGGAATTCCTGGACGAATTCACCGACGAATGTGCTCTGGTTGATCCGCCGCGAGAACGAGTAGATGCGGATGTAGCCGACCTTGCCATGCCCGGTTTCCACTGTACGGAATCTAAAGTTGTCGGGCATCAAGCTCACCTGACCCAAATCTGGCGCAGCCGCCGCGCCCACCTCACCAGCCTGGTAGAGGGCGATCTGCTCTTCGACAGCCACCGCCGCCGGCGCAAAGAGCGCCTTCTTCATCAGACGGGCCGCTTCGGTCTGCACGTCAATGCCGATGGTGCTCATGGTTGCAAAGTCGGCGCTCTCATCGCCAGCGACTGCGCCGGCAGGCAGCGGCAGCCCTTGCCAGAAGAAACGCGTCTCATGCACCGCATCGCCCGCCCGATAGCGCACGTCCACCCACTCTTCTTCCGGCGGCAGCGCCATGATCAGCGGACGAATGGTCATCGCCTCCAGCCCGCGGGCAAAGCGCGCATCTTCGTTGCTGCCGGCGTTGCGGTCTGCGTTCATGGCAATCGCCCGCTCCATGGGCACGCCGTTCCAATGGGTGATGAGCACACCGGGTTTGAAGGTCGGGTGAGAAAATCCCGTCTGCATTTTGGATGCCATGAAAAGGCGTTCGCCGTTTTCATAGAACTCTTCGATGAGGAAGGGTAATTTTGCGCCCATTGTGTTGTAAGGTTCTGGCAACAGGTAATTCGTGTGCAGGTCGCGCAGGCTGTTGAAGATGGAGAGCAACTCGTCGTGAAAGCGTCTCTCGCTGATAGCGCCCAGACGGTTGCGCAACAGTTTGAGCCGCTGCACCGGATCGATGGCGTGCATGGCGCGCTTGAGGGGCAGATGAACGTAATAGTCGTCGATCAGCCTGAGCGCCTGGTCTACGAGCATCTCCCGCTCCACCGGCGTCAGCGCGACGATCTGCCCAAGAAAGTCGTGGAAGCCCTGCTCGCCTGCGCCGTCGGCCGGCCGTTGCCCATTCTTTGCTGGCTCTTTTGCAACGCCCCCCAGCTGTCGGGCAGCCTCCACGGCCCGCGCTGTATTCAGGCGGCCAAAGCCCATCTGGTCGTTGCGCCCCTGGAAGTATGGCTTGCCGCCCACCTTGTCGGCGGTGTCACAGATGATCTTGCGCGCCGCCGCCTCTTTGAGACCGGGATTGGCCGAAAGCATCAACCCCACCGCGCCGGCCACAATCGGCGTGGCCGATGAGGTGCCGTTGAACCTGGGATAGTAGTGGCCGTCGGCGTCGGGGTTGTAGCCGCCGCTGCCGGTGATGTCTGTGGTGAAGTTGTGGACGCCCGGCGCGGCCACATCCACCTCGGGGCCTTGGTTCGACCCCCACCACGTTTCGCCGTCGCGACTGGTGCGCGTTTTGAACTCGTCGAATTCGTTGCTGGCCGACACAGTCAGCACATTGGGCAGCGTGCCCGGGAAACTCACCGGCCCGCTCTCATTGCCGGCTGCGATGACGATGACACAGCCTTTGCCGCCGCGTCCCTGTTTGCGAGCGCGCTCGAAGGCTTTGGTGATAGCCGTCGACGGCCACCCGCCGCCCCAACTGTTGCTGAGCACATCCGCCTTGTTGCGCCACGCCCAGTCGATGCCCCGGCGAATCCAGTTGTCGTTCGTGACCCAGTTGGCGTTGGAACTGGGTGAGTACGCGATGCGCACCGCCAGCAGGGAACAGCCGCCGCCAATCCCTCGCACGCCGCGATCGTTTTGAGGAATGGCGGCGGCCAGGCCAGCGCAGGCCGTACCGTGGGCGTCCCAGGCTTTGGGTTCCTGAAACTCGTCGTCGTCGGTAGCGTCATAGCCGCCCACAATCGCCCCAGCCAGGTCCTCATGCTGCGTGTCCACGCCTTCATCCAGAATGGCGATCTTGATGGCCGGGTCGCCCGATTGTTTCGCCCAGGCGTCGGCTGCCCTGGTGATCTGGGTTGCATATTGCTTGGGCAACAGGGGGTCGCCGCCATTGGTCGCCGGCGCAGCCAGCCGAGTGGTGTGTTTGCCCAAAATGACAAAATCGGGTTCAACGTACTCGATCTCTGGCAATTGTTGAAGCTCGGCAAGCACTGCAAAAGGATCCGCCTCAGGCGTCAACTGCACGAGAAACTCGACGCCGTCGCCAAACTCCTCCAACACCGTGAGTCCGCGGTCGCGCAGGAGTTTCCTGGTCTTCTTGCCCGCTTCTTTGACGCCAATGAGCAGTCGGTCCGTAGCGATCGCGCGCATATCGCCCATCTTGAAGACTGGCGCAACGCGCGTGACCTCTTCGCTTTGCTCCAATTGCGCCGTAGCGGCCAGATAGCGCTCGTGACGCGGGGTCGCCACTTCTGCAACGGGCAAAATCGTGAACTTCTCCTCCGGCACCTCGATCCGTTCGGCAAAGGGCGCCAGCTCTGCGCTGGCCGCCACCGCTGCACGCACGCTGTGCTCGGCTGGTTCGGCGAATCGCACAGCCACCACATCCTCATCGACCTCGGGTGTAACTTTTTGACCGTTTGCATAATACTCGTATGCCATGGTTCATTCCTCCTCATACCAATCCACACCAATCCATACCAACCCACTCCTCTGACAATGAACACGATACACCGATTCAGCGCGCTGTGATCTCGCAGCTCTCTCGCATAACCCGCGCATAGGTGTAGCGCAGCCTGACGATTTCTCGCGCAAACGCGCAAACCTTGCGTCAGGCGCGCAGTAAGTTGTCGATCAAGGTGCAGGAGAAAAACAAACTTTTGGGACGCAGCCCGAGACAGGACAAATCAGCTCGGACATCTTTCAGAAAGCTGGGGAGCTTCCAGGAAGATCGTGGCGAATTTAGCTTGAGACAGCAAGGAGAGGAAGAAGTCGTATGCGGCGACGCACTCCAGCAATGTTGCAGCCAGGGCAGGGTGGTCGACCGCGCTGATGGAGATGAACTTGCCGGAACGGCGTCGCATCGCCCGGTTGTTGCGCGACGCAGGTCTGGCCCTGCCGGCCATCTCGTGTTACTTGAGCACAATTGAGCCAGATGAAGAGCTCTTCGCCCAAACCTGGCCTACATCCGGGCTGCATGAACCTGGCGGTCGATTGGGCGCAGGAGGACCGATCACCAATCGTGATCACCGGCGTCGGCGGCAAGCGCGGCGATCTGCCGCAACAACAAGACCGCCTCATGGAACGCCTTCGGGCGCTGGGCGCAGATGCACAGACGTGCAGCGTCACGGTGGCGCTGGAAGCCCACAACGACGCAGCCGTGGAAACGCCGGATCAGATCGTCGCCCTCCTGGAGCGGGTCGCCTCGCCCGCCATCCGCGCCAACTTTGACATCAGTCACTTCAATGTCCTGGGCATTCCCATATACGATCCTGGCTACGTCTCCGTCTTCACCTCGATGATGCAACCCAAGACCCTCTGCGTGTCGAGATAGGCCCAAAACGCGCCCGGGGCGAGCAGCGAACCGCCGCATTGCAAAATGGGCGCATCCAGCCGCGTGGCGACGCTGATCTTTTGTCGTTCATCCTGTTGGCGGGCTGTGCGCATGATCCCAGTCTATCCACCCTGGCGGCTTCTTGTCAAACAGCGCAGACCAGAGCAAAATGGGGAGATTCTCCGAAGACTTTGAGTCTTCCAGCCGATAGAGTAAAATAAGGCAGCAGCAACGAACGAGGACAGAGTCACAGCGGCAATTGGCTTGCTGCACAACCCAACAGAAAACGACTCGACAAACGGTGATCTCACGACAACAGCTCGGTAACGCGCTCCACTCCTCCTTACGCCAGTGGCAGGATGCCAACGAAAGCGACCGCCAACTTCGCTCCCTGGCGCTCTTTCGTCTCTCGGCGCGCCGCGGCGTAACCGCTCACCAATTCATCGCCAATACCCTGGAACAGCTTGCCCTGACCAACAGCGAAGGCGCGCAGATTCTCAAGCTCCATTACATCGACGGCCTCAAGGTGCACACCATCGCCCATCAGCTTGCGCTTCACGAAGGGACCGTGCATCGCAAGCAGCGCGACGCGCTCGACCAGCTAACGGAGAACGTCTATCGACTCGAATTGGAAGTGCAGGATAAGTGGGCTGCGCGCGCAAAAGCCCACCTGGAACAGCCAACCTACTTGCAGCTTTTTGGCGTCCAGGCGTATCTTGATCAGCTGATCACGCAGGCGACGAAGATCGCTCCGCCTTGGATCATCGCCATCGAAGGCGTGGGCGGCATCGGCAAGACCGCGCTGGCCGATGCGCTGACGCGGCGGCTCATTGAGGATGGCAATTGGGCCGATGTGGGCTGGGTGACCGCGCGCCAGCAGACCTTCGACGGCGGCGGCGCCATCGAAGCCTTGGAACAGCCACGCCTGACCGCCGACAATCTCCTGGATGTCTTGGCCCAGCAATTGCTCGCCGACGACTTCGATCCCCAGGCGCTTACCATCGACCAGAAAAAAAGCATCCTCCAGGAGCGTCTGCACAGCGACCCGCACCTGATCGTCGTGGACAACCTGGAAACCCTGACCGATGTGCGCAGCCTGTTGACCACCCTGCGCGACTTCGCCGGCCCAAGCAAGATTCTTCTCACCAGTCGCGTCAGTTGGCTCTTCGAGAAAGACATCTTTCACTTCGTCGTGCCAGAACTGAGTCGGTCCGACAGCCTGGCCATGTTGCGCTACGAGGCGAGCGTTCGCAACGCGCCGGGGCTGGCGAGCGCCGCCGACGCCGAACTTCGGCCCATTCTCCAAACGGTGGGGGGCAATCCGCTGGCGTTGCGCCTGGTAGTGGGACAGCTCCTCGTCCATCCCCTGGGCCGCGTCCTGGACGACCTGCGCCACGCCCGTAGCCGCCAGGCGAACGAAATCTACACCTACATCTATCGCCAGGCGTGGAATGATCTGGACGAGCGGGCGCAGCGCACGCTCTTGCTCATGCCCCTGGTGACGGAAAGCGGCGGCGACCTGGCGTACCTGACCTCCATGGCTGGCGCGGCGGGTCTCTCCGCCGGCGATGTGAGCGACGCGCTGGTGCAGTTGGTCAGCCGCAACCTGGTGGACAGTCGCGGCGACCTGGAAACGCGGCGCTACACCATTCATTCCCTGACGCGCCAGTTCGTTCAACAGGAGATTCTGCGCTGGTCAGCGCCGGGTCTAGATATTGCCGAATGATGGACGCCCAACAAATCCACCGTACAACCTTTCACGCGTTCATGCGCGGCGGTCTGGCAACGTCGCTGCAACGGGTGCAAGACGCGGCGATCGACGTGGCGGAGCCGGACCGGGAGCAGGCCTGGCATCTCCTCAGCTTTGCCCTGAGCCTGCCCGAGATTTGGCCGCACGCGGCCGCGCTGCTGCTGGCCCTGACGCCCAAGATGGAACGCGCCGGCTTTCACACGACCTGGCTGCCCTATCTGGAGCGCGGACTGGTTGCGGCCCGGCAGGTCGGCGACCAAGGCGTCGAGGCCGAGCTATCCCTCGCTCTGGGTCATCTGCGCCAGCGAATGGGCAAGCTGGCCGCGGCCGAAGCGGATGTGGAGCATGCGGTCGAGCTCTTTCGCAGCCAGGCGCTCCCCCCGCGCCTGGGCGCGGCGCTCAACCGCCTGGCCGAGATCGTGCGGGTGCGGCACGACATTGCACGCGCTGAACGACTGACCGACGAGGCGCTCTCCTTGCTGGCCGGGGACGCAGCCGAGCAGGGGCACTCCTACCTGATCAAGAGCCGCATTGCCTTCAATCAGCGCCATTGGCAGGCGTGTCGCGGCCATCTGGAACAGGCGCTGGCGCTTTGCCAGGCGGCCGGCGCCGGGCGACGCATAGCGGTTTGTCTACTCAACCTGGGGCGCGTCTGCCAGATGGAACAGGACTACGCCGGCGGTCTGGAGTACGACCGACGCGCCATCGCCCTGTTCGACCAGTTGGGCGACATCTTCAACCGCGCCGCAGCGCAGATGAACCTGGGCATGGTCTATTCGCTGATGGGCGAATCCCAGGATGCGTTGGAACAGTACGCTCGCGCCGAGCATGTCTTTCGCCGTCTGCAAGACACCCGGCATCTGGCCAAGCTCGCTAACAGCCAGGCCGTCGAGATGCACAATCTGGGGCGCTGGCAAGAGGCCGTGGAGTATTTCAGACGCAGCAGCGTCTTCTTTTTGGAGCTGGACGACTGGCAGGAATATGTCAACGTCCAGGACAACCTGGGGTTGGTCTATCTGGCGCGGGCCGAGTGGGATAAGGCAGTCGAACACTACACGGCGCTGCTGGCCATGGTGGAGACGTCAGATCGCGCCATCCACCCCCATCTCCACGCTGAACTGATAGAGCACCTGCAGGCGGCAAAGACGCATCTCACATGAGGCAGTCATGTGGGTTCCGGTGTGAGGGCCAGCGCATTGCAGCCAGTGATTCAAAGTAAGTTCGCTGTAGGGGCTTGAACGGCGGCGAAGTCATCTTGCTGTAACAGCGAAGCTTTGCCGCCGCCGTTCAAGCCCCTACGGAATACCCCTACCATTCGTAATGACGACCGGAGGCTGTCGCCGAAACCACAATCCACTAACAATCTCCCCCGCTGGGCGAATGGCCGCTGCACGCATAGAGCGGTGCGCCGACCTGCACGCCCGTCGCCTCATGCAGCGCAACAGGTGCAAAGGCGGAGAAGAGCGCAACAACCACAGCGGTCAACAACGTCAACCAGAACTCTCGATTGGAAATGTGCAAACCCGTATCCATGATGAGATTCCTCCGTTTGGAAACAAGGAGGCTCATCGAGTTGGGGCGCCCTCCGGCGCAAAGACCGGTGCACGTGCATCCCCAATGAGCACTGGGTGTTTTTCATCGCTTGCGCAAGCATCCCTATCATCTCGCAATGGGCGATGGGTCGTCACCCATCAAACCCATCACTTTGACGTAGAGCGATTTGGTAAATCGCTCTACAAGCCTGTTGCACGAACGGGTCACCTGTGCCAGAATGAGCGCCATGCCGCCCGATCCACACCGCCTCGCCCTGCTCACCGACCTGCGCAAAACGGCCGGCCTCACCCTGGCCGACATGGCGCGCGTCTGCGGTCTCCACGGCCAACAGAGCCACCAGACCGCCGGCGCCTGGGAAATGGGGCGCATGATCCCCGAAGAAAGCCGCCGCCGCCAGGCATTTATGCACTATCTGTGGGATGAACTGGGGCTGCGCCGCGATCCTGCCCGCTTCGAGGAAACGTGGATCGTGCTGGTGGAGGAATGGGGCTGGGAAGAGCTTCACGACCGGGAATGGCAGCGGCTGACCCATGCGCCGCGCCCCACAAAACCGGCGTCGAGCACAGTCGCGCCCACCCGGCTTGCGCCCTTTCAAGCGCCAGCCCTCACCCCCCATTTCGTCGGGCGAGGGCGCGAGATCGACGAGTTTGCATCCTGGCTGGCCGACGTCGCCGCATCGCGACCTGCGGCGCTGGTGGGCATGGGCGGCGTGGGCAAGAGCACGTTGGCCGCTCAGATCGCCCACCGGCTGCGCAACGATTTCCCCGACGGCGTGTTGTGGGCGCACCTGGCGGACGCCGACCCGCTGGACATCCTGCAAGGCTGGGCCCAGGTCTTCGGCTGCGACTTTCGCAGCCTGACCGATGTGGAAAACCGCGCCGCCGCCGTGCGCGGTTTGTGGAGCGGCAAGCGCGTGCTCATCGTGCTGGACGACGCGCGCACCCTGGAATGCCTGCGCCCGCTTCTGCCGGGCAGCCCGACCTGCGCGGCGCTCATCACCACACGCGACCGGGAGCTGGCTGCTCTGGTCAATGCGCAGATCATGCCTCTGGGCGAGCTGCCGTCAGAGGAGAGCAGCGCGCTCCTGGTCAGGCTGGTTGGCGGTGAACGAGTGCGGGCCGAGCCGGAGGCGACGCGCCGCATCGGGCAGATTGTGGAGCATCTGCCCCTGGCTCTGGAGATTGTCGGTCGGCTGCTGGCGCGTGCGGAATGGCAATCGCTGACAGAGATGGCCGACCGGCTGGCTGACGCCAGCCAACGCCTGGACCGCCTGGTCATCCGCGACGTGAGCGTGCGCGCCGCCTTCCTTGTCAGTTGGCAAAGCCTACCGGCCGATCTGCGCCGCGTCTTTGCCCTCCTTGGGCTTTTTCAGGCGCGCAGCTTTGCCAGCCCGGCGCTGGCCGCGGCGGCCAATCTGCCGATCGATCAGGCTGAAGAAGGGCTGTTGGAACTGGCGAGCCTGTCGTTGTTGGGCGTCGAAGCGCCGCGTCGTTTTCGCCAACATGCGCTGCTGGCCGACTTTGCCCGTGAACAACTGGGAGAGCCGGGCGCGGCCCAATTCCGCCTGGCCGATTACTATTTGGGTTTTGTGCAGGCGTCTCAGTCAACGCCCGTCGCGGCGGACGTGGAGATGGAAAACCTCATGGCTGTGGTCGCAGCCATGCACGGCGCGGGAGATTGGGATCGCGTCATGCGCCTTGTCGACGAGTTGCATCCCGCCTGGCTGCACCTGGCGCGCTACGGCGACGCTCGCCGCGGTTATGGCTGGGGGATGGATGCGGCCGCCAATCTGGGCGACGAGAGCGCCAGGGCGCAGATGTTGATCCGTCTGGGTTTTGTGTGCAACGAACAGGGCGATTTCGAAGAGGCCGAGGGCTGTCTGCGCGCCGGGCTGATTGCCGCCCGGCAGTTGAATGAGGCGACCTTGACCGCAGACGCACAGTTTCACCTGGCGCGCATCATGCTGGAGCGGGGCGAACTGGAAGAAGTGGATGAGCTGCTGGGCGATTGTTTGCGTATCCGCGCCGAGAGCGGCGATGAGATCGGCGTTGCGGCCGCACTGCGCGAGCGAGGGCTGCTCTACTACCGACATGGCGGCTACGCCACAACAGATGCGCTCTGTCGCCAGGCGCTGGCAATCCACGAGGCGCACAACGATACGCCGGGAATTCTGAGCGCGCTGCGGCTGCTCGCCGACATCGCCATGGAAGGCAAAAATCTGGATGAGGCTCTGGACTTTGGCAACCGTGCGTTACGCCTGGCCCAGCTGGCAGGCTTACCGGCGGAGACGGCGGAGGCGCACTACACATTGGCGTCCATCCACCGTCTGCGCCGGACGCTAGACGAAGCGTTGGCCCACTGCGAACGCGCCGCGCCGATCTTTGAGCGGTGCGGCAATCGCAGCTTCGTGGCCTACACACGCTACGAGCAGAGCGTCATCCTGTCGTTGCGCGACCGTGACGTCGAATCGCTGGCGTTGGCGCAAGAGGCGCATGACCTACAAGAGGCGCTTGGCGACATCTATGGCCGCGTCACCACGCTGCTACACCTGGGCGATCTCCACAAGAAACATGGCGACCTGGCCCAGGCCGGGGCGACCTGGCGACAAGGGATGCGACTCGCCCGGGAGATACGCTATCCGTATGTGGAGAGTTTTGTTGACCGGCTGGCCGCGCTGGGCGGCGCGGCTTATCGCACTCCCGGCAATCAACCAGGCGGGTGAGGGTTGCCCGCTCCAGGGCCTTCCGTCGTCCAGAAGCCGGCGCTGAGCACCGCCAGCCACCATGGCTCCAGGCCGGCAGCTTTGAGGGAAACCCTAGCATCGCTGTCGCCGTCGCGCGCCCGCTCCCAATCCTCGTCGGGCAAGCCCGTGCTGCCGGCCTGCCACTCACTCTCCGCAAGCTGTACGGTGAATTCGCCCTTCTTTTCGATCACCCGCAGGTCGAGGGGTTCAGGGGGCGTCTCGCCTGGCTGGCTAAACGAAAACGCGGGCATTTTGTCAAAAGGCGGCGTATCCCACAACGGCCACGGACGATCGCCTTGGGGCAAGAGAGCGCCCAACATGCCGCTCTGTGGGTCAAGAACCTTCTCGACCACCTCTTCCAGCATCTCCGCCAGCCGTATGTAGTTGGCAGTCTGTCCATTGTGGAGCCGAACGGTCAGCCAATCGGGAATGTCGCCAAGCCAACGAGCCTGCTCGGTCTTCATCCTTTCCATTGCGTCCGTGATCCGTTCGAGTGCATCTCCTGTGGCTGACTCAGCCATCAGCCGCAGACACGCCTGGTAGACGATGGAGCGCAGGGCCGGCGGCGGATGCGCGCCGTCATCCTCGAACCAGCGAGTCCCAGGCAGACGCCGCGCCATCTCGACCATGGTGAACCCGGCCAGGGGTCCAGCAACCAGACAGCCATAGAGGTCAGCGAAGATCTCCTCCAGCCATGGGTCAATCACTCCTAGAAGCTCGTTTGTCGGCGGCTCAGCGCCCAAAATTCGACGGGAACGGTCGAGGTAATTGAAGTCGCGAATCTGCCCATCCGAGTACTTTGGTCTACGCCAGAAGACATAGTGCCCGACTTCGTGGGCGATGGAGGCGTAGTCGCGCGGTTCGCTCGCCGCGCTGAAGGGGATGCCGATGAGCGCGACCGGCGCATAGGGGATGACGCGAATCGACGGCGATTTCTGGTAATAGGTGACAGCAGTTGACTGTTGCATGAGCAGCCCCACATCCAGCGCCGGCTGGAGCGATTGCTGCGCGGCCAGGTCTGCGTCGTGGAGCCGTTGCCGCATGGAAGTGACGGCTTGCCCAACGGGCGAAATGCGGTGGGTGCGATGATGATAGGCGCGCAGAATCACATCCAGGTCATAACCGATCTGGTTGTGCGTCACATCCAACGCATATTCCGCCGAATAGAGCGGGTGCTCCACCAGCGCCCCGTCCTGGGTAAAGCCGTTGAGAAAGAAGCCGAGTTGTTTTTCGCCAAAGCGTTGCAAACAGACGAGCAGCCCACGAAGCGTTTTGGCGCGCGGCGCGCTGCTCGTCGCGATGGGCTTGTTGATGGCGTCGACCAATTGCCAGAGGGAATCTCTGCGCTGTTGGCCCGTGTCCAGAATGTGGTTGAGAGTTGCCATCGGCTGGCCTCCTGGCAGGCGGTGATGGGATGTAAGGCGGCGAGTAGATGCAGTATAACCGGTGATCCGCCGCGCTCCCAAAGCGTTGATGAACTGCTCAGCGCGGCGCGGAATCCTGCCAACTTTCCCACAAGCGGCGCATCTCCTCACATGAAGTCAGCAGCGCATCGAGAGCGCCCACCGCCTCCACCCGTCCCTCCTTCAGTACGACCACCTGATCCGCCAACCGCAGCACCGGTCGGCGATGAGAAACAACAACAAACGTCCTCCCACTGGGATTCGTACTCGTACTCGTGCTCGCCCTCCTCGCTGTCCGCTCCCACAGCAACCCCTCCGTCTCCACATCCAGCGCCGACGAAAGATCATCGCACACCAACAGCTCTGGCTGGCGGGCCAACATGCGCGCCGCAGCCACGCGCTGCACCTGCCCACCCGACAGCCGCATCCCGCGCGGCCCCACAACTGTCTCCAGACCGGCCTCCAATGCAGTTACGTCCGGTTCCAGCACGGCGGCATGTAGCGCTGCGTTCAGATCGACCGCGCTTTCAGGCAGCCCCAAGAGGATGTTCTCGCGCAGAGCAGCACTGAACAGGCGCGGCGTCTGTGGCGTATAGGCGCAGCGGGGTGGCTGAAACCAGGTCGCGGGATCATCCACCGCCGCGCCGTTCCAGCGGATCACGCCGGCGTCCAGCGGCAGCAGACCCAGCAACCCGCGCAAGAGCGTCGTTTTACCCGCGCCGACCTGCCCGGTGATGACAGTGAAGGAGCCAGGGCGGATCGTCAAATCCACGTTGCGCACCCCCCGGCCGTTGTCTGCAAAGATGACCGTCAGACCCGTTGCCTCTAGCATCTCCAGCCGGTCGCCAGCAGCGCGGCGCGGCGCAGCGAGCAGCGGCGGCGTCTCGGTCTGATAGACCGGGTGGTGCTCGGCCAGGGTTTGGGGCGGAAATTCAGGAATCAGGGTGGTCAGGCGCTCGATGGCTACGTCCTGTTGCTTGATATCGCCGACGAAGCTGCCCAAATAGGAGGGCAGGTCAGTGGTGAACCACAGAAAGTAGACAAAGAGAGCGAAATCACCCACAGTGAACGCGCCGCTACTCATGGCCTGACCCACCAGCAGCAGCATCACGCCCACTCCCACCGTCACCGCCGACGCCTGGATGGCGGAGAGCGTCTCTTCGAGCACACCCAGCCGCACAGCAGCCCGGCGGCGCTCCTCGCCCAAGGCAGCGAAGTGGACGATGACCGGCTCGGCGGCGTCGGCGAGCTTGACGGCCTGCACCGCGCCCAGTAGCTCGCCCAAAAAGCCAGTCACCGCATCTGCTGCCCGGCCTTCCCGATGTCCATAGGCCAGATAGCGGCTCCAGGCTGCGCGCCCGGCCACAAAGGCGACAACCAGCGGCGCAAAGACGAAAAGCGTGATGGGCAGGCTGATGCGCGCCATGATGACGACTGCAATGATGAAGGAGAGCACGTTGCCCGCCACATCGGGCAGCCACAGGGGAAAATCGGCCACTTCCGCCACATCATCGCGATAACGATTGACCGCCTCGCCCGATGACGCGGGAAGGGCGGCGGCGCCGGGTCGCCGCAGGTGAGCGGCCATCAGGTTGCGTCGCAGCAGCGCGCCCACCCGATAGCGAAACGTGCGCCCGGCCCAAGTCTCGCCATAGGTTGCGATTGAGCGCGCCAGCCCCACCGAAACATAGAGCGCCACCAACGCCGGGATACCGACAGCGACAGGCGCTGCGCCGGTAACCGTATCGAAGACGGCTTTCTCGATCAGTCCCGGGACGACGCGCACACCCAGATAGAAAATGATGAGCGCCGACTGCAAGGCAAAGACACCCGGCGCAAAACGAATCAGTCGCCAAACAAACCACCAAGTGTTCATGCCGCCCCCAAAGATCGAAATGAGCTCGTCATGCCAGGGCTTCCTCCAGGCCAGTGCGCAAGAGACGGCTGAAACGGGAGGCCGGGTTCGCCGCCAACTCCACGCGCGCGCCGTATTCAACCACGCGTCCCGCTTCCAAGATCAGAATGTCGTCGGCGCGCTGGACAGTGTGGAGACGATGAGCAATGATGACCGCGCTGCGGTTCACCAGCAGGCGGTCGATGGCTCGCTCCAGCCGCCGCTCGGTGATTGGGTCGAGGCGGGCTGCGGCCTCATCCAGAATCACCAGACCAGGGTCGCGCAGGAGCAGGCGTGTGAAGGCCAGCAATTGGGCCTCGCCGGCCGAAAGCCCCTGACTGCCTGCGCCCAACACTGTATTCAGTCCGGCGGGCATGGCGCGCGCCCAGTCGAGCAACCCCAGCTCGGCCAGCGCCGCTTCGACGGCTGCATCGTTGACGGCGCGGTCGAAGAAGGTGATATTGTCGCGCAGCGTCGCCTGGAAGAGCTGCACATCTTGAGTCACGACGCCCACGCGCCGGCGCACCTCATTCAGATTCAGGCTGCGCAGGTCAACGCCGCCCAGGCGGATGACGCCCGCGCCGGGGTCATAGAGGCGCAGGAGCAGGCGGGTCAGCGTCGTCTTCCCGCTGCCGGTGCGCCCAAGCAGACCCAGGACGCGCCCCGGCGGCAGGCGCAGGGTGATATCGCGCAGTGTGCGCACAGTCTCCCTGCCGGCAACATCAGTCGTGCTCGTGCTCGCATCGCCTTGCGCCGCCTCGGCATCCGAATAGGTGAAGTCCACACCATCGAATTCTACCGCCAACGGGCCAGAGGGCGACACGCTGACCTGCACGCCGGAGCGGGCAGTCTGCGGTTGCAAGCGGAGGAGGTCGTCGATGCGCCGGACGCTGGCGCTGGCCTGTTGCAGGATATTGCCTTGACTGCGCAGCGCATCCAGGGGTTCGGCCAACATGCCCACATAAAAAACAAGCATGAAGGCTGCGCCAATCGTCGCCTGCCCCTGTATGTAAAGATACGCGCCCAAAGCCAGGCCCAGGCCGTAACCCAGCGCGTAGAGAAAGTTGGCGGCGGCAAAGGCCAACGCCTGCGCCATCCAACCGGCGCGCGCCTTTTCGGTGAGGCTCCGCATGAGGATGAACAGACGGCGCAGGACATATTGCTCAGCGCCCACGCCCCGCAGGTCTTCCGTCCCCGCGTAGTTTTCTTCGATGAAGCCCATCTGCTCGCTCCAGGCGATGCGCGCTGCGTGCCAGCGCGCTGCGCCCAAGCGGTGCGCTACGGCGATAAGGAGCAAAGTGAGAAAGGTGAAGATCAACAGCGCGCCGCCGGCCAGGGCGTCGATGCGAAAGACCAGGACGAGAATGCCGACGATGAGCAACCCATTGGCGGCGGTGCGCACCAGGAACTCAGCAAAGAAGCTGCCGAGGCTGCCCACATCGCCATCCGCCCGTTCGATCAGCTCGCCGGGTGTGTGCGCCTTGTGAAAGGACATATCCAGCCGCAGGAGATGGCGCAGGAGGTCAGCGCGCAGGGCGTTGGCGGCTCGCCACCCCACGGTCAGGCTCACGGCAACCGCCGCCAGGCGCACCCCGTGTTGCGCCAGGCCAACCACCAGGTAGAGCAGCCCAGCCGCAATGAGTGCAGCCTGGTCTGCACTGCGCTGCGTTGCGTCGATGAAGGCGGCCAAAATTTGGGGATTGAGCAATTGCAGAGCGATCCCGACCAATACGAGGAGTGTCAGCGACAGGACGCGGCCAACTTGGGGACGAAGATAGATGGCGAGCATGCGACGCTGCTCGGCCAATGGTGCATGCATGGATCTTTCCTGTGGTGCGGTGCAGTGGGATGAATTGCAGAAAACGTCTTCCCATTCCAACCATCCAGGAAGCTCGGAGCTTCCTGGATGGCCCATGGGTTAGCGCCCATGAATTTTAGCTGCGGTCAATGGGGCGCGACAAATCATGCGGCTGACGGGGTGCGGTGAAGGTTCTTGCACGCAGGCGCGAAAGCCGCACATGCGACGTTGGGTTCATAAGGAGAACAAAACGAACAAAATACATATCTTGACGAACTGGCGCGCACGATTTATACTCACTTATCGCCGACGAAGGGTCATCCCATCACCAGTCACGGCCGCCCCGAGACGCACACCCAACGTTATCGAGAGTACGCTGCCCGCACGAACCGTCCGAATTCCGACGGAAATGTTCCTCTGAGAAAGGAGACAATGACGATGACAACGACGAACGTGCAAGAACTTTCCCACGCGGCGAAGGGGCGGAAAAATGCGCCTACCAAACCCGCCCCCCCCACCGCAACGGCCCATGGGTCCGGTCCTTCGACGCTGCTTCAGCCTGTATTGAACAACTCTGGCGAATTCTCTCCAGCCCAGGCGTCTTATCTCCAGCGCACTATGGGCAACGCTGCGGTCGGTCGTATCCTTCAAGCAAGCGCGCCGGCCAGAGTGCAGCGCGCGCCGATGACGACGCGCCCAAGCCAGATTGCCGCACGGGTGACGCAGCGCGTTCCGGCGGTCATCCAGCGTTCCGACGAGACCCCCTTGGGCGAGGAGGATGCGTTCGACGCGCAACAAAAGATGCACGGCGCGGCGCTCAAAGTGCTGTTGGACGTGGCGGTGGAGAACAATGTTGACACCGACGCCGGCGCGGTCAAGGAATTGGCCGATCGCTGGAGGCTACTGCTCACTCAGGCGCGTCCGCCCGACAGCAGCCTGCTGGGGGACCTATCGGGCGAAAGCGCACGTACCAAGGCGCTGCTGAGCAAGAGTTGGAAAGAGGATTTTGCCGCCCAAATCGTCGAGGCTGTGGGCGCTCCCAAGCTCAAGCCAGCCAAAGTCGCCAAGAAGATCCAGTTTGAATTCGTGGTGCTCACCAACAATTCCGCATGGAACGCGTTCGAGAAGCGCATGGTCTTTGGCGGTCAAGGCTATCGTAGCAAGTTTACGCCTCTCAACCAGGCCTTTGACACGAAGATGGGAACGAACACCTTTGGTCAATACGGCACAACCGGCTATTCCAGCATGACGCCCAAAATGTCCAAAGAGGAGATGCCCACAGGACGCAGCCGGCTGATCAACGGCTGGATGACCGAATTCAGCAAGGATGGCTCGGTGAGCGCCGACCCGCTCTTTTCGGCCTTTCGCAGCGGCGTGCTCACCGAGAGGGGGATCAAAGACGACGATGAGCGGGCGACCGCAGCCAGGGGCAAAGCGTGGGAGTTACTGCAAGCCATGGCGATTGCCTATGTGAAAAGCTCGCGCTATCGCCCTTCCAGCCACACAGAAGGCACGAATCCAGGCGAACCAGTCACCATCCCGGTGGTGACGACTGGTCTGCTCACCGGCGTAGTGGGCAAATTCGGCGACGCCAAGATGATCAACGAGCACCGCGCTGCACTGGAGCATTGGCAGAACGCAGGACCACAACAAGTGGACTTGGGAACGCGCCAGGTGTGGGTGCGCTTCAACATCATGAACTTCAATTTTGCGGTCAACGCCGGTCGCCGGCTGGACACCAGCAGCCAGTCGATCAACAACGCTTCCATCGAGAAACTGGGCGTCCTCAAAGATGAAACTCTTTTGGCGCTGGGCGATGAGTTGAACAATTCTCGTCTGGAGGTGGCTCGGCTGCAACAAGCGCGCTTTATCAACGCCCGCTCGCGTATGCGCATCCAGGACTTGACCAATAAGAACAAAAAGATCCTGACCGACATGGCGAAGATCAAGCAACTCTGGGCGTTGGTGACTGCCGAACGCAAAAAACACCGCCGCGAGCCTTATCGCATGCCGGCGCTCATTTCCAATCTGGGTCATCTGCTGGGCGCCATGGTCCACTACAACTGCATGAGCGGCAAAGATCGCACAGGTATGACCGATTCGGAATCCAAGTTCATGGCTTTTCAGATGGATGACATGGTGTCGCAGCAAATCGAAAACATGGAGGATTCCGACGCATGGGCGAATCAAACAGGTTCGTCGGAGGACATCGGCCCGGTGCTGCCAGAGTACAAATCGGTCATGTCCAACACCCACTCCGAAGCTGGCATGAAGATGATCTTCCAGAGCGGCAACCTGGAAATCCAGAAACTCAACACGCAATTTGGCGGCTACAAGAACCAGGACATGGTCAAGCGCCTGGAGACTATGGTTGCGCCGGGGAGCGGAGGACGCACCGAGGTTGAGCGCATCACAGGTCAGGATTTCACCAATTTGCGGGCAATTGATGTAGCCAAGAAAGTGGCGAAGATGCTGGCCGGATTCTCGGGCTTCACCGCGGCGTGACAATTGTCTCTGTTTGGCTTTGTTTGCCGCAGTGAGCACAAAGGGATTCCCGCCGCTGGCGTCTTTGGCAAGGCTGCCCAAGACGCTATAATGGCTGCCTATGCGCATTCGTCTGCTCATTGCCCTGTTCACGTCTCTCCTCCTTGCCGGCTGCTCTTTCTCGCCGCCAGCCACGCCCACGCCCGACCGCAGCCGCCCGCCCACATTGGACGATTTCTGGAACGGAGACGCCGAGTTCGTCCTGGATGTGGGCGACACGGGGCTGCCCATGGGCGAATCGGACACGGTGGTCGCGCCGAACAGCGAATGGTGGTCCTTCGTCCACGCCAGCGACCGCTCGGCCGGCGTTGTCGACCGCTGCGGTTTTCCGGTCGAGTTTCCCGGCTGCACAGTCGTCTATCGCAGCGCCGATGCCGGCGAGTCGTTCACATTGTCGCCGCCCGTCTGCCAGTTCGCCTGCCAGCAATGCCCCTGCGACAGGAAGATCGACCACATCAACCAACAGCAATATCCACGAGTGGTCTTCGACGGCTCAACCTGGTTCTTGGTGTACGAGCACGGCGGCTTTGTCCATCTGCGCCGCTCGCACGATGGAGAAACGTGGAGTTCATCCGAAGAGGTGGGCGGCACGGGCATCTGGCATTTGTGGTATGACGGCTGCCCCCGCTTTGCCCGCATCGGCGAGCACCCTCATGCGCCCCATGACTATGATTGTCTGGTGGGCAGGCCGCCCGGCCTCTTTGTCGAGGGCAATTGGCTCTATATCTTTGTGGGGTTGGGACAGAACCCCGGTGGCATGGGTTGCATCAGCGGCCCGAAACAGGCGCACGCCAGCAGCTATCGCCCGTGCCGCTGGAATCCGCTTTTCACAGGCGCGGACGAATATGGTCCGCTCGAAACCAATGACAGCGCAGCCAACGCCCACTTCGACTTTCGCACCGTCAGTTCCGCCGATGTGACCCAGGTGGGCAACCGCTTCTACATGCTCTACGAAGGTGTGCGCGGGCCGGGGCCGGGCGACCCAGGCGATACCCAATTTGGCCTGGGGTTGGCCAGAAGTGCGACGGACGAGATCGACGGACCGTGGGAACGCTTCCCCGCCAATCCCTTGCTGGAAAATCTGCCTGGCAACATTGGACTGGGGCACGCAGACATTGTGACGAACGATGGTCGCACATTCCTGTATACTTCGCTTGATGGCGCAGAGCGCGTCCGGCTAATCTTGGCGTGGAAGGAGTAGGAAAACGCGAGCACGAGTACGGCTAAAGCCGTACTCGTGCTCGCGTTTGAAAGGTTAGTCAGTGGCAACGGTGGAGATCAGGGGCAGGAACTGGCGACTCACGGGATAGACCTGGCCGCGAATCTCGCCGCCGGGATTGGCGGTCGTATGCACATTGACATACCAGTAGCCCGACAGCAAATTCACCAGATCCATACTCGTGGGGTTGATGCAGCCGCCCAGGGGATGACTTGCGTCGAGCGTTCCGTCGGTCGCAGCATTGAACAATCCGTAGACAACCGGCCCATTCTGGCCTGTCGGCGCCACATGAATGTGCGCCGCAGTTGCGCCCACCACGTTGCTGACGGCCACGCTATATTGAATCATCCCCGTTGCCTCGCTGTACGATAGATGGGTCAACCCGAACCCCAGGCTTGTCACCGGAGGAACCTCGTTTGCCCCACTCATCACCGCTGCGTAATCACTCGGCGTTAGTTGGGGAGTGATCTGCCCGCGGATTTCGCCGCCGGGTGCGTGCATCGTGTGGACGTTGAGGTAGAGGCCTTGCTTCAGCAAGCGTAAAATATCTGTTGTGCCGAGGGCGGCAGAGCCGGCGATGGGGTGCGATGGGTCGAAGTCGCCGACGCCGTTGTAGAGCGTGGCGATCACCGGGCCGTTGACGCCGACCGCGCCGCGATGAATGTGCGCCGCAGTGATGTGCTCGATATCCTTCACGGCGAGCCGATAGCTTAGCGCCGTGGCTTCATCATTCAGCGCAAGGACCGAGCGCCCAGTTGCATTGGTCGCGACAGGTGGTACTTCATTCGCACCCGACAGCGCAGACATGTACGCGCGTTCTGCACCCACTTGTCCACGGATCTCGCCGGAAGGATGGGCGACAGTGTGGATATTCACATACCAGTAGCCGGTGAGCGCGTTGACCCAGTCGCTCCCGCTCAGCGCGCCGCCGTGGGCAATCGGGTTGCTGGAAGTAAAACTTTCGGGACTGGCCGTGGAATAGAGCAGCTTGACCACGCCGCCATTGACGCCCACCGGACCGAAGTGGATGTGGGCCGCGGTGATATCGGTGATGTCGGTGACTATGACGCTGGTGACGATCTGGTCGAGCGCGGCACTGAAGGTATGGCGCGCCAGCCCCACAGCAGACGTGGCGACTGCCGGGACCTCATTTGCACCCAACAGCGGCGCGTTCAGGTGCGCTGGTGGGTCATAGGCATCGATCTGGCCGCGAATCTCGCCGGCCGGGTAGTCGCTGGTATGCACGTTGATATAGTAGCGCCCGGCGATCATCTCCATCACCTGTTCGGCGTTGAGCTGCACCGTCCCGCTGATGGGCTGTCCCGCACCGAACGCGCCCGTTCCATTATAAAGCGTAAAGAGCGCCGGGCCATTGGCGCCTACGTCACCCTTGTGGATGTGCGCCATGGTGATCTTGTCGATGTTCTGCACCATGACGCGATAATCGAGGGTTTTGCCGTCGGCGTCCAGCGCCAGAATCCCTGTTCCACCGGCCAACGTGGTGACGGGTGGGACTTCCTCAGCGCCGATGAGACAGGCAGCGAAGGTGTTCGCCCCGCCGATCTGCCCGCGAATTTCGCCAGCCGGATGGGTGACCGTGTGTACATTGACATAAAGATAGTTTGTGAGCAGATTCACCAGCGCGATGCCATTGATCTGGAGCGAACCGGCCACCGGATTGCCCGGCCCAAAACTACCTGTACCTGTGTAGATGGCGCTGACAACCGGCCCGCTCACCCCATTGGGACCGTAGTGAATGTGGGCGGCGGTGATGCTGACGATGTTGCTCACATGCACTACATAGGTGAGGGTGTCGCTGCTGATGAGGGTGAAATAGCCTACGCCGCTGGCCTGGGTGTTGGTCACTGGCGTCGGCGCTTCGTTTTCGCCGATGAGCAGGCTGCTGAACTTCTGGGGCGGCGCATAGGGAATGAGCTGACCGCGTATTTCACCAGCCGGGAAATCCATGGTGTGGATATTGACGTAGTATTGTCCCGTCACCAGGTCGGTCATCACCACGCTTGCCAGCGGCGCGCTGGCAGTGATGGGGTGTGCAGGGTCAAAGGGGCCGTCGGCGGCGGTGTACAGGGTCGCCACGATCGGGCCATTCACCCCAGGTCCGCCTTGATGGATGTGGGCAGCGATGATGTTGTCAATGTCGGCCACCAGTATGCGCATGTAGAGGGTGTCGGAGATGATAGCCATCACCACGCGACCGGCGGCGATGCTGTCGGGCGCGTGGGTCTCGTTGGCCGCGGCCAGGTTGGCCTGAAAGAGCGACATAGCCGGCAGCGGCGGGGGGATCGTGCCGGCGGCCGGCGCATGGTTGCCGTGGTCATGCTGCGCCAGGGCCGGCGTTCCTCCTGCGCTCACGACATAGAGAAACGCCGCAACCATGAGGCCGGCCCACACCAACAGCCACATGATTGAACGAATTCTTGGCTCCCCTATCAGGGATAGCTTGTGCACTTGTGATTTGGTCTTCATGGGTGTCTCCTTGGTTGCCGAATTGGGTGCGACGAAGCGCGCAGGTGCTGCGCTGGGGTGGATCGTTCGAGGATGCACGGGACGAGGCGGGTCAGGCGCACGGATGCAAGAGGAGTGATCGATTGACCTTTATCAGTTGTTCACGGCCAGGAAATCCTAGCACAAAGCTCGTTCAACGTCAAAGAGACCTTGAATGGGCGGTGCGTTCCTAGCTTTGTCCAGCTTTCGTGATCAACTCACATCGCCATGACCGCGCCAGAAACGCTGCACCTGTTTGGCGAGCTGGGGAAATGCCAGCAACGTTGGATCGTCGGCGAACAGCTTCTGCGCTGCCTCTCGGGCAAGTAAGAGCGTCGCAGCGTCGGAAAACTGGGCGACGCGCAGGTCGGGAAGTCCGCTCTGACGCGTGCCCAGAAAATCGCCTGGCCCGCGTAGTTCCAGGTCTTTTTCGGCCAGTTTGAATCCGTCATTCGTACTTTCCAGGGTGCGCAATCGTTCTTCAGCGATCACGCCTTCAGCGTCGCTCACCAAGGCGCAATAGCTCTTGTGTTGGCCGCGCCCCACCCGCCCGCGCAGCTGGTGAAGCTGTGCAAGACCAAATCGATCCGCATCCTCCACGATCATAAGCGAGGCATTGGGCACGTCGATGCCCACCTCGATGACGCTGGTGCTGACCAGCGCATCGAACTCGCGGGCGGCAAACGCGCTCATGACTGCGTCCTTTTCGCTACCGCTCATGCGTCCGTGGAGCAACGCAATGCGCAGATCGGGGAAGATTTCCCGACTTAGCCGCTCGTGGGCCTCCACCGCCGCGCCTACCTCCAGCTTATCGCTCTCCTCCGCCAACGGGTAGACGATGAACGCCTGGCGTTCCTGTCTCACCTCGCTGCGCAGGAAGTTGTAGAGGCGTTCGCGTTCGCTGGTGCGGAAGCGCTTCGTCATCACTGGCGTGCGCCCGGGCGGCATCTCGTCGATGATGCTCACATCCAGGTCGCCATAGATGGTGAGGGCCAGGCTGCGGGGGATGGGCGTCGCGCTCATGACCAACAGGTGCGGCTGGAGATCGCCTTTTGTGCGCAGGACGCCCCGCTGCTCAACGCCAAAACGATGCTGTTCATCCACGACGACAAAACCCAGGCTGTTGAACTCCACATCGTCCTGGATCAGGGCAGTTGTGCCGATCACGACATCGATTTCGCCGCTGCGCAGTCCCGCTTTGATGCGTTCGCGCTCCTCGCCTGTCACCCGACCGGTGAGGAGCGCAGTCTGCACGGGCGCGCCATCGGATCGCGTAAACTGGCTCAACAACTGGCTGACGCCGCGATGGTGCTGCTCGGCGAGAATCTGTGTCGGCGCCAGGAGTGCAGATTGCACACCGTTGGCTGAGGCAATCCACATGCAGCCAGCGGCGACAGCAGTTTTGCCGCACCCCACGTCACCCTGCACCAGACGCGCCATGGGCGTAGATTGTTCCAGGTCGGCGCTGACTTCACGAAGGACGCGCTGCTGAGCGCCGGTCAAGGAAAACGGCAACCCGTTTTGGAAATGTTCCAGGAGGGCTTTGGAATCATTGAGCGCTGGTGCGGTCGCCTGTTTCAATGCCTGACGCCGCTGCAAAACGCCCAATTGGAGGAAAAAGAGTTCCTCAAAGACCAGTCGCTGCCGCGCCGCTGTAAGCTGGTCCAAACTATCGGGAAAGTGAATCTGCCACAAAGCCGTTGCCAAATCGCACAGATCGTATTCTTTGCGCACCGCCGCGGGCAGTGGATCGGTCAACAGCGTCGCGAAATCCTCCAACACCATGCGCACCAGACCACGCATGCGCTTATGGTTCAACCCTTCAGTCAGATGATAGACGGGCGCCAGCCGCCCCGTGGAGACCATTTCGGCGTCGACTTCTTCAAAGGTGGGGTTGTCCAGGGTTTTCTGCCCCATGTACAGTCCAACCTTGCCGCTAAAACGCATGGTCGTCCCGGGGGTCAACTGGCGGACGACGTACTTATTCCACCACGTCGCGTGAATCGTACCTGTGCCGTCTGCCAAGATGCCCTGCACCATCTGGCGATTCATGCCGATCTTGCGCTCGCGCACCTCCCACAGATTTGCGATGATCGTAACCTGCTCACCTGGTTGGAGCGCAGAGATGGTCTTGAGCTGGCTGTAATCTTCGTGACGCATGGGGATACACCAGAGAAGATCGACGACCTGGTTGACGCCGAGGCGGGCAAGCTGTTCGACCGTGGCAGGGCCAACGCCCGGCAAGATGGAAGGCGACGCCTGGAGGTCGCGCGGGCTGCGCGAGGGGCGCGGCGGCGTTCGGACTGAACGGCTGCGAAGGGCTGGCTCCTCAGAGTGGGGGGATGCTGCTTCACGAAAATCGTAGACAAAGACCCTGTTGCTCTGGAAATCCTCAGTGGCCTCGGATTCGGGCGGCGAGCTGTCTACGACTGTTGTCTGTTTTGCAGCAGCTTTGGGTGCGTTGTGAGACGCCGGAGAAAGCGTCGGTGTGAGGGCTTCGGGCGGTTCGCCGGCCAGAATGCGCCGCATCTTTTCAATGGCATCTGGGCGTTCCTGCTGGGAGACCTGGCCATAGTGCGCCATCAACTTCACGATGGATTCTACGATCTGAGCATCAATCTGCTCAGCCAGCGCGTCATCGCGCCATCGTTCCGCCATGGCCTGCAATCCACCAATGACGGCGCGGTTGCGCCAGTTCTGACGTTCTTCGAGATCAAGCACCCGCAGTAATCGGGTGAGAGCTTTTGGTGTCAATGTGAATCCCCCTTGGGGAATAAAAAAGCAGCAGCCGAAAGGCGGAAATTCTATACTGCGGTTGCTTTGAGACCAGGAGTTTTTGGCCTGCGAAAACTCCTGGTCTCAAACAGAGCAAAGTATAGAGGGCGCGCGCTGACTGTTCTTGCCGATGGGTCGATAGACCTAGAACACCCCTTCGCAGACGATGACGCCGAGCACATTGGGGCCGACATATGCTGCCAGACTGGGCGGATAGATGAGATCGTGAATGGGCGTGTTGGGCATTGCCTCACTCAGTCGCCCCACCAACTGGCTGCGTGCTCGCTCATAGTTGTGATGCAAAATCCCCACATGCTCAACGCGGGCAAATTCCGCAACGAATTCATAGAGCTTCTCCACCACCTCATCACGCGTCTGCACCTTTTCCAACGTCGCCAGTTTGCCCTCTTCCATCATGAGCATGGCCTTGATGCCAAGCATTGCGCCAAGCAGACTTTGCGATGCACTGAGTTGTGTGCTGCGTTCCAGATAGCTCAAACTCTCGGAAAAGAGCGCTACATAAAGGTGGGGCACATCGCCATTGACAATTCGTGCAATTTCGTGGATGGAAGCATTGCGATGGGCGGCGAACGCTGCCTTTTCCACTAACTGACCCAAGCCGAAGGATGTACTCTGACTGTCAATGACGCGGATGGTGTAGCGACCTTTGAGCATCTCCGCTGCGCGCCGGGCGACGCTGTACATGGGGCTGAGGCGGCTGCTCATGTGGATGGAGACGATGTGCTCGGCTTCATTGCCGGGCGTCTGGTAGGCGTCCAAGAGCGTGTTCACATCCGCAGCCAGCACCTCGGGAAGCTGTGTCATACCCGCCGCCTGCGCCGCATTCAACCGTTGAAACATCTGATCAGCCGTAAAATCGGCTGCTTCTTCGTAGACGGAGCTGCCGATCTTGATACGATGTGGGATGATTTCAACGGCGTGTTCGCTCAGGAAACCGGGTGATAGAAATGCGTTACTATCGGTGACGATCCGTACTTTGCCCATAGAGTGTTGTAGAAATGTTGATTGATAGACTCTCCAAACCCCTTCAGCATACCGCTTCCTTGCATGACGATCAAATTTTCGTCGCCAGGTTGGGTGTATTTCTCCCACATCAGCTTGCCCCATGCCCGTGGCGATTCCTGCCTCACTCGTGAAGCGCGCCCCTCACGTGGCGCAAATTTGGCGCATCCGCCATGACCTGCTATCATAGTTGAAACAAAGACGTGATCGGCGAGACTTGGCGGACAACCGTGTCGTCTGCGGGTATTGAAAATGACAAGAGGATTGGGATTATGAAGTGCGAATACTGCAATCGAGCACCGCAGAGCGGTAATAACCGCCCATGGTCGAAGAAGGCAACGCGCCGCACCTGGAACGTAAATGTGCAGAAGGTGCAAGTAGTGGAAGCTGATAAAGTTGTCTCTCGACGGCTCTGCACCTCATGCCTGCGCAGCACCACAAAAGTTGGTAAAATCTAGCCTGACACTTGGGTTCACCTCCTTTTACGCAAGGCCAATCTCAGCTGAGATTGGCCTTGTTGTTTGTGGTAGATGAATTGGGTGTATTCAAGATCAGTTACGGATGACCACTTCGTAGGGGCATGAACGGCGGCGGCACAGTTTTGCGCTCCGAGACAGGTGATCTCGCCGCCGTTCATGCCCCTACAGCGAACTAACTTTGAATGCACCCAAATGAATT
>CAZLMM010000067.1:0-37138 GCA_964560495.1 uncultured Caldilineaceae bacterium
CTTCGCTGGCGCTCAGCATGACAACCATTGGGTTACTTGCGCCCTCGTGTACTAGTACACAAGGGCCTAAATAAGCCGGTGGTATTGTCATGCTGAACGCAGTGAAGCATCTGGGTGGCAGCGCGAGATGCTTCGCTGGCGCTCAGCATGACAACCATTGGGTTACTTGCGCCCTCGTGTACTAGTACACAAGGGCCTAAATAAGCCGGTGATATTGTCATGCTGATCAAAATGGGCGCACCCGCCTACGCAGTGAAGCATCCATCGTGGTCGAACAGGATTCTTCGCTTGCGCTCAGAATGACAACCATTGGTTTACTTCAGCCCACGTGCACTAGTGAGAGCGCACGACCAACACCGAACACTCAGCGTAGCGCACTACACTGTTGGCTGCGCTGCCCGGGAAATGACCGGCGCTAGAGCGGCTGCCTACACAGACAAGGTCATAGTCGCCCTTGGTCGCCAGCTCCAGAGCGGTCTCTGGCATGTTGCCGCGCTGCACATGCACGCTGGTGTGGCTGATGCCTTGTTCGCCCAGGCGCATCATCCAACCCTGCAAGACAGCAGAGAGGTGGGTGCCTTGGCTCAAAATCGCATCGAGCGCCAGATCGCCGCTAGGGCTTGTGGAGAGATAATTGGCGGCGGAGGGCGAAATGACGTGAACCAAGTCGAGCGAAGCGCCCATTCCTTCGGCCAACAGGGCGGCGGCAGTCACCACAGCATCGTCATCGACATCGGCGCAGACCAAAATGCGGCGGAACTCGCGACGGTGACCCTTTACGATGAGTACTGATGTTGGCGCATACTGTACCAGACGTTGCGCTGTTGCGCCAATCGCCGCTGCACCCGCGCCGCGATCCTGGAAGGAGCCAAGCACCAAGAGATCTTTGGGATTCTTTTCCAGAAAGCCCAGAACGACTTCGTTGGCAAAGCCAACCAGTGGGACGAATTCCGGGCGAATCGCCTGGCTGTCCAGGGCGCTGAAGACGTTCTTCATCACCTTTTGGGCCTGGGCGGAACCCTCTCGCTCGTCGGCCACCACCAGAACCGTCAGGCGCGTCTGCAGCAGACCGGCCAGATATGCGGCGATGTCAACCGCCTGTTGGGTCGGCGCTGAGCCATCGGTGGCGACGGCCACATGGAGCGCGCGCCCCTGGCCCAAACTGCGCGCCAGGAGGTCGGCGAAGGCGCCTTTGTCTGCGACCGTGGGCGCGGGCCGCATGAGCAAAACCGGCGCTTCGATATTGCGCAGCACCCGCTCCGCCACGCTGCCCAACACCAACCGCCCCAGGCCGCTTCGCCCATGGGTCGCCATGGCAACCAGGTCAACGTGGCTGCTTTTGACGGCGTCGATGATACACTGGGCGGGGTCGCCGTAGTCGACTTGCACCATTACGGTGTAACCTACGTTGCGCAGCTTGGCTGCGTCGGGGGCAAGTTCATCCAACAACATCTGGCGATAGTGCTCGCGTTCTTTTTCTAAGGCTTCGTAGCTCACATCCAGAGTTCGGCTGTACGTTTCATATGAGCCTGTCAATCGTATGTTTCCCGCGAATGTTTCGCCTGGGACGTTCGTGGAGGAAACTACGGGGGGATAGGCAGCCCGAAAGAGGATCAGCGTTACGTCTGTCGGCTCGAAGACGTTCCCCACAACGCGTAGGATTTGCCGGCTAAACTCTGAGCCGTCGAGCGGGATCAACACCGTACGTTTGGCCATAAAACCTCCTATGATGTCTGGCAATTGCAGCGACGGCCATTCATCTGGCAGGTGAATCATTCATTTTCGACTAAGGCCTAGCGAATCCGCACCCCCGCTGGGTCTGCCCGCCACGACTGCAACACCTTCATATAGTTTGCGCGGACAAAAGCATCGGGCTGGGCCACGTTGCGCTGACTGACGCTGCCGCGCATTTGTGAGACGGATTCGTATTCGTGTTCTTCCATCCATTGAACAACGGCGTCTACAATCTGACCGGCGCGACCAGCGCCGTTCTTCAGCAGCTCGGATGTCATCATGGTCACGTTGGCGCCGGCCATCAACCCCTTGAGTACATCTTCGTGGGTGTGTACGCCGCTGGTGATCGCAAAATCCACTGGCACATGGCCGTAGAGGATCGCCACCCAGCGCAGCGGCAGTCGCATCTCGAATGGATGGCTGAGGACCAGATGGGGCGTCACCTCCAACTCTTCCAGGTCGATGTCGGGCTGATAGAAACGGTTGAAGACAACCAGCGCATCTGCGCCAGCGCGGGCCAACCGCATGGCCATGTTGGCGAACGAGCTAAAGTAGGGTCCCACTTTCACCGACACAGGAATCGACACGACTTCTTTCACCTGTCGCACGATGTCTACGTACACCTGTTCCACTTCGGCCCCGCTCATGCTGTAATCGGTGGCAATGTAGTAGATGTTGAGTTCCAGCGCATCGACGCCCGCTTCTTGAATGCGGCGCGCGTATTCGATCCAGCCGCCGGTGGAGACGCCGTTCAGGCTGCCGATGATGGGGATATCCACCGTCCGCTTTGCCCGCTGGATCAGATTGAGATATTGCTCTGGGCCAATGTTGTAGGCGTCCAGATTGGGGAAGTAATGTAGCGCCTCGGCGAAGCTTTCCACGCCATAGTTCAGATAGTGGTCGAGGAGGTGGCTTTCGCCTTCGATCTGCTCTTCAAAGAGCGAGTGCATGACGATGGCCGAAACGCCGCCATCTTCCAGGCTGCGGATTCCATCCAGGGTATATGAAAGCGGCGACGCTGATGCAATCACCGGATGCTTCAGCTTCAAGCCCATGTATGTCGTGGAAATGTCCATTCTCTCCCCTTTCTATGTATGATTCCAGCAACCGTTCAGATCATTGATTTCCGCCATCGTGATGGGCAAGCCGCACGTATTGCTGCCAGCGGTCATTCACCGCCTGTTGAGCTTCTTTCATCAACGCATCGGCGGCGACCGGGTCGCTCTGCGCCAACATGCGATAGCGATTCTCATTGTATGCGTACTCGCGCAGTTGAATCTTTGGCTCCTTGGAATCGAGTTGGAACGGATTCTTGCCTGCGGTCTTCAGCCGCGGGTCGAAGCGGAAAAGCGGCCAGTAGCCCGACTGGGTGGCAAGCGCCTGCTGCTCCATGCCCTTCTGCATGTTGATGCCGTGAGCGATACAGTGTGAATAGGCGATGATGAGTGACGGCCCCTCAAAGGACTCCGCCTCCAGGAAGGCCCGCACCGTGTGCGCGTCGCTGGCGCCCATGGCGATGCGCGCCACATAGACGTTGCCATAGCTCATCGCCATCATGCCCAGGTCCTTCTTGGGCGTGGGCTTGCCGCCCGCGGCGAATTTCGCTACGGCAGCCAGGGGCGTGGCTTTGGAGGACTGTCCACCCGTATTGGAGTAGACTTCAGTGTCGAGCACCAGGATGTTCACGTTGCGCCCGCTGGCCAAAACGTGATCCAGCCCGCCATAGCCAATGTCGTAGGCCCAGCCATCGCCGCCCACGATCCAAACCGTCTTCTTGACCAGTTTATCGGCCAGTCCGAGCAAATCCAGCGCAATCGGGTCGTCCATTCCTGCGAGCTTCTCTTTCAACTGTTGCACGAGCCCTCGCTGGAGATTGATTGCGCTTTCGTCTTTCTGTTCATTGCCCAACAGGGCGTCTGCCAGATCGCTGCCCACCACTGGGCGCAACCGGTTTACGAGACCACTGGCGTATTCGAGCTGCTTGTCCAACGTCACGCGCATTCCCAGGCCAAATTCAGCGTTGTCCTCGAAGAGCGAGTTCGCCCAGGCCGGGCCGCGCCCCTCGTGGTTCGTGGTCCACGGCGTCGTGGGCAGGTTGCCGCCATAGATGCTCGAACAGCCGGTGGCATTGGCGATGACCGTTCGGTCGCCAAAGAGTTGACTCATGAGCTTGAGATAGGGCGTCTCGCCGCAACCGGCGCACGCGCCCGAAAACTCGAAGGTGGGCGTCAACAACTGGATGTTCTTTACGTTGGTGAAGGCCAATTCCGGCGAATCGAGGGGCTGGTCGGGCAGGGTGAGGAAATAATCCCAGTACTTGATCGCCTGTTCGCGCTGGGGCAGCACATCCTCCATGTTGATGGCTTTGCGCCCCGCCGCGCTCTTGTTCTTGGCCGGACACACTTCCACACACAGGCTGCATCCTGTGCAATCTTCCACCGCCACCTGGATGGTGTACTTCTTGTCAGGCAGCTCGCGCCAGCGCGCATCTGCAATCTTGAAGCCATCGGGGGCGTTGGCGAGATCGCTCGACTCCACCGCTTTGGCGCGGATCACCGAATGGGGGCAAACCAGAACGCACTTGCCGCATTGGATGCAGACGCTGGGATCCCACACCGGGGCTTCCAGCGCGATGTTCCGTTTTTCCCACTTGGTGGTTCCCGTGGGATATGTGCCGTCGGCTGGCATGGCGCTCACTGGCAGCAGATCGCCCAGCCCGGCCATCATCTTGGCCGTCACATCTTGAACGAAACGAGGCGCCAGCGGCGATACAACCGGCGGCATCTCGATGTCGCTCGTCACCTGATCCGGCGTGCTCACCTGGTACAGGTGGGCCAGCGTGTCATCCACCGCGGCCCAGTTGCGCCGCACGACGCTCTCGCCGCGCTTGCCGTAGGTCTTCTGAATGCTCTCCTTGATCTTCGCGATGGCTTCTTCACGGGGGAGCACGCCGCTGATGGCGAACATGCACGTCTGCATCACCGTGTTGATGCGCGTGCCCATGTCGTTGTCGCGCGCTACTTTGTAGGCGTCGATGACAAAGAAGCGCAGCTTCTTGCGGATGATCTCTTCCTGGGCTGTGCGGGGCAGGTGATCCCACACCTCGTCCGGCCCATAGGGGGCGTTGAGCAGAAAGACCGCGCCCTCTTCCACATTGGCCAGAACGTCATAGAGGCGCAAAAAGCCAAATTGATGACAGGCCACAAAATTGGCGCGTTCGATGAGATAGGTGCTCTTGATGGGGTGGGGGCCAAAGCGCAAATGGGAGATAGTGCGCGCTCCTGATTTTTTCGAGTCGTAGACGAAATAGCCCTGGGCGAAATTGGCTGTCTCTTCGCCGATGATCTTGATGGTGTTCTTGTTCGCTCCCACCGTGCCGTCGGAGCCAAGCCCCCAGAAGATCGCGCGCACAACTTCGGGCGACTCGATGCTGAAACTCGGGTCGTAGGCGATGCTGGTGTGGGTGACATCATCCACGATGCCCACGGTGAAATGGTTCTTGGGCGTCGGGCCGGCCAGCATGTCATAGACGCCTTTGACCATGGCCGGCGTGAATTCCTTGGACGACAGGCCATAGCGACCGCCGACGATGCGTGGCATGACCGCAAAAGGCGTCTGATCGCTCGCCATCCCCTCGGCTACAGCCGTCACCACATCCATGTAAAGCGGCTCGCCGGCGCTGCCTGGCTCCTTCGTGCGGTCCAGAACAGCCATTTTTGTGACCGTGGCAGGCAGCGCTTGCAGGAAATGCTCCACAGAAAACGGACGATAGAGCCGCACCTTGACCAGCCCCACTTTTTCACCCCGGGCCACCAGGTGGTCGACGGTTTCTTCCACTGTCTCACAGCCCGACCCCATGACCACAAGCACCCGATCAGCGTCCGGCGCGCCGTAATAATCAAAGAGATGATATTGTCGCCCCACCAGGCCGGCGAGTTTGTCCATCTGCCCCTGCACAATGGCAGGAGTGGCCAGATAGTAAGGGTTGACCGTCTCGCGTCCCTGGAAGTAGACATCCGGGTTTTGAGCAGTGCCGCGCATCACGGGCGCGTCTGGCGTGAGTCCGCGCGCCCGGTGCGCTCGCACCAGGTCCGCCGAGATCATGGCGCGGATGTCGTCTTCGCTCAGCATCTCGATCTTGCCGATCTCGTGGGAGGTGCGGAAACCATCGAAGATGTGGAGGAAAGGCAGGCGCGCCTCCAGCGTGCTGGCGTGGGCCACCATAGCCATGTCCATCACCTCTTGCACTGAATTGGCAAAGAGCATGGCCCAACCAGCGCTGCGCGCCGCCATCACGTCGCTATGGTCGCCAAAGATGGACAATCCCTGCGCGGCCAGGCTACGCGCGGCGATGTGAAAGACCGCAGGAGTCAGCTCGCCGGCGATCTTGAACATGTTGGGGATCATGAGCAGCAAGCCCTGACTGGCGGTGAAGGTGGTGGTCAGCGCGCCGCTTGTCAGCGCGCCGTGACAGGCGCCAGCCGCGCCGCCCTCTGACTGCATCTCCACCACCAACGGGACGGTGCCCCACAAGTTGGTCTCGCCACGCGAGTTCCAATAATCGGCCAATTCCCCCATGGGTGACGAAGGCGTGATGGGATAGATGGCGATCACTTCGCTTGTTTTATAGGCAACGTAGGCTGCGGCCTCATTGCCTTCAATCGTGACAATTTCTCTCGTTTTTCCAGACATGATGTATGGTCTCCTGGGATGTGGTGCGCGCCGCAAGCGCCCGTGAGGCGCGAGTCAAAGAGAAAACGCCGTGAGACGGATGCGCATCCGCCTCACGGCGTCAGGCTAAATTTCACGGGCGTCCAGCACCTCGTCGCCCAGTTCATCCAGCCGATGGGCGATAGCTTCTTTGCCGACGCCAGCAACTTTGACGAGTAGGATGCGGTGATCGCCGCTTGTGTCGTTGAATGTACCCACGCTGAGAATGTTGCCGCCCAACTCGGAAATTCCCTGGGCCAGACGGGCAAGAGTGCCTTTGCTCTCCGGGATACGCACGAGCAGGCGCAGACCGTGTTCGCCGCTGCCAAGCAGCTCGGTGAACGCCCGGAAGATATCGGTTTCGGTGATGACGCCGATGACCTTGTTGGCGGCGTCAACAACGGGCAATCCGCCAATCTTGCGGTCAACCATGATCTTGGCCGCCTCTTCAATGGGAGCGTCGGGCGCAACCGAAATGACTTTCTCTGTCATGACATCGGCCACTTTGAGTTTCCACAACAGATAATTCACCTCCCAGACACTGAGCGATGTGGCCGGTGAAGGCGCTGCGTGGAGCAGATCGCGTTCTGAAACGATGCCAATGAGCTCGCCATGCTCACCCACGACCGGCAAGCGGCGGAACTTGCGTTCGCGCATCAGCTTCAGTGCATCCTGAAAAGACATATCGGCTCTGACGGTGATTGCGGGCGAACTCATGCGATCCATTACAAGCATAGAACTTCCCTCCTGATCCTGCGTCATTGAGCTGCAGCCATTGAGCTGCAGTCATTGAACTATCATCGAAAACCCGTTGACATCAACGAGAGATTTTCTCCATCCACTATAGGAAAACAGCAGTCAGAAATCGTCCTACGAACGGTGAGTTTGCATCCTGGTCACATGACCAGTACACGGCGGCGCGCAATCTGTGGATGGTGGATGCTTCAGCGCCTGTCGATGGTGATGTCGGCCAGAGAAGTCGGGTCCTCGATAGGTTCGATGTGGGTGAAGATGGTCGAACCGGGCAAGGTAGCGCGCAGTTCAGCCTCAATGCGTTCCGCCAGGTCATGCCCCCGTTGGATCGTCCAGAAGCCCGGCGTCATGATATGCAACGAAATGAAACGTCGCGCGCCCGACTGACGTGTACGCAGGGCGTGAAATTCGACCTTCTCCTCTCGATGAGAATCCAAGACCGCGCCGATCATCTTCATATCCGCGGCAGGCAGCCCGGCGTCCATCAGGCCGAGGACTGATTTGCGCAGAATCTGGATTCCAGACCAAAGAATGTTGGCCGCCACGAGCAAAGCGATGATGGGGTCGAGCTGTTCCCAGCCCGTAACAGCGACTGCGGCCACGCCCACCACCACTCCCACTGAAGTCCAGACATCAGTCATAAGGTGTTTCGCGTCTGCCTCCAGGGTGATGGAGTTGTAGCGCTTACCGGCGCGGCCCAGAACCAATGCCACTGCCAGATTCACCAATGATGCGGCAATGGAGACCATCAACCCGATGCCGACGTTTTCCACTGGTTGCGGGTCGAGCAAGCGATGGACTGCGGTCCAGGCGATGGTCGCGGCGGCAAAAAGGATCATCGCGCCTTCGAAGCTGCTGGAAAAGTACTCAGCCTTGCCGTGACCGTAGGCGTGTTCCACATCCGGCGGTCGTTCGGCCACAGTGATCATGGCCAGCGCCATGATAGCCGCTGCCAGATTGACGAAGGACTCAATGGCATCGGAAAGCAAGCCGACCGAATCAGTAATCCAGTAGGCCACCAACTTCATGCCGATTGTCACAATGGCTGCGCCGATGGATAACCAGGCGTAGCGGCGCAGGGAGCCTAAGTTGTGCAATGGGTCAGTCGTGTTTTCTATCACACTGCCCCTTCAATTTGCCGAAAATCGTTGACCGGCTGCCGCCCAAAAACGCACGCCGTAACGCTCCACCACCTGCACGTCCCCGCCGACCTGCAACTCTGTCAGCGTTGTCTGCACCTCATCAGGAGCAGCGCGGCGCAGCGCGTCCATGATCTGCCGTTCACTCATGGGATGGCGAGCGATGATGGCAAGCACTGCATCGGCCAGCGTCTCATGACCGGAGAGATCGAACTCTCCTTGGGCAGGATGCACCACCTGGGCGATCTCGCCCAAGATCGCTGTCGCCCGCAGCACGCCTTCCTGGTCTGGCGCCTTCACCCAGCTCTCGGTGGGCGGTCGGTCAGGGAGGGTCAGGTGCACCTGATCGGGGCGAATCTGTCTCAACTTCTCGGCCAGGGCACAAAGCGCGTCTTCACGATCATTGAGGCCGTGGATGAGCATGACCTCCACCCAAAGTTGCCCTTTGTATTCACTGCGAAACGTCGCCAGTCCTTCCACCATGCGCTCGAAGGTGAGGGAGGGGTGGGGGCGATTGATGCGCTGGTAGAGGAGCGCCGACCCGGCCGTCAGGGTGGGCATGACCACATCGGCCCGTTGCAGGTCTGCGCGCACATCGGGGCGATGGAGCAGCGCGCCGTTGGTGATGACGGCCACGGGGATCGTCGAGCACTCCTTGACCCGCTCGATCATCCAGCCAAGTCGGCTGTGCAGCGTTGGCTCGCCCGAGCCGACGAAGGAAATAAAGTCAATCTCAGCGGGCCGATGCCGGGACAGGGCAATCTGCACCTCGGCTACGATCTGCGCCGCTGGGGCGTATTCGCTGCGCTCAGTGACAAAAGACGAAGTGCGCCCCAACTGGCAGTAGATGCAGTTCCAGTTGCACGTCTTGAGGGGAATCGGATCGACGCCGAGCGACCTGCCCAGACGGCGCGATGGAATTGGGCCGTAAACGTAATGCATGGCCGGGCGGGAAAGTGTAACCATGTGCGGGTTGCTGTTGCTCTGACGCATCGCTCTTGGCGTCGGCGGAAAGCGTCTACTCCTGGGCGCGGATGAGCAGCAACGGACGATCCGCCCGGTGCAAGATGCCGGCGGCCACGCTGCCATAGAAGACGCGTGACAACCCGGTGCGGCCATGGCTCGCCATGGCGATCAGGTCGGCCTGTTCACGTTCGGCCACCGCAAGCACCCCGGGCACGATTGGCCCATTTTCGATGCAGCGCTTCACCTGAATTCCTTTGGCAACCAATTTAGCTTCGATTCCCTCAAGATAGTGTTGCGCTTCGGCGACCTGCCGCTGCATCTCGTCCGCAGCGTTGTATGGCGCAATGTCGTAAGGTGAGACCATGGTCACAGCGGGTTCGATCACCTGCATAATGATGACCCGTGAATCGAACTTGTAGGCCAACTCCTCAACGGCAGGCAAAATGCGTTCGGCTCGGGGCGAACCGTCGAGTGGTACAAGAATGGTCCGGTACATCGTGCGCTCCTTCATCTCCCGTTGCACTGGCGGCGGAGGCGCAAGAACCGCAATCGCAGCCAGCAAACTCTCTACTCATTCTGAGCATAGGCGCAACAGTCTCAATCGTCATCCGCCAGCGGTTCGATTCTCCACTGGTCAGATGACCAGGAGAGCATATGGCTGATCATTCACGTGTTTAACCTATCGCTCGTGACTCGTGACGCATGACCCGTTCACCTGGCGAACGATAATCGCTGCAACAATCGGTCATTCTCCCTACCTGGCCACTTAGCCAGGATAAGGCTGGTCATCTGTCCGGCTGAATTTGAGACCGGTGTCAATTGCTCAATGTTCATGAGTTCGCTAGACTCTAAAGGCAGTAGTTCACTCTTCGTTGGATTTCCTCAGCGGCGTCTGCCACGCAGCTCGCATCATTCGTCGAACGCAGCGCAGACCCGTTGGAGGGGGGCGTTGTTTCTTCGATTTGACGGCCTATGATCTTCAAACATTTCTGATTTCAGCAGAATCAAATCGAGCATCACCAGTTGACCATACAAGGAGGTATGGATTATGTCGCAATGGGTGCGATGGTTCAAAGACTTGACGATTGGGGATGTCCCCCAGGTGGGCGGCAAGAACGCAAGCCTGGGCGAGATGATCCGCGAACTCACAGCCAGGGGCGTACAAGTGCCCGACGGCTATGCAGTCACCGCCGCAGCGTATCACGCCTTTATCAACTACAATGAGTTCGATGGGCTGATCGAGCAGATTCTCCATGGGTTGGACACGAACAACGTAAACGATCTTCTGCGCCGCACCGGGCAGATTCGCCGTTTGATTCTCTCCGGCGACTTCCCCGATGACATGCGCAACGAGATCCTGGCCTGCTACACACAGTTGAGCGATAACTATGGCGTGGTCGAGGCGGATGTGGCTGTACGGTCGTCGGCCACTGCCGAAGACTTGCCCAACGCCAGTTTTGCCGGCCAGCAGGAGACCTACCTCAACGTCCATGGCGAAGCAATGCTCCTCGAATCGGTCAAGAAGTGCTTCGCCAGCCTCTTTACGCCGCGCGCCACCAGCTATCGCGTGGACATGGGCTTCGACCATTTCCAGGTTGGGCTTTCCGTGGGCGTGCAGAAGATGGTGCGCTCCGACCTGGCGTCCAGCGGCGTGATCTTCACCCTGGACACCGAAACGGGTTTCCGCGATGTGGTCTTCGTGACGTCGGCCTATGGCCTGGGCGAAAACGTGGTGCAGGGCCGCGTCATGCCCGATGAGTTTTATGTCTTCAAGCCAACCCTACGTCAGGGATACAAACCTCTCATTCTCAAGCGCCTGGGCACCAAGGAATTTCGCATGGTCTATGACGAGTATGGCAGCAAACTCGTCAAAAACGTGAATGTCCCTGCGGAAGACCAGGTCAAGTTCTCCGTCTCGGAAGAAGATGTGCTCAAGCTGGCCGAGTGGGCCATGATCATCGAAGATCACTATTCGGCCAAACGCAAGACCGATATGCCCATGGATATCGAGTGGGCCAAGGATGGGCAGACGGGCGAGCTCTTCATCGTGCAGGCTCGTCCCGAGACCGTTCACAGTCAGCGCCAGATGACCAGCATCGAGACCTATCGCCTGCTGGAAAAAGGTGAGACTCTGACCACCGGCCTGGCCGTGGGCGACAAGATCGCCACGGGCGTCGTGCGCGTCATCCCCAACGTGAGCCACATCCGCGAATTCCAACCCGGCGAGGTGCTGGTGACCGACATCACCGACCCCGACTGGGAGCCGATCATGAAGAACGCTGCGGCCATCATCACCAACAAGGGAGGGCGCACGAGCCACGCAGCCATCGTCTCGCGCGAACTGGGCATCGCTGCCATCGTGGGCACGGGCAACGCCACACAGGTGCTCAAGACGGGCGATAAGGTGACAGTCTGCTGCGCCGAGGGTGAGATTGGTCGCATCTACAAGAACGAGCTGCGGTTCGAGGTGGACAAACTGGATGTGAGCCGGCTGGCGCGACCGGTCACCAAGATCATGATGAATGTGGGCAGCCCTGAGCTGGCCTTCAAGCTGTCGGCGATTCCCAATGACGGCGTGGGTCTGGCGCGCATGGAGTTCATTTTCGCCAACTGGGTCCAGGTGCATCCACTGGCGTTGACGCGCTACGCCACGCTGCCTCCGGATATCCAGAAGCAGGTGGACAAGATCACGTTTGGTTACGAAGACAAGGTCGAGTTCTTTGTGGATAAGCTGGCGCAAGGCATCGCCACCATCGCCGCGGCTTTCTATCCCAAGCCCGTCATCCTGCGTCTTTCGGACTTCAAGACCAACGAATACGCTCACCTGGTGGGTGGACATCTCTTCGAGCCTGAAGAAGCCAACCCCATGATCGGGTGGCGCGGCGCCAGCCGCTACTATCACCCGGACTACAAGGAAGGCTTCGTGCTGGAAGTGGCGGCCATCAAACGCGTGCGCGAGGTCTTTGGTCTGACCAACCTGATCGTCATGGTGCCCTTCTGTCGCACGCCCGAAGAGGGACGCAAGGTGATCCGCGTTATGACGGAAGAAGGTCTCACGCCGGGCGTCAATGACCTCCAGGTCTACGTCATGGCGGAGATTCCCTCCAACATCTTGCTGGCCGACCAGTTCAGTGAGATCTTCGACGGCTTCTCCATCGGCTCCAATGACCTGACCCAGTTGACTCTGGGCGTGGATCGGGACTCAGCCCAGATCGCCCCGCTCTTCGACGAGCGCAACGACGCAGTCTATCGCTCGCTTCTCCAGCTCTTGCAGACGGCCAAGAAGTATGGACGCAAGGTGGGCATCTGCGGCCAGGCGCCCTCCGATTGGCCCGAATTCGCCCAGTTCCTGGTGAAGAACGGCATCGACTCGTTGAGCCTCAACCCGGACGCGGTTCTGCGCACCACAAAGATGATCCTGGAGCTGGAAGGCAGGACGGTGGAGAAGTTGATGGCGTGATGAAAATCGTCAATGGTAAATTGCTAAACTGCGGTTGCTTTGAAACCAGGAGTTTTCACAGTTCAAAAACTCCTGGTTTCAAACAGAGCGAAGTATATTGGTGAATGGTTGAGCCGTTGTTGTCATGTTACAGGGGCAGCAACAGCGGTTGAATAATGGACAAGACTCGTGACGCCATGAGGACTGAAGCCATGGGTCACGAGTTTTGTTTTGACAGCATCTCGGCGTCTCCTTGTGGACAAGCATCAGGCGCAACCACAGCCGCCCTATGGTATACTGATAGGTGAGATCGCGACGCCCTGTACGTTCTTTGCACCGTCAGTCTGACATCCGCCTGCACCGTTTGCCGTTGCCTTGCTCATATGGACATCACTCAGCGACTTCTCAACCAGCTCAACCGCCTGCCGCCACCTTTGTGGCGGCTGAGTGAGCGCCTCCTCAAGCGCATCCCGCCGACCCGCCGCCTGCTGGAACGTCAGCTCGACAAACTCGGCGCGGAAGTGGGCGACGCGTTCCACCCCTATCGTGGACAGGTCGCCAGCTATACCCATCTCCCCCGCGCCGGGCTGCCCCGCGCAGCCATCCTGGAGGAGATGAATGTCCTGGCCCAACGTGAGCAAAACCGCTGGCAGGAAGGCTATGCTTCCGGCGCAGTCTATCATGGCGACCAGGCGCACATCGACTTCGTCAATCAAGTCTATGCGCTCCACTCCCAGGTCAACCCGCTCCACGCAGACCTGTGGCCCAGCGCAGTCAAGTATGAAGCCGAGATCGTGGAGATGACGGCCAACATGCTCGGCAAGTCCGCCAGCGGCGCGCCCGTGTGCGGAACCGTCACCTCCGGCGGCACCGAAAGCATCCTCCTGGCTATGAAGAGCTATCGCGACTGGGCCAGCTCCGTGCGCAGACCAGAGGTGGTTCTGCCTACCACAGCCCATGTGGCCTTCGACAAAGCCGCTCACTATTTCGGCCTCAAGCTGGTCAAGATTCCCGTGGGCGCAGATTCGCAACCTGACCCGGCTGCTTTTGCCCGCGCCATCACCCGCCGCACTATCGCGCTGGTAGGGTCGGCGCCCTCGTTCCCTCATGGCGTCATCGACCCACTGCGCGACCTGTCCGCCCTGGCGCAAGAGCACGAGATCGGCCTGCACGTGGATGCGTGTTTGGGCGGGTTTGTGCTCCCCTGGGCGGAGAAGCTGGGCTATCCCGTGCCGGCCTTCGACTTTCGTCTCCCAGGCGTCACCAGTATGTCGGTGGACACCCACAAGTATGGCTATGCGCCCAAAGGGACATCGGTGGCGCTCTACCGTTCGCCTGAACTGCGCCGTTGCCAATACTTCACTGCGGCAAACTGGCCGGGCGGCCTTTATCTCTCGCCGACGCTGGCCGGCAGCCGTCCCGGCGCGCTGAGCGCGGCCTGCTGGGCCACGCTCACGAGTATGGGCGAGACAGGCTACTTGCAAGCCGCAGCCAGCATTCTCGCCGCGGCTGGCTACATCCGCCGCTGGATCGATCTCACGCCCGACCTGCGCGTCATCGGCGATCCCCTGTGGGTCATCGGTTTCACCTCGGACACGCTGGACATCTACCGTGTGCTCGACGCCATGAGCCAGGCCGGGTGGAGCCTCAACGGGCTGCATCGACCGCCGGCCATCCATCTGGCGACGACGCTGCGCCACACACAGCCGGGCGTGGCCCAACGTTTCGTCCAGGATTTGCAGGCTGCGGTCGCACACGTGCGGGCGCAGCCAAAGGCGCGCGGCGGTATGGCGCCCCTCTACGGCATGGCGGGCAGCCTTCCCATGCGCGGTCTGGTGGATGATCTGTTGCGGCGAGTGCTGGATGAGATCGGGCGGGCGGGATAATCTTTGCCACAGAGAGCGCAAGGAGCGCAAAGGGCTTGTGAGTGACACGATATGAGAAACCATCGCTCATTTTTCACATCATGGTCAGCCAGGGCGTTTTTCACGATATTCCTGATTGCGCTGTTGCTTTGCGGCTGTGCGCCCATTGCGCAGGAGCAAATTGTACATGTGGCCGGGCCGCCGGTGGAGAGTTATCCGGCGGATGTGTCGCTGGCCTGGTGCAAACTGCTCCTGCGCTTGGTGCAGATCACGCCCGGCTTCTCGCCGCCGGTGGCCGCCCGCGCCATGGGCTACACCGGCGTCACCCTCTACGAGGCGTTGGCGCCCGGCATGACCGGCTATCGCTCTCTGGCCGGGCTGCTCAATGAGCTGCCCCCCACACCCGCGCCAGAAGCGGGGACAATCTATCATTGGCCTACGGTCGCCAACAGCAGCCTGGCCGCCATCATGCGCCATCTCTTCCCCGCCATCACACCCGATGCACAGGTGGAGATCAACGCGCTGGAGCAGCGATTGGCGAGCCAGTTGCGGGCCGAAACGACGCCCGATGTGTATGAGCGTTCCGTCGCGCGCGGGCGCGCCGTGGCCGGCGCTATCTTCGAGTGGTCCAAGAGCGACGGCGGTCACGAAGGCTATCTGCACAACTTCGACAGCGTCTATCAACCTGCTGGTTCGCCGGGCGCATGGCAGCCGACCCCGCCCCGCTTTGCGCCGCCCATGCAGCCCCATTGGGGACAGGCGCGCCCCTTCCTCCTCCAGCCTGGCCAGGAATGCATCGCTCCGCCGCCCCCGGCCTATTCCACCGACCCAGATTCCCAGTTCTATCGCGAAGGTCGCGAAGTCTATGATATAGTGCGCAGGGCGACCCCGGAACAACGCGAGATTGCCCAGTTCTGGTCCGACGACCCCGGGCTGACTCCTACGCCGCCGGGACACTCGCTCTCCATCGGGCTACAAGTCTTGCAGCGCAGCAACAAAGATTTGGCCTTTGCCGCCGAGCTTTTCGCTCGCCTGGGGATTGCCCTGGCCGATTCCTTCATCGCCTGTTGGGAGACCAAATATACCCACAACCTGCTGCGCCCCATCACCTACATCCAGCAGGTCATCGACCCCTATTGGAACACCCCGCAAGTGACCGACCCCGTCGTCACGCCGCCTTTCCCCGAGTACACCTCCGGTCATTCAGTGGAGGCGCGCGCCGCCGCCGAAGTGCTGACGCAGATGTTCGGCGACAACTACCGCTTTACCGACGTCTCTGTGGTGGATCGCGGTCTTGCCCCGCGCACTTTTGATTCATTCTACGCCTATGCAGCCGAGGCCGCCATCTCGCGGCTCTACGGCGGCATTCATTTCCGCTCGGCCATCAAAGAGGGTCTACTCCAGGGCGCGTGCGTAGGGCGTCGCGTCATGGACCTCTCTTTGCGCACGCCGTGATGTTTCTCTATCGAGCAGTTGACCTGTGACTTCAAGGAGGAAGGATCATGTTCAACCCAAACATTTTCGAGAACTCGCCGCCGGCCAGCATCGCCGTCCTGGTGATTGCCAACCCCGACGGCAGCGACGTAATCGGCGAACCAACTCGCCGTTTCGTTCCCCTCAAGCGTTCCGAGCTTCACGGCGTGGTCGCTGGTCCGCTAGCTGATCTGCGCCTGCGCCAAACCTTCGGCTATTCCAGCGAAGTCTGCCAGGAGACCCTGGAGGCCATCTACCGTTTTCCCCTACCCGGCGACGCGGCAGTGACCGATGTGGTCGTGCGCTTTGGCGATGTGGAAATCCGCGCCGAGCTGCAAGAGCGCAGCGCAGCCGAAAACGCCTACGCCGACGCCAGACTCAAGGGCAAACAGGCAGTTTTGGCGACGCGCGAAGGCCCGGATGTCTTTACGCTCCAGGTCAGCGGCCTGCAGCCGGACCAGGAGGTCGTCATCGAAACCCGTTACGTCCAGTTGGCGCGCCCCGCTGGGCTGGCCTGGAGCCTGCGCGCACCCCTCACCACCGCGCCGCGCTTCGTGCGCGAGGACGAGGTCGGCTCGGGCGCAGAGAAGCGCCAGCCTTTGTCAATCATGCGCGACCCGGGCCACCGCTTCAGCCTCGACCTGCTGGTGCAAGGCGAGGGCGAAGTGCGCAGCCTCACCCATGCGTTGGAGGTGCAAGACGCCGAGGGGGGTCTGCGCGTGCGGTTGGCCCAGGGCGAAGTCTTGCCCGACCGGGATTTCGTGTTGACCTGGACGCCGTTCCAGGTTGCCGACCGCCCAACGCTTCAGCTTGCGCTCCATGACGACGTCTCCAATGGCTACACCTACTTCCTGGCTCACGTTGCCCCGCCGGTCGCCCAGCCCGAGCGCGCTGCGCTGCGTGAAGCCGTGCTCCTCGTGGATCATTCCGGCTCCATGACCGGGGCCAAATGGGACGCCGCAGATTGGGCTGTGGAACGCTTCCTATCGGACCTGACCCCGCAAGATTCCTTTGCCCTGGCCTGGTTTCACAACCACACCGCCTGGTTCGAGCAAAAAGTGCAGCCCGCCGACCCCAACCGCGTTCGGTGTGCGGTGGATTGGATCAAGGGCAGCCGCGACAGCGGCGGCACCGAGCTGGGCGTCGCGCTGGAACAGGCGCTGCGCCTGCACACTCCCCCTGGCGAGCTGGCGCGCCATGCGCTCGTCATCACCGACGCCGAAGTGACCGACGAGGGGCGCATCCTGCGCCTGGTGGATGAAGAAGCGGTCAAGCCGGTGCGTCGCCGGGTCAGCGTGTTGTGCATCGACGCCGCGCCCAATGCCTATCTGGCGCACGAGTTGGCTGATCGGGGCGGCGGCGTCGCAAAGTTCCTCACCAGCCAGCCCGACGCCGAAGACATCACCACCGCCCTGGAACAGACGCTGGCCGATTGGTCTCAGCCGGCGCTTGTGAACTTGCAGCTCCAGGTCAACCGGCCCAGCGTAGATGTGAGCCGCGGCCGAACCTCACCCGGGGCAGAGACTGGCTGGAGCACCATCGATCTGGGCGACCTGCCCGGCGGGCGCGCCGTGTGGGTGGTCGCGCGTGTTCCTCGCGGCGAGGGTGCGCTGACCTTCCGCGTACAGACAGGCGACGGCCACGTCGTCGCAGAGACTGAGGTGAACGCCGCAGCCGCGTCCGCAGCGCCGGCCCTGAAGGCGCTCTTTGGCGCGCGGCGCATCGCCGCCCTGGAACATCTCAGCAACGCCCGCTATGACCGGGCGCAGGTGGCGGAGCAACTCGCCCGTCTGGGCTATCATCCGGCCCACGTTTTGATGTCGATGGCGGCCCAGGGCAGCCTGTACGCAGAGAATCGGCGCGTCGAGACCAGCGATGCTCTCCACGACCTGTTGGTGCAGGAATCCCTGGCCTATGGGCTGGCGTCATCGGCGGTGGGCTTCGTCGCTGTGCGCCAGGAAGCCGGCAAAGTGATCGACCGCAACGTCGTCGTCGCCAATGCGCTGCCTGCCGGCTGGTCGGAGAGATTTCTGGATGCGCGTGCCGTTGGCCCACAACCGATGTATTTTGGAGCGTCGACCGGCGCAATTGACCCGAGAGGAGCGGCAGCCGTACTAGAAAGCAGCTTTGGGTCGCCGATTGCAGCCTTATCCATGCACGTGAGCGCGCCGGCGTCGCTGCCCGCCCCGGCTGGCTCCTTCGACATTCCGTTTACAAAAGAAGCGCGCAACGAAGGGATCATCTTTGCGGGAACGCCGCAGCTTGTAGGCGGCCGGGCTGTGCTCTACGACTCGACCGTAGAGCCTGACATCCTGCCGGAGGGGGTGGCCTTCACTGCCCTCACGCTGCGGCTGGATGGCAAAGGCCTGCCAGTCGATGCGGGCGTGCGGTTGTTGCTCTTCGTGGGGGATGAGATCGCGCCGCGTGCCCACATGCGTCTGGCCGACCTGGTGCGCAGCGGGCGTCGTCCTCTCAACATCTTGCGTCGACCGGGCGATCTGGTGCGCGTGGCGCTCGAAGCGCCGGTCAGCGCAGGCTCGCTGCCGGCCTTCGAGCTGAAGCTGCTGTGGTAGAGTGGCAGGAGCTGACCCAATCAACTGACTCTGAACACACACTCTTCAGACTGGATGGCGTCACAGCGCATCTGGATCACATTGCTTCGCTGGGCGTGGGAACCATCTATCTTACGCCCTTCTTTCCGGCCGAGTCGAACCATCGCTACAACGCCTCCACCTTCAGCCAGGTCGATCCCCTGTTTGGCGGCGATGAAGCCCTGGCCAGGTTCGCTGCGGCGGCCCATGCTCGCGACATGCGCCTGATGGGCGACCTGGCCATCAACCACCGTGGGGACACCCACGAGTGGTTCCAGGCGGCGTTGGCCGACCCGAACGCCCCGGAAGCCGGGTTTTTCTTCTTTACCGACCACCCGCGCCGCTATGACGCCTGGCGGGGCATGAAGGAGATGCCGATCTTCGACCATCGCAGCGTCGAGCTGCGCCGCCGGCTCTGTGACGGCCCGGATTCAGTCGTCGCCCGCTGGCTCGGCCCCACGCCCTCGACGCCTGGCGGATCGACGTCGCCAACATGACCGGCATTCACGGCGAGATCAACCTGAGCCATGAGGTCGTGGTGACCATCCGCCGCACCATGGCCCAGGCGACGGCTGGCTCGTTTCTGTAAGCTGAATCGAATCACGACGCCAGCCGCGCTCTGTTGGGCGATGGATATCAGGGCGCGATGAACTATGCGGCCTTCACTCGTCCCCTGTGACAATGGCGGCTGCCGTCCCAGCCGCGCCCCTATGTCCACGGCAAGTATCCCATGACGGATTTTGGATACAAGGAATGGCATGATTGTGCTCATTGGGCGATTTTGGTGCACAGTGGGCGCGGCTATCCTATGGAAAGTGTATGTAGGCGCATCAAGTTGAAGGCCAGACAGACTAAAGCCCATTCGTCTCACGCTGTATGGATGTTTCCGATCTTGCACGGGGAACGCAATCAACCGCGCGTTCTCATACGTCCATTTTGACAAGCCTATGTCCTTCGCTTATCCTTGACTCTGCGCATAGCAATCATAGCGTCAAACGATAGGAGTCTTTCATGTCAGACAAAACCGAAGCCGTGGATGGGAATACGACCGACCTATCGGGCAGCGAGCAACCGACGACCCAGCCTGCGCTACACAGCGGAGGGGAAACAGCGCCTCCAATGCGCGCCGACAGCACGTTGAGCCAGGCTGTGGTGAGTTTTGACGAATTCATGTTGCGGAAAGGCTTCAGCGAAAACACAATCAAGGCGTTCCGCAACGATCTCAAGATTGTGGTTGGGCATTTGGGCCCCGAGACGAGATTGCTGAGCGTTTCGACAGACGATCTCAATGATTTTCTTCAGTGGCTGCAACATGATCGCAAAGACAAGCAGGGCAACCCCGTCCCATGCGGCCCCAAGTCGTTGGCGCGGCGCATCACTACGGTCAAAGTCTTCTTTGGCTGGCTCCACGGCATCGGCGTCATTGGGACAGACCCGGCCGGGCCGGTCGCGCAGCAGCCCGCTCGCCCGCCGCTGCCCGAATACCTGACCGAGGACGAGGTGAAGCGTCTGTTGCGCGCCGGGCAGGATTTGCTCCTCGCCCGCCAGAACGCCGACGCCCGTCCCTATCTGCTCGTCAGCCTGCTCTTGCAGACGGGGCTGAAGAAAGCCGAATGCGCCCGTTTACTCGTCACAGATGTGGATGTGAGCAACCCGAGCGCGCCTGAGCTTTTCATCCGCTACAACGATGAGGAACACGCACATAAAAATCGCACCCTTGCCTTACACCCCGGCATCATCAATGTATTGAATCAATACCTGGAAGAGTACAAGCCCGGGGCCTTCCTGTTCGACTGCACTCCCCGCAATCTGGAATACGTACTCGATGATCTGGCCGCGCGCGCAGCCATCAAACGCATCAGAGTGGGCTTTGAATCGCTGCGTTGGACTTGCGCCATGCGCGACTTTCGGCTGGGAACGCCAGAAGAACGCCTGCGCATCAAGCTCGGGTTGACGAAAATTTCCTGGCGCGAGACGCGAGAGAAGATCTACAAACTCACCGGGCGGTGAGACGGGCGGCGTCAACCAGGTTGGGCAGCGGCTGTCGCTGGCGACGTGGGCGAATCAGTCGTTGGTGATCACGGGCAGCAGCGCACGGAACGAGCTTTGGTATTGTAGATTGGCGTCGAGGTAGTCGCCGCTCCAGCCGCCCAGGACAAAGACCTGCCCATCCTGGCCGGCTGCGGCCAGATGACGCCATTCATTGGGTACGGGCGACGGGAAATTGCTCCACACGTCGATGACCGGGTCGTAACGTTCATGATTGTTGACGGGGGCCAGCCACCCGCCGCCCAGGGCGAAAATCGCTAATCCATCGCTGACCAGAGCATGGCCGCTGCGCGCGTTGGCCATGGGCGGCAAGATGCGCCACTCTCCCGTATCCAGATTGAACACGGCAGCATCCGCCAGCTCGCGCTGACCATCGAATCCGCCGGCAACATAGAGCTCTCGCCCGCTGATCACCGCACCCAAGAACGCGCGTGGCGTTGGGAGAGTGGTGAGTTGCTCCCACTGGGGCGCGAGGCTCCCATCTTCGGAGGGCGTCAGCTTCCACACTTTGTCGTGCATCAACGCCCCATCCCACCCGCCGACGAGATAGAGCGATGAATCATCCGCCGCCAGCGCAGCGCCAGTCAATGGCCCCGGCAGCGCGCCGACCTCGCTCCATTGATTGTCTGCAATCGAATAGCGCCACAGTTTGTCGCTGAAGACTGGGCCGGCGCCGGTTTCCAGAGAAGCCTGTGTGCCGCCCGCAGCATAGATGTATCCGTCAAGGGCGGCGGCGCCCAGGTTGCTCGTCGCCTGCGGCAGCGGGGCAAGCGACCGCCAGCGATTGACCCGCAGGTCGATGGCATCCAACGCCCGCAACAGACGACCACCCGTCGTCTCCCCGCCCAGGGCGTAGAGAATCTCACCCACCTGTGCAGCGGCCAGGCGGCTGCGCGGCCCTGGCAGGGGAGCACGCGCTTCCCAGCGCGGCTCGAGCTCGATCTGTGGGGCGTCTCCTGTCCGTGCGCCGGCGTCGCTGAGCAACGGCGGCGAGGTGCGCGCTTGGGAACGCCAGTAGGGAGCAGCCAGCGACGCCAGAGCGATGGCCAACGCGATAATAAAAATGAGCCGCTGCCAGCTACGAATTGTTGGGGGAAGATCGCTCAACGATGGCGGATCGGGCGGCAAGGCAGGCTCTGACGCGGGCGCCGGTTCCAGAGAGACCACCGCTGGTGTGGGTGGGGCGACGATGCCTGGAATCGTCACCCAGCCGCGCCGCACCAGAAGCATGGACGCCTCGATGCGGCTGCTCACATGGAGCTTCTCGAAAATGTTGCGCAGATGCACCTTGACTGTGTGGGGACTGATGACCAGTTCGCGGGCGATTTCGCTGTTACTGGCGCCTGTCACCAAAAGGCGCGCCACTTCCATCTCCCGCTCGCTGAGCGGATTCTCCGTGAGGGGGCGACCCATCCCATATTCTGCATCACTGTCGTGTTCGTAGGTCACGGCAATTGCATCCTTTGAGCCTGTTCAGCACCCTGGCAGACTGTCTCTCATGTGCGGCGCGAGTGTACGCGTCAGCGCTGCCCACTGCTCCAGGGTCAGGTCTTCGGGGCGCTGACTTGGCGTGACGCCCGCCCGGCGCAGGGCGTCGTCGATTGCGGGTTTGGGCAGATGCAGACCCGCAGCCAGGCTGTTGTGAAGCTGTTTGCGCTTCTGACCAAAACCGGCGCGCGCCACCTGAAAGAAAAGGCTGGCCGGCAGATCGGGCGCAGCAGGCGCAGATAATGTGTCCAGGCGCAGCACGGCGCTTTCCACCTTGGGGCGCGGTCGGAAGGCGCCGGCCGGCACAGTGCAGATGAGTCGCGGCGCGGCGTAGAATTGCACGCTCACCGCCAGGAGGGACATGTCGCCAGGCGCAGCGCAGATGCGCTCGGCCACTTCCTTTTGCACGAGCAGTACGGTGAGCTTCGGCGGGCATGCGGCTTCCAAAAGATGGCGCAGGATCGGGCCGGTGATGTAATAGGGAATGTTGGCGACAACTTTGTATCCATTGGAACGGGGCGAATGGGAGATCGGCGCTCCGGTCTCGGCGAGCAGAGCAGCCGGGTCGATCTCCAAAATGTCGCCATGGATAATAGCCACCTGGGGCGCAGCGCTGAATTGGCGGCGCAACGGCTCGATGAGCCGGTCATCCAGTTCTACAGCGACCACGCGCCCAGCCTGGGCAGCCAGATGACGGGTCAAGCCGCCCTGTCCTGGGCCGATCTCCAACACGGCGTCGGCAGGGGTCAGCTCGGCGGTCTCAACGATACGGGCAAGATAGCCTTCGTCGGCAAGAAAGTGCTGGCCGAGAGATTTCTTGGGGACGACCCGCATTATTCTTCTTCCAACCGCAGGACCGACATAAAAGCCTCCTGGGGAATCTCCACCTGACCCACCATCTTCATGCGCTTCTTCCCGGACTTCTGCTTTTCCAGCAGTTTGCGTTTGCGGGTGATGTCGCCGCCGTAACACTTGGCGAGCACATCTTTGCGCAGGGCCTGGACATTGGCGCGGCTGATGATCTTGTTGCCGATGGCCGCCTGGATGGGTACAGTGAACATCTGGCGCGGGATGATCTCCTTCATCTTGCTCACCAGGCGCTGCCCTTTGTGATAGGAATCGTCGCGATGGATGATGATGCTGAGTGCGTCTACGGGCAGGCTGTTGACCAGAATGTCGAGCTTGACCATATCCGAGGCGCGGTACTCGTCGATGTTATAGTCCATGCTGGCATAGCCGCGGGTGCGCGCCTTGAGCTCGTTGTAGAAGTCCACGATGATTTCCGAGAGCGGAATCATGCAGGCCACTTCAACACGCTTGGCGTCCAGCCAGGATTGATTCTTGAGTTCTCCCCGCCGTTTGGTCACCAGGTCCAGCACTGCGCCAATGTACTCCGCTGGCGTAAAGATGCGCAGCTCGCACCAGGGTTCCTCGATGCGCTCGATGAGGGTCGGGTCGGGCAGGTCAGCCGGACTGTCGATAACCAGCAGCTCGCCATCGGTCTTGATCACACGATACTCCACCGATGGCGCGGTGAAGATGATGTCCATGTCGTATTCGCGCTCCAGTCGCTCCTGGACGATCTCCATGTGGAAGAGACCGAGGAAGCCCAGACGAAACCCAAAGCCGAGCGCCTGGCTCGTCTCCGGCGCGTAGGTGAGCGCAGCATCGTTGAGTTGCAGCTTCTCCAGCGCGTCGCGCAAGTCAACGTAATCGTCCGCCTCGGTGGGATACAGCCCGGCAAAGACCATGGGCTTCATGGGCTTGTAGCCAGGCAAGCGCACCGTGGCCGGTTGAGCTGCCAGGGTGATGGTGTCGCCCACGTCCAGGTCTTGCACGCTCTTGAGACCGGTGGCGATGTAGCCCACCTGGCCGGCGTGCAGCTCGCTCACCGACAACATTGCCGGCGTGAGCACACCCACTTCCAGCGGCTCCATCGTCTTCTGGGTGGTCATGGCGTAGAGGGTGGGCGTCCCCTTGATCGCTCCGTCCACCACGCGCACGTAGGCGATGACGCCCTTATAGGAATCGTACTGGCAATCGAAGACCAGCGCGCGCACCGGCGCATCCAGCTCGCCCGTGGGCGGCGGCACCTCGGCGACGATCTTTTCTAGCACCTCTTCCACGTTGAGACCGGCCTTGGCGCTGATGCGTGGGATGTCCTCGGCCGGATAGGCCAGCAACCCCTCGATCTCCTCGGAGACCTCGTCGGGGATGGCGGCCGGCAGATCGATCTTGTTGATGATGGGGACGATGGTCAGGTTTTGATCCAGCGCGGTGAAAAGATGGGCCATGGTCTGGGCCTGAATGCCCTGAGAGGCGTCGACGACCAGGACGGCGCCCTCGCAGGCTTGCAGGGCCCGCGCCACCTCGTAGCTGAAGTCTACATGTCCCGGCGTGTCGATCAGGTTGATCTCGTACTCGTCGCCGTTGCGATTATAGATCATGCGCACCGCGCTGGCCTTGATGGTGACGCCCTTTTCGCGCTCCAGGTCCATGGAGTCGAGGAGCTGTTCTTTCATCTCGCGCGCTGTGACTGTGCCCGTCATCTGCATGAGGCGATCGGCCAGGGTGCTCTTGCCGTGGTCGATGTGGGCGATGATGGAAATGTTGCGAATGTGGTCAAGATTCATATGTCTGCGGGGCTGTCGCGGCCCCATGTCCGTTCGAGTTCCAGTGTATTCCGGTGATCTTACCCTTGACTGACTGCATCACTATACCATGAATGGCGTCAGGGCGCGATTTATGGGGGGCAAAGGCGCGTCCCGGAGTTTTGGCGAGAACCTCCTTGACGCCGGTCAACAACGTTTTCCCGCGCAACTTCATGACTAGCGCACACGTCGGGCTGCCGATTTGGGGCGCGCGAGACGCAAAGGCGCCGTTGGTCTCGTTCCTAGCGCTGCGCTCGTCGGGCCGGGCGCGGCGCGGTTCGCCTGTGAATGGGGCCGCCTGGGGCATACCAACCTGCCTTCTTGCGCACGGCCGGGCTGGCGTCGTTTTTGTTGGCCGCGATCAACGCACGCTCGGCAAGCAGGCTGGTGTGGACATACTGGCCGATGACTTCGAGCGCCATAGCGCGCACGTGTGGATCGCTGTCTTCATCGAGCACCCTGAGCGCCTCGGGAAGCACATCGGCTTCAGTGGGCCGGCAGTCGCCTTCTTTGCAGCGGTCGCAGGCCAGGGCGTGCAGCGCCATCTGGCGCACATGGGGGTCCGGGTCGCGTAACACACCGATGAGGTCGCCCTGGGCTTCCGGCAACAGGAAGTGGTCGAGGAGCGCGCAGCAATAATAGCGCACGTCGGGGTTTTCGTGGCGCAGCCCATCGCGTGCGGCCGGTGCAACGATGAAACCCATGTCGAGGAGCGCACGATAGGCGGCTTTGGCGCGATGTGGGACAACCAATTGCCCCATCCACTCTGCTATTTTGCTTGCAGCATCGCCGTCTGGGTCTTCTGGCGGCGCTTCGACCGGCTCAATGGCCGTTCTCTCTGGCGCCTGGGATGTCAAGAGTTCCTGTTCAATCGACATAGGACGCTCCATCCTGTGCATGGTCAGACGCGCTGCCGAAAGTTGTATCACGCTTTTGGATGACGTATTTCAGAAACTTCATCGCTTCGATTGTCCTCAATACAAACCAATCTTGAGCCGGATAGCCACGACGTCGCCTTCGGCCAGCTTCTCAGCCTTGCGGACGTTTGCCCTGATGGGTACCAGATAGCGGTCATCCTTGGGAAACAAAGATGTCGTCCACTCGGTCTGGCCAATGCGCACCTTCACCGGAATCACGCCCCAGCCATAGGTCACGAGACCTGAGATCGCTTTGATCTCGCCGCTCTCCTCCACAGGAACGGTGACGAAATACCAGGGGGCGGGGCCTCTCCAGTGCCAGATTGGGCCAGTGAATTCAATGTTCATGGGTGCATCATTCTCAGAATAGGCCACATGACCTGCGGACACTACAAACAATGAAAATAGCTCTCTGCGTTCCTCTGTGTCCTCTGTGGTGAGCTTATTTTTACATCGCGGATCGCTCAGGAGCCATTGTACCATGCTCTGGCGACGACGACGTAGGCAATGGAGTCGCTGTGCAACATGAAACAGCGACCGGCAGTTCCGAAGCGCCGGTTTCCGGATCGTTCGGCTGAACTCGCGGCGCGCCACATATCCATACGGTTCCGAAGAACTGGGGACGATCCTCAGACAACCAGCCAACTTGCCTGTTGACAAACTACGAAGAGAAGACTATCATCTGCCTTGAACGACAAACAGCGACTTTCACCCGCCTGTATTCCCGGCCTTTCTGTTCCCATGTAACGTCTGGGTTTCCCCAACGCGATTCTCAAGATCTGGGAATGCACCTTCTATCAGCAAAACCGATGAGTTTTTTCAGAGGAATCTCCATTGCGTCGTCGGCGGCGCAGGCGTAGACTGGGCATGTACACACTTGCCGACCTCAGCCGCGCTTCCCGCGACGCTGGCTGGGGCCGGGCATGATAACGACGTAGGCATTCATCATTGTCAATTGACAATTCATCATTTTCGATTGGGCAGGTTGCCATGACTGAACACCAAACAACGACCCAAGACCTGGTCTACATGGCCGCGCTGGCCGGCCTCCTCCATGATGTGGGCAAGTTTGCCGTGCGCGCCGGCTTGGGCGCGTCGCGCGAGTGGGACGCGCAGGCAGAGCAGGACTACAAGTATAAGCATGCGCTGCTCAGCGCCGACTTTGTGTCTGCGGTCGTGCCGGCCGCCTGGCGCACAGCGGTGCAACAGGGCGTGGCGCGCCACCATCGCCCACAAGACCGGGCGTCGCGCATTGTGGCGCTTGCCGATCGCCTCTCCGCCGGCGAGCGCGAAGACGACGCGGGCGCGGTTCAGGAAGAGGGCGACCGGCGCAGCCACCCGGCGCAATTGCTTTCCATCTTTTGCAGCGTCGCCGCCGATGGCAAGAAAACGGCAGGACCGGCCTACCTGCCATTGGCGCCGCTGGCTGTGACGCGTGACGTCATCTTCCCCGGGCCGGCCAACGACAAAACGACCATCTGGCATGATTACGAGCGACTGTGGCCGCAATTCTACGACGAGGCGCAACGCATCGGCCAGGCGCACGCGCAGGCTGGCGCCCCCGAAGTCTTTCTGGAAAGCCTGCTGTTGCTGTCGCAACGATTCATGTGGTGCGCGCCCTCCGCCTATTTTCGTGCGCGCCCCGACGTGAGCCTGCACGATCACAGCCGCATGACCGCGGCGCTGGCGGCCATCCTCGCCAGCCGCGCCGACCATGAGATTCAGGCCATGCTGGCGGCGCCCCAGGCTGGCGACCAGCCCGTGGCGCTGCTGGTGGGCGCCGACATCAGCGGTGTGCAAGAGTTCATCTACACCATCAGCAGCCGCGGCGCGGCGAGCGCGCTGCGCGGCCGCTCCTTCTACTTGCAGATGCTGACCGAGGCCATCGCCCGTTTTGTACTGGCGCAGCTCGGTCTGCCCATCGCCAATCTCGTCTACGCCGGCGGCGGCAACTTCTATCTGTTGGCCAGGCCGGATGACGTTGACGGGCTGAAGACAGTGCAACAGGCCATCAGTCGGGCGTTGCTGCAACATCATCGCGGCGAACTGTACGTGGCGCTGGAGTCCGCGCCGCTGGCAACCGCTGATTTCTACGATGGGCGCATCAGCCAGGCGTGGGGAAGGCTGAGCGAGCGGCTGCAGCAGGCCAAGCTGCGCCGTTTTGGCGAGCTGGGAAATGCTGAATTGGCCGACTTTTTCAGCCCGCAGGGACATGGTGGCAACGAGGAGAAGCAATGTCAGGTGTGCGGCGCAGAACACGACGCCACCAGGCCAGACAAAGACGACGAGGGCAACGAAGTGCGCAAGTGCCCGGCCTGTCGATCGTATGAAAGCCTGGGAGATCAACTGCGCCGCGCTCGCTATTTGTGGCTCGAACGGATGGCGCCAACCAAGGCCGAACCATCGGCAGCAGCCGGCGGCTATGATGACGCGTTGGCTTGCTTCGGACTGGGCGTGCGGGCGCTGGCCGACAACGGCGGGCCGCCTGGGGGCGGCGCACGCCGCGGCCTGCTGCTGGCGCTGGACGACGCCGACCTGCAAGCACTGGCGCCGACCGCGACGACGAGCATCGGCCAGCGGCTGTTGGTCAACATCACCCCCATCCTCAGCCAGCAGGAGCGCACGACGTTGCAGAAAAGCGTGAAAGGGTTGCCGCGCGCGGGCAGCGTCAAGCCTTTCGATGTGCTGCAAGAACAGAGCCGCGGGGTCAAGCGACTGGGTGTGCTGCGCATGGATGTGGATCACATGGGCAGGCTCTTCAGTGAAGGGTTGGGCGCGCACGCCACCCTCTCGCGCGTTGCCTCGCTCAGCTTCAGCGTCAGCCTCTTTTTCGAAGGATGGGTGAGCCGCCTGGCGCAAGATGATGGGGCAGAACCAGGCGAGCGGCTCTATTCGGTCTATTCGGGCGGCGATGATCTCTTTTTTGTCGGCGCGTGGGATGCAGTGATCGAGCTGGCGCGCCGGGTGCGGCGTGACCTGACGCCCTACGCCGCCAACCACCCAGGCATCCACGCCAGCGCAGGGATTGCCCTGGTGGGCGGCAAGTATCCATTGAGCCAGGCCGCGCGCGACGCCGGCGCGGCCGAAGAGCAGGCGAAAGCCTATCGCCGCGCCGGTCGTCACACCAAAGACGCCATCTGCTTTCTGGATAGCGTACAGCCGTGGGAGCTGTTCGGGCTGGAGGAGGGCTGCGCCGGCGGTTTCAACAGTGTGCATCAGTTGGCGCATCTGCTGGCAGAGATGACGGAGCCGGAAGAGAAACGGCGCAAGGCTGCGCCCAAGTCGTTGATTCGCAGCTTGCTGGATCAATACAGCCTCTACGCCGATGCGCTGGAGGCGCGGCGCAAAACAGGCGATGATGTCAGCCGCGTCGGCGTTCCCCAAACGCCGTGGGGTCCGTGGATGTGGCGCACGGTCTATCTGTTGACGCGCATGGCCGAACGCATGAAGAGAGAAACGCTGACGCAGGCTGAGATCAAGGCGCTGCGCGACAACCTGTGGCAGAACAACTTCAACAACATCGAGTGGATCGGCCTGGCCGCACGCTGGGCAGAATTGTTGACAAGAGAATCTTGAAAGAGAGGAGCTTCTGATGAGTCTCATACAATCGAATGATCTAAAAACCATTATCACCGACGCCAACGGCGCCGAGACGCTGGTGAAACGCGCCGACGACCTGGGCAAGAGCCTGCAAAGCGCCGGACTGACCACCAGCCAGATTCGTGCACTCTTTGGCGAGGTGCGCCAGATTCAGGCGCAGTGGCGCATGGGCAGTGATCAGCAGGCGCTGGCGCGCCGCCGGCTGATCTTGCTCAAGCCCAAGATGGCCTATCGCGCCAAGCGCGAACGCAAGAAGGCGGTGGAAGACCTGGTGAGCGTGCTCGACCCGGCGCTCGATCTGGTGATCCAGGAGAAAAATCCAGAGAATCAGACCAGGCGCTTTGAGAATTTCGTAGATTTCTTCGAGGCCATCCTGGCCTATCATAAGGCCTACGGCGGCAATTGACCAGAGGAGACAAGCCATGCCAGACAAGATCATTCAACTCAAAGGACGCATCTTTTTCACTTTCAACATCGAGGCCGCCACCGGCCTGCACATCGGCGGCTCGGAAACCGGCATCGAGATCGGCGGCGTGGACAAGACGGTGATCCGTGACAAGCTGACCAACCGCCCCTACATCCCGGGCTCGTCGCTCAAGGGCAAGATGCGCAGCTTGCTGGAAAAATACAACGGCCTGAAGCAAAACCAACGCATCGGCCAGGGATCCATTCACACCTGTGACAAAGTGGATGAGTACGCCACATGCAGCGTTTGTCAGGTCTTTGGCGTGCCGGGCGAGCGCGACTTTGGCACACCGACGCGCCTGACCGCGCGCGATGTGCAGATGAGCGACGACAGCGCCAGACGGCTGGAGCAGAGCGGACGCACCGATCTGCCCTACACCGAAGTCAAGACCGAGGTCTCTATCGACCGGGTCACCTCGGCGGCCAACCCGCGCCAGATGGAGCGCGTGCCGGCCGGCAGCATCTTCGGGCCGGCCGAGCTAGTCTACACCATCTACGACGGCGACGATTGCAACGCCGCGACGGATGTGGCGCGGCTCAAGACATTGGTGGAGGGTCTGCAACTGCTAGAAGATGACTACCTGGGCGGGCTAGGCAGCCGCGGCTCGGGCAAGGTGCGCCTGCAAGGAATCAAAGTGACTTTGCGCGCCGGCGGCAGCTATCTGGACGCGCCGCGCGCATTGGGCGCCGCTGAATACAACAGCCTGAGCGACCTGATCGCCGGTCTGGGCGAGATCCAAAAGCAGGCAACCGCGCAGCTTGGTCTGACGAGCTAACGGCCATCTGGGAGCGCGGGCGTCTCGCCCGCTACTTGCAAATCGTTCGATCGACAAGGAGGGCGCCATGCCCCAACTGACACCGTACTATCTCACCTTCCACAGCGGGCTGCACCTGGGCGCGCCGAAAGGACAACTAGGGGAAAGCGCGGCCTGGATTCCGGCGGATACCTTGTTTGCCAGCCTGGTGGACGTTTGGCGGCGCAGCGAGCGCGACCCCGATCCGTTCGTGGCCGCCTTCATCGCTCAACCTGCCGACCCGCCCTTTCTGCTCACATCGGCCTTTCCTTTTGCCGGGGCCGTGCGCTTCTACCCCATGCCGCTCGATCTGGCGCGCCTGTTCGATGGCAAAACGCTCAAAGAGCGCGGCAAAGAGATCAAACGCATTCGCTATTGTTCCGAAACGCTGCTGCGCCGTGGTTTGAGCGGCGCACGGCTGGACGATTGGCTTTTTCCTGCGGAGGAGCATGAGTCGCCCACCAACGGCGTGGCCCTGCAAGGCGGCGCGCTGTGGCTGACAGCGCAAGAGGTGGAGCGCTTGCCGGCCGCCATGCGCCTGATCGATGGCGACGCCAAACGCGCCAGGCCGCCCCGCGCCTTGCGCAGATTTGCCGTCTATGGCGCAGAGCGCGTGCCACGCGTCACTGTGGATCGCATCAGTTCAGCCTCCACCATCTACCACGCCGGGCGCGCCACCTTCGCCTCGGGCTGTGGTCTGTGGTTTGGCGTGCACTGGCGCACGCCCGGCGTAGCGTGGCAGATGCAGATGGGACAGTTGCTGGCGCTGTTGGGCGACGATGGGCTGGGCGGCGAGCGCAGCAGCGGCTATGGCGGCTTTACCGTCGATGCAAGAGATGCCTTTCATCTGCCAGACGCGCACGCGGGGCGCCCGGCGCTCTTGCTCAGCCGCTATCATCCAACGGCCGAAGAAGCGCCCGCCGCGCTCAACCACCCGGCCGCGGCTTACGGTCTGAGCCAGGTGGCCGGCTGGTTGCGCTCGCCCGATGCGGCGGGGCAGCGCCGCAAGCGGCTGATGCTGGTGAGCGAGGGCAGCATCGTCTGTCCGCCGCGTGCGCCGGCCGGCGATGTGGTGGATGTGCGACCGGACTACGCCAGCGGGTCCGGCGTTGCGCACCCGGTCTTTCGTTACGGGCTGGCCTTGGCGGTGGACGCCAGCAAGATGCAGGAGGCTGTCAATGGCTGAATATGGGCTGTTCGATGTCAAACTGTCGCTGCTGACGCCGTTGCACATTGGCAACGGGCGTGAGCTGCTGAACGAATATGATTATGCGGTGCACGGCGGCAAGACCTGGCGCATCGACGAGGCTGGGCTGTTGGATGCGCAGAACGTGGACGATCCAGACCTGGCGGATCAACTGAGCCGAACCAAACCGGCGCAGTTATTGTCGCCAGCGGACTTTCGGCCCGGAAACGGCTATTTTCGCTATGTGTTGAACGGCGCTCCCCGTTCCAGGGAAGAAGGCGCACAGTTGCGCGAGCAACTGAAAGACCCCTTCGACCGCCCCTATCTTCCTGGCAGCAGCCTGAAGGGTGGGCTGCGCACTGCGCTGGCCTGGCATGGCTGGCAAGAGCGTAGGTTGCAGCCGGACGCGGCGCGGCTTGGTCGCAACCCGAAGTGGGCGGGCCAGGAGATGGAGCGCCAGATTTTTGGCCGCGACCCGAATCACGATCTGCTGCGGGCGCTGCATGTGAGCGATAGCGCAGCCTTGAGCGCTGACCAACTGATGATCATCAATGGTCGCGTGCTCACGCGTGGCGGTGCGCTCGGCTCGCCGATTGAGCTGGAGGCGCTGCGGCCAGACACAAGCTGTACGTTGACGCTCAAGCTCGACCGCGTGCTCTTTTCCGATTGGGCGCGCCAGGCCGGGTTGAGCCTGGGCGGCGGCGAATGGCTGGATCGGCTTGTCCAGGTGGTGCAGGCTCACAGCGCCGACCGCATCCGGCGCGAGATTGGTTGGTTCCAGCAGATTCCCAACAGCACCGCGCTGCTGCAATTCTATCAGCAATTGGCGGCCGCGAAACTGGGCAGCCGGCGCTGTCTGGTGCAGCTTGGTTGGGGTACAGGTTGGGATGATAAGACGCTGGGCAGCCGCTTGAGCGTCCACAAGGAATTCATGGAGCGCATCATCCGTGACTATCGCATGGCGCGTGGTCGCCGCCAACCGGGCGACGCCTTTCCCAAGAGCCGGCGCGTGGTGATGGGCTTCCAGCGCGACGCGCAAGGCCGGGTGCAGGAACAGGTGCAGTCGCCGCTGGGCTGGTGTTTGGTGGAGATGAAGGGAAGATGAAAGCGCAAGCCAGCTATGGAGCAGTTGAACACGGCTAATCAGGTGGATGCCAATGCCGTGCAATCCACAAAAGCCGCGCTTCCACAACATACTCATTGTTGAGTCGTAGTGACAACACAGTTGTGCGACCAATGGGTGTGCGCCCTGCGATATGTGCGCCACCATTGACCCAGACAAAGTGGTGGTTCCAGATGTGTTGGCGAGGATTGAAGAGGGGGTAAATTCTCCGGTCATCGGGTCGAGATCATGCGTCTTGCTTCCCTTGAATTCGTTGCAGCGATAGCAGGCCGCACATAGGTTGTCCAGCTCATCGCCGCCGCCAAGCGTCTTGGGCAGAACGTGGTCGACTACAAGCGGCATTCCAATCACGCGGCGAGAGGTGAGACAGTATTCACAGCGATGTCCTGCGCGCTCGAAAACTCGCTGGCGCAGTGATTCGGAAAGCGCAGACACAGTCAATTGAAGGGAATTTGATGCAAAGAAGGAATCGGATAGCCTCGCCAACGCAGAACCGCCCAGGCATACGCCTTGCGGAGCATCAAGCGATCGGCTGCAAAGCGCAAAGCTGCTAATTCTTCTCGTTCGGCAGTCGTCAGAGTCTCAGTCATGATCTTATCTAGCAAGTGCAGATGTCGCTCTTCTTCATTGGATGGAACTTGGCTGGCGGCAATGAGGCGAAGCTGCTCGACTGGATAATCCTGCATTGCCAATAGCTCGCCCTGCATCTCAACAGGCATGGAAGTGACCGAAGGTGGTAGATTGCCCTCGACACTCTGACGGACGACTTGCTCGACAGATCGATTGGTGGCGGCAGCAATCTGTTGAAGATAACGAAGAATTGGCTCAGAAAGCTGCAGAGTGATAGGTTGAGTTGTCATAGATGCGTCCGTGGTATGTTTACTGTTTCGACCACTTCATGCTCGGAATCGGCGAATCTGTGCACGCCCACGTATGTTCGGGCCGCACGCCCGCGTGCGCCCCGAATGTTTTCTAAAGATTCGATGGATGGTGCACTAATGGTCAGTGTCATTCTATGACAGTATATCACACACAAAACCGGAAACGATCATGAAAGCGATTACTTTTTTGGGCGCAACCATTGCCCATGAAACCACCTACGTCATGCCCGATGGCCGCGAGCACACCGCACCATTCTTTGGGGCGGCGCTGGCGCGGTTTGTGCCCGACCTGTCCATGCGGATCTTCGTGACAGCCAAGGCGCGCGAGATGCACCTGGCGCGCTTCGAGGAGCTGGTGAGCGATTACGTCGCCGATTTGGAACCGATCGATATTCCCAATGGCGCCGATGAGGCGCAGTTGTGGAAAATTTTCCAGGCGGTGGTCGACACGGTGGGCGAGGGCGAGGCAGTCATCTTCGACATCACGCATGGCTTTCGCTCGCTGCCGTTCCTGGCATTCTTGGCCTCGGCCTATCTGCGCACGGTCAAGGATATACAATTGCATGGAGTCTACTATGGTAACTGGGAGGCAGGCGACAAATCGGTAACACCGAACCGCGCGCCGGTGATCGACCTGACGCACTTTGTCAGTTTGTTGGATTGGATGGTGGCTGCCGACCGTTTCACACGCTTTGGCGACGCGCGCGATCTCGCTGACCTGCTCAGGGCGCAGCATGAACGAATCAAGCCAGACTATCGCACAGCCAGTAAGTCAGAGATGGCGACCTGGTCCAGGTCGCCCGTGACGAAAACTGTCAGCAATCTGAATCGGGCATCGCGCGCTCTGCGCGTGGTGCGGCCCAGTGAGGCAATGGATGCCAGCCATGCAGTACGCTCGCAATTGCCCAATGCCATGCAGTCAATTGAGGCGCTGGCGCAACCTTTTGTTCCGTTGAGCCAACATGTGGTGGACAGCTTTGCGTCAATAGCCCTTACTATGAATGATCAGCAGAGCGACCCCCTGGCCATATTGACTTTTGAGCGATCGTTGATCGGGTGGTACTTGCAGCGCAACCAGATATTCCAGGCGGTGGCGTTGGCGCGCGAGTGGCTGGTATCTTGGGTGATGGCGCAGGTCGGGCTGTCCACGCAGATGATGGACAAAGATGCACGCAGAAGGGTGGAGGATGCAATAGGCCGGGTTACTCAAAGACTCCAGGATAAGACCTTCGTAGACAATGAAGCCGATGTGCATTTTGACCTATCAACTGTACCGTCCCTGTACGATGTAGCCAATCTCTACAACCAACTAGGCGACCTGCGTAATGACTTGGCGCATGCTGGCAAACGACAAAATGCACGCACCGCCGAGGTTGCGGAAAGTGCAGCGCAAGAGCTTTGCAGGAAGCTGAACGATATGGTGGTGGCATGATCACTGCTTGGGTTTTGGGCTTGCGTTCTCGCAGATGCCGATCATTCACCCCGACGGCTCGAAGAAACGACCGAATCGACGCACGATCTCAATTCCAACAGACCGATTTGCCTATCCCAGGCTTTGTTCCAGCTCGCCCAAGAGATCGTCTAGCGTGCGAAGGTAAGATTCGACCACACCGGTAGGCGTATGGCTGTGATGAGGATACGTGGCGACATGTGGGGCTGAACACGCTGAGGATCAGATCGGGGTGTGCTCGAAATGCGGCCAAAATCATGAACGCAGAGCTTCCAGCAGCGACATTTGTTCGGCTGCCACGCTGTGCCAATAGACCCAGGCGTTGTAGTCTTCGTGGTCTTGGGGCGAATTCAATATCAAGGGGAGTTCGGCTTCGAATTGCTCGAATGGGATGCCATAGGGCTGCTCGAAACGTTGAATCTGGCCCAAGGCGGAGTCCATTTCCCGCTGAATTTCGCGCCGCCGGGTAGTGACTGCTGCGCGGAGACCAGCGCGAATCAGCAAGTGGCGCTCATCTCTCGGCACGTTGGACAAGGGTTCGGACAATTCGATTTGGCAAATAGAACTACCTATCCAGCCGACTCGAAGAAGCGGTCGAACCCCTGCTGACGCAAGGCAGCCTTGAGACGTTTGTCGCCCGTCCACAAGAGCGCGTCGAGTTGTAGGGTCAGCGCGACGTGGGGCGTGTCAGATGAATCGACTGGCTGGCAGAGCCGAAAAGCGGTTTCCCAATGACTCGCAGCAATCAACGCCTCCTGGTAAACTCGAATACGACGAAGCAGGCTGCGCAGTGAAGTCAATAGTTCGGTTTCGGGTTGCTTGCTGAGATTGACGAGACGTTCTTTGTGCTCAAATAATTCAACGATCAGCGAGTCGCACACAAAAAGCTGGCTTCGTCGCGAAGAATGAAGCCAGCGAAGCGCGACTGACGGCTAAGCAATGCCGAAAAGAGGATATTCGTGTCAAGAACAATCGAAGGCAACATGAGACAAGCGTTCTATTCGTCGCTGTTTTGACGCTCTTCAGGTGGTAAGAAGTCCCCTTTTCCTGATTGAAGCAACTGACGTTTCACTCTTGTCCAGGCCTTCTGGTTGATCTCAGCCGCTAAGGCGCGAATTTCTTCGTCGCTGAGAGAGTTGCGCCGCAAGAATGACTGCATACGCAGAAAATCAACGAAATTGATCAATTCGTCGACTTCGACTTGCGAACGATCGACAGTGACCGTGATTTGGTTATCATCGACGAAAACATCAAATGGCGAAGTCTTGAGCATGACTCGATCCTTTGCGGTAGCCAGTCAACTGATCTACGACATTTGCCACTATACCACAGAATAGGAGACGCAACCAGCAATCTATGATCCTTCTCAACTTTTCCCATCCCATTACCCCAGATCAGGCCGGCCAGATCGAGGCGCTGGCCGGGCAAAGCATCGAGTGCATCATCGACGCGCCTGCGCAGTTCGACGAGCAGCAGCCCTTTGGCCCTCAGGCGGCGGCGTTGGTGGCGCAGATCGACCTGACGCCGGCCCAATGGCAGGGCGCGGCGATCATCGTAGCCCTGCCATCGCTCAATTTCATCGCCGCGTTGGTGCTGGCGGAGCTGCACGGGCGCATGGGCTATTTTCCCGTGGCGGCGCGCACGCGACCTGTGGCCGGGGCGATGCCGCGACGGTTCGAGATTGCTGAATTGTTGGATCTGCAGGCTGTGCGGGATGCAGCGCGCCGGGATCGATGAGTTGTTGGTCAAAGGCCTTTTTGTTTGGGCAGTATATCGTAGCAAATTCAAAACAGGCCACATGACCTGTGGACACCGATAACGATGGCGATGTGCGCCCGCCTTGCGAAGAAAAATCAGCCATGAT
>CAZLMM010000068.1:0-3740 GCA_964560495.1 uncultured Caldilineaceae bacterium
ACTTTTTCTGACTCGATTTTGAGTCGTTGACTGATATACTGCTCAACCACTTCTACAATAACCAAACTCATTTTTGACTCGTAACGCACTTGATGGTATTGTTACGACTCAATTCTGAACGCTTTGCCTACGTTTTGCCGGGTGACTGACTCATGGCCGAAAAAAAACTTCTTGAACAGGCGCGTGACCTCATGCGCGTCAAGCACTACTCCATCCGCACCGAGGAAACGTATATCCAGTGGATGCGCGATTTCATCCTCTATCACAACAAACGCCATCCCGCAGAGATGGGCGCACGCGAAGTGGAAGCCTATCTCACCCACCTGGCCGTCGAGCGCAATGTGGCCCCCAGCACCCAGAACGTCGCCATGCAGGCCGTCCTCTTTCTCTACAAACAGGTGCTCCACATCAACCTGACCGGCATCGACGCCCTGCGCGCCAAAAAGGACAAACGCCTGCCGGTTGTGCTCACCAGAAACGAGGTGAACCGTATCCTGACCCTCATCCGCGAGCCGGAATACCGCCTGCAGGCCAGGTTATTGTATGGAACGGGAATGCGGTTGCTCGAATGTTTGCGCCTCCGGGTCAAGGACATGGACTTCGAACGACATCAAATCACTGTGCGCGATACGAAAGGGAATGAGGATCGGATGACGATGTTGCCGCTGCAACTTGCACCCATCATACAGGAACATTTGCGTCATGTCAAGCAGATCCACGAGGCCGATCTCAAGGCCGGCTATGGCGCGGTCTATCTGCCCTTTGCCCTGGAACGCAAATACCCCAGCGCCGACAAGGAATGGGGCTGGCAGTATGTCTTCCCTGCCTCGAAGCTCAGCGTCGACCCCCGCTCAGGAGTCACCCGCCGTCACCACGCCGACGACTCCAACCTCCAGCGCGCGGTGCGCGAAGCAGTCAAGGCCAGCGGCGTCGCCAAACCCGCCAGTTGCCACACCTTTCGTCACTCCTTCGCCACCCATCTCCTGGAAGCCGGCTACGACATCCGCACCGTGCAGGAACTCCTCGGCCACAAGGATGTCAAGACCACCCAGATCTACACCCACGTCCTCAACCGCGGCCCCAGCGCGGTGCGCAGCCCCCTGGACTTCTGACTTCTTCATCCTACCCACATATCGCCCAACCCGCTCTGCGGGTTTTGTAATTTCAGGCGTCGGTTTCCAACCGATGCCTTGACGTGCGATCCTCCGACAGCGAACGGGCCGTGCGTTGGGTCAGGAGTTCCAGCGCGTCGGCCAGGTGCTCGTCGCTGATGTTGTATGCGCCCCGCGCGAGGCGAATCTTGTGCGCTTCCAGCAGCACTTCGGCGTCGCTCACCCCCGGCGGCGGGATGAACTTGGTGCACGCCAGCTCGATCAACTGCCCTAGCGGATCGCGGAAATAGATGGAATCCATGAAGCCCCGGTCTTTTTCGCCGCTGTGATGGATGCCCCGCTCCACCAGCCGCCTGGCGACCTGGGTGTAGACCGCGCGCGAAACCTTGAACGCGATGTGGTGCAGATTGCCGATGCCTTCCGGGTTCGGCGTCGCGTCCACCGTGCGCGTCTCATCGGTGAAGACCGTGAGTAGCCGCCCGTCGCCCGGGTCGAAATAGAGATGGTTCTGATGCGGCGCATCCAGGTTGGGTTGCTCAAAGATGAAGGGCATGCCCAACACACCCTCCCAAAAGTCGATGGATGTCTGGCGGTCAGCGCCGATCATGGTGATATGGTGCACACCCTGCACCTGTATCTTCTGCATGGCTTTTCCTTTCAATATGACTTCTTGGCCTGAAAAACACCTGGCTCAACAGAATTTCGTCTGGTTGAAAACCGAAAAAATCACGGTAGGCGCGGTTTCCATGCCGCACGTTCTTTGTGCAAACGAACTGGTCTTGCCGTGATCCCCAGCAGGGCGCGCGCTTCCGCCGGCGAGGCGACCTCCCGCTGCATCACTCGCGCCAGTTCCACCGCCTGCTCCACAAGGGCCGCGTTGCTCGGCGCCAGGACGCCTTTGGACAGATAAACATTGTCCTCGAAGCCGACGCGCACATGGCCGCCCAACACCATCCCCAGGGTGATCATGGGCAATTGGTTGCGCCCTATCCCCAACACCGACCATTGGCAGCCGGGCGGCAGCTTGCTGCGCATGAAGAGCAGATTCTCCGGCGTGGCCGCAATGCCCCACTGCACGCCCATGCACAGCTGGAAATAGGCCGGGCTGGCGATCAACCCCCGCTCGATCAGCTCCCGCGCCTGGTCCATGTGCCCCACGTCGAAGACCTCCAGTTCCGGCTTGACGCCGGCGGCCAACATCCTGCGCGCCGCCTCTTCGCCAAAATCCGGCGGGTTGGCAAAGAGGCGGTCGCGGAAGTTGAGCGACCCCACATCCAGCGAGCAAATGTCCGGGCCCAGGCTCACCGGCTGCAAGCGCCGTTCGACCACGTCATCGCCGGCGATGTTCAACCCGCTGGTAGTCAGGTTCACCACCATGTCGCACTGGCTACGGATGCGCTCCAGCACCTCGGCAAAGAGGACTTGCTCTGACGAGGGCGCGCCGCTCTGCGGGTCGCGCACGTGGATGTGCGCGATGGCTGCGCCGGCGCGCCAACATTCCACGGCCGCCTGGGCGATCTCCGCCGGCGTGTAGGGCGTCGCCGGGTTCATCTCTCTGGTGGGCCGCGACCCACACACGGCCGCGGTGATAATCACTTTGTCCATCAGTGGTCATGCCTTTGTGGTCGCAACGAAGAAAACCTCTCTGTGTTCTTCTGTGCTCCTTGTGGTAAATGATTTTCAGTTAGCAATTCCCATACAATCGCATCTCCAAACGCCGCCCCACACCCGGCCATTCGTGATCCAGGATGCGAAACCAGGCGGTGTCGCGGCTGCGGTTCTTGACGATCATGTGACTCTCCTGGATGCCCTCGAAGGTGAAGCCCATGCGCAGCGCGGTCTGCCGCGAGCGTTCGTTGAGCGAGTGACACTTCCACTCCACCCGTCGATAACCCAACCCGAAGCAGTGGGTCAGCATCAGATAGGTCGCTTCGGTGTTGATGGGCGTGCGCTGCACGAGCGGACTGTACCAGATGCCGCCCAACTCGATCTTCAGGTCCGCCGGCGCATTGCTCATCAGGTTCGTCATACCCACAGGCTGGCCGCTCTCCCGCTCGACGGCGCACAGGCAAAGGGCGTTGGCTGCGTCCACCTGGCGCTGGCAATAGGCGGCGAATTCATCCAGCGTGGGGAAGGGTCCGCCAAACATATAGCGCCACACCAGCGCGTCTGCGTCATAGGCGTCCACGGCGCGCCTGCCCAACTGGGCTGGCTGTCCGTTGGAACATGCGTAGAGCGGGGCAAGATCGCTCTCCATGTCCAGCGGGCGCAGCTCCACGAAACGCCCGCTGAGCGTGACCGATGCCGGCTTGAGGGGAAGCTGGCTGCGCAGCTTCAGGCTGGATTCCGACAAAGGGGCCGGCAACGGCTGCATGAGTTTCTCCTTGCATGTTCTGAAAGTCAATTACCACAAAGAGCGCAGAGGGATTTTCGTTCTTCGTTGCGCCGACAAAGTTCGTAGCCGGCGGTTTCCATACCGCCGGTCATCACGTCCCGCCGGTCGTCACGTCCCGCTCGTAGCCGGCGGTTTCCATACCGCCGGTCATCACGTCCCGCCGGTCATCACGTCCAGTTCGTAGCCGGCGGTTTCCATACCGCCGGTCATCACGTCCCGCCGGTCATCACGTC
>CAZLMM010000068.1:3840-36273 GCA_964560495.1 uncultured Caldilineaceae bacterium
CGTAGCCGGCGGTTTCCATACCGCCGGTCATCACGTCCCGCCGGTCATCACGTCCCGCCGGTCATCACGTCCCGCCGGTCGTCATGTATGCCACCGAATGAGCGCCATGATTTCTTATTTCCGGCTTTCGGGCTACAATGATTGCCATGATCTACGACATTGCCATCATCGGCGGCGGCATCGTTGGCCTGGCAACTGCGCTCGCCCTGACCCGCGCCGGCGTCTCATCGCTGACCGTCCTGGAAGCCGAAAACCAACTTGCTGCGCACCAAACCGGCAACAACAGCGGCGTCATCCATTCCGGCCTCTATTACAAACCAGGCTCCGTCAAAGCGCAAACCTGCGTCTCCGGGCGCGAGGCGCTCTATCGTTTCTGCGCCGAGCACGGCCTGCCTCACGAATGCTGCGGCAAGATCGTCGTAGCGACCCACCCGGCCGAGCTGCCCCGCCTCGACAGCCTGGAGGAGCGCGGTCGCGCCAATGGGCTGACCCTGCGCCGTCTGGCCGCCGGAGAGTTGCGAGAATACGAACCGCATGTCGCCGGCATCGCCGGACTGTGGGTGGCAGAAACCGGCATCGTGGATTACGTCCACGTAACGCGCACTTACGCTCGCCTTGTGGAGCAGGCCGGCGGCGAGATTCGCCGCAACGCCCGCGTCTCCGCCGTCATCGACGAGGGCGCGGCGCTGCGTCTCGTCACCGGGGCGGGGGAGGTCTTGTGCCGCCGCCTCATCAACTGCGCCGGTCTGCAATCGGACCGCATCGCCCGTCTGTGCGGCTTCGACCCCGGCCTGCGCATCACGCCCTTCCGCGGCGAGTATTACCAACTCACGCCCCAGCGTTCCCATCTGGTGCGGAATCTGATCTATCCCGTGCCCGACCCTCAGTTTCCTTTCCTGGGCGTCCACTTCACTCGCCTGGTCCACGGCGGCGTGGAGGCCGGCCCTAACGCCGTGCTCGCCTTCAAGCGCGAAGGGTATCGCCGTTCCAGCTTCCGCCCGACCGACGTCTGGGAAATCGCGACCAACCCGGCCTTCTGGCGTCTGGCGCAGAAGTATTGGCGCACCGGCATCGGCGAGTTCTATCGCTCCTTCAGCAAACGCGCTTTTGTGACTGCCCTGCAGCGTCTGGCGCCGGCAGTGCAGAGCGACGACCTCCTCCCCGCCGGCGCCGGCGTGCGCGCCCAGGCCCTGGCCGACGACGGCGCGCTGGTGGACGATTTCCGCATCATCGCCACGGAGCGCATGATCCACGTGCTCAATGCGCCCTCGCCGGCTGCGACCGCCTCCCTTGCCATCGGCGAGAGCATCGCGCAGATGGCAAAGGATAAATTCCAGGCTTGACCCCTCAGCGACCGCCCATGCCGGTCAGCGCGATGCCCCGCACGAACCAGTTCTGCCCCAGGATGTAGACGATGAGCACCGGCAGCAGCGCGATCACGGCGCCGGCCATGAGCAGATTCCACGCGGTGCTGTATTGCCCCACAAAGGCCGCCAGGCCGAGGGGAATGGTGCGCATGGACTCCGAGGTGGTCACCACCAACGGCCACAAAAACTCGTTCCACGTCCCCTGAAAGGTGAAGATGGCGAGGGTGGCCAGCACCGGGCCGCTCAGGGGCGCGATGACCTGCCGCCAAATGCGCAGGCTCGACGCGCCATCCATGCGCGCCGCCTCGTCCAGGTCCAGGGGGATGCCGCGATAATACTGGCGCAGCAAGAAGGTGCTGAAGACGCTGAAAAAGCCCGGCACAATGAGCGCCAGAAAGGTATCGTACCAACCCAGGTTCTTGATGATGAGGAAGTTGGGGATGAGCGTCACCGGAAAGGGAATCATGAGCGTGGCGAGATAGGCCAGAAAAAGCGCGTCGCGCCCGCGGAAACGCAGTCGGGCGAAGGCGAAAGCCGCCAGCGACGAGATCAGAATCTGCCCCACGGTCACGGAGACGGTGACGATGATGCTGTTGAGATAGAAGCGGCCAAAAGGCGCGGCGCGAAAGGTCTCCACGTAATTGCTCAACGTGAGCGCGTCCAGGCTGAACTCCCGGCGCATGAAGTTTTGGATGGGCAACAGCGACACCAACAGCATAAGCAGAAAAGGCGCCAGCATGATCACCGCGCCCAACAGCATGACACTGTGGAGCGCCAGGCGCGAAGAAAGGCGCATCTTCGTGGGCGAGCTACGGCTCGTTGCTACGTCAGCGCTCATCTCACTCCGTCTCGTAATAGACCCAGCGCCGCTGCATGCGGTTTTGCAGCAGCGTGAAGGCAAAGATGAAGACGAACAAGAACCAGGCCATGGCCGACGCCTTGTCCATGCGGATGTCGCGGAACGCGGCCAGGTAGATGTACTGGACCACGCTCAACGACGAATTGGCCGGCCCGCCTTGGGTCATGACGAACGGCTCGGTGAAGAGCTGGAACGCGCCGATGGTCTGAAAGACGAAGAGAAAGAAGGTGGTGGGGCTGATGAGGGGGACCGTGACGCTGGTGAATTTGCGCCAGGGGCTTGCGCCGTCCACTGCGGCGGCGTCGTAAAGCTCTTGGGGCACGCCCTGCAGGGCGGCCAGATAGACCACCATGGTAAAGCCGGTGTTCTTCCACAGGGTGAGCATCATCACCGACCACTTGGAAAACTGGGTGGAACCCAGCCAGTTGGGTGCAGTGAAGGGCAGCCCGAGCACGTCGTAGACCCATCTCAGCATATCGTTGAGGGGTCCGTTGGTCGCCAGGATCAGGCGAAAAACGATGGCGCCAGCGACAATGGTCGTCACCACGGGCATGAAATAGACCAGACGGTAGAAGCCGCGCCCGTGGATGGCCTGGTTGAGCGCCACGGCCATGGTCAATCCCAGGGCGAGCTGGGCCGGCACGATGGTCACGATGTAGAAGGCAGTGTTCCAGAACGCCTGCCAGAAAACCGGGTCCCGCAGCATCTGCTGGTAATTCCGCAGGCCGGCAAAACTCTTGAATCCGGTCAACCCCCAATCGGAGAAGCTGATGCCCAACGACATGACCACTGCCAGGACGAGAAAGATCAGGAAGCCGACAAAACTGGGCAGCAAAAAGAGATAGCCTTCCCATTGTTGGTCGGAACGCCAGCGGAAAGGGCTGCGTCGCTGTTGTGGCGGGCCGCTCGAATCGGCTCTGGACTGCATGGAGGTGAACAAGAAAAGCGGGGAATGGTGAATTGTAAATTGTGAAGTTTGAATGTGGTGGACGCCGCCATTCATCATTCTCCATTCACAATTTACAATTCTCAATTTCTACTTGGGATAGCCCTTTTCGGCCAGGAACGCATCCACTAGCGGGCAAATCTCTGCCGCCGCCGCTTCGGGCGTCATCTCGCCGGACCACACTTTTTGCAGACCGGGGTCGATGATGGAGCCACTCAGCTCACCCCAATCCAGGAAGTAACCAAAACGCCCAACCTTGGCATTCTCGCCCTCTGTCAGGAAGGCCTGACGGTTGGCTGGCGGTTGATCCTGCCCCAGGAAGGCGTCGGAGCGGGCGGTGGATTGCAGGGCAGGGAAGATTTCACCTGAGGCGGTGTAGAGGCGCTGACCGCCGTCGGTGCTTTGCAGCCAATTCAGGAAGGTCCAGGCTGCATCCTTGTTGTCGCTGCCGGCGCTCATTACCCAGGCTGCGCCGCCTGCGCTGGCCGAGCGCTGCCCATCAGCCGGGATCGGGACGACTGCCACGTCATAGTTCATTCCAGCCTGGTTGAAGGCCGAGACGCGGCTGCTGTTCTGGATGATCATGGCTGCCTGGCCGCTGGAGAAGACGGCCGCATCGCCGCCAGCCTGGCTCAGGTCTGCGTCACGCATGGCGTAACCATTGTTCATCATGTCGGCGAAGAATTGCAACCCTGCCACAGACGCCGGGTCGGTGAGGGTGCACTTGGATGGATTGCGCATGTCATCCAGGATCGAGCCTTTGTTCTGCCCGATCCACAGCTGATATTTGCCACCTTCCATGCCCAGTGCATAGCGTTCCACGTTGCCGTTGGCATCTTTGATAGTGAGCGCTTCGGCGGCTGCCAGCATGTCATCCCACGTCCACGTGTCGTCAGGATAGGCCAACCCTGCTTCATCGAACATGTCCTTGTTGTAATAGAGGACTTCCAGACCGATGTCGCGCGGGAAGCCATAGACGCTGCCATCGAGCATGGCCGATTCGAGCAAGGAGGGCCAATAGTCGTTCAAATCATAGCCCCCCTTTTCGATGTAAGGGTCCAAGTTTTCCAACACGCCTTGGGCGGCGTACTGGGGCGTGGGCCACAGGAAGGCAATGTCGGGGATCAGCGCAGTGTCGCCGCTGGCCCACAGGGTCTGAATCTTGGTGAAGTAGTCGCCCCACGGCTGATGCCAGACCTCGATCTTGATCTCGGGGTGCTCTTCCATGAAAGCCGCAGCCACGCGTTCGTGGGAGGCCTTTTCCTCGGGGCTGCCCCAGAATGCCCAGGTGACGGTGACGGGTTCGCCGGCTGCCGGCTGCTCGCCCTCCGCAGCGGGCGCGGCCGGCTGGATGGGCGCCGCGCAGCCCGCAAGCAGCGCAACCACGACTAGCAGGGTGAAAACTGCAAAGATGGTTCGTTTCATAGACTGTCTCCTTGAGTGATTCATACAACGGATTGCCTTGGTCGTGAATATAACCTGCCACAAAGAGCGCAAGAAACACAGAGAGATTCTCATTGGCGTCTGTAACCGCCATGGCATGTTGCCTGCCCAGGAAAAACGAGGAACGAAATGACGAACCGCCGTGCAGCGGTCAATCTGCACTAATTGGCCGCTACGCTGCATTTCAGGTACGATAATAGCACGATGGTGAGACGGTTGCAAGCGAACGGGTGTGTAGGGCGCGAGGTCGACGGCGAATCTAGTGCGTCTCTTCGAGCAAAGACGCACCGCCGCCCACCTCATGCCCCTATTTCCCAAAACCTGGGATAGACCCGTTAATCTACAGAGCAATCAGGAGTATTTATGCTGAAGGCAATCATTTTCGATGTGGGCGGCGTGTTGTTGCGCACGGAGGATCGCTCCTCGCGCAGCGCGTTGGAAGATCGTTTGGGGTTGGCGCGCGGCCAGGCGGATTTCCTGGTCTTTGATAGCGAGATGGGGCGGGCGGCCCAGCTTGGTCGCATCACGACCGATGAGCTGTGGGCCTGGCTGCAAGTCCATCTCGGCCTCAGCGATGACGAACTGGCCGACTTTCAGCGCGACTTCTGGGACGGCGACCGCATGGACGAAGCGTTGGTGGAGTACGTGCGCAGCCTACGTCCCGCCTATCTCACGGCCATCATCAGCAACGCCCAGGGCAATCTGCCTCAGTTGCTCACCGAGAAATATCCCATGATCGACGCCTTCGATCTCATCGTCTATTCCGCCGCCGAAGGCATCATGAAGCCCGCGCCGGAAATCTTCCTGCGCACGCTGACCCGCCTGGGCTGTGCGCCCAACGAGGCCATCTTCATCGACGATTTTGCCCACAACGTAGAGGGTGCGCGCGCTGTGGAAATGCACGCCGTCCACTTCAGCGCGGGGATGGACTTGCCTGCGGCGCTGCGGGAGTATGGGGTCGGATAGGTGACAGTCGCTTCCCAAGTGACTGTCACCTGAACTGTCGCCTGAACCTTGTTATCTCACGGCGATGTTTCCGCGTTTCCGCCGCCGACCGTCTGCTGAACGGTCGTTCTGCTGTTCCATCGGCTGGAGAACCAGAGCTTGCCGCTCTTGTCCCACAGCGTGATCCCCAACATGTCGCTGGAGCCGGGTTCACCGTAATCGTTGACGATGACCTGGAGCGTGGCGACGGCCTCCACCACAACGGGCGCCGCCTGATCTGTGATGTCAGTGATTGCTGCCTTGCCGCTGAAACTGCCCATGCCCGGCAGCGGGCTGACCCGGTTGATCACCAACGAACTTATACCGGTGCTCTTCACCTGGTAGGTGAGACCGCCGCTGCGGATGACAAGGCTGGCGCCGCCGATGAAGTTTGCGCCGCTCTTGACATTTTTGACATGGAAGCCGAAGTCAGTGAGCCTGCCTGCGCTGCCGGCCTTCACCCCGCCCGACAACTGATTGATCAGATGACCGCCGCCGGAGATGGACCCCGGTACGGCTTTTGCCACCGTCACGATGGCGTTGTCCTCTGGCGCGTTGCGGGCGTAGTTGCCGCGCACCACGACGCCAACGGTATACTGCACGCTGTCGGCCGCGCCGATGTCCGCCTGCCAGGTGCAGCTTGCCACGCCGACCAGAACGTTGCCCGGATCGGCCAACTGAATGGGAGCCGACGTACAGAGCACGGCGTTGCCGGCGTCGCGGTTGACGAAGTTCACCGTCGCGGTGCGGATATCGCCTTCATAACCGCCGACGCCCTGGCCGTTCATGAAAGCCGCGACGTCTTGGAACGTGGCGGAGAGGTTGACGTTGGCTGTGCTGCCGGCGGCCGTGGAAACATATTGCGGGCCGGTGTAGGTTGCCGTCGCACCCTGGGGAGCGATGACGATCGTCGCATCTTTGAATGCGGCGCCAAAGCCGGGCGACGCCTGGGTAAAGGCGCGCACGATGCAGTCGCCTGCGGTCAGAATGGTCACGGTCGTCCCGCTCACCGAGCAGACGCCCGGCGTTTGCGAGCTAAAGGACACGATCTGGGTGGTCGAAGCAGTGGCGCTGACCTGGAAAGGCGCGTCGCCATAGGTCTTGCCCGCCGGCGCTGTGATGGTGATCACGGCCATCTTCTCGACGATGAAGATCGCCTCGCTCACTCCTGAAGTATTGCCCCTGATGTCTTTGGCGATCCACTTGACGGTGGTGTTCTGCTTGACGAGGAAGACCTGACCCGGCTGGCGCGGCCCCTTGGCCTCCCAGGTGGTGGAAACGAGCGTCGGCGTTGAACCGTCCAGCGTATGGTAGATGACAGCCGGTTCATTCACATACTTGAAGGTGGCGCGGATGGAGTCTTCCGATGTTCCGCCATTTGGCTCGATGGCCGCCACGGGAGGTTCGGAATCAAATGCATAGCGCAGCGCAGTTTCCAACAGGCCATAGTTGCCCGAAGCAAACTCCAACGCCTCGAACTTGCCTTCGGTGGCGTAATTGGGTTGGAAGCCAACCCCGGTCTGGCTTGTGCCCGTCGTAGTCGAATTGAAGTGGAGCGGTCTTCGATGGTGACGCCAGCGGGGAAGCCCATAGACTCAAACAGAATCCGTTCGTTGGGCGTCACAAAGGCCGCGATCGTATTGGTACCGTCGGGATTGTCCCGCACATACTCTGCCAAGTCCGCGCCGACTGCGTTCAGCTTGTCGATAGCCAGGCGATTTGGCAATTGGAACTCGACCAGAACCACCTCCTCTTCGGCATCGATGAGATCAAGAATATTGACAGTGGCAATCATGTCGCAGAGTTACGTCAAATCCCGATAAATACGGTTATCCAGAGGTGACAGTCACTTTGTGAAGTGACTGTCACCTGAGACAGCCATGCCAACGGCTTTGTCCAACGATTGACAATTGACAGACGCCCATGCTACGATAAGTTCAGTCCACACAGGGTCGTCAGCCAAGTATCGCCATACCAGGCAGTTCGACAGGTTCGCCATCCAACGCACCCAAAGGAGTGATCCGTTGACCACAGTTGCCAGCAGCCAATCCGCACCCAGTCATCCTGTGCGGACCGTGCGCATCAGCCGTCAGTCGCTCCGCCGCAACGTAGACGGCTGGCTTTTTGCCTCGCCGTGGATCATTGGCTTCTTTTTGTGGACGCTTGGCCCCATGTTGGCGTCGCTCTTCTATGCCTTCACCAACTGGGATCTGATCACCACGCCCACTTACGTTGGGTTGGCGAATTTCACCACCATGTTCAATGATGCGCTGGTTTGGCAGTCGCTGCAGGTGACAACTGTCTACGCATTGGTAAGCGTCCCGCTGCACATCGTCTTTGGCATGGTGCTGGCTCTCTTGCTCAACGCCGGTGTACGCGGCCAACGATTCTATCGCACCGCATTCTATCTGCCTTCGGTGCTGTCGGGCGTCGCAGTCGCTCTGTTGTGGCGTTGGCTCTTCTCGACAGAATTTGGCCTGTTCAATCTGCTCCTCTCTTATGTGGGGATTACCGGCCCAAGCTGGCTTGGCGATCCCAAGTGGGCCATGCCGTCCCTGATCCTGATGAGTCTGTGGGGCGTTGGCGCCGGCGTCATCATCTACCTGGCAAGTTTGCAGGGCATTCCCACCGATCTCTACGAGGCGGCCGAGGTGGATGGCGCCACAGCCTGGACGAAGTTCTGGCGCATCACCCTGCCGATGATGACGCCGGTGCTCTTCTTTCAGCTTGTGACAGGCTTCATCGTCGCGCTGCAAGTCTTCACCCAGGCTTTCATCATGACATCGGGCGGCCCAAACAACGCCACGCTTTTCTACTTGCTCTATCTCTATCGCAACGCGTTTGAGTACTTCCGCATGGGCTATGCCAGCGCGCTGGCGTGGGTGCTCTTTATCTATATTCTCGTCCTCACCCTGTTACTCTATTGGTCGTCAAATCGCTGGGTCTATTACGAAGGCGAGGATCGGAAAGGATAAGTAGAATGGCCGTTGTGCAGCGCCAATCCGTTCCACCGCAACCGTTGTTCAGTCGCCGCCAACGCCGGTGGGTCAGCGTGTTCTTTATCCAGGCTGCCCTGGTATTGGGTGTCGTGTTTATGTTCGTACCTCTGGTGTGGATGATCTCTACGTCGCTCAAGACGCCCGGCGAAACCTACCTTTTTCCACCCACATGGATTCCTCAACAAGTCATGTGGGGCAACTACGTGAAGGCAGTGACCGCCATCCCCTTCTTTCTCTACTTATGGAACACGGTCATCATCACCGCCCTGAGCATTGTCGGCAAAGTCTTTTCCATTACACTGGTGGCCTTCTCTTTTTCCCGGTTGCGTTGGTGGGGACGCGACGTCGTCTTCATCGTCATGCTCGCCACCATGATGCTGCCGCCCCACATCACATTGATTCCCCAATTTGTCATGTTCAAATCGTTGGGCTGGATCGACACCTTTCTGCCATTGATCGTGCCCACCTTTTTCGGCGGCCCGTGGCTCACCTTTCTCGTGCGCCAATATATGCTTACGCTGCCGCGCGAGTTGGACGACGCGGCGCGCATCGACGGCTGCTCCAACTTCGGGGTCTATCGGCGCATCATCATGCCGCTGTCGAAGCCTGCCGTGCTCATCGTCATCATCTTTGTTTTCAACGGCACATGGAATGAGTTCTTGCTGCCGCTGATCTATCTGCAAAGCTCCAGCAATTTCACCCTGGCGTTGGGGCTGCGCATGTTCCAGGGCGAGGCGAGCACGAGCTGGAACCTGCTCATGGCCGCGTCGCTCCTCACCATGCTGCCGGTCATCCTTCTTTTCTTTGCATCCCAGCGATATTTCATGCAGGGAATTGTCTTCACCGGCGTCAAATCGTAACAGTCAAATATTTCACAAACCAGGAGGGAATGTCTATGCAACAGCGAATGATCAGTCGTCGTCAGTTTCTACGCGCCAGCGCCATGACCACCGTGCTGGCCGGTCTGGCGGCCTGCGTCCCGGCGGTTGCGCCGTCGGACGAGGGCCAATCTGCCGGAGATGCGCCCGCATCTGCACCCATCAAGTTGGCTTTTGTCTGCGATGTCATCAATGAAGGGCATACCGCAGTGCGCGACAAGTGGACTGCAGATTTCAACGCCGCAAACCCGGGCATTGTCGTCGAGCATCAAACCATCCCTGGCCCCGACTATAACACAAAGATACAGACCCTCTTTGCGGCCGGCACGCCACCGGACATGTATCGCTATCTCCAGGAGATCACTCCCATCGTGACCGTTGACGCAAAGCAAATTCACTTGCAGCTCGACGATTACATTGCCCGTGACAACTATGATCTTTCGGATTTTCGGCCCAGCGCAGTCGAGCTCTACCGCTGGAACGACAAGACCTATGCCTTACCACGCGACTATGGCAACCAGAATCTCTTCTACAATGTGAATCTTTTCGAGGAAGCAGGCGTGACGCCGCCGCCGGCCGATTGGGAAGACACAAGCTTCACCTTCGAAGTCTTCCTGGACATGCTGCAAAGACTGACCAAAAAAGAGGGAGATCGGGTGAGCCAATGGGGATTCCTGGTCAACCGCGCACAGCGCCCCTGGGCGTCGTTTGTTTATTCCAATGGCGGCGCGCTGGTGCACAAAGATGAGTCTGGCGTCGCCACCGACTCGGCTATGGCCGATGAAAACACGGTCCAGGCTCTTCAGTTCATGCAAGACCTGATGTACAAACACGAGGTCGCGCCGCGCCCCGATCTGGAATCGGAGTTGGGCGGCGTGCAGCTCTTTTCCACCGGTCGCGTGGCCGTGATGTTGACCAATCCTTCAGCCGTCAATCAGTTCCGCACTATCGAGGCTTTCAAGTGGGATGTGGGCACGATTCCCCTGGGCAAGGCCGAACGCCGGGGCACGGGCGGCGGCGGCACGGGCTGGGCCACAGGCGCAGCAACCCAGCATCCAGACGAAGCCTGGAAATTCATGACGCACATCACCAGCGAACAGGCGCAACTGGATGAGGTTTCTGCTGGCGCAACGACGCCATCACGCGTCTCTGTTGTCATGTCGGAAGCGTTCCTGAATCCCGACCTCCCGCCCGCCCACGCTGCCGCCTTTGCCCAGGCGCAGGAATATGTGGTGCGCGATCCGGTGCATGTCAGCTGGCCGGAGATCACCCAGCGCGTCTATAACCCCAACATGGACCTGCTTTGGAGCGGCGCGGAAGACGCCGCTGCCGTCGGCGCCAAGATCAAGGCGGAAGCCGATCCGCTCTTCGCTCAGGGTTCCTAACCCGGAAAGCGGAGTGTGAGCGACGGTTAACATCCATGTTGCGTGGGTTCTTTTGAAATTCATGTGACTGACAGAAAAGTAGGTGTGGTTTCCATACCGCACGTTCTTTGGATAACCGTATCGTTCCGCACCCAGATCGTCGCCGGGCGGGGACAGAAAGGTAGGGGCGTTTTCCATACTGTGCGTTCTTTGAATAACCGAGTTCGTGCGGTATGGAAACCGCAACTACAATGATTGTGTTGGTTTCTCAATCACTCGTGATCTCTGAACCATTGCACATTCTTGCTGTTTGCAAGACGTGCGATTCTCAATTGCACCTACGTTATTCAAACCAGAAAGTACACCCACGATGACAGATACTTCACGACGACGTCCCAACGTCGTCGTCTTTTTCACCGACCAGCAACGTTGGGACACTACCGGTGTTCACGGCAATCCCCTCGGCCTGACGCCCAATTTCGACCGCATGGCGCGCCGCGGCACAGATGTTCACTATTCCTTTACCGTACAACCAGTGTGTGGGCCGGCGCGCTCTTGTCTGCAAACGGGCAGATACGCCACCAATACGGGCGTCTTTCGCAACGGCATTCCCCTCCGTCGTGACGACGTCACCCTTGCCAATTGCTTTCGGGATGGCGGCTACGCCACCGGCTATATCGGCAAGTGGCATTTGTCCACCACCGATCCCGTGCCAGAAGCAGATCGAGGCGGCTACGACTACTGGCTGGCCTCGAATTTATTGGAGTTCACCTCCGACGCTTATGACACGGTCATGTTCGACAACGACGGCGAGCCGGTCAAGTTGCCTGGCTACCGCGTCGACGCCCTGACCGACGCCGCGATTCGTTACATCGACAAACATCAGGATGCGCCTTTCTTCCTGTTCATCTCCTACATCGAGCCGCACCACCAGAATCACCTGGACGACTATCCGCCGCCCGACGGCTACCGCGAAATGTACACCGGACGTTGGACGCCGCCCGACCTGGTTGCGTTGGGTGGCTCTGCCCCGCAGCATCTTGGCGGCTATTATGGCATGGTCAAGCGGCTGGATGAGGCGTTGGGTCGTTTACTGGATGCGTTGCGCAGTCTGCGCCTGCTCGACGACACGGTCGTCTTATACACCACGGATCACGGGAATCACTTCAAGACGCGCAACGACGAATATAAACGAACCTGCCACGAGAGCGCGATCCGCCTGCCCACGGCTATCCAGGGGCCAGGCTTCGACGGCGCTGGACGACTCAACCAGCTCACCGATCTGCTCGATCTGCCGCCCACCCTGCTGGATGCCGCCGGGTTGCCTATTCCTACGTCCATGGAGGGGCGCTCGTTGCTGCCCCTGGTGCGTCGCCAGCCTGTGGACTGGGCCGACGACGTGTTCATCCAGATCAGCGAGGCCCAGGTGGGCCGCGCCCTGCGCACCCGGCGCTGGAAATACGGGGTGGATGCGCCCGACAAACACGGTGGGCGCGATGCGTCTTCGGACCGCTACGTGGAGCAATATCTCTACGACTTACACGCCGACCCCCATGAGCTGACCAATCTGGCGGGTCTGGAAAACTTCCGCGTTGTGGCCGACGAGTTGCGGGCACGACTGATTGCGCGCATGGTTGCCGCCGGGGAGGCAGCGCCCGTCATCGAACCAGCGGCGCCGCGCTCGGTGATGCAGCGCGCACTGGGTATCGACGATGTACGTCGCCATTATGCAGATTATCTCAATAACCCAAAGGCTGAACGTTGATGTTGAATTTCGACGATTTCCAGGTCCTCACCTTCGACTGTTACGGCACGCTCATCGACTGGGAGACCGGCATCTGGCAGGCTCTGCTCCCGATCTTTGACAGCCATATGATCTCCATCCCGGTTGATGACGCGTTGGAACTCTATGGCGCACTGGAAGCAGAAGCCGAGGCCAGCGAATACAAAAACTACAAGAGCATCCTGCGTACAACGTTGCAAGGGATGGGCGAGCGACTGGGTTTCACTCCCACGAGCGCCGAGCTGGAGGATTTTTCCCATTCCGTGTCCAATTGGCCGGCCTTCTCCGATTCCGCCCCCGCGCTTCAGGCCCTGCAGACCAGATACAAGCTCGCCATTCTCTCCAACGTCGACGACGACCTCTTTGCTCACTCCGCGCAGCGACTTGGCGTGGCCTTCGATTGGGTCATCACCGCGCAACAGATCGGCGCCTACAAGCCGTCGTTGACCAACTTTCATTTTGCCTTGAAACGGATTGGCCTCCCCCAAGCTGAAATCCTACATGTTGCCCAGAGCCTGTTTCACGACATCGCGCCGGCCAAGGCGCTCGGTCTCTCCGCAGTTTGGATCAACCGCCGCCATGACAAGTCAGGGCGCGGCGCAACGCCGCCTGCCCAGGCCCAGCCCGACGCCGAGTTCCCCAGCCTGCGCGCGCTGGCAGAAGCCATGGGCCTGACGGTTGCCGTCGCTTCATCCTGATCTCTCATTCATCCTGCTGGAGCTGATCCATTGAGCCTACAAAATCGCCAACTTTCCATCGCCTTCCAGACCGACAAGCCCCTATCGGCCTACGGCGCGTTGGCCGCCCAGACCGAAGGCTACGGATTCGATGTCGTTACGGTCTACAACGACATGCTCTACCAGCCAGCCTGGTTGCCCCTGTTGGAGATGGCGCGAGCGACCACGCGCATTCGTTTGGGCGTGGCTGCGGTCAACCCGTTCACCTGCCACCCCATCAACATCGCCGGCAACATCGCCCTGATCGATGAAGCCTCCCACGGGCGCGCCTACCTGGGTGTGGCGCGCGGCGCATGGCTGGACTTCGTGGGTGTAAAGCCCAGGCGTGCACCGGCCGCTCTGGCCGAGGCGCTGCGCTGTGTGCGTCACCTCTTGCACCGCGACCCTGCGCCGCTTGCGGGTGAGTTTTTCCCCCTGGTCGGCGGCGACACCCTGCGCTGGCAGATTGCTCGCTCCGAGATTCCTATTCTGCTCGGTTCCTGGGGCGAACAGACCATTCGGGCCTGCGCCGGCCAGTTCGATGAGCTCAAAGTGGGCGGAAGCGCCAACCCGGACGCAATTCCCTACTTTCGCAGCATCCTCAACTCCGCCCAGGCAAGTGGCTCGACTACCGGAGAGGTGGGCATCGTCATGGGCGCGGTGTCGGTGGTGGATGAAGACAGGGCGGCAGCACAGACTCTCGCCCGGCGGGAAGTCGCCCTCTATCTGCCGGTGGTGGCTGCACTCGACCCCACGATGCAGATCGAACCGGAACTTCTGGCGCGCTTACGGGCCGCCGCGGCCCGTTTTGATTTCAACGAGGCGGCTGGCCTGATCTCTGATGAACTCTTGGCCTGTTTTGCCTTTGCCGGTGCGCCGCATGACCTGGCGGCCCATGCCGAGCGCCTCTTTGCCGCCGGCGCGACCCGGGTGGAGTTTGGCACGCCCCACGGTCTGACGCCGCAGTCGGGTCTACGCCTGCTTGGGGAAAAGGTCTTGCCGCAACTGCGCCGGGTTTAGTAGCCGTCTAAAGTAACTTCACGGTTCCAACTTTCCTATACTTCGCTCTGTTTGAAACCAGGAGTTTTTGAACTGTGAAAACTCCTGGTTTCAAAGCAACCGCAGTTTAGAAGGCGCCAAGTAAACCCTTGGCAAGTCAACCATGCCCGAATCACTCCTCGTTCTGGCAGAAATCTCGTTCGATCATGTACAATACGCGTTCTGGTGGGGCGACATGCGTATGTGCGGGCGCAGAAGTGCATGGGGCAGAAGCGGCTACGTTTCATGGCGACTGTCGGGGCGGGTTCTACGTCACTACGCCACATCAATCAGTCTGGTCACAGTGCTTGCCGTTCCGAATGTGTTATCAGGGCAAACGAATGAACGGTCAGATGAACGACCTGCCGCTGCCAGGCTCGACCATCGTCGTCGCCATGAGCGGCGGCGTGGACAGCTCGGTGGCGGCGGCTCTGCTGGTCGAGCAGGGCTATAACTGCATCGGGGTGATGATGCGCCTCTGGGCTGAGGTGGGGCCGGGTGAAGGCTCTGCGAACAAGTGTTGCAGCCTGGAAAGCGTCAATGATGCGCGCCTGGTAGCCGATAGACTGGGCATCCCGTTCTATCTGATCAACGTGGAACAGCCCTTCAAGCAACATGTTGTGGATTTCTTCATCAGCGGCTACAGCAGCGGCGTCACGCCCAATCCATGCATCGAGTGCAATCGTCATATCCGCTTTGGCCACCTGCTCAACTATGCACGAAAGCTCGGCGCCGATTTTCTTGCCACAGGCCACTACGCCCGATTGCGCCGTCTGTCCGACGGTACGGTGCAGTTGCTCAAGGCAATAGACGAGCAGAAGGATCAGAGCTACGTGCTCAGCGTCATGGGGCAGGACGAGCTGCGCAGTGTTGCCTTTCCCATCGGCGGTTACACCAAGAGCGAAGTGCGTCAAATGGCAGCGGCTCGGGGACTTCCCACGGCCAGCAAGCACGACTCCATGGATCTCTGTTTTATCGCCGACGACGACTATCGGCGCTTCCTGCGCGACTGGGCCGCGGAGTCCATGCGCCCCGGTCCCATCCTCGACCGCAGCGGGCGATTGTGGGGCGAGCACGCCGGCCTGCCCGGCTACACCATCGGCCAGCGCAAGGGATTAGGCGTCAGCGGAGCGGCTGAGCCGCTCTTCGTTCTGGAATTGGACTATGCGCGTAATGCCCTGGTGGTGGGCGGCGCCGACGAATTGGGTCGCGACGGTTTCGTCGTCGAGCGGTTGAACTGGACGCTGGATGAGGCGCCGTCGGACAGCGCGCCGGCCCAGTGCAAAATTCGTTACAAGGCGCGGGCAGTTGACTGTACGATTCATCCATTGACCGCTGCAACCGCCGAAGTTCGGCTGGCGGAAAAGGTGCGTGATATCACACCCGGCCAGGGTGCAGTCTTTTATGACGGCGATGTCGTGTTGGGCGGGGGGATCATTGCTCGATGAGCGGGCTGGTTTCCCCTGCCCTGGTGATCAGCGTGCTGCTGAGTGTGGCCTACGCAGCGGCCTTCCACTTCTGGCGCGGACGCACCTTGCGCGACTTTTTCATCTACCTGGTGACTGCTCTGCTCGGCTTTGGCGCCGGTCAGTTGATCGGAACATTTACACAGGTCGGCTGGCTGGAAATGGGGGAAGTGCATGTGGTGGAAGCCACTATTGGCGCCTGGACGGCGCTCTTTGCAGTTCATTTGGCGATGACGCCGGCGACGCAACAATCTTCATAGGGAGGCGCTTGTGACGGTTACAGCAACGATGCGCGATATTTCCATCATCATGGTTGCCATCAGCAGCATCTTTGTCTTCATTTTGCTGGCGGTGCTCATCTGGCAGGTGTGGCGTCTCACCAAGATGATTCAGACTGAGATCAAGCCAATTCTCGACGACACGAAAGAGACCATGGGCGCAGTACGAGGCACGTCGGTTTTCGTGAGCGAAAACGTCGTCACACCTGTGACAAACGTGAGCAGCAAAATTGTTGGGGCGCGTCGCACGCTTCAGGTGCTGACGGCTGATCTCATGCCGCAGCGCAAGAGCGCGCCCCAACCGCCCACTCCGCCCTCTCCCCCAACGCCGTAACGCCGTGAAATGCGCGCAAAAGAAACACCCGCCTCGAACGAGGCGGGTGTTTTGCCTGCGAGCCTGCCGCATCATCGGGAAGGCCGACCGGGCAGGCAAGGGGCTAGTGCTGGAGCAGCCCACGGCTGATGATTGGAGTATAGCCTACACCTTACGCACCTGTCAAAATTCATCCCATCGCCATGAAAGACTCAAGGTGACGCAGTCGAATTGAGCGCAGCCGTCTGATCGCGTTGGGCAACCTCGACCGGTCTCAACGCCAGGGCGGCGGCGGCCAGGGTCACCAGCCCGATCCAGATCAGGTTGGAGAGCAGTAAGTGCGTCAACTGAAGCCAGACCGGCGCCTTGAGCGCCACGTTGAGCGCGCCTAACACCAGCTGTCCCACATAGCATATCAACACCGCTGTCGATAAGAAGCGCGTCCAGTAGCCGGGTCGCTGCCAACGCGCCGTCAGCGCCGCCGCAGCGACAAAGCCGCCCACGATGAAGGCCAGCAGCGGGTGATAGATGCGTAAGTCCACCAGGGCGGCCACTGTGGGCGACTCCTCCGGCGTGATGCCTCCGCCCAACACCAGGGTGTCGCCCAGGGCGGTGACTGCGCCGCTCGCCCCCAGGATCAACATGCCCAGCAGCGCCAGCGCCAACAACGCCAGCGTCAAACCCTGACGCCGCAGAGAAAGGCGCTCGCCGCCAGACGCCCACCAGGCTGTCAGTGTGAGCGCGGCCAGCAAGAAGAAGGTGTTGACCAGGTGGCCGGCCATCCAGAAGGCGCGGGCCACCGAGACGTTGTAGGCCACCAGTTCTAGCAACACCAGGCCCGCGCCGATGAGCGCCTCCACGATCATGAGGATGAAGGAGAGCAGCGCACCCAAGCGCACCGGGTGACGGCGTGGGTGTGTACGAAACCCCCAGATCAGCAGCACGACGACGGCAATCAGAGCCAAACCGCTGGTCAGGCGATGGGAAAACTCGATGATCGTTTCCAGCGCCGGCGCGCGGGGCAGCACCTCGCCGTTGCACAAAGGCCAATGGCTGCCGCACCCCGCGCCTGATCCCGTGGCGCGCACAAATGCGCCCCAGACGATGACGAAAAGATTCAGGCTGAGGACAAACCAGGCGTATTTGGCGAAACGACTGAGAAGCATAAACAGATATTCACTCTTTCGATGATCTGTATATCAGTCAGACAGGTCGAGAAGACGCTCAAGTTCTGCGATAATCACCAGCGCAGAGTGAGCTTTGGGCGATGCGGTGTCAGATGCCTGATGAATTCTCCGCCGCAACCGTTCAAAGGCTATGCGAACATCGACGTCCGTAGTGCTCTCTTGAAAGGCCTTCAAGAATTGCCGCCAATAATCTGTCTTGATGCCACATAGTTGTACGTCGCTAAGTTTCTGCATGTATGAGTCCGTGATCCCGGTGCGCGCCAGTCGGCCAAAATTCCCGCCACCATCATAACGTGGCTTGTCGAGAATATGATGAGCTTTTGACGGATATGGAGAAACCTTACCTTGAATCTCGATGTGAGTGTCCTGGCTGGTCTGGCGAAGGTGCTGCATAGTCAAAGTGAATAGTTACCTGCCCTCGCGTAAATGTATCCCCGATCACGGGTGCATGCGGGGCCCCCTGCCATTCCGAGAATAGATATGTTTGTACAGCGTCCACAGTTCTGCTCATGATTCCATTTTGCCATCGACTTGAAGCGAGTAAGACTGTAGTGTATCAAGCTAGTTCGCGATAGAGCTCGGCACTCTTTGTCACCCTATATGTCTACAACAGCCCGGCGACCGCAGCCAGCGCCGCCTCGTAGTTCGGATGTTGCCCTATCACCGGCACATATTCCACATGGCGCACGACATCATCGGCGTCCACCACAAAGATGGAACGCTGGTCGATGCGCAACTCTGTGACGTGCGTGCCGTAGGCGTTGCCAAAGGCCATGTCGCGATAGTCTGAAAGCATGACAACCCGATCTACGCCCGCCGCACCGCACCAACGCTTCTGGGCCTGGGGCAGATCCACGCTCACGGTGATCACCACCACGTTGTCGCCCAATTTTAGCGCCTCTTCGTTCATGCGCCGCGTCTGTAAGTCGCAAACGCTTGTGTCGATGCTGGGCACTACACTGATCAGGCGGATCTTGCCAGCCGTGTTCGCCAGCATCGGGAAGGGCGACATGAAGCCGGTTTGCAGCACCACTTCGGGCGCGCTGTCGCCTGGTTGAAGAGTCGGCCCTGCCACCGGCAGAGCCATCTTGCGAAATTCCATCGTTCGATTGCTCATAGTTCTCTCCACAGCCTCTGGATATTGGATGTCAACTCTTCCACATGGCGATCTTGCCCGCCGGGGCAAAGCCAATGTCAGTGTAGATGGGAACCGACACCGGGTCTGGATAAACGCATACAGGTAGGTCAGGGCGCAAGGCAACCGCTGCGCGCACCAATGCTGCGGCGTAGCCCCGGCGGCGAAACGGGAGCCGAGTAGAAAGTCCATAGATACCCAGCATGTCGCCCGTGGCGTGGGTGATGACTCCTGCCGCCACCTGGCCGTCAAATCGGGCCACAAGATAGCGCATTCCGGGATCATAGAGAGTGGCTGGCGCGTGCCAACTGAACGGCTCCCATTCATGCGGCGTAGCCTCGTTTTCTTCGAAGCCGAGCCAGGAAGCGCGCTCAAAATCAACCAGCTCATCCACAGTGGCAACGACCTCGATGACGATTTCGCCCGGGGCGCGTGGTTCTGGCGCAGCAGATGGTGGGCGCAGATACCAAAGATTGGCCTCCAACGGCGAAAAGCCCACGGGGGTCAGATCATACGTTGCCGCACAATCGTACAGCGCAAACCCTTCCCCGTGCCAAAGCTCTCGCAGATCGCGCATGGCCGCATAGATTGCCTCTGTGTCCATCTGGTCATCGATGAGCACAGCCCCCAGATAAATTCCCGAACCGCCGGGATGTCGCTGCCAAAGCGAGTCGTTGCGGAAGGTGTGAACCCCAAATGGTTGGAGCGACGCATCCATCCACTCGATCAGGTTGAGCGCCATGGCCCTGGTCATGGCCCGCTCGTAGAGGCGACCGGTCATGGCGCGCCGCCTGGCGGTCGCACCACGCCCGGCGCAGTGACCACAGGAATCGTTGTTTGTGGCTCGCTGCGCTGCATCAGGGGGTTCGCTCGCTGGCTGCCGCGCATATTGAGCTCGGCCTGCAAGACAACGCCGTCGTCCATGTAGAAGGTCTTGACATTGAGTATGCCGGCCACCTGGCTGCCTGCCAACAGTTCCACTCGATCGGCGCGGATGACGCCGCGATACGCGCCGCGGATGCTCACTGTCTTGGCGGTGATGTCGCACTGTACCCTCGCCCCTTCGGTGAGGATGACGTTGGCGGGCGTCTCGATCTGGCCGCCTTCCACTGCGCCGTCGATGCGGACGCTGGTCTCGGAGCGCAATACGCCGCTGAAGGAAGAACGCGGGCCGATGATCACTTCGATTGCGTCTGGTTCAGGGCGCTGACTGCGGCTAAATGAGAACATGGCTGTGTTGTCCGTATGATTGGTTCAGATCTGGCTAGGCCAACACCAGGCGGTGGGAAATGCTTTTGCCCTGGTAGATGTGGTCGATGATCTCTGCCAGCAAAGGGGCAATCGAGAGCACGACCACCTTGGGGGATCGCTTTTCTTCTGGCACTGGGATCGTGTTTGTCACTACCAACTTCTCGATGCGTTCATCTGCCTGCAAGCGCTCCAACGCAGTTGGTAGAAGTACAGGATGGGTGATGGAGAAAATCGCCTTGCCTTCGGCGCCGTTATCATAGAGCGCGTCGATCTGCTTGAGAACGCTGCCGCCGGCCATCACGTCGTCAATGATGATGGGGCGACGGCCTGCCATGTCCCCCACCACATGAGTCGTCTCGGTGTGGGTGACGCTCGTCCGGCGCTTGTGCATGACCACCAGCGGCAGGTTGAGCAGTTCAGCGTATTTGCCGGCCAGACTGGCCCGTCCCACATCCGGGCTGACGATGGCGGCGTTGAGGTATTCAGGCTTGCGGAAGTAGTCGCACAAGAGGGGCAGCGCACTGAGCGGATCGACAGGAATGTTGAAAAACCCCTGGATAGCGCGGTTGTGAATATCCACATAGATGACGCGAGTGGCGCCCATCCATTCCAGCATATTGGCCACGACGCGGGCGCTGATGGCCTCGCGGCCTTTCGCCATGCGCTCCTGGCGTGCATAGGGGAAGTAGGGCATGACCACGCTGACCCGGTGCGCGCTGGCGCGACGGAATGCATCCAGGTAGAACAGGGTTTCCACCAGATGATCATTCACAGGAGCAGAGCACGGTTGGATGAAAAAAATGTCCTGATCTCGCACCACCTCGTCGATCATCACATGGATTTCACTGTCTGGCAGCCGACGGGTGGTGTCTTTGCCAAGCGTCACACCGAGGATGTTGGCGATCTCCTGAGCGAGATCACGGTGCGCCGAACCGGAGAAAATGCGTAGGGGATGGTAGGAGTGAACCATTGCCGTTCTTTCTAGGATTGCCCCAACCCATGTTGCAGAAAACTGGTGAATAGGAAATGGGCTGACCGATCTGGAGGTCAGCTTATGGCAGATTCCACTCACAATCGATTATATGATAGCATAGAAGTCGGGTCAAAGCAGGCCGGATGTTGCGACAGAAACAAAGCCAAAGTCTATGGCGACGCTCTTGATTGCCACCCACAACCCAGGAAAGAAACGCGAGTACGCAGAGTTGCTGGCGCATCTGCCGGTAGTCGTCACCTGGCTGGATGCCGAAGGCGTCACAGAAGATGTCAAAGAAACCGGCGTCACTTTCCGTGAAAACGCCCTGCTCAAGGCGCAGAACTACGCGTTCCTGACTGGCCTGTGGACGCTGGCCGACGATAGCGGGCTGGAAGTGGATGCACTAGGCGGGCGGCCAGGCGTCTATTCGGCGCGCTATGGTGGACCCCACGCCAGCGACCGGGATCGCTATCTTCGCTTGCTGACTGAGCTTGCTGGGCATCCACAACCGTGGACTGCCCGTTTCTGCTGCGTCATCGCCATCGTCAACCCCAGTGGAGAAGCACATTGCGTGGATGGCAGTCTGCATGGCGTCATCACCGACCAGGCGCGGGGCGAACATGGTTTTGGCTATGACCCAATTTTCTTTCTGCCCCAGTTGAAAATGACCCTGGCGGAGTGTCCTCCGGACGTCAAAAACGCCATTAGCCACAGGGCAGTCGCAGCCCGGAAAGCTGCTCTCCTTCTGGCCGACTGGCTGAACCACCGTTGACTCCATTTTCTTCGATTGGAAAATAATTCAAATGGCGCTAAAATGGGGGACGTTCAAGACCGACCAACTTCATGAACGTCATGTTATGCGCATGCAGAAGCTGATCAACGATCCCACCCTGGCTGTCACGGATTATTTGCGGGGCTTTGCCCTGGCTCACACTGACGCCATCTATGTGAATGAATCGCCCAAATTCATTGCACGCAAGGATGCTCCGGTCGTGGGCAAAGTGACTGTGGTCAGCGGCAGCGGCAGTGGACACGAGCCTCTCAACGCCGGTTATGTGGGCCGGGGCATGCTGGATGCCGCATGCCCCGGCCCAGTCTTCACCAGCCCCACGCCCGATCAATATCTGGCAGCTATCCAGGCAACCTATGGCGGAATGGGCGTCGTCCTCGTGGTGAAGAACTACGCTGGCGGCGTGCTCAACAGCGAAGTGGCCATGGAAATGGCCGCCGAGACAGGCATCGAGATCGCTTCAGTGTTGGTGAGTGACGATGTAGCTGTACCGGAGCCGGGCCGGCGGCGGGGCATGGGCGCAACCGTGCTGTTGGAAAAGATCGTCGGCGCCGCGGCAGAGGCGTTCTACCCCCACGCCGCTGTGCTCGAAGTGGGTCGTCGCGCCAGCAGTCAGGCGCGCAGCATGGGCGTCGCCCTCAGCAGTTGTACATCACCCCTGGCTGGACGACCTACTTTTCGTCTGCCGCTGGGCGAAATGGAAGTGGGCGTGGGGATTCATGGCGAGGCCGGGCGCTGGCGAGCGCCGTTGGTAGACGCTAACGCAGTCGTTGACCTGTTGCTTGAACCGATTCTAGATGACCTGCTGCTGCAACGCGGCGACCGGGTTCTGGCCATGGTGAATGGACTGGGCAGCACCCCCCAGCAAGAACTTTACATCGTCTATGCGCATCTGCACGACGCGCTCGACGATTTGGGCATCCGCGTGGAGCGCCAGCTCGTTGGCAACTTTATCACCAGCCTGGACATGGCCGGCTGCAGCATCACCCTGCTGCGTCTGGACGACGAGCTCCTGCGCCTGTGGGATGCGCCGGTGTGGACGCCCACCCTGCGTTGGTGATGGTGTTGGTCTGGAATGAATTGATGAGGCAGCAAGAAATGGGGTTTCGAGAGACCAGGCTCCCAGACAGGAGCAACCCCAAAACCTTACCACCCCACCACGTAACCCGAAGCCATAGGGTGTTGTATCATTGATGAGGTTCATATGGGCCAAGAAATCTCGCTAGGACAGCTGCGCAACTGGTTGTTGCACTATGCCGATGTCATCGACGCGCAGGCAGATTATCTGACGGAACTGGATGCCGCTATCGGCGATGCGGACCATGGCGCAAACATGGTGCGCGGTATGACCAAGGTGCGAACGCGTCTCCGAGATGAAACGGACGCGTGCAGCGATATAGGCGGGTTGATGCGCACGGTGGGAATGATCTTGATCGGCAGCATTGGCGGCGCAGTAGGTCCGCTCTACGGTGCGTTTTTTGTGCGCGCCGGCAAGGAAACGAACGGCGACGTCAGCATTTCTCTAACCCAGCTTGCCCATATGTTCCGATGCGGCGTGGAAGGAGTGCAGCAGCGCGGCAAGGCGCAGCTTGCTGAAAAGACCATGATCGATGTCCTGGAACCGGCGGTGGATGCGTTGGAAGAGGCCGCATCGGCCGGCGAAACGCCCACGGCGGCCCTACGCAGCGCCTGCGTGGTTGCCCACAAAGCCATGCTTCACACCATTGACATGGAAGCCACCAAAGGTCGCGCCAGCTATCTCGGCCCCCGCTCCATCGGACATCAGGATCCCGGCGCCACCAGTTCCTATCTCCTCATCGAGGCATTGGCCGAAACAGTTGCAGCTACCCAGTAACCTCATTGGCTCAACTGGAATTGAGGTGGTCAAGCCATACGCGCCGGAGACAGGCGACAAGTTCTCTGGCTGAGCGGACGCTTTATCACCCGTCCCCGGCGCGTGACTACACGAGATCCGCTTGAGCCACATCATTTTTTGACGCTTGACACCTGACCCGCATTGGTGCTATGATCGAATCGTGTGATACCGATACCACACGACGTAGCTATACGAGCACCCCAGATTGACAGCATAGTGAATCGGGTGCTATCCTTTGCGTGGATCATCGGAGCAGCTCAACAGCAGCGTACATGTACGGCCAATACGGGGCAACCATCTTCCCTGTTTGCGGTGGAGATGCGCGGCTGCGATAGCTTGACCAATGGTTCGCTTTTGTCATTCCGAGACCCAACTCACCCAACAATTGAATCAGGAGGCACTCTAATGAAAGCGAGATTGTACCTTGCAGTGATCTTGATCATCGCGTTGCTGGCGTCGGCCTGCGCAGCGCCGGCAGCCCCAACAGCGCCCGCGCCCGAGGGCGGCGAAGCGGCTGGCGGAGGCGAGGCAGCCGCGCCGGCCGGAGATGTCGCCATCGACGTGTTGACCTTCACTGGGCCGCAGATCGCCGAGCCGTTGCAGCGGCGCGGCGCCGAATTCACCGAGCGTACAGGTATTCCGGTCAATGTGACGGTCGTCCCTTTTAGCGACCTCTATCAGAAAACTCTGACCGACTTGGCGACCGGCACCAACGCCTTCGATGTCTATGTCTTTGCGCCCCAATGGATGGTGGACTACATCGAGCCGGGCTACCTGGAAGTTTTGACCGATCGGGTTGCCGCCAGTGAAGAACTGAAGTGGGATGACATCGGCGCGTTCTTCCGCGACTTCAGCGCCAGCTACAAAGGCGATGTCTACACGATTCCTCTGGACGGAGACTTCCAGATGGTCTACTACCGCACCGATGTCCTGGAAGAGCTGGGTATGGAGCCGCCCAAGACTTGGGACGACTATCTGGCAATCGCCGAAGCCGCTAATGGCAAGGATATGAACGGCGACGGCGAAGGCGATTACGGGTCGTGCATTTCCAAGAAGCGCGCCGCCCAGGCATACTGGATGATCAGCTCGGTGGCGAGCGCTTTCTTGCAGAGCCAGGGCACGAGCCAGGGCGGCTTCTTCGACCTGGAGACCTTCAAGCCGCTTTATGGCGACAACGCCGGCTTCCGCAAGGCGTTGGAAATCTACAAAGCGACGACCGCCTTTGGCCCCCCTGAAGAACTCAACCTGGATGTGGGCGACACCCGCGGCCTATGGACTTCGGGTCGCTGTGCGCTGACCATTGACTGGGGCGACATCGGCACCCTGGCAATTGCTGAAGGTTCCCAGGTCAATGACAAGACCGGCGCGGTGATTCTACCCGGTTCAAGCGAGGTGCTCGACCGGGCAACTGGCGAACTCGTTGCTTGCGACGCCACCACCTGCCCCCATGCAGTGGACGGCGTCAATCACGCTCCGTTCGCCGCCTATGGCGGTTGGTCCGGCGCTATCAACGCCGCTGCGGATGACGCCACCAAGGACGCCGCCTTCGATTATCTGGCCTATGTCAGCGCGCCCGAACAATCGAATGTGGACGTAACCATCGGCGCCACCGGCTTCAACCCCTATCGCATTTCGCAGTTCGAGGATATGGGCGTTTGGACGAGCGCCGGCATGAGCGAACAGGCCGCCAATGTCTATTTGGGCGCCATCAAGGCCAGCCTGGACAGCCCGAATATGGTGCTTGACCTGCGCGTGCCACAGAATCAGCGGTATCAGCAGGTGGTGCTCGACACGGCCATCTCCCAATATCTGGCGGGTGAACTCGACCTTGACCAGGCCGTGCAGACCATCGAGGCTGGTTGGGAAGAGATCACCGAAGAGCTGGGTCGGGATGCCCAGTTGGCCGCCTATCAGGCCACGTTGGGCGTAACAAAGTAGAACCCATCTCGATCAGGCGCGAATGGACGGGAAATAGCCGAAGCTGTTCTCCGTCCATTCGTCTCCCCATAGATCACTCTGTAGATGACATCACAACTCGTTCCCACACCCACGCCTGCTGGCGTAGCGAAATCGAAACAAAAGGGTCGCAAGAGAGGCGGCTCAGACGCCATTTTCATCTGGCCAGCCGTGATCGTGTTGCTCTTTTTTGCGATCTTTCCTCTCATTGTCTCATTGTGGCTTTCCTTTTCGCGCCTCAAATTTGTCAAGGGTGGCGTTGAAGTTGTCAATGTTGGCCTGGCAAACTATCGCAAGCTGCTTGTGGGCAGTGAACAGGGGCGGATGCTCGGCGTCATGGAGACGCCTTCTCTGGTCGGCTGGCTCCTCTTTGGCGTGATCGTCGCAAGCCAGGTCTATTTTCTTTATCGCTACGTCGCCGATGGGACATGGAGGTCTTTCGGACTGCTCATGCGCCTGTTCCTGGCGGGCGTGATCATCTTGCTAGGATGGTTTGTAGTCAGCACGATTTTCAGCGCCGGTCGCCCTGGCGCGGTCGTCGTGACCATGACCTACGTCTTCGTTGGCATTGCGCTTCAATATCTCATCGGCCTGGGCCTGGCCTTGCTCACAAGTCAGCCGCTAGCTGGTCGTCGTTTCTTTCGGGTGGTCTTTCTGCTGCCCATGATGATTACGCCCGTGGGCGTCGCCTTTATGTTTCGCATGCTCACTGATACGGTGGTCGGCCCCATCTCGCCCGTGTGGAAAGCGATTGGGCTGGGCGGCTATTCCTGGGTAAACAATCCCTGGGGCGCGCGCACCGCTGTAATCATCGGCGATGTTTGGCAGTGGACGCCGTTCATGTTCATTGTGCTGCTGGCGGCCATCGAGGGGCAACCCCAGGAACCTGTCGAGGCCGCAATCGTGGATGGCGCGACTCGTTGGCAGATCTTCCGTCACATCACCCTGCCGGCGATTCTACCTGTCAGCACCGCATTGGTGCTGATCCGCATGATTGAGGCCTTCAAGATCATCGACCTGCCCAATGTACTCACGAATGGCGGGCCGGGCACAGCCACAGAATCACTGACCCTCAGCGCCTTCGTTTTCTGGCGCACGCTTGATGTGGGTGGGTCGGCAGCCATTGCCTATCTTCTTCTCATTCTGGTCACCATTCTCGCCGTGGCCTTTGTCAACCTGGTGCGGCAGCGCACGACCGAGGCAGTCTGAGAGCCTGTAATATTCAAACAGGCTCTTGCTCGACTGTACGGACACAATGCATCGTGTCCGTATACGAGTAAATATTCAAACAGACTCTGAACGCTGACAATTGCAAATGAATCATTTCTTTCGGCGCACGAGCGCCTTTAGACCGTCGCCGTTTCAGGCGCTGATCTCGTATGTCATTTTGGGATTCTGGACGTTTGTCGTGCTTTTTCCCCTCTACTGGCTGGTGGTGACATCGTTCAAACTGCCCAGCCACGTGACCAATGGGCCGGTCTATATACCCTTTGTAGATTTCCAGCCATCCCTCCACGCCTGGCAGTATATTTTCGTGGATGTGCGCAACGACACCTTCCGCCCCTACATGAACACCGTGGTGGTGGGCATCTTCAGCTCGGTGATCGCGCTGGCTCTTGGCGCAGCTTCGGCCTATGCGTTGGTGCGATTTCGCTATCACCCCAAACTGGGGCTGGTGGGCATTTTTCTTTTTTTGGTTGGTTTGACTGTGCTTGCAATTGCTCTCGGCGTGCCGTGGTGGTTGGCGATCCCGTCGGCGCTTGTCCTGTTCATCCTGGCTGTGACGACAGTTGGAAGGCGATTCCAACGCTCTCTAGGCAACAGCGACATTGCTTTCTGGATGATCTCGCAGCGCATTCTGCCGCCTGTGGCGGTGGTCATTCCCATCTACGTGCTCTTTCAGCAAATCGGCAATGCGACCGGCGTCAAGCTCCTCGACACCCGTACAGGATTGATCATTGTCTACGTGGCGGCCAATCTGCCGATTGTCGTATGGCTGCTGCGAGATTACTTTCTCTCCATTCCCATCGAATTGGAGGAATGCGCGCAGATTGACGGCGCATCCACCCTGCGCATCTTCTGGTCCATCGTGCTGCCCCTGGCTGTGCCGGGCCTGGTGGCGACCTTTCTCTTTATCCTGGTATTTGCCTGGAACGAGTATCTGTTGGCTCTCTTCCTCTCCAGTTCACAAGCCCAGACCATGCCGCTGACCGTGGCAGCGCAGAACGCCACCCGCGGGCCTCAATGGTGGTACATGTCGGTGCTGATCCTGATCATGATCGCGCCGGTCATCGGCATGGCTATCATCCTGGAACGCTATATTGCCCGCGGTCTGCTCATTGGCGCAGTGAAAGGATGATGGCCCATGCGCCAATTTGTGATCGCCCACGACTTGGGCACCACCGGCAATAAAGCCACACTCTACGATGCCGACGGCGCGTTGATTGGCAGCGCGTTCCACGGCTATAACGTGGAGTACGCCCATCCCCGTTGGGCAGAACAAGACCCGGAAGATTGGTGGCGAGCAGTGTGCCTCTCCACCCACAGGCTGCTGGCCGAAACCAGGGTCATAGGGGATGAGATCGCGTGCATCACCTTTAGCGGACAGATGATGGGCTGCACGCCCGTGGACAGTCAGGCGCGCCCACTGCGCAAGGCCATCATCTGGGCCGACCAGCGCGCGTTGGAGCAGGAAGCCTGGCTGAACGAACGCCTTTCACCCGATGAGGTCTATCGCATCACCGGCCATCGCCTGAGCGCCTCTTACTCACTGCCCAAGATGCTCTGGCTGCGAGACAATCAGCCAGACATCTATCACACTGCCTACAAATTCATGCACGCCAAGGACGCCATCATCGCGCGGTTGACCGGCGTTTTTGCCTGCGAGCCATCCGACGCGTCCGGGTCTGGGTGCTATGACCTGATGCGGGGCGAGTGGTCCGAGACGATTATCGAGGCTGCGGGGCTGAATCCAAACCAGTTGCCGGAGGTCTACCCTTCGACCGCGGTCGTGGGTCATGTGCTGCCGGCGGTTGCGGCGGAAGTGGGTGTTCCGGTCGACACGCCAGTGGTGATGGGCGGCGGCGATGGCGCGTGCGCCACAGCCGGCGCGGGTGCTGTCAGCGCGGGCGCAGCCTACACCTACATTGGCTCCTCATCGTGGATCGGCCTGGCGACCGAGCAGCCCATCTACGACCCGGAGCGCCGCACCTTCACCTTCGGCCACGTCATCCCAGGGATGTTCATGCCGGCCGGCACCATGCAGGCCGCCGGCGCGTCCTACCAGTGGGCGCGCGACCAGCTTTGCCCGCAAGAAGTGGACGCAGCCGAAGAGTTAGGAATCAGCCCCTACGAATTGATGAACCTGGAAGCAGAGCGCAGTCCGGCCGGCGCACGGGGGCTGTTCTTCCTGCCGTATCTGATGGGCGAGCGCAGCCCACGCTGGAATCCCCACGCCCGCGGCGCGTTCATTGGCTTGACCGTGCGCCACACGCGTGCGGACATGATCCGCGCCGTGTTGGAAGGCGTCACCATGAACCTGAGGGTGATCCTCGACGCGTTCCGCGCGCAGGGCATCCAGCCCCAATCCATGCGACTCATCGGCGGCGGAGCACGCGGGCGTTTTTGGAACCGGCTCATGGCCGACATCTACGGCATCCCCGTCCAGCGGCTGGCGATCCTGGAGGAAGCGACCTCCATGGGCGCGGCGCTCACCGGCGGCGTAGGCGTGGGACTCTATCGCGACTTCGGCATGGTCGAGCAGATGAACCAGATCGCCGAGACCATGAAGCCGGATGCCCACGCGCAGGCCATCTATGAACAGCGCCTGCCGATCTTCGAGAGCTGCTACCGGGCGCTATTGCCGGTGTATGAGGAGATTGCAGCTATCACATCCTAACTTACGACTGTTTGAAAACAACAGCTTCTCTTGATATACTCAACCTGGCATTGTCGCTCACACACCGATGCTCAGAGTGGGAATCTTATTGATCGAGGTCAACGAGATGTTGAAAACACTGGAAGCAGTGATCGACGAGAATGGAACGGTCCGTTTGCTGGAACACCTTGAACTGGATGGAATGCGACGGGCGCTGGTAACTGTGCTGGAATCAGACACTGAACGCACTGAATTACGCCCATACGGGCTGTGCGTTGGTGAATTTATCGTGCCCGATGACTTCAACGATCCACTGCCGGAAACTGTTTTAGCGTTGTTCGAGTCACTATGAAGCTCCTGCTGGATACCCAGATTTTTCTTTGGTATATTTCGGCAAACAAACAACTTCCGGCATCTTATTATTCTGCTATACGCAATCCTGCGAATGATGTGTTTCTCAGTGTGGCCTCTCTTTGGGAAGTAACGATCAAATTCCACATCGGTAAATTACTTCTGCCGCAACCTCCATCCACGTATTTCCCTCGCCAGCGCCAACTTCACCGAATCACAAATCTCAACATTGATGAACAAAGTGTGCAAAGGCTCGATTTCTTGCCCAATCTACACCGCGACCCGTTTGATCGAATCATTATTTGCCAGGCAGAATCGCACGAGTTGACACTGCTGACCGTGGATGAAGCAGTGCGCGCTTACAAGATCAGAATGCTTTCAACGTGATCATTGTCAAAACTTCGCTTACTTGTTGGTTTCATGACGCCGCTTCAGCTTGACCCACTCTCCAAACCAACCTTCTACTTTATCGGCGTGAGCACGCGCCGCTCGTCGATCCATGCGATCTTCCCAGCCTGGTCGGAAATTCTGGGACTCAACGTCGAATTGGTCGGCTTCGATGCGCCGCTCCACGCGCCGGCAGAGACTTATCGCGCCATCGTCCAACACATCAAGGCCGACCCGCTGGCGCGCGGCGCGTTGGTTACCAGCCACAAGATCGATCTGCTGGCCGCCTGCCGCGACCTTTTCGACGAATTGGATGAGTACGCCCAGCTGTGCGGCGAGGTTTCGTGCATCGCCAGGCGCAACGGCCGTCTGCGCGGCGCAGCGCGCGACCCGGTGGCGTCGGGGCAGGCATGGGGACATTTTGTGCCTGCCGGTCACTTTGCGCGCACCCAGGCCGAGGCGCTCTGCCTGGGCGCAGGCGGCGCGGCGACGGCGATCACCCTCTTCGCCGCTGCGCTCTGTCCGCCAGAGCAGCGCCCACGACGCATCACCGTGGTGGACATCGACCGGCAGCGGCTGGACGACCTCCGACAGATTCACAGCCAGTTGCGCACCGGCGTTGCGTTCGAATATCTGCTGAACGGCGATCCGGTCGTCAATGACCGGCTGATGGCGGCGCTGCCGCCCGGTTCGCTGGCAATCAACGCCACCGGCATGGGTAAGGATCGCCCCGGTTCGCCCATCACGCCGGCCTGCCGTTTTCCACAGAATGGGGTGGTGTGGGAGTTGAACTATCGCGGAGAGCTTGAGTTCTATCATCAGGCGAGGTCGCAAGCGACGTTGCGCAACTTGGTCGTCGAGGATGGCTGGGTTTACTTCCTCCACGGCTGGTCGCAGGTGTTGGCCGAAGCATTCGAGCTTCCGTTGACACCCGCGATCTTCGCACAGCTGGCCGATGCCGCCGGGCCATTTCGACCATCATCGATTATCTGAAAAAGGGGGTTCATTCATCATGAGCGAGATCAAGATTCATCTACGACAAGAGTACTTCTCCGAAGCAGAACATGAGTTGGTGAGCGCCGGGTTGCTTTCGGCCTCCACCTTGCGCTACCCCAGCGGCGTTGCCGGGCTGCGCCTGCACAACGAACTGGGCGAGTTGGTCTTGTTGCCATTCCAAGGGCAGCAGATCTGGTCGGCCAGCTTTGGCGGGCGCAACCTGACCATGAAATCCATGTTCAGCCAACCCATCCCTACCCGCGCTTATCTGGAGACCTATGGCGGCTTTCTGGTGCATTGCGGCGCGACGGCTATGGGCGTGCCGGCGGCCGGAGATACGCACGCGCTCCACGGCGAGCTGCCCAATGCGCCCTATATCGACGCCTGGTTGACTTTGGGCGAGGACGAGCGCGGCGCATATATGGGGCTGAGCGGGCGCTATCAATACACGGTGGCCTTCAGCCACAACTATGCAGCGCAGCCGACGACCAGGCTCTACGCCGATTCGTCGGTCTTCTTCATGGGCATGGAGATCGTCAACCTGAAGCGCACGCCCATGGAACTGATGTACATGGCGCACGTCAATTTCCGTCCGGTGGATAATGGTCGCCTGGTTTATTCGGCCCATTGCACGCCCGAGCACGTGCGTGTGCGCCGCACCATCCCGTCGCACGTCAAGCCGGGGCCGGGTTATGTGGAGTATATCGAGGAACTGGCGCAGCATCCGGAGCGCCACAATCTGCTGGCGCCGGGGCTGGCCTTTGATCCAGAAGTCGTCTTTTTCATCGACTACGAGACCGACGTCAACGGTTGGGCGCACTCACTGCAAGTTCACCCAGAGGGCGGCGCGGACTACATCAGCCATCGGCCAGACCAGCTGCCCAAGGGGGTGCGCTGGATCAGTCGCACGCCAGATCAAGATTGCTTTGGCCTGGTGCTGCCCTCCACTGCTGAGCCGGAAGGCTACACAGCCGAGAAAAAGAAGGGCAATCTAGTAATTCTCCCCGGCGGTGAGACGTGGAAGTGCGAGATGTGGGCCGGTCACATGGATGTCGCGGCGGCGCAGGCCATGGAGGCGACGATCCAGAGCATCATCGCCGGGGGTGGTTGATCGGAGATGCAGGTTCAGTTCCTGTTGTGATATGATTGGAGTGTTTTCAAAATCGGCTAGTATACATGGGCTGAAGTAAACCAATGGTTGTCATTCTGAGCGCCAGCGA
>CAZLMM010000069.1:0-35240 GCA_964560495.1 uncultured Caldilineaceae bacterium
CACAATGAAGCATGAAAATGCGCCCATTTTCAGGATAGCGCCAGCGAAGCATCTCACGTAGCCGACAAGATGCTTCGCTGGCGCTCAGCATGACGATACAGCCGGTGCATTTAGGCCCACGTGTACTAGCCTTGCCCGGAATGGGAATTAGCGCACCGCCATATGCACGAGCTCTCCATCGTTGAAGGTTTGCTCCAGACGGTCGCCAGTGCTGCGCAGAAGGCGAATGCTCGCTCAATCACTGCCATCGACCTGACGATCGGCGACCTCACAGGAGTGGTCGACGATTCCGTGCGGTTCTACTTTGACCTTCTGAGCAGCGACACTTTGGCAGCCGGAGCGGAATTGCGCATCCAGCGCGAATACGCAACAGGCCGATGCGCCTGCTGTGGCTATACGGGCGCTATAACGCCACCGATCGTCGTAACGTGCCCGGCGTGCTCAAGTGAACATTGGCAGATCAGCGGCGGACGGGACCTTTCAGTGGCGAGTATCGACATCGAGCCAGCAGACGCCGGCGCCAACGACCCCATAGGCTAGTACACGTGGGCCTAAATAAGCCGGTGGTATCGTCATGCTGAACGCAGTGAAGCATCTACGCAGTGAAGCATCTACGCAGTGAAGCATCTACGCAGTGAAGCATCCATCGTGGTCGAGCAGGATTCTTCGCTGGCGCTCAGAATGACAACCATTGGTTTACTTCAGCCCATGTATACTAGCCCCAGGAAACTTCATCGTGAAAATACCAGTTGTTCGCCACATTCTCAGCGCAAATGATGCAGTCGCTCGGGAAAACCATGCGCTGCTGCACAGCCTGGGCATCCTGACGCTCAACCTGATGGCGTCGCCGGGCGCAGGCAAGACCAGTTTGATCCTCGCCACCTGCGCGCGACTGCCCTCCAGCTTGCGCCCTGGGGTCATCGAAGGCGACCTGGCCTCATCCATTGACGCAGATGCAGTCGCTGCCCACGGAATTCCAGTCGTGCAGATCAACACCGAAGGGGGCTGTCATTTGGAGGCCACAATGGTGCGCTCTGCACTCTCTGCGCTTCATCTTGCAGAACTGGGCATCATCTTTATCGAAAATGTGGGCAATCTGGTTTGCCCTGCCAACTTCGCCCTGGGAGCAGACCGCAATGTGGTGGTGGCCAGTACTCCCGAGGGTCATGACAAGCCCCGCAAGTATCCTGGCATGTTTGCGGCAGCAGATGCCGTCGTCCTCAACAAAGCAGACTTGATCGATTTGCTCGATTTCGACCTGGAATTCTTTCGGCGTGGGCTGACGGCGGTTAATTCTTCGGCTTCGCTCTTCGTTCTTTCCAGCAGAACAGGCGCAGGCTTGGAGAACTGGCTGGCGTGGCTTCTGGACGCCTATGAGGAAGAAAAGCGATGAAACATACCCGTTTCGTGGGGGAGCTGACGGCGCGCGATTGCAAGCGCCACATACAACTGCCATTTACGGTTCCTGCACACACTAAGCAGATTGAGATCTCCCTGAGCTTTGCACCCGAACGCGTTCATGGCTTTCATAACATGCTCACATTGACCTTGTTCGATCCAAACGGCTTCCGCGGAGCAGGACACCGCGGCGGCGCGAACCACCAGGTCTTCATCGACGCCAACAGCGCCACACCCGGTTATCTGCCGGGCCACCTACCAACCGGCGAATGGGTTGCGCAGATCGACTCCCACATGATCATGCCTGGCGAGCCGCTGCACTATTGGCTGGACGTGACTGTGACAACCGGTGATGCGACTGCTCCCACCGTGGATTCGCCGAGGAAATCTACAGTTCGACCACAGCGCGGCCCAGGCTGGTATCGCGGCGACCTGCATAGCCACACCAACCACTCTGATGCCGGCGACCGCACCGTGGTTGAGCTGGTGCAGATGGCGCGCGACCACGGTCTGGATTTTCTCTTTCTCACCGACCACAACACAACTTCCAGCCTGTCGGAAGTGTTGTCAATGGCAGACGCCGCTTTCCTGACAGCTGGCGGGATCGAACTGACCACGTTCTGGGGTCATGCGCTCTGCCTGGGCGCGCGCCAGTGGGTCGATTGGCGGGTGCGGCCAGGCAGTGGCGAGATAGCGCGCATCGCAGCCGAGAGCTATGCAGCCGATCAGGTTTTTGTCATCGCACACCCCAATTCTGGCGGCGACCCAGGCTGCACCGGGTGCGCGTGGCGCTATGGCGACATGATGCCCGGCAACGCGAGAGTGGTAGAAATCTGGAACGGCCCTTGGGCAGGGGATTCCAATAACGAAGCGACTCTAGCTCTCTGGTATGATTGGCTCAACCAGGGAAGACGTCTGGCGGCCAGCGCAGGCACCGACACCCATGGTCGCCAGGATTACGCGGCCAGACCAGGCTTCAACATTATCTATGCCGAGAGTCTGACTGAAGCAGCGCTGCTGCGGGCGTTGGTCGCCGGCAAACTCTACCTCAGCTCTGGACCGCAGCTGGAATTCTATGCGCGCAGCGAAAGTGGGCGCACCTGGATGATCGGCGACGCCGTTGATGAGCCAGTGGTCCTTCATTGGGCATGTCATGATGCACCCGCTAATGCCCAGGTTCGGCTCATCGCCAACGGCAGGTTGCAGCAGCAGTGGAGCAGCGAATGGGCTGCCAGTCAGGTGACGATAACGCCGAACCAGGCTGATTGGGTGGTGCTGGAAGTTCGAGCGCTGGCAGGCGAGTTGCTCGCAATCACCAATCCCGTTTTCTTTGGACAGGGCGGCCAACCATGAATTCCTATCTGCGCTCTTACCTGAGCCAGCTCGAAGCTGAGGCAATCTATGTGCTGCGCGAGGCTGCAACCCAATTCGAGCGAATCGTATTGCTCTTTTCGGGCGGCAAAGACTCCATCGTCCTGGTGCACCTGGCGCAGCGAGCGTTCCATCCTGGGCGAATCCCCTTTCCCCTCCTGCACATCGACACGGGTCACAACTTCCCGGAAACGCTGGAATTCCGTGACGGCCTGGTGCGGATGGTGGGTGCGCAACTGATCGTGCGCTATGTCCAAGATTCAATCGACCGGGGACGCGTCGCCGAGGAGAGCGGCCCGACGGCCAGTCGCAATGCGCTGCAAACTGTTACATTGCTCGATTCACTGGCTGAACTCAAGTTTGACGCTGCGCTGGGCGGCGCACGCCGCGATGAAGAAAAAGCGCGCGCCAAAGAACGATTCTTTTCTCACCGTGATCGCTTCGGTCAGTGGGAGCCAAAAAATCAGCGGCCCGAGCTGTGGGCGCTCTACAACGGTCGCAAACACCAGGGAGAGAGCTTTCGCATCTTCCCGTTGAGCAACTGGACCGAGATGGACATCTGGCGCTATATCCGCCACAAAGAGATCGAACTGCCGTCACTCTACTTTGCCCACCACCGTGACGTCATCTGGCGCGATGAGATGCTGTTGGCAGCATCGGAGGTCGTCAAGCCGCAACGCAACGAGTTCGTAGAGAACCGCCTGGTGCGCTTTCGCACCATCGGCGACATGACCTGCACCGGCGCGCTGGAATCGACAGCCAGCACGGTGGATGAAGTCATCGCCGAGTTGGCTGCATTGCGTGTTACCGAACGGGGCAGCCGCGCCGATGATAGGCGCGCTGAAACCGCAATGGAAGACCGTAAGCGCCAGGGGTACTTTTAGATTGCACCGTGAACTACGACGCTGTGAACAGACGAATAGGCATTCATGATATGCCGCATGCAAGCCAGTTCGCGCCTGACAGCGCAGTTGATCTTACCATGGATATGCTGCGCTTCACCACGGCAGGCAGCGTGGACGATGGCAAGAGCACGCTCATCGGGCGGCTACTTCTCGATTGTAAAGCGATCCTTGAAGACCAACTAGCGGCCATCGAGCGCGCCAGCCAGCGCCGCGGCGACCCCTACCTCGACCTGGCGCTGCTCACCGATGGCCTGCGCGCCGAACGGGAACAGGGCATCACCATCGACGTGGCCTACCGCTATTTCGCCACCCCCAGACGCAAATTCATCATCGCCGATACGCCCGGACATATCCAGTATACGCGCAATATGGTGACAGGCGCATCCACAGCCGAGCTTGCCATCATCCTCATCGACGCGCAGCGTGGCGTGCTCACTCAATCCAAGCGTCATGGCTTTCTGGCTTCTTTGCTACAAATTCCCCACATTCTGGTGGCAGTCAACAAAATGGATCTGGTGGGCTATGACCAGGCGGCCTTTCAACGCATTGTGGATGAGTACACTGTCTTTGCCGCCAAACTCTCCGTCAAGAACCTGGTCTTTTTGCCCATCTCTGCATTACAGGGCGACAACGTAGTCCACAAAAGTGAGCGGATGCCCTGGCATGACGGCGGCACGTTGCTACACCATTTGGAGACCGTCAACGTCGGCGCCACGCGCAACCTGGTCGACTTTCGCTTTCCCGTGCAGATGGCGCTGCGTCCCAGCCCAGATTTCCGAGGATTCGCCGGCCAGGTTGCTTCGGGCAGCATCTCGCCTGGGGAAGATGTGGCTATTCTGCCTTCGGGAAAGACAAGCCGGGTGCGTTCCATCGTGACCTATGAAGGCAACCTGCGCGAAGCAGTGGCCGGCGACTCTATCACGTTGGTCTTGGAGGATGAGATCGACGTGAGCCGTGGCGACATGATCGTGCGGCGCAACAATCTGCCTCAAGTCGCCTCCCAGTTCGAGTGTCTCCTGTGCTGGATGGACGACGAGCCTATGGACGTCACCACGCTCTACATCCTTCAGCACACGACGCGGCAGGTGCGCGCCTATGTTTCCGAAGTCAATTATCGCATTGATATGGACACGCTCCACCGCGAACACACCAATACGCTGCGGCTCAATGACATCGGACGCATCAAGCTGACGACGACGCAGCCCATTTATTACGATCCCTATCAGGCCAACCGGGTCACTGGCAGCTTCATCCTCATCGATCCCTACACAAACCGCACGGTTGCAGCAGGGATGATTCGCCGCCGGGCGCGCGATCTGGACGAGATCGCTTTTGCCCAGCCAGAGCGCCAACGCTCCACCCATGTGGTGTGGGAAAGCGATTACGTCTCGCGCACAGCGCGTGAAGAACGCAACGGCCATAAGGCAGCAACCCTCTGGTTCACCGGTCTCTCCGGTTCCGGCAAAACCACGATCGCGCGCCTGCTCGAACAGCGCCTCTTCTCTCTTGGCTGTCAGACCGTTCACCTGGACGGCGACAACGTGCGTCACGGACTGAATGGCGACTTGGGTTTCTCTTCGGCAGACCGGGCCGAAAACATCCGGCGCGTGGCCGAGGTCGCAAAGATCGCCTTTGACCACGGCGCCATCGTTCTGGCTGCTTTCATCTCTCCTTTTCAACGCGATCGCGCATTCGCCCGTTCGCTCTTCCCGCCAAGCCGGTTTTTCGAGGTCTACGTCAAATGCGATCTCGAACTCTGCAAGCGCCGAGACCCAAAGGGATTATATGCACGAGCGCTGACTGGCGAGATTCCCGACTTCACCGGCGTCACATCGCCTTATGAAGAGCCAACAGAACCAGAACTTGTTGCAGAGTCTGATGTGAGAAGCTCAAACGAGATTGTGGAAACCATTATTGGAGAATTGATGAGAAAAGGCATTCTACCTGCCAGTCGGGATTGACCGATTGGTTTGTCTGCTGCAATGTTGCAGTGCCGCAGATTCCTCTGCGGCCATGCTAACGTCCGATCGCAAAAGGGCAAAACAGGAAAAGTCAGTCATGTCTGCAACTGCTCAAGGCAGCGTCGCCTCGGTGCGGGGCAGCGTTGTAGATGTCCGCTTCAGCGGAAGACTGCCGCCCATGAACACACGACTCATGTCGCCGGACAACTCTGTCGTGCTGGAAGTAGTTAGCCACCTGAGCGCTGACACGGTGCGCGCCGTTGCGTTGACTTCCACACAAGGCCTGGCTCGCGGCGCTGGCATCATCGACAGTGGCGCGCCCATCTGCACGCCGGTTGGAGAACGACTGCTGGGGCGAGTGTGCAACGTCTTTGGCGATGTCATCGATGGGCTTGAACCCCTGGTTGACGGCGAGCGCCGCGCCATTCATCAGCCCCCCGCTCCGCTTACGCATCAAGCCACCAAATCGGAAATCTTCGAGACGGGTATCAAAGCCATCGACGTGTTGGCCCCTTTGGAGCGCGGCGGCAAGGCGGGGTTGTTTGGCGGCGCCGGCGTCGGCAAGACGGTGTTGATCACCGAACTGATCCACAACATGGTGGGCAAACACGCCGGTGTCAGCATCTTCTGCGGCATCGGCGAGCGCTGTCGCGAGGCCGAAGAACTGTACCGTGAGATGCAGGAGGCTGGCGTCCTGGGCAACACCGTGATGGTTTTCGGTCAGATGAATGAAGCCCCCGGCGCGCGCTTCCGCGTGGGTCATACAGCGCTCACCATCGCCGAGTATTTCCGCGATGACGCCCACCAGGATGTCCTCCTCCTCATCGACAACATTTTTCGCTTCATCCAGGCCGGCGCAGAAGTTTCAGGCTTGCTCGGTCGCATCCCCTCCCGTGTCGGCTATCAACCCACCCTGGCGACAGAATTGGCCGAGTTGCAGGAACGCATCTGCAGCACCAGCAGCGGCGCCATCACCTCCATCCAAGCTGTTTACGTACCCGCCGATGATTTCACTGATCCGGCTGCGGTTCACACTTTCGCCCATCTATCGGCAACCATCGTGCTTTCGCGCAGGCGGGCCAGTCAGGGGCTTTACCCTGCGATCGATCCTCTCAACTCTACCTCGAAAATGCTCATGCCTGGCATTGTGGGTGAACGCCATTATCGGATAGTCCAAGCAGTGCGTTCTACGCTGGTGATCTATGAAGAATTGAAGGACATCATCGCCATGCTTGGGCTGGAAGAGCTATCCCGGGAAGACAGGCAGATCGTCCAACGGGCGCGTCGCCTAGAACGCTTCCTCACCCAACCCTTCTTCACCTCCGAGCAGTTCACCGGCTATCAAGGCCGCCTTGTGAGCCGTGAGCAAGCGCTGGAAGGATGCGAACGCATCCTCAATGACGAGTTCGCTGATCTATCGGAAAGGGCACTCTACATGATCGGCGATGTGAGTGAGGCGGGTCGATCATGAGGCTCAAGGTATTGCTGCCCACTCATGTCCTGGTGGATCAAGATGTGGTCAAAGTGGTGGCTGAAGCACAGAATGGCGCCTTCTGTCTGCTGCCCCGCCACGTGGATTTTGTGGCAGCGCTGACCGAGGGGCTGCTGGCCTACACAGACGCCCATGGGCGCGAAACTTTTCTGGCAGTCGATGGAGGAGTGCTGGTCAAGTGCGAGTCAGAGGTGCTGGTCTCGACGCCGAACGGGGTGTTGGGGCCAGACCTGGGCAAACTGCGCCAGATGATCGAGGAAAGCTTTCAAAAGCTGGACGAACATGAATGCATGGCGCGCACCGCCCTGGCGCGCCTGGAAGCTGATTTTGTACGGCGGTTTATAGAACTGAACTAAAGGCTTGTCAGTGAAGAACCTGACCATTTTCCGGAGGAGGCCGCAGGCGCCAGACCATGGCGGAGCTGAGGTCAAAGGCAGATGAAGACGGTAGATGAGGCCGGTAAACAATTGAGCCAGACAGTTGCGCAGAAGGAAGCGCGCAAGCTCAAGGCGCGGCGGGAAGGTCATCGCAACGCCTGGTTCGGGTTGGGCATGTTTGGCGTCATCGGGTGGTCCGTGGCCCTGCCAACAGTGTTGGGGATCGCGTTGGGGCTGTGGATTGACCGCACGTGGCCGAGCCAATTCTCATGGACTTTGATGCTTATGTTCGTTGGAGTCGTTTTCGGCTGTTGGAACGCCTGGCGCTGGATTGTCCGTGAGCGAGAGACAATTGAACGGGAGGGAGAAGAGAAACAATGAACACCGACTGGGCTTCTTTGGAGACGCCCTTTTTATTAGCCGCCATGGTCGCCGGAGTGGGGTTGGGGCTCTTCTATTTTGGCGGTCTGTGGTGGACAACCCAGCGCTTGCCTGTCAGCCATTCTCCTGGCCTCCTGGTTTTGGTGAGTTTCGCTGGTCGCACGGCGATCACCCTCTGCGCGTTCTATTTCGTCATGGGCGGCCAGTGGCAGCGACTGGTCGCCTGCCTGGCCGGTTTCATCCTGGCGCGAGTCGTCTTGACGCGGCGGCTCGGCCCCAAAACTGTTGGGGAAAAACCATGAGGATTACGCCCGATCAGATCATCTATTGGCAATGGGGGCCTGTTTCGCTCAACGCCACCCTTATTTTCACCTGGATCATCATTGCCCTGCTCACTGTGGGCGCACATCTGGTGACCCGTAGGCTCTCATCTGGCCCGACCATCTCGCGCGGGCAAAACATGCTGGAAGTGATAGTGCTTGCCATCCTGAACCAGATACGCGAGGCAAGCCAACAGGACCCCAGGCGCTATCTGCCCTTCATCGGCACATTGTTCATCTTTGTCGCAACGTCCAACATCCTGGCAATCGTCCCCTGGTTCGAGCCGCCGACCAGCTCCCTTTCCGTGACGATTGCTTTGGCCCTGTGCGTCTTTGTGGCTGTTCCCATCTACGGCATTCAACAAAAAGGGGTGCGCGCCTACCTGGGTCAATACCTTCAACCATCGCCCATCATGCTGCCTTTCAACATCATTGGCGAGGTCTCTCGCACACTGGCTCTGGCCGTGCGCCTGTTCGGCAACATGATGAGCGGCGGCATGATCGTTGCCATGTTGCTTGCCATTGCGCCCCTCTTCTTGCCCATCGTCATGCAGGCGTTCGGTCTGCTCACAGGTCTGATTCAGGCCTATATCTTTGCCATGCTGGCCATGGTTTATATTGCGTCGGCCACCCGCGCTCATGAACAGACAGGCGTTGGTCGCCGAGCGGAACACAAAGGAGACGCGTTTCATGGATAGCATTACATTGATCGGAGTCGCTTCAGTGATCACAGCCGGATTGACCATCGGCATCGGTTCCATCGGCCCGGCGTTAGGCGAAGGACGGGCGTTAGCCCAGGCGCTCAGCGCCATCGCCCAACAACCCGACGAAGCGGCGACGATCACGCGCACGCTCTTCGTCGGCATGGCCATGGTCGAATCGACCGCCATTTATTGCTTCGTCGTGACGATGATCCTGCTCTTCGCCAACCCCTTCTGGAATTACGTGACTGCTGGGGGAGGCTAGATGTGCTATTCGATTCCTTCACCATCGCTGCCCAGATCATTAACTTCCTGATTCTGCTTCTTCTGCTGCGTCGGTTTCTTTATCGGCCTATTCTCAAGGCCATGGACGAACGCGAAGCCAGGATCGCCGCTGAAATGGCGGAGGCAAAGCAGGCCAAGGTGCAGGCCGTCGCCGAAATCGAACACTATCGCCAGCAGAATCTCACATTGCAAGAGCAGCGAGAGGCCCTCCTCTTCGAGGCAAAGACAGAAGCCGACGCCTGGCGCCAACGAACGATTGCCAGAGTACGCGCAGAGATCGAAGACGAACGCGCCCAGTGGTATGCCCTGATGCGCCAGGAACAGAGCGTCTTTCTGCACGATGTGCGCATCCGCATCGCCCGCCAGGTCTACGCAATTGCGCGCAAGGTCCTGGCCGACCTGGCAGGCATCGAGGTCGAGGAGCGCATCATCCAGACGTTTCTGGCCAAAATCCGCAATCTGGAAGCGGCGGAACGTTCGCGCATGGCGCAGGCCATCCAGGAAGGCGGTGCAAGGGTGCTTGTACGCAGCGCCTTCTCCATTCCGCCGGCGCTGCGCAGCGAGATCGGCAGCCTGCTTCACGAAAGGAATACAATAAACGCCGGGCTGGTATTCGAGACAGCGCCAGAGCTGATCTGCGGCATCGAAGCGCGAGTGGAAAGCTACAAACTGGCCTGGACCCTTGACAGCTATCTCTCGTCGTTGGAGGAGGAAGTGCTGGCGACGCTGGCTGAAAGAAATGAGCAAAATAGTGATATCGCCGAACGAGCCGCAGTTGGCGTCGCTACTGGATGAGACCTTTGCCTGTCTTGAGCGAAGTCTGGCCGCCCATCGCGCTGTGCTCCACGCCGACGAGATGGGCGTGGTGCGCTATGTGGGTCATGGCATTATTACGGCAACAGGTCTGCCAAACGCACGCTCTGGTGAGTTGGTGCTCCTGGCCGGGGAGCGCCCTGGGATGGTCTTCAACCTGGACCCAGAAGAAGTCGGCATCATCATTTTGAGCGATAGCGGCGATCTCAAGGCCGGCGACGATGTGCGGCGCACTGGGCGCGTGCTCGACATACCCGTGGGCGATGCCCTGTTAGGGCGCGTCTTGGATCCAACAGGCCGCCCACTAGACGGTCGCGGCCCACTGCGCGCTATCCAGCGACGCCCCATTGAGCGCGAAGCCGCGCCGATCATGCACCGCGCGCCTGTCAATGTGCCGCTGCAAACCGGCCTCAAGGCTATCGACGCGGCCATCCCCATTGGTCGTGGTCAGCGCGAGCTGATCATGGGCGACAGGCAAACGGGAAAAACCGCCATTGCCCTGGATACGATCATCAATCAGCAAGGAGAGGATGTCATCTGCATCTACTGCGCCATCGGGCAGCGCACCTCCGCCGTGGCGCGTCTGATCGCCGATTTGCAGAGGTGCGGCGCGCTGGCCTACTCTATCGTCATCGTGGCGGCAGGCGAACGACCACCCGGCCTACAGTTCATCGCCCCCTACGCCGCAGCGTCCATCGCCGAAGCTTTCATGGAGGAGGGCCGCGATGTGCTCGTCGTCTATGACGATCTAACCAACCATGCGCGCGCCTATCGCGAGCTGTCGCTGTTGCTGCGTCGTCCGCCTGGGCGTGAAGCCTTTCCCGGCGACATCTTCTATATCCACTCGCGCTTGCTGGAACGGTCGACGCGTCTGCGTCCTGAATATGGCGGCGGCTCTATGACTGCCCTGCCCATCGTTGAAACCGAGGCGCAAAACGTTGCAGCCTACATTCCCACGAATTTGATCTCCATCACCGACGGGCAGATTTACCTGTCGCCCGATCTTTTTCAAAAGGGAATTCTGCCAGCCGTGGACATTGGGGCATCGGTCTCACGGGTTGGGGGGAAGACGCAACTGCCAGCCTATCGCGCCGTGGCGGGCGACCTACGTCTCTCATACTCCCAGTTCGAGGAATTGGAGGCATTTGCCCGTTTTGGCGCGCGGTTGGACAAGGAAACGCGCAAGATTATCGAGCGCGGGCGGCGTGTGCGCGAGGCGCTCAAACAGCCCCAACATCGCCCGCTACCTGTCGCAGAGCAGATCACCGTCCTGCTGGCCGCGACCTCCGGGCTATTCGATGATCTACCCCTGGCAGTGGTCGCCCCTGCCTCTGCGGCCATTTGGGCCGCCGTGAACGCAGAGCAATCTCCAATCTGCACTCGCATCCAGGCCGGCGAGTTGCTGCGCGACCAGGAACGCGATGCGATCCTGTCAGTGACCCGACGCGTGCTAGATGAGAATTTTGCGGAGGCGCGGCATGGAGACGGCTGAAGCCATCAAACGGCGCATCAACAGCGCCATGGACCTACAATCCATCGTGCGCACGATGAAGACATTGGCCGCCGTGAGTATTCGTCAATACGAACAGGCAGTAGAATCTCTCGTCATCTACGATCTTGCTATCCGGCGGGGAATGCAGGCAGTTCTTTCTGCCAGCCCCAGGCGCACAGCTATCGGCAAATCGGGGCGCGGCAGCGGCAGCGGAGTGATCGTCTTCGGCTCAGATCAAGGGATGTGCGGCCAGTTCAATGAACAGGTTGCCGCCGACGCATTGGCGTTGCTGGGTGAAATGGGTCAGGGGCAGATGACGCTCGTCGTGGGGATGCGCATCGCTGGTCGGCTGGAAGATGCCGGGCAGACATTGGCGGGCGTCATGGCGACGCCCAGCTCGGTAGATGGCATCCGGCCGCTGGTGCAGCGGCTCGTGATCACTCTTGAATCCTGGCGCAGCGAACATGAAATCGCCCAGGTGTGGCTGTTGCACAACTCACCCCAAGGCGGAATGGGCTATCACCCGCGTCGCTTGCGCCTTCTACCAGTGGATGGAAGATGGCTGGACGACCTGCGCAAAGAACCCTGGCCTGGTCGCGGACTGCCCACTTTCACCATGTCGGGCGAGCAGTTGTTTTCCGCGCTGGTTCATCAATATCTCTTCGTCTCGCTCTTTCGTGCCTGCGCCGAATCCCTGGCCAGTGAGAATGCCGCCCGCTTGATGACAATGCAGGCTGCCGAAAAACATATTGCCGAACACCTGGATACCCTCAACACCCTCTTCCACCAACAGCGCCAGACAGCCATCACCTCCGAGCTGCTAGACATCGTCTCGGGCTTCGAGGCGCTCAGTCAGCCGGCGTAAGTGCACAGCTCGCCGAACCAATTGGTAGGTGCATGAATGGCGGGGCAGAACTTTGTGCTCTTATCGAAAATTTCCAGGCAGTTTTCGATTGCCTGCTCTGGTCTCATCCTGCGTTATAATTGGCTTTACAATCCCTTGACACCCAATCAGTAAGCTGTTTTCCAAACAATTCTCGCGTCAAGCACAGGAGACCGCCATGCAACGAGTCTGTTTCTTGCTCAAAGTGAAACCCGAACGCCTGGCCGAATACAAGGAGCGTCATGCGGCCGTCTGGCCGGAGATGCTCGACGCGTTGCGACGGACGGGCTGGCGCAACTATTCGCTCTTTCTGCGCGATGACGGCCTATTGGTTGGCTATCTAGAGACGCCCGACTTCACCGCTGCCCTGGCCGGCATGGCCCAGACCGATGTGAACGCCCGCTGGCAAGCCGAGATGGCGCCCTTCTTTGAGCAGCTCGAAGGGCGCCGTCCCGATGAAGGGCTACTGGTGCTGGAAGAAGTCTTCCATCTAGATTGAGGAGTCCCGCCCAGACTCCATCATTGACCATTCACAATTCACAATTGACCATTCAGAAAGCCTGCCCATGCCCAATTCTAACATCGTCGCCAATTTCTCGCATCCCTCCAAAGACTACTCGCCTATCCCCATCTGGTGGTGGAGCGGAGAACGCATCGAGCGTGAGCGGCTACGCTGGCAGCTCGAGCAATTCGCCCAAGGCGGCGTCTTCAACCTCATTGTGCTCAACCTGGCGCCCACCAGTCCCCTCTACGGTTGCGACGCCGATGACCCGCCCTTTCTCTCCGAAGAGTGGTGGCAACTTTTTCTCGGCATGTGTGAAGACGCCCGCGCGTTGGGGGTGCGCATCTGGTTCTACGACCAGCTCGGTTTTTCCGGCGCAAACTTCCAGGGGGTGGTCGTCGCTGAAAATTCAGCATATGCCGGACAGTGGCTGGAAAGTCTCACCGCAGAGGGCGATGGAGCAGTCGAACTGGAGTGCCCAGCTGAAGGCATTCCCCTGGCCGCAGCCATGACGCCCCTGGACGCCGACGGCCAGCCCTCTGGCGCGCCCGAACCGCTGCCTTTGGATGGTCGGCGCATCTACGCGCCAGGAGGTCGCCGTCAACGGGTGCGCCTAGTCTATGTGGTGCGCCGCGGCTTCGACTACTTCAGCCCGGCAGCGTGCGCCCGCCTCCTGGACAAAGTGCATGGCGAGTTCGAGCGTCGCGCCGGACATCTCTTCGGCCAAGTCATCGTCGGCTCGTTTCAAGATGAGCTGCCCTCCCTTGCCACCTGGGGATCTGATTTTGCAGCCGCATTCCGGGCCGCCAAGGGCTACGACATCACGCCCCATCTTCCCACGCTGTGGGATGGCGCAGACGCCGCGGCTGAACGGTTGCGCATCGACTATCATCAGGTGCGCGCCAGTCTTGCCGAGGAAGCCTTCTTCAAGCCACTCTTTCACTGGCACGAACGCCACAGTCTGCTCTGCGGCTTCGATCAACAGGGGCCGGCGCGCGCGGGTCATCCCCTGGCGTCGGTACACTTCTACGCCGACTATCTACAAACCCATCGTTGGTTCACCGCGCCAGGGAGCGATCATCATGGCGAAGCCAAGATTCACAGCTCCCTCGCCCATCTCTATGACCGTCCGCGCGTCTGGATCGAGTCTTTTCACAGCAGCGGCTGGGGCGGCACGCTGGAAGAGACCTTCGATTGGCTGCTGCCGTGGCTGCGCGCCGGCGCCAATCTCTACGACCCCCACGCAGTCTACTACAGTACACGCGGCGGCTGGTGGGAATGGGCGCCGCCCTCCACCTGCTGGCGTCAACCCTACTGGCGCTACTATAGTCATTTCTCCCAGGCGGTCAGCCGACTGTGCTACCTGCTGAGCCAGGGTCATCACGTGTGCGATGTGGGCGTGCTCTTCCCCACCGTGGCCGTGCAGGCTGGGCTGACTCCCGAACCACAGCCGTTGCCCATCGCCCAGGCAGCCCACGACGCCTACGAGCAGCTGCTGGGCAGCATGTTCTGGCAAGCGATGCGCCCGGGCATCCTCGACCAGGATCGCCGTGACTTCGACGTGCTGGACGACGCCTCGCTCCGACGCGGCGTCATCGAGGATGGCAGTCTCGTCATCGGCGCGGAACGCTATCGCACGATCATTCTGCCTGCGTGCCTAGTGATCGATGAAGGGACAGCGCAAAGGCTATGCGAATTCGTCGAAGCGGGCGGACTGCTCATTGCCATTGGCGCGCCACCCGAGCGGACGAACGCGGCCGCATCGGAGAGCATCGCACGTCTGAAAGAGTTTTTCACTGGCGACCGCGCTCGATTGGTCGCACGAGTCGATGAGCTGCCGGCTGCTCTCGCTGACGCACCGCGCCTGGTGGACGCACCTGTTCCCACCCTGCGACGACGCATCGACGGCCAGGAAGTGATCTTCGCACCGGCCGCCTTTCCCTACGCCACCCGGCAGGAGGCGAATCGTAGCTGGCTCGATGTGGCCTACAGCTTCGACCCGGCCAGCTACGCCCGCAATATGAAGATAGTCGTGAACGGCGTGCAGGGTGCGCCCGAACTGTGGGATCCCTTCGATGGCAGCCGACGAAAGCTGGTTGCCACCCCTCATGGTGACGGTGTTCTGGTTGAGGTGCCCTTCGACAGGGGCCCGGCGGCGCTCCTCGTCTGGCCGGCGGCGCCCACCACAGAGACCGTCGAGGCGATGCAGCGTCAGCCATCCCAGGTGATCGCGGAACTGGATGATGCCTGGCAGAGCATCATCGAACCGACGCTGAACAACCGTTACGGCGATTTCGACCGCCCCAGTTATGGCGGCGCGCCGCCCGTGCAGACCTGGCGCTTTGCCCATCGGCGCGAAACACGGAAGGACGAGGGTTTGGCTGCCGGCTGGCAATTGTCACACGCTGCCTCTGGAGATTGGGACCAGGTGGATGTGACCTTTGCTGTGCAAGGATGGTGGATCGGCCCGCAAGATGCCGCCGCTCTGCCGCCGCCGTTGGTCGGCCTCCGCAATGGCGACGATCCGCTGGCCGTGAGCGGTTGGCAGCCCCTGGTCTATTCCCTCAGCCGTGGCGCCGCAGCGGACCCCCTCCACCGGGGCACGTTAGGACCAAAAGGCCATGTACCAGAGGAGTTCATGCTTTTCGGCCCAACTCAGGTGGGGCAGGCGGTGCAGGCGCGCACGACGATCTGGCTGGAAAAGGATGAGGAAATCCACCTCGCCCTGGCCGCGCCGGCAGCCAAGCGTTTATGGATCAACGGCGAGGAAGTAGGGGCGGCGCCTTCTGGCTATCTGTGGTTGGCGCCGGTGCGCTTGACTGCGGGCGCCAACCTTATCGAATTTCGCCTGACAGCCGAGCAAAAAGGAAATCTGCGCGCCTTCTGGTGTCTGGTGCGCCATCCCGATCGCTTTGCCCGCCCGGAATGGATGACTGCGCCCGACGGGTCTGTTCGTCACTCGCGCTTACGTTTTTCGTGCACCCTCGACCTCCCCTTCGCCCCACAAAACGCCGTCGTGCAGGTGGGGGCGGACGCGCCGTGCCGTGTTCTGGTGAACGGCGTTGAGGTGGGTCGTCAGGGTGGATTCGACCCGTACTACGCCACGGCGCGCGTGCAGCCGTACCGAATCGCCGATCTGCAACAGGGTACCAATCACCTCGAGTTGGAGATCCAGGACTTGGGCGGCAGAGTTGCGGTGGTGGTCGATGGCGAGGCTCACGGCGCCGACGACGAGTCGTTTTTCTGGACAAGCGGCAGCCACTGGAGGGTGCAACGCAATGATGGCCCCTGGGCGCCCGTGCGATTGCGTCGCCGCCAATGGCCTGATTCGGAGTCCGATTTCTTTTCCGATATGGACCCCGCCTTCTCTCGCCTGCGGCGGCGACCCCACCCTCTGCCATGCGCGGCCTGGTTGGAGGACGCGCCCGCCGATGACACCGTGCTGGCCGTTGCGCCTGATCCCTTCGCCGGGCGGACAGATATCGAATGGCTTCGGTGGACGCTACCGTCGGGCGCGGTGGAGATGGAGCTTGCACTGCAAGGGACAGGACGCCTCTGGGTCGATGGCGTGGAGACGCCCATGGAACAGGGGCGGGCGCGCCTACCCAATCCAGCCGGCGTCCGCCGTGTAGCCGTCTTGCGGGTGGAGCCGTTGCGGGGTTGCAGCGGCGGTCGCCTGCTGGCTGCGCCTGTCTCCTACACCATGACGACAGGTCGCATTCTCTCCGGCTTGTGGGCGGAACAAGGGCTGGAATCCTATTCGGGCGGCGTGCGTTATCGCCGCCCGTTGACCTTGGACGCAGCGCCCGATGGCGCGCTCTGGCTCGATCTGGGCCGGGTGCGCGGCGCAGCAGAGGTGTGGGTCAACGGGCGCAGCGCCGGCGTGCGCATCTGGTCTCCCTATCGCTTCGACGTGAGCGAACTGCTGCAAGCAGGCGAAAACACGCTTGAGGTGCTCGTGCTCAACACTCTGGCGCCATACCTGGATGTGCAAAGCCCCACATTCTATGTCTTTCCCGGGCAGACTGACTCTGGCTTGCTCGGTCCCATTCGCCTCTTGAAAGGATAGCAAAGGACGAAAAATGGACACAACACAGCGCAGCTACCCCAAAGCCCGCATCGGCCTCTTCGCTGTAGGTCTGGCCGCCTATTGGCCCCAGTTCCCCGGTCTGAAAGAGCGGCTAGAAGGCTATTATCGCCATGTAGCCGAACAACTTGGCGAGTTCGCCGACGTGGTAGGGCTGGGCCTGGTGGACACCGCGCAGGAGGCTCACGCCGCCGGCGCCACCCTGGCCGCGGCCAATGTGGATTTCCTGGTTTGTCACACAGCCACCTACGCCACCAGCTCTCAGGTGCTGCCCATCGTGCAGCAGGCGCGCGCGCCCGTGCTGGTGCTCAACCTGCAGCCCGTCTCTGCCTTGGACTACCCCAACACTGACACGGGGGAGTGGCTGGCCGCCTGCTCCACCTGCTGCGTTCCTGAGCTCTCCAACGCCTTTCACCGCGCCGGTGTGGAGTTCCAGGTGGTCTCGGGCATGTTGTACGGCGATGAGCGCGTGTGGACGCAACTGCGCGAGTGGTGCCAGGCTGCCACCGCAGTGCGGGCCCTCAAGGGCGCACGATTCGGCTTCCTCGGCCACACCTATCCGGGTATGTTGGACATGTACTCGGACTTCACTATGCACCACGGACAGCTCGGCTCTCATGTGGAGGTGCTGGAGATGTGCGACCTGCAAGAGCGCGTCGCCGCGGTCACGCCGTCCGAAGTCAAGGCAAAGCTGGATGAAACCCATACGGTCTTCGAGGTGGACGTATCGGCGCGCCAGGATGACTTGGAGTGGGCGTGCCGGGTGGCCGCCGGGCTGGATCGCCTGGTCGCTGATTTCGATTTGGCGGCCTTGGCTTACTACTACCGGGGCGTGGGCGGCAACGAGTATGAGCGGCTGGGCGCCGGACTGATCCTGGGCAATTCGCTCCTGACCGCGCGGGGCGTTCCCGCCTCGGGCGAGGGCGACTTGAAGAACGCGGTCGCCATGAAGGTGATGGATGTGTTGGGCGCGGGCGGCTCCTACACCGAATTCTATGCCATGGATTTTGACGAGAAGTTCGTGCTCATGGGACATGACGGCCCTGGCCACATTGCCATCAGCGACCGCCGCCCCATGCTGCGCGGGCTGGGCCTGTATCACGGCAAGGCGGGCTACGGCGTCTCCGTGGAGTTCAGCGTCAAGACCGGGCCAGTGACCATCTTTTCGTGCACCCAGACGCGCCAGGGCAATCTCAAATTCCTGGTCGCCGAGGGCGAATCGCTGTCCGGCCCCATCCTGCGCATCGGCAACACCAACAGTCGCATTCGTTTCCGCCTGCCGCCCGCCGAATTCGTGGACGCCTGGTGTGCGCAGGCGCCCACCCATCATTGCGCGCTGGGCGTGGGTCACATCGCAGGTAAGCTGAGGAAGTTCGCTCGACTCAAAAATCTGGAATTGGTGGAAGTCGCCGGATAAGGGGATTCAGCGCGGCCAGGTTTAGTTGCCGCCGAGTGAGGCCAGAGACAACTGCCAGCAGGCTACACCTCAGGCCTGACTACTTCAAGCGCCAGTGCGGTAAGCGGTCAAGTGCGCCCCCCCCCCGCAAAACATCTGCACCGGGCTGGCTGGCTTGGGTAGATTTGCCGGGCGGTGTATAATCTCAGTGATCCACACACAACGGCAGATGAACCGTGGATCGTCAACTGACTACTTCAACAGCGAGGTTGCTATGAAGAAGATCCTCAACCAGCCGGCAGATTTCGTCCCCGAAATGCTCGAAGGTCTGCTCAAGGCTCATCCCGACCAACTGGATTACGAAGAAGATCTGCATTGCATCGTGCGCGCCGATGCGCCCGCGCTGGGCAAGGTCGCGCTCGCCACCGGCGGCGGCTCCGGCCATCTGCCCGTCTTTCTGGGCTACGTGGGCAAGGGAATGCTCGACGGCTGCGCCGTGGGCGACGTCTTTGCTTCGCCCAGCGCCGACCAGATGCTCACCGTCACCAAACGCATTCACGGCGGCAAGGGCGTGGTCTACATCTATGGAAACTACGGCGGCGACGTGATGAACTTTGACATGGCCGCCGAAATGGCCGATATGGAAGACATCCCGGTGCGCACGGTGCTGGTGCGCGATGATGTGGCCTCGGCGCCGGCTGCAGACTGGCAGCGCCGGCGTGGCGTGGCTGGCATGGTCTTTGCCTTCAAGTGCGCTGGGGCGCGGGCCGACCAGGGCGGCGACCTGGACGCGGTGGTTGCCGCGGCGGAAAAGGCCCTGGCCAACATCCGCACCATGGGCGTGGCGCTCTCACCCTGCACCGTGCCGCGCGCCGGCAAGCCTACCTTCACCATCGGCGAAGACGAGATGGAGATCGGCATGGGCATCCACGGCGAGCCTGGGATGAAGCGCGAAGAGCTGCAAACCGCAGACCAGATCACTGAACGCATGATGCACGACATCCTGGCTGACCTACAGCCGACGCCCGGCGACAAGGTGGCCGTGATGATCAATGGCTTGGGCGCGACGCCGCTGGAAGAACTCTACATCATCTATCGCCGGGCGCACCAAATTCTCAGCGCCGCTGGCGTGGGGGTGCATCGCGCTTACGTGGGCGAATACGCCACCTCTATGGAGATGGCTGGCGCATCCATCACCCTCATGCGCGTCGATGAAGAGCTGGCCGGGCTGCTGGATCACCCGGCGCACACGCCCTTCTTTACGCAGATTTGACCTGGGAGCTGGATGATGAGTCAGACGATTTCCCAAGCAGCCGTCGTCTCTGCCCTGAAGCGCGCTGCCCAGGTTCTGCGCGCCGAAAGCAGCCGGCTGAACGATCTCGACCAGATCATAGGCGACGGCGACATCGGCATCACGTTGGACAAGATCGGCGCGGCCCTGGTGGATTACGCCGATAGTGCGTCGGTGGATGGCGACCTGGGCAAGTGGCTGGGCAGGGCAGGCATGGCGGCAAACAAGGCCGGTTCGTCCTCGTTTGGGACGCTGTTGGCATCGGCGCTCATGCGGGCTGGCAAAGCGATTCCCGGCAAGACCGAACTCACCGAAGGCGATCTAGTCATCATCTTTCGGGCGGCCTTCGAGGGCGTGCAGGAACGGGGCAAGGCCAACCTGGGGGACAAGACCGTGCTCGATGCGCTCTACCCGGCAAGCCAGGCGTTTGCGGCCATGTTGGACGCTGGGCAGAATCTGTCGGCGGCGGCGCAGGCAGCGCTCCAGGCGGCGGAGGTCGGGCGCGACAGCGTCACGCCCCAGCGCAGCAAGGTGGGGCGCGCGAGCTGGGTGGGCGAGCGCACCGAAGGCCAGATCGACCCCGGCTGCGAGGCCTTCGTGGTGATTCTGGCCGCGCTCATTGGCTGATTCGTTTTTCACAGGGTGGGCGTCGTCGTTGGCGTCCGTTCTGACGTTCGTTCCTTTATATTCTATCCAAAGGAGAATAGTGTATGAAGAAGTACCTCATCTTTTTCACGTTGATCGTGGTTGTGGCGCTCATTTCGGCGTGCGCTGCGCCCGCGGCGTCACCGGCCGCAGAGCCTGCTGCTGAGCAACCGGCAGAACAGGCAGCCGGCGGCAAGCCGACAACCACCGAAGAGGAGTTGGAGTTCGTCACCGTCGTCAAGATCGCCGGCATTAACTGGTTCAATCGCATGGAAGAGGGCGTCAAGCGTTTTGGCGAAGAGAACGGCGTCAAGGCGTCGCTCGTTGGCCCGGCCCAGGCCGACGCCGCACAGCAAATCCCCATCATCGAGGACCTGATCGCTCAGGGGGTGGACGCGTTGTGCGTCGTCCCCATGGACCCGGCGCAACTGGAGCCCGTACTAAAGAAGGCCATGGACGCCGGCATCGTGGTCATCACCCACGAAGCGTCGAACCAACAGAACATGCACTGGGACATCGAAGCCTTTGACAACAAAGCCTTTGGCGCAGCGCATATGGATCAGATCGCCGGGCTGACCGGCGGCGAAGGCGAATACGCGGTCTTCGTGGGCAGCCTGGGCTCCCAGACCCACAACGAGTGGGCCGACGGCGGCATCGAGCGGCAGCAGGAAGCCTACCCCAACATGACTATGGTGGGCGACAAGAACGAGAGTTTCGACGATTCGCAGATCGCGTATGAGAAGGCCAAGGAAATTCTCAAAGCCTATCCGGAAATCATGGCGTTCCAGGGCAGCGCGTCGACGGATGTGGCCGGCATCGGCCAGGCCGTGGAAGAAGCGGGTCTGCAGGACAAAATCGCAGTGGTGGGCACAGGTATGCCATCCAATGCCACCGGTTTGCTGGAAACAGGCGCCATTGACGGCATTGCGTTCTGGGATCCTGCACTGGCGGGCTATGCCTGCAACAAGCTGGCCCTGATGCAGATTCGCGGCGAGACCATCGGCGACGGCATCGACCTGGGCATCCCCGGCTACGAGAAGCTGATGCTCGTGGGCGATAACGTGCTCTATGGCGACGCGGCCATTCGCATCACCAAGGACAATCTGGATGCGCTGGCGGAGTATCCGTTCTAACCATGCCTGAGAAGGTGACAGTCACTCTCGGAAGTGACTGTCACCGAAACCCGTCGATGCGACCATTTCATGGCTGACGAACTGATTCGCCTGAGCAATGTGAGCAAATCCTTTGCCGGCGTCAAAGCCCTACAAGATGTGAGCCTGACCCTGGAGCGCGGCAGGATCTATTGTCTGGTGGGGGAAAACGGTTGCGGCAAGTCAACGTTGATCAAGGTCATTGCCGGCGTCTATCAACGCGACGCCGGCGATGTCGCCATCAACGGCAGGGAGCACCAGCGCCTGCACCCTATTGCCTCTATCCGCGAGGGCATTCAGGTCATCTACCAGGACTTTTCTCTTTTCCCCAATCTCACCGTCGCCGAGAACATCGCGCTCAATGAGGAGCTGGCCGCCGGCAGGCGCATCGTCAACTGGCGCACGGTGAAACAGATCGCTCGCGACGCCCTGGCGCAGATCGAGGTGGAGCTGCCGCTGGACGCCCTGGTCGAGGAGATGTCGGTGGCGAACAAACAGCTTATCGCCATTTCCAAAGCCCTACGCCAGAAGGCTCAGCTCATCATCATGGATGAACCCACCAGCGCGCTGACCCAGCGCGAGGTGCGGACACTTTTCGACATCATCCACAAACTTCAGCAGCAAGGTCTTGCTTTTCTCTTTGTCAGCCACAAACTCAATGAAGTCCTGGAGATCTCCCAGACCATCATCGTCATGCGTAATGGTCGCATCGTCAGCTTGGGCGACAGCAGCAATTATGACCACGCGCGATTGGTCTACGAAATGACCGGCCACGAGATTGGCGAGAAATATTTCACAGCGGCGCCGGAGATGGACAGGCCACCGCTGCTGCAAGTCGAGGGGCTGAACGCTGGCGGTGCGCTCTATGACATTGCTTTCAGCCTGCGCGCCGGTGAAATCGTGGGCGTTGCCGGATTGCTCGGCTCAGGGCGCACTGAGCTGGCCCTCACACTGTTTGGCATGTTCCCCTACCAATCCGGCCAGATCAGCATAGATGGCGCGCCGGTTGCCATCCGTTCGATCCAGGATGCCATGGACATCGGCATCGGCTATGTGCCGGAAGACCGACTCACTGAGGGATTGTTTCTGCCCCAGTCGATTGGTAAGAACGTGGTGGTGCGCACCATCGATCGGCTGCGCGGGGCGTTGGGCCTGATTTCGCCCCAGCAGGTGAATGGGCAGATCGCCCACTGGGTGGACGCCTTGCGCATCAAGACCGTCGATCCGACGCTGCCGGCCTTGACGCTCTCTGGCGGGAATCAACAGCGTGTGGTGGTGGCGAAGTGGCTTGCCAGCCAGCCGCGGCTGCTGATTCTCAACGGGCCGACCATGGGCGTCGATGTCGGCTCCAAAAACGAGCTACACGAGATGATGAAGTCCCTGGCCCGCAAGGGGATGGGGTTGCTGGTCATCTCCGATGATATTCCAGAACTGCTGCAAACGTGCAATCGCATTTTACTCATGCGACGCGGGCATATCAACGAAGAACTTTTGCCACAACAGACCAACGAAAATGAGCTGGCCGCCAAACTGATCGAGGATTGAGGGCGTGGGACGTTCGTTTTTTCGCAGAACCGAGACTTTGCTGGCGCTGACCATCGTGGCGCTGTGCATCCTGATCGGCGTCATCAACCCGGTCTTCTTCACTCTGGGCAGCGTCTTCGATCTGCTGCGCAGCAGCATCGTCATCGGCATCTTTGCTATGGGCGTGCTCCTGGTGATCATCTCCGGCGGCATCGACGTTTCTTTTACGGCCATCGCAGTCTTTGCCATGTATTCCACCGTGTTGCTCCTGCGCAGCTACGCGATGGACGCGCCCATGTGGCTGGCATTTCTCGTTTCTGCCCTCATTGGGCTGGGCTTAGGGAGCATCAACGCCTTTTTCATCTCGCACTTTCGTCTGCCTACGCTCATCGTCACCCTGGGCACGTTGAGCATGTATCACGGCTTTCTGCTCTTTGTCATCGGCAACAAGATCATCCGCGACATCCCGCCGAGCATGACGGCGTTTGCTCGCATGTCACTCTTCGACGTGCAGACATCTAGTGGCGGGCTGGCGAAGCTGCATCCTGGAATCTTAATCATGCTGGCTATTGCTGTGCTTGTCTGGCTGATTCTGCGATACACCATGTTGGGGCGCGGCATCTATGCCCTAGGCGGCGCACGAGACGCGGCAGAGCGCGCCGGCTTCAGTATCAGCCGCATCCAGTATTTTGTCTACGGTTTCGTGGGGTTACTTTCGGGTGTCGCTGGCATCACTTATGCGGCGCTCAACCGTCAGGCCAATCCCCAAGATGTGGTCGGCTCGGAGTTGAGCGTCATCGCAGCCGTTGTGTTGGGCGGCGCGCAGCTCACCGGTGGCAAGGGCACGGTCATCGGAACGCTGCTAGGCGTGGCGTTGGTGGTCATTATGAACAACAGCCTGATTCTCATCGGCGTGCCTTCCACCTGGCAACGCGTGGTCATCGGCCTGATCATCCTGATCGGCACCGGGCTGCCGGCGATTCAGGCACGGCGGGCCAGCAGACAAGTCGCCGGAATTGCTCAACCATGAGGGAATTGCCGTTGGTCAGCCACGGTCGTGACCGTTGACCGGTGAGTCGAAATCTATGGAACAGACTGTCAAGCCGAAACGCAGCATGACTGACCGTCTGTTGGGTGACAACCCAACGCTGCGTCTACTGCTCATCGCCTCGTTGATCTTTATCATCTTTGCTATCGCGCTGCCTGGCAAGTTTCTCAGCGTGCGCAATATGCAATCCATGGCGGTGCAATTCCCCGAGTTCGGCATCCTGGCAGTTGCCATCATGCTCACCATGATCTCCGGCGGCATCGATCTCTCGGTTGTGGGCGCGGCCAATCTATCCGGCATCCTGGCTGCTCTCGTGTTGACACAGCTTGGTGGGGAGGGCGGCCCGGCGCCTCCATTGGCGATCGCCCTGGCGATTGGCGTGGCCCTGATCGTCGGTTCATTGTGCGGCCTTGTCAATGGGCTGTTGGTGGCGCGCGTTGGCATCCCGCCCATCCTGGCGACGTTAGGCACCATGTCGCTCTATACTGGCTTTGGCTATGTCATTACCGGCGGGCCGGCCATCACCACTACTCAGCTCGAATTCATCGGCAATGGAACCATCTCAGACGCGCCGATTCCCTTGATTATTTTCATCGCGGTTGTGCTTATCTTTGGCCTGATCCTCAACCGCACTTCTTATGGCTTCAACGTTTATATGTTGGGCACCAACCCGACCGCAGCGCGCTTTTCGGGCATCGACAGCGTGAAGGTGCTCATACGCACCTACTGGCTCTCCGGGCTGTTGGCCGCGGTGGCCGGCGTCGTCTTTGTCGCCCGGGTCAACTCGGCCAAGCCGGATTACGGCGAGTCCTTCGTACTGCTTTCAGTGCTCATCGCCATTCTGGGCGGGGTGAGCTACACAGGCGGTTTTGGCACGGTTTCGGGCGTCTTTCTGGCGGTGCTTTGCATCCAATTTCTCTCTACAGGTCTCAATATGCTCATGCTGGAGCTGTTCGGCTCTAGCGCTGCCATCTTCTTCCGCCAATTTGCCTGGGGAGCGCTGCTCCTTATCGTGATGGTGGTCAACTATTACAGTGAACGGCGCCGTCAGCGCGCATAGAAAGGGCTGCTTCATGGCGAGATTCGATCTCCTGATCCGCTCGGGCATGGTCGCGGACGGAACGGGCAATCCCTGGTTTCATGGCGATGTGGCCGTCAATGCCGACCGCGTTGCAGCCGTTGCGCCGGCCGGCAAATTATCGCCTTCCCAGGCGCATCAGATCGTCGACGCCGCTGGCATGGTGGTCTGCCCCGGCTTCATCGACATCCAGAGCCATTCGATCTTGCCCCTCATGCTCGACGGGCGCTGTCTCTCCAAGATTACCCAGGGCGTCACCACCGAAATCATGGGCGAAGGTTGGACGCCCGCGCCCTATGGCGGCCTGATCGACGACCCCATGAAGCATAGTTTTTTCACTCAGCAAGCCCCAGAGTGGCATCAGCGCATGTTCACCTGGGCGCGCTTTCGCGATTGGTTCGACGCCATGATGGAGCACGGCGTCTCACCCAACATCGGTTCATTCCTGGGCGGCGGCACACTGCGCCAATACGCCATGGGCATGGCCATGGGCAAACCGACCCGGCGACAGATGCAGACCATGCAGCGCGTGACGGCCCAGGCCATGGAGGACGGCGCGTTCGGCATCTCCTACGCGCTCATCTACCCGCCGGAGAGCTTCGCCGACACGGATGAGATTGTGGAGGTGTGCAAGGTCGTCAGCCGCTATCATGGCGTCTACATCACCCACATTCGCTCCGAAGCCGATGGCCTCATGGAGGGCATAGAAGAGGCCCTGGAGATCGGGCAGCGCGCTAACCTGCCTGTGGAGATCTACCACTTGAAGGCCGCCGGCCAGCGCAACTGGGCCAAGATGCCGACCGTCATCGAGCTGATCGACGCTGCTCGACACGCCGGCCAGGATGTAACCCTGGACATGTACCCATACACGGGCGCGGGCACAGGATTGGCGTCGGTGCTGCCGCCCTGGGCCCAGGCCGATGACAAGTTCTACGAGAACCTGGCTGACCCAGAGATGCGCGCCAGGATCAAGGCCGAGGCCCTTCAGCCCAGCGGCGGCTGGGAAGCCATGGTCGATCTGTGCGGCGTGGATGGCGTCATGCCGGTGGGCTTCCGCAAGCCGGAAAATCAGCAATATGTGGGCAAGCGGCTCAGCGAGATCGCCGCCATGCGCGGCCAGGATTGGGTGGATGCGGTTTTCGACCTCTGCCTGTCCGAGCAGACGTGGATCAGCACCATCTACTTCATGATGGATGAGGAGAACGTCAAGCTGCAATTGCGCCAGCCGTGGATCAAGATATCTACCGACGCTGGCGGCATGGATCCGGAATGGGCGAAGGCGCTGGGGCCCGTCCACCCCCGCAGCTATGGCGCCTACCCGCGCGTCCTGGGCAAGTATGTGCGCGATGAGTCGGTGATCACGCTGGAGGATGCCATCCGCAAGATGACGTCGTCCGTTGCGGACCGTTTGTCGCTTTTCGACCGGGGACAGCTTCGCTCGGGCTTGTTCGCCGACATCGTCGTGTTTGACCCGCAGACCATCGCCGACCGGGCGACCTTCGATGATTCGCATCAGCTGTCCGTCGGCGTGCGCGATGTGTGGGTCAACGGACAGCGTGTGATGGAGAATGGGGTGCACACCGGCGCAACGCCGGGGAGAGTGTTGGATGGACCGGGGCGCAAGGGAAGGCGCAGGGTCAGGTGAACGGCGAGTACGAGTACGAACGATGAGACAAAATTTCAGGATTCAGGAGGTGGAGTGATGGAAGAGCATCAGCAGTGTGCAGCGATGACGCACAGCGGGTCGCGTTGCCGCAATCGCGCCCAAGAGGGATCGGAGTACTGTTATATCCATCGGGCCCAGGCAGAGCCGTCGGATACGCCGCAGGCAGCCAATCCGGAGCGAGAACGCATGGAGGCGGTCGCTGACCGGCTGAATCAGTTGGCGGCAGAGGTGCAGGCCGCCGACCCAGGCTATCGCCCGCCGCCATTTTCAGCCGCTGCGCTCACGGAGCTGCTCAATTCGAGCATGGAACATCTGGCCGCCGCCTTGCCAGAGGGACTGATCAAGGACATCATCCGCAACCTGGAAGGGACAAAACCGGAAGACCTGCTCGACCCAGAGACGTGGAAGGGGCTGTGGTACATCCTCAACTACACGTTGGAGATGCGCAGCAAGGAGTTGCTGCAACAGATGGCTGATCGGATTTCGGCAATCCCTGGCATGGACATGATTGTGCAGTTGGGCGTTTCGGTGTGGGAGTCGCCTCGCGACCTGCTGGATGTTGAGACATGGAAGGGCGGCGTCGTGGTGCTCAACGCCGCCGTGCAGGTGCAGATGGAAGAGCTGAAGAAGTTGGTCTTTGGCACAGACAAAGAGGAATCGTAGACGCAGTTCCCAAGCACACGTTCACCCTGACGCGACTGTGAACCGCACCCACTGCGTCTACCCGTTCAACGCCCGAATCACCTCATCATGAATCTGACCGGCGGTGGCGACTGCGCTGCTGCCGGTCGCTGCATCTCCACCCGTCCAACTCGTGATGCACCCGCCCGCGCCCTCGATGACCGGAATCAACGCCATCAAATCCCACGGCGACATGATGGGGTCGCACATGATATCCGCCCCACCACAGGCCACCAGAAAGTAGCCGTGACAGTCGCCCCAGGTCTTGTACTGCCTGACCCGCCGCGCCAGTTGCTCGAAGCCGTTGCTATTCTGATATTCGCCCGCCGTCCAGTGGTCCGACGCCAGCAGAGTGGCGTCCTCAATGCGGAGGCAAGGCCGCACATGGACAGGCTGGTTGTTCAGGCGCGCCTGACTGCCGTCGCCAATCATGAAGTCTCCGGTGACAGGATGATGGATCGCCCCGACGATGGGACGACCTTTGTGGAGCAGCGCGATGAGCGTGCCGAAGAGAAAACCGTGGCTGATGAAATTCTTTGTGCCGTCGATGGGGTCGAGCACCCATTGATAATCGGCGTCGGGCTGATAGCTGCCAAACTCTTCGCCCAACACGCCGTGAGTGGGGTAGTTCTGGCCGATGAGTCGCCGCATGGCAAGTTCAGCCTCCCGATCCGCGACGGTCACGGGCGATTCATCTTGCTTGGCGTGAACGGTGTAGCTGGTGCGGTAGTAGCTGCGGATGATCTCGCCGCTTACGTCGGCCAGTTGACGGCAGAATGCGGCGGCTTCCTCAATCGGCATTGCTCGTTGCTGACTCATGTGTGGTTGGTTCTATGGGTAGCGGCCGCGGCGTCCGAAAGTAGTGGAGCAGCGGCGTCATCTGCTCGGGTGCGAGCAGATGTGTAAAGTGAAAACGAACTTCCTCGTCAAAGTGAACGCCGGCCAGATCGACGCGCATCTTTTCCAGGCCGACATTCATCTGGAGCAGCGCGCCGGCAATCTCGTTGCGCATGGCGGCGCCCAATCCTGCAATGCAATGGGCAAACCAGATTGTGTCGCTGTCAGCGCGGATGACTTGCAGGCTCAAGGCGTAGCCAATGGACGCGGGTTCGCCCAGGTAATAGTGACAGAGAATCCACTCGAAAATTCCTGGATTCGAGGCGAACTTGCTCAGATCAACAGTCAAGGAATTGCTCCAAACGGCGCGACCGGCATCCTCTTTTCCCAGGGAGCGCAAAGCCAGACCACGCCACAAGGCGGCTCGCAAGGGGTGTTTTGCGTCCTGGTCGATCAACGCCAGCGCGCGTTCCGCCTCTCCATAGCGCACCATGGCGTCATAGAGAATGGCCGATCCATCGCGTTCAGCAGGGTCAAGGGCGCAGGCGTGCTCGAACCAAGCTGTGGCCTCCGCCCACTGGTGGCGCAATAGGCACAATTGAGAGCGACATTGGGCCAGATTGACGCGCTTCTTCCGACTGAGGTCTGCATTGCGCTCCCGGTTGGCGTCGCGCTCAAGTTCCACCAGGATCTCATCCGCCAGATGGGCGTCGCCGCAGCGCAAAGCTGCACCCACAATTGCGGTCAGGTTCTCACTGGCGTCTGCACCCTGTTCGATCAGCCGATGTGAATAGGTCAAAGCCTCATCATAGCGTTCTTGCAGCGCAAGCATGACCAGCAGACGCTCGTGCTCCGGCCGCTCATCCTCATCGTACCCTTCGTTCCAAGAAAGAATTTCCCTGCGCACATCCGTCGCCTGGGCAAGCTCGCCTTTGCTCAGGTGATAGTTCTCCAGGAGGTTGGCCGCCCGTTGACGCACCAGATAAAGATGGAAACCGCCTGCAGCAAGCTGGGCAGGGGAAAAACGACTCAGCCGGTCGATGATGGAGCGCAAAGTTGGAACGGCGCTGGCGTCATAATTGTCGACCAGACGCTGCGCTTGCGCCAGACGATCATCCCAAGAACCAGACACGATGATGGGAGCAACAGCCATGGTCAGGTGCCGATCTCCCTTCGCACGGTAGAGACCAGTGTATCGGCGCGCAGGTCGGGCAAGTTATAACAGATGCCGCCCAATGCCTGGGAGAGCTTCTGCGCCAGGCCGCGGTCGAAGGAGGCGTGCTCCATGTTGATGACAATCGAGCGCATGGACGCATGGTCGAAGAGCTCGGCGATGCGGTTGGCTTCTTCCTGCGCCGGCATTCCCGTCAGGCTGACGTTGCCGGCGCCGTCGGTGAGCACGATCATGAGCGGACGAATCTCGCCATCACGCCGGCGCGCATTGTCCAGCACCTGCCAGGCCAAAAACAACCCGCTGCTGAGCGGGGTCTTGCCGCCTACGGGCAGGTCGCGCAACGCCTTCTGCGCCAGTTCCACGCTGTTGGTGGGCGGCAGCACCAGCCGGGCCCGGTCGCGCTGAAAGACGATCAGCCCCACCTGGTCCCGGCGCTGATAGGCGTCCACCAGCAAGCTGAAGATGGCGCCCTTGGTGGCCTCCATGCGTTCGCTGGCGGCCATAGACCAACTGGCGTCTACCACGAAGAGGATCAAATTGCCCGTTCGCCGCACCCGCACCTTGCGCTGGAGGTCAGGCTTGCGCAACTGGAGCGCCAGATCGTTTTCGGCTTCGGCCAGACGCTGCTGCTGATAGGGGGCGGCTGCCCGCAACGTGGCGTCGAAGGCGATATCTTGGGGTTGGTCGCCGGCCGGGCGCGCCTTGATGTAGCGACCCCGTTTGCGGTCTGTGCGCGTGTACGAACGTTTGCCAGCCCGTTCTCGGGTCATCTTGTCAAGCGGCGTGTCGAACCGCTTGGCTTCGAAGGTCTCGCCGACCTTGATCGGTTTGCGTGCTGCTTTGTCATCTGCGGGCGATGAACTTTGCTGAGGCGAGGCGTCGGGTTGGGCGACACCGCCTTCCCCGGCCTCGGGCGATTCACTCAGCTCCGACTCATCGCCCTCAATGCTTTTTTTTCATCAGCTGTTGTGGAGCCTTCGGCCTGTTGGTCATCCGACTCATCAGGCACGTTGCGCTCAGCGTCGGCCCGCGCCTGGCGCATATTCGCCTGAAGCTGATCCGGATTGAGGACCGAATCCTGGAAGGGCTGCTTCTTCATGCGATGGGGCAATGCCAGCTCGGCCGCCAGGAGAATGTCTCGGTCGTTGATCTGCAAACGCCCGTCATAGGCGGCCTGGGCGCGCGCCGTTCGCAAGATCACAATGTCGGCCCGATGACCGTCCACCTTGAAGCTGGCCGTGAGCGTGGCAATGGTGTATAGATCCTTCTCGGTGTATTTGACGAGCGGGTAGAGCTGGCGCGCCGAGATGATGCGGTTGCACTCGTCTTCCTCTTTGACATCGTAATCCTCGGCAAAGTCGCCGGGACTTTGCTCAAACTTGATGCGTCGGCGCAGAATCTCCACCCGATCCGTGGCATTAGTCAAGCCCACCACATCCACGGCATGGGCAAAGCGATCCAACAGCTGGGGGCGCAGATCGCCTTCTTCCGGGTTCATGGAGCCGACCAGGACGAAGCGCGCCGGATGCTGAAAGCTGATTCCTTCGCGTTCCACCACATTGACGCCCATGGCGGCGCTATCCAGAAGGAGATCCACCACATGATCGTCGAGCAGATTCACCTCATCGACGTAGAGCACGCCTCGATTGGCTGCGGCCAAGACGCCCGGCTCAAAATGGCGCTCACCTTTCTGGATGGCTTTCTCGATATCGAGCGTTCCTACAACCCGGTCTTCGGTCGCGCTCACCGGCAGGTCAACAAACGGAGTAGCCACGTGCACAACAGGCAACTCGCCGCTCTGCCCCAGACGCTCGCGGCATTCGTCGCAAAAGAGGTCTGGTCGGCTCGGGTCGCAGTTGAAACGGCAACGCTCGACAACATCGAGGGGCGGCAACAGGGCCGCCAATGCCCGCGCTGCGGTCGATTTGGCCGTGCCGCGTTCGCCGCGGATCAATACGCCTCCGATTTGGGGATTGATGGCATTGAGGATGAGCGCTCGCTTCATGCGCTCTTGACCAACGATTGCTGAAAATGGGTAAATCTGTCGCATTGAATCGTCCTTCCAGGTGCAAAATAGCCGCCAATCACATATTATAGCGCAGGCAAAGACAGCAGCCACAAAGTTGACTTGCTGGCGGAAGATAAAAGAGACCGACAATTGGCCGAAACTTTGACGAACCCGCTGCGTATTGCCCAATGACAGCGCATGATCGACAAAGCGCCAGACGACGCCAAGTCGATGTGGGTGGAGAGGATTGAGGGTAGTTGACTATGTACGATCAGGAGCAGGCCTGGGTGCAGGCAGCCCGAGCCGGCGACCGGCGAGCCTTTGATCAGTTGGTGGAATCCTATATGCGTCCGGTTTACAATCTCACCTATCGCATGTTGGGAAACCCACAAGAGGCGGAAGACGCTGCGCAGGAGACATTCATGCGCGCCTATGCACGCATTGACCAATATAGCGAAGACCACAAGTTCAGTACGTGGATTTTCTCCATTGCCAACCACCACTGCATCGACCGACTGCGCAAACGTCGAACGACCTATGTCTCCATCGACGATAACCCGGTTTTGCAGAACTTGACCGATGATCTGCCGCAGCCTGAACACTCGCTGTTGGGCAAGGAAGAAGCAGCAGAGGTCCATCGGATGTTGGCCCAGCTAGAGCCAGATTATCGCACGCCCCTGGTGCTGCGCTACTGGGAAAACCTGAGTTATGAGGAGATCGCGGCAGCGTTGAACCTGACCATCCCGGCTGTCAAGAGCCGCCTCTTTCGAGCGCGGCAGAAAATGGCCGACCTGATGACCGTGCGTGAGACTCCGGCGACCCCGCCCGCGTCCGGGCGAGGCGTGGACGGCGGCGCAAAACGATCCACCCGCGCCAGCGACTCCCTGCGCTTCATGCACGCGGCGCTGCCAGGCTGATGCGCAAGATGCGCGACCAACGGGGATGCTCAGCAGCAGAGGAAGTTGGTCGAGGAAGAGAGTAGTCAGATGAGTAAACGAATGGTTGAACCAATGATGAACGATGAAAACCTGGACGCCCACGATGAAGCTTTCATGCTCATGTCGCTGGCTCTGGATGGGCTGCTCGGTCCCGATGAGCTTGCGCGATTGCAACAGCTTGTCGCGGCGGACCCTGCGTTGGGCGGCACCTGGCGGCGCTGGCAGAACATGGATGTCGCCCTGGCTGCCATGCCCCATGCCGAGCCTGCACCCGGCTTCGTCAGCCGCTTCGATGCACGCCTGACCCGCGCCGAGCGCCGCGCCCGTCTTCGCAGAGGATTTCTCTTTGCGTTGACGGCTGCATTTGTCTGGACGGCTCTCTTTGTGACAGTGGCTGCCATCGGCTGGCTGCTGGTCATGAGTCAGGTGCAGTGGATGAACGGATTCGTACGCGATCTGGCGATCTATCCATCGGCTGCGGCCACCTGGTTCCGTGCACTGTGGACAAGCCTCAGCGCCACGGTGGGGGAGCCGCAGACGCTGATATTGTTGGTGGGATATGGTTGTTTCACGCTTGCGCTGTTGGGGTTGTGGTTCCGCTTCTTGCAGCGAAGCACGCAGGGGGAGGTAGTGTCATGAAGAACATGTTCATTTCAGTCCGGTCAAAGCAATGGCCGGGGCGCGTCGCTGCGTTGGTCATGCTGTGCGCGCTCTTGTGTCTCAGCCTGACGCCAGTCAGCGCGCTGGCTGCGGCTGGTCCGCGCGGCGAGAGGGCGGCGGCGACCGGGCAATCATTCTTCGACGACCTGGTTGTCAAGTCTGGTCAGGCATTGGCGGGCGATGCGATTGTCTATAACGGCGATGCTGTCGTAGAAGACGGCGGCGTCATTCAGGGCAGCCTCATCGTCTACAGCGGCGACGTCGCTGTGGAAAGCGGCGGCGTCATCCGCGGCGATCTGACGGTGTGGAGCGGCGACGTCGTCATCGATGGCCGCGTCGATGGCAACATCTCGGCTGTCAGCGGCGACGTGGAGATCAACGAGGGCGCAGAGGTCCAGGGCGATGTCAGCACAGTGAGCGGTGAAATCGACATTGAATCGGGCGCGAGCGTGGCAGGCAACATCGTGCGTGGGCCACAGATGAGCATCCCGAGCATTGTGCTGCCCGCACCGTTGAACATCATCGAAGGGTTGAAGGCGCCCCAGTCCCCAGCCTCCCCCGATGCGCCACTGCCGCCTGCTACGGTCCGTGTCCAAACGAGCTTTTTCGACAGTGTTCTGGCGCTGGCCTTGCGCATGATCGCGGCGGCCTTCATCACACTGCTCATCACTGGGCTGTTGAGCCTGATCTTTCATCTGCGGCCGACGGTCATCGACCAGGCGCAGGCAGAGATGCGGGCGCGCCTGGCGCCCAGCTTTGCCTTTGGTTTTGGGGCGAACATTGGCTTGGGGGTGTTGATCGCAATGCTCAACATCATCTGCTGCCTGCTTCCCCTGGCTGCGTTGCCTGCCTTGCTTCTCTTTGGCCTGAACCTCTTGGGTTTGACCGTAGCGGCGCGCACGTTGGGTCAACGCCTTGCGCCTTCAACGCGCACATCAACCGGACAGCCAGTGGCGCAGGTCGCCCTGGGCGGCATGATTTTGGTGGGCGTCCTGGCCTTCTTGTGGGCATTGATGCCCTTCCTGCGCTGGCCGGTGATACTGGCCGGTCTCGTCATCGCCGCGCCGGGCGTTGGCGCCTTCATTCGTCCGTGGCTAAACCGGGAACGTTGGAATCGCTCGCAGGCCGCCAACGCAGCGAGCCAGGCTGCGCCTCAGACGGCGGCTTCAGCGCCGATGGCGGCAGCCGGAACGCAAGCAGCGACATCCGTGGACATTGAACCAGCAGTCGCCGCAGTCGATGCAGCGGACGCCGCAAACGCCGAGTCGGGCGCAGCTGCCATGCAGACGACCCCGACTCCAAGCTGGGTGGCTGATGCCGTCGCAGCGATGAGTGCGGTGGACGCCATGACTTCCGTCGAGCCAGCAAACGAGCCGATCGAGGTCATCAGTGCGCCGCCTCCGCCCGCCGATGACTTCACCCGCATCGTGGGGATCGGGCGCACCTGGGATCAACGGCTGAAGATGGCCGGTGTGACCACTTTCGCCCAGCTCGCTGCTCAAACGCCGGAATCCGTAGCGGCTATCTTGGGCGTCACGGCGCAACAAGTCATCGAAGACGACTTTATCGGCCAGGCCCAGGCGATGCTTGGCTAGACATCCCCGTTCAGAGCCTGACTGACTTGAAAATAGCTTTACCACAAAGAGCACATAGAACACAAAGGGGGTTTCATCTCTGATTGTGCCGCGCAGGGACATGAACATTGATGTGAAAATAGGCTCACCACAGAGGAACGCAGAGGGCTATTTTCATTTTTTTGTTGTGGCCTCCAGGTCATGTGACCTAAACTGAAAATAGGCTCACACGGAGACGCTGAGAACACAGAGACATTTTCATTGCTGATTGTGCCGCGCAGGGGCATGGACACTGACTTGAAAATAGGCGCACGGGGACACGGAGGATACAGGAATCGTAGGTCACGCTTGCAGCGTGACAATCATGGCCGCCTCTGAATTTTCATTGTTATCGGTGTCCGCAGGTCATGTGGCCTGTTTGGATATTACAGGCTCTCAAAAAAAGAGCGGGAGGCCGATGGCCTCCCGTTATGCATCGACCCATTCAATGGTTAATGGTAAATGGTTGATGGTGAATGGTTGATGCGTGATGGTCGGCGATAACCATTAACCATTCCCCATTCACCATTTACAATTCCCCATTTCCTACCTCACCACGACC
>CAZLMM010000070.1:0-34785 GCA_964560495.1 uncultured Caldilineaceae bacterium
AAAGGTGCAGCCTTGTCCGCCAGCAGCGGCGCAACGGTCTTGCGCGCAGCCTCCCACTCTTCGTTGCGCAACTGCACGCTGGCCAGCAGATAGACAGCCTCGCGCAGCTCCACATAGGCCGTCTGCGCGTTGGCAAAGAGGGTCGTCACCTCGGCGTCGCCGCGGCGGGCCGGCGCCGGACTGTCGTCCACAGCCAGGGGCGCGCCGGCGATGTGGGCCAGCCCGGCTTTGCTCAACAGGTCGCGCGCCGACTGCTCCAGATGCGCCAGGGCCGCAGCCAGGTGGCCCAGTCGCGTCTGCTCGCCGCCGGCTGTGGCCAGCTTGCGCCGAAAGATCTCTTCCAGCCGTGCGTTCTCCGCCTGCTGGGCCGCGTTCAGCGTCTGGTTGGTCTGGTGCAACTCGACCGCAGCGGCGCGGCCCGCCTCCAGGCGCACAGCCCGCGCCTGCTCATAAGCGTGCAGGGCGGCGCGCAACATGGTTTGTAGGGCGTCGGTCTCCTTTGCCATCGGGGACAATCCTTTCTGTCAAAGTGTAATCGGGTGTATGGACGGCGATCGATGGTTGCGCGGATTTCTGTAATTTGCCGGACATGAGTATACCACATCATCTGTGGGTTGTTTGACGCTCACTCCGCTTTCCACTAGAATAGACGTAACTGCTCAGTCGGCCTGTTAGGGACGCGGATTTTAGGTGACGCCGATCGATGATCTCCACAAGCGATCCGCGTTTCCTCTGATCCGCGTCCATAGAATCGTCGGATGGCCTGAGCAGTTACCCCTGTTCAATGTATCCGCCGTCGCCGTAGTGCGATTCTCAATCGCACGTCCATGGTCATCCTGCTCGTGCGGCTGCGAGCCGCACCTACGATTCTGAATCCGCTGCCGCAGGCAATTCGCAGACAGTCTCTTGCGTGACCCACAAATCCGCTTGCATCTGCTGAATTCGCTGCCGCAGGCAATCCGCTGACAGAGCAGGTCACGAACCTGTCTGCGGATTCTGTATACGGATTCAGCAGATGCAAGCGGATTCATATAATCCGCTTGCATCCCCTCAATCCCCTGCCGCCAGGCAATCCGCTGACAGGCCGACAGAGCTGGTCACGAACCTGTCTGCGGTTTTTGAACACGGATTCAGCAGATGCAAGCGGATTATCCTACAAATCCGCTTGCATCTGCTGAATCTGCTGCCGCAGGCAATCCGCAGACAGTCTCTTGCGTGATCTACGGACGCTGAACCATTCATCATTCACCTCCCCATTCTAACACGAATCCACTCGACCAACCCGGTCAGGACTCCCTCATCCGGCGCGGAATAGGGCTTGAACTTCTCCATTTCGTCCAAGGGACGTCTTTCTACGCGCAGATAGGCGCGCTGGTCGGCCAGCCGCGCCGCGGCTGGGCTGCCCAACAGTTGATTACTGTCGCTTTCACTCAAACGCAACAGCGCCCGGTTGCGAAAGCTGGCCAACCCGCTGCGCTTGAAGACCTGTTCCAGCGTTGCGAGGCCATCGGCCCAGATGAGCAGATGCACGCCCACCTCGGGTCCCTGTTCGGCCAGGCGCAAAAGCTGCGCCGCGGTCGGCGACGGCTTGCCATACTCCACGGGCTGCAGCTCGCGCCAGGCGTGCAGTCCGGCGATCAGAAAGAGCACATCGGGCGCGTCCTGCAGCGGGTCGCCTTGATCCAGGGTTGCCTGCCGCGTTGCAATCAGGCTCTCCAGCGCCGCCAGCGGGCCGGTCGGCGGCGGAGGCGCTGATGAAGACGGAGGCGGAGGCGCGTCGTCGCGCAGGCTGAAGCGTGGGCGTGGAGCCGGGTCGCCGGCCGCGCCAGCAGACGCCGCGCGCAACTGGCGCGGCCCCAACACCTCCACGCTGTGGGGCAGCCCCAGGCGACCAAAGAGACCGAAAAAGGGCGAACCAGGGCGGCTGAAATCTGCTACAATGAAGCGCGCCTGTTGGGGCGTGCGCTGCGCCGCCGCGCTCAAGAGGCAAGCCAGCAACAACCCATAGGCCTGGCCTTCGTCGTCGCCCACGACGAGCAGGTTGCCGGCGTCGTAACGCTCCAGTTCGACGGTGGTGGGCTGTTTGATGGCGATGGGTTCGCCCAACCAGAGCTGCAGGTTGGGTGAAGCGAGCGGCGACCCACTCAGCGTCGCCTGCAAGAGCGAGTTGGCATCCAATCGGGCCGGCGCATGGGCAGAAAAGCTCACGGCCGGCGGGTAAGCGCGCCCGCCAGCCAGACGGGCGATCTGGGCCAGGGCTACGCGACGCTCCGCCGCGGTCAGCAGCGCCACCCGCACCTCGCGGCTGCGCCCCGGCTCGCCCAGCCCATCGTTGTAGATGGCCTGGCCTGGCTCAGTCAACCGCGCCGCGGCCGTGGCGCCATCGCCCAGCACCATCTGGGAGACCTGGGGGCTGCACTTGAAGGCCATGCGCAGCCCCATCTGCTCATAGAGCGCACGGCTGTACAGCCCAGATACGCTGGGCATTTGGGAGCTGAGCAGCACATGGATGCCAAAGCCGCGCCCGCGTCGCGTCAGATCATCCAGGAGTTGACCAGCGCGGCGAGCCAGGGCGTCGTCCTCGGCAAAAAGCACCTGGAACTCGTCCACAATGAGCAGGATGCGCGGCAGCGTGCGCCCCGTTGCCCGATAATCGGGCAAGAACTGCGCGCCGACAGCCTTGAACATCTCCCCCCGACCCTCGATCTCCCGATCCAATCGTTCCAGAATGCTCAGGCCAAACTCGCGCTCACTCTCCAGGGCAACCACGCGTGCATGGGGCAGGGCCAGGTAATCGCGGAACTCCACCCCTTCGCGAAAGTCCAACAGGTAAAGCTCCACTTCTTCAGGCGCATAGGCCAGGGCCAGCTGGGTGATGAGCACGTGGAGCAGGTTGCTCTTGCCGGCGCCGGGCGCGCCGCCGATCAACCCGTGATGCACCACGCCCCGGCCCAGTCGTAGCGCGTGAACGCCGCCGGCGCTGTCCAGACCAATAGGAATTTCCAGCCCGTCGTGGCTGCTGGCGCGCCACAGATGCACCGCCGCCGGCGCAATCTGGCTGAAGGGCAGGCTTGTTGTGACCTGCTCCAGCGCTTCACCGACTGCGCTCAGCCAGGCGTTCATGTGTTCCACAGGCGGCGGCGCGTCGGGAATCACCGTGAATTCGCCCAGTTCGGCATCGCGCCAGACCAGCGTCGGCCCCAGCAGGTCCAGGGGCGAGGTCAGCGTCAGCAGCTCGTCCGGATCAACGCCGCGGGCAGGCGTCGCCTGGCTCTCCACCGTCGCCAGCAGATAGACGCCGGCGTGGGGGCCGCCGCGGGCGATGTGCAGCAGACTTGCCCACAGCCGCTCGTCGCAGGCGGCGGGCAGGCCGGCCACGACCAGTACGCGATAGGCGACTGCGGTGGCCGGGTTGGCCGCGTTGTATTCTGCCAACGTTGCATATACGTTGCGCAACCGCTCTTGCGTGACGCGGGTGATGTGCTCGATCAGCCCGGCAAGCTGGCTGGCGATTTCATCTGGCCGCGTCAGGATGGCCGCACCACGCTGGCTGGCCGGTAGATGGAGAAAACCCGCCAGCAGGCTTCCAGCGCCGCCCGGCTCGCACAAAACAAACTGGACGCGGCGGGGCGGGCAGGTCAGCGCAACACGCAGCAGGACGGATTGAAGCAGCGCCTGACCTGCTGCAGCGCAGGCCGCGTCCCCGCGTGCGTCGATGAGCAAATGGCTGCTGCCGAGAAAAGGCGCCATCGCCGGCAGGTCCCAGCGGCCTGGGTCGCTTTCCAGACGCAGTCGGCCAATGCGCACATCTCCTGGCGCGGCTGCGTCCACAGGCGGCGCAAACTGAACTCCGGCCAATTCCGTCCAGGGGCTGGCGCGCCAGGTGAAGGCAGTGCGATCTGCCTGCCAGCGGGCGTGGATCGTCGCCGCGGCCTCCGCCAACTGCCCTGCCGCGGCAGAGACCTGGCGATCATGACGCACAGCGGCCTCAGCGCGGCGCTGGTGATAAAGACCGGCCAGGTCGGCCAACTCCTGGGCGTGTTGCGCCTGCATGTCGTCGATGTAGCGGGCCTGCCACGTCGAGAGCGTGGTCGTGGCTGTCGTCAGCGTTTGAAAGCAAGAGCGGATCTTTTCTATCTGGGCTGTTGTCATGGGAGCGTCCTCTGTTTGGTTGTTGGGACTGATACCGGTTCGGTGAGCAGGCGGTGTCGATGCACACTCCTGTGTAGACGCTGCCGTCGTCGGTCAGCAGCGCCGCGCCCACGCCGCCTGCCTCGGCATCGGGGGAAAGGCGGCGGGGGTTGATGACGGATTTTGCTTGGTGATACAACTCGTCGAATGTCATTGTTGTCAAAATCGCCTCCTGCGCCCATTCTATCATATTCATAGGCTATTCCTGGTTGCCATCTGATTTGGCGACTTGCCAAAGGGTCGCCATAATTGGGTGAGTTTGCGCTCTTTATCCCAGGCCGACTGTTTACCCGACTTATCGGTGCATTGGAAAGAGGATCGGATTTGTCCAAGACGAACGACATCATGCAGCGGTCCAGCAGGCAACCGCGTCTGTATTGGCGTTCTTTTCTGACCATTTTAGTTGGTCTGTTTCTCCTGACCGGCTGCGGCGACGACCCGACGCCCACAGTCCAGCCAACGCCCATTCCCGCTACACCTACTGCGACCCTTGCGCCGATCAGTACGCCAACCCCACTTGCTACGCCAATTTCGCCTCTTTCCCCATTACCCACTCCGACCCCACTCACTGCCTCTGTCCCGCTTTTCACGCACCGCGTCGTCAACGCCTATCCCCATGACCCGAATGCATTCACCCAAGGGCTGGTCTATGAGGATGGCGTCTTTTATGAGGGGACTGGATTACATGGGCGATCCTCCCTGCGCCGGGTCGCTGTGGAGAGCGGCCAGGTGCAGCAGCAGCATGATCTTGCGCCGGAATACTTCGGCGAGGGCATTGCCGTGTGGGATGACCGCATCTTCCAGCTCACCTGGCAGGAGAACACGGCTTTCCTCTACGACAAAGAGAATTTTACTGAGATCGGGCGCTTTTCCTATCCAACCGAGGGCTGGGGTCTGACCCATGACGGCCAGCGGCTCATCATGAGCGATGGCAGCGACGTACTCTATTTTCGCGATCCGGAAACCTTTGCAGAGACCGGTCGCGTCCAGGTGACCTATCTGGGCGAACCTGTCGTCAGGCTTAATGAGTTGGAATATGTCAACGGCGAAGTCTACGCCAATGTCTGGCAAACCAACTATATCGTGCGCATCGACCCAACCAGCGGTCAGGTGGTGGGCGTGATCGACCTGACTGGCATTTTGGACAGTACGCCACTGAGCCAGCCGGTGGATGTGCTCAACGGCATCGCCTATGATGCGGCGACGGACCGGCTCTTTGTGACGGGGAAGTGGTGGCCGGCGGTGTTCGAGATCGACCTGGTGCAAGTGGAGTGATTCAGGTCTATGCCAACACGCGACGCTTTATTTTCCTTCAATCTGTGGTACAATGACGATTCGTTCCCGAAGTCCCTGGCGGCAGCAACGCACTGAGTACTTGCATATCATTCAAAGCACCAATCTCGACGGCCTGATGATCTACAGCAAAGGCAAGTTGATTGAGGAAGCGGGTATCGAGCGGTACTATTTTCTGGTCTCATCCAAGAAAGCCTTACGAAGCCCATGAAACTGAACATTTCGCACTGCCCAACGTGTGGCAGCGACCAAATCAAACAAGTTTGCCGTGATTGGACAGGCGCATACCGCGGCCAGACCTATGTCGTGCCCGCTCTGACCTTCTACGAGTGTCCTGTGTGTGGCGAACGGGTCTTTGATCGTGAGGCGTTGGGTCAGATTCAGGCTGCCGCGCCTGCATTCGTCAAACGTCAGCCAAAGGCACGCCCGTCTACGACTGCAAACATGCACACATCACCTCACGGCATGCCCGCGGGCTGATGCCTTGATAAATACTCCCGACAGGTCAGTGGTTGCGCCGCGGGTGGTCAACATGGTTCGCCATCATGGTCAGTGGGTCTCGTTGCGGGTCATAGTTGCCTAGGCGGGGCCTAACATCACGTCCATCTGACGCCTGCGGCGGGGTGATCGTGGGTCGCGAACGTCATCTGGCCGCAGGCGCAAGTGACGTTTTTCGTTATAGCGCGCGTATAGCCTCCTGGGTCTTCCACCACCACCCATCGGGCGCAGGTGACGTTTTTCGTTATAGCGCGCGTATAGGGCGCTGAGACGTATCGAGCACTGGTGCGAAGATGGGATGGGTGGGATGGATGTTTTGGTGATTGGCGGGGGCGGGCGGGAACATGCGCTGGCGTGGAAGTTGCGTCAGTCGCCCCACGTTGGGCGCATTTATGTTGCGCCGGGGAACAGCGGCGCAGAACGACTCCCTCAAGTGGAAAATGCAGCTTTGGCTGCCAACGACGTGACCGCGCTGACCGATTTCGCTCAAGCGCGCAAGGTGGCGCTCACCATCGTCGGCCCCGAGGCGCCATTGGCCGCCGGCGTAGTCGATGCGTTTCAGTCCGCAGGCGCGCCAATCTTCGGGCCGACCCGGACTGCTGCGCAACTCGAAAGCTCCAAGGCCTTTTCCAAGAACTTTATGATGGAACACGGCATCCCCACGGCTCGCGCTGCGGCCTTCGCTGATTTTCAGCAAGCGGTGAAATCGCTGGGCGAGTGGGATGCGCCGCCCGTTATCAAGGCGAGCGGTCTGGCGGCGGGCAAGGGCGTCGTCCTGCCGGCGTCGTTCGCCGAAGCGGAAGATGTTCTTCATGACATGCTGGTCAAACGCATTTTTGGTCAAGCCAGCGCCACAGTGCTGCTAGAAGAACGCTTGAGCGGGCCTGAAGTCTCGGTGTTGGCCTTTTGCGATGGCAAGACAGCCAGGGTCATGCCCGCGGCGCAGGACCACAAACGTCTCCTCGATGGCGACCGCGGTCCCAACACCGGCGGAATGGGCGCATTTGCGCCGTCGCCTCTCTTCACGCCCGATCTCCTGGCCGCAGTGCAAGAGGAGATTCTGCTGCCCACGCTGGCCGGCATGGCGGCGATGGGCGCGCCCTACGTGGGCGTCCTGTACGCCGGGCTGATGCTGACAGAGGATGGTCCCAAAGTCCTGGAATTCAACTGCCGCCTGGGAGACCCGGAAACGCAGGTCATTCTGCCCCTGTTGGAGAGCGACCTGGTGGACATTTGCCAGGCGTGCATGGAAGGAAAGCTAGACCAATTCACCCCAGCCTGGCGCGAGCAGGCGGCGGTCACAGTAGTCATGGCCGCCGGCGGCTATCCGGGCGACTACGCGAGTGGGCGCGCCATCACAGGCGTGGAGCAGGCCGAAGAGCAGGGCTGCCTCGTCTTTCACGCTGGGGCGAAACGCAGCGGAGACGCGCTCCTCAGCGCCGGCGGGCGGGTGCTGGCCGTGACCGGCGTGGCAGACTCCATCGACGCCGCGGCGGATCTGGCCTACCGCGGCGCGGCAGTCATTCGCTTCGACGGCGCACACTATCGCACAGACATCGCCCGCAGACCGGCTCGCTATCCGCGATCGTAGCGGCAATGCTCCTGCACCACGAACATGAACCATCTCATACGCCCCACACCTGTGCCGGCAGCCAGCGACCCGGCGGTGGTCACGAGCAGGCCGCCGCCAGCGCCAGCCTTGGCGAAATCCTCGACGATGCGCTGCTGGATGGCCTGGGGGCTGCCGTTGCGCAGCAGGAAGGGCGGCAATTGGCCGTGAATCATGGCGTCGGGCATCCGCTCCCGAATGAAGCCGGCGTCCACTGTGGGGCCGTAGTTGACCTCGCGTATACCCAGCTCGTACTGCTCATCCAGTAGATGCCCCATCGCGCTGTCGGAATGCTGATAGCGGCGGCTGGGCGACGGCGCCAGCGCATTGAGCACCCGTCGCAACACCGGAACGCAGTACTCGCGGTACAACTCACGGTTGAAGAGGGCGCTGTTGTCATCGGTGATCCACCACCCCGGCGTTGCGTTGTCGCAAAAGTCGCGCAAGATCAGGTTGAGTTCGACCATCTTCTCGGCCAGGATGTCGCGAAAGCGTTGCATCAGTTCGGGATAGTCATACATCCAGAAGAAGACCGTCTCCGGGTGCAACACCGATGTCATGATGGTCGCCGGCCCTCGGCTGCCCGTTCCGAGTTGGGGAAGTGTTCGCCCCTCCCGTTTCCGTTCCTCCCACTCCGCCAGAAATTCATCGGGCAGACACCAGCGGCGCATGTCAATGCTCTCGGCGCGGTCGAGGACGCGCTCGAACTCCAGGGGGTCGTCGGTGACGGGGACAAGCCAGGGTGTGCTGCCTTCGTGATAGGCGAACTCGCAGCCAAAGAGATTCTCGATGCGTTTGGGATTGTGCTGCATGGTGTCTTCGTCGAAGAAGCTCTTGCCCACATATTCCTGCGTGATCTGATTGACATGCCGGTGTAGGGCGTCGCGATAGGCCTTGTCCTGGTAGTAGCGGACGGTGGAAGGAACGTGCATGAACTCGAAAATCCAGTGGTCGTCGGGCGAAAAGGAGGCCGCGCAGCGCGGCTTGGCCGTCGTGAATGCCTGACAAAGGTCATTCTCGACCCAGAACGCGTGCGGATCGAGCGAATGGGTCAGCTCGAGAAACTCCTGCTCAATAATCGCCATATCATCCCTCCCTATCGTACTCGTCGTAGTCCCATTCACGACTGTCACGCAGCAAGCGTGACCCACTGTTGCGCCCTGAAGCTCGCTGTTGGTGATGCGCCCGTTCTGGCGAATATACGTCTGTCACGCTGCAAGCGTGACCTGCTACACCCCGTGAATCTCAGGGATAGCCACACTCGTCACTCAGCCTTCAACGAACTCGACCGTGCGTTGAGCGCCCGCGTCCACCCGGAGCGTGAGCCACGGACTTCTCTTATCGAGCATGGCGTCGCGCAATGCACTGCGCCGCAGTTTTCCATCGACAAGCGCGGCGTTGCTCCCCGCGGGTAGACGCACCCGCCAACGCAATGGCGGACCCGAAAGATTGGTGAACATGCTGCCCGCCTGACCGTCGTGTCTGACCCGAATCCGATTCTCGAAAATGGGAATCTCCATCATCTCCACCCATTCTACCTGTCGGGGAAGCCGCGAGATGGTTGTCACAGTGCGGGTCGTGGCGTCAGGCGCAATCCCCATCAGGCCAGACGCCAGCGCGCCGATCAGCGCGTAGGAGACCTCAGGATAGTCGCGGCGGCGATAGTCCGGCCGCGATTGAGTTACTATCTCTGCATAGCCCTCTTCATTGCGGCTATAACGATAGAAAAGTTCGGCCAGATAAGAGCGTTCTTCGACGTTGAGCGAGGCGCGTTGATCTATTTCGTGGTCGAGCGCGGCATTGGCCTTGTCTGCGTCGCCCACCAGCCCAAAGAGCAGCGGAAAAAAGCTGCTGACCCCATGATGCGCACCCGTGTAGCTGCCATCTTGGCGGCGAAAACTGGCGAATCGCCGCTGTGAGTCGTCCCACCAGTCGCGCTCGTAGACGCGTCGCAAGCGCCTGGCGCGGGTGTGATAGACGCGACTGAGCGGGCGCTGACCGATGAGCGCCAGGATGTTTGCATAGGCCAGATAGGCAGCATATTGCAGCGCAATCAGATCTCCTCCGATGAGCGGATGGGAAATTTCTTCGTTGTAGGTTGCGATTCCCCGATAACCGTATTCGGGATAGTGCTCCTGAATGCCGTCGCCGTCCCTGTCCCAGGCCAAGACATATTCATCGACCGTCATGGCGTAGAAATGGCGAAACACGGGATCATCAAAATAGGCGCGGTCGCCGCTCCACAAAAACTGGCGATAGCAGCAGTGCAGCGCGTCAAAGTTGGCCGGCAGGTTGTACCAGAAATCGCCGTCATTGCGATAATCTACCGGCGCGGGCTGGTCATAGCGGTTGATCTCCCAGAAAGTGCACCATTGGCGCGTCCTGGAAATGTTCTGGGCGAATTTGCGCAGCATATTGTGGGTATGGCGCTGTAGACCCAGCGCGTGCGCGCCGGTGCTCTGGTGCGCGACATCGCGCATGCAGAAGGCTTCCCGGCCAGGCAGGGCGGCCTCATACCAGTCGCCCACTGGATCGCCTGTGAAAGCATAAGCAAGCGCCTGCCCTTTTGCCCAGTTGAACCCGGCGACGAGGGCGCTGTCAGATGAATCGAGACGAAGGTCGCTGTGCATCGAGTGATTCCTATCTATGTGACATCTTCATACGCAAGGTAATCGAGCAGAGCGCGCAACAGAAAGCGACCGGCTGCATTGCGCCTCAGGCCGGTTGGCTGTGCACCCGCGCCGCCTTGCAGCCGCAGTGAACAGGCGATGAGGCGACCGTTGCCCACTTCCGCCGAAAACAGATAGTCAGTGACGGTGAAGAGGCGGGCGTCGAGGCGGCGCAGAATGGGCGTGCAGGCGTGGACGCCCGGCAGCGCCCTGTCCAACTGATCAACATGAAAGCTGACATCCGTCGCCAATCCCCAAAATTGCAGGTCGACGAAGCCCGCATTGGGAAAGCGTCGCCACAAGGGATGGGGCGAAAGAATCTTCAACGCCTCGCGCCAAAAGGGGGCGTGCAACACAGGCAGAGAGCCGTCGTCTGTCTGCACCAACAGTGCGCGTCCCCCTGCTCGCAGGAAAGCCCGAAGGTCGTCATTCACGGTTGTGGAAATGACCACGCCCGCTGCATCGTCCAGCGCATCCTGCCGAATGCACCCGCCCTGAACGATCCATTCTTCGTCCAGGCGATCATGGGGGTCGTAGAGCGCGGTCGGCGGCGTTGGGCGGTCAACGCGCGGATAGACCCAGATCAGCCAGCGATTGGCGCACGTGGCCTTTGGGCTGTGAAAGCGAGCCTCCAGGACGAGGGTCGTGGGCTGATGACACAGAGGAACAGCAAACTCTACGGCGCACACTTCCCCTGGCCGACCAGCCGGCATGGAGCGATTGACGGTTTCGGCGCCGGAGACAAGCTCTTGCCCCTCTCCGTCGAGCAGACGCCAGTCGAGCGCACCCCGGGCAATCCCTCGCCCGGCGCAGTGATGCAAGAGGATGTGCAGGTGCACAGTTTCGCCCGCCCACCAGTTGTGGGCGTCTAGCCGTTCTGGGCGATCGCCGCCATGCCGCCAGATGCGACGGCGCCCCACATCGAGCATCAGGATCGCCGCGTCGTTGAAAGGGCGAAACTGTTCGGGCGTCCATTTTGGCTGTCCGAAATCATCCAGGATTCCCGAGGTAGCAATAGGCGTGTCGCGCAGACCCGTGATCACATAGCCCTGAACCGCGCTGCGTTTGCGGATGGTTTCCAGCGTCCATTTGCGCGTCATGAGGGACTGGGCGTTGGCGATGGCCAGCAGATCGGCAGGCAAGAGTCTGGGCAGCACCTGCGCAAGCCGTTGCTCCATTTCCACGAGGGCGCGCGCTTCTGGCCGCCAGGTGCAAATCGGGTTGTCGGTCGTCATCCACCAGGGTGTCTCACCGTTGTTGGCGGCGATCACCTGGGCGCGGTCGCGGAATCCATCGGAATCGCAGAATTCGCCGAAAAGCCAGGGTCGCGGTCGTTGCCAGTCGCGCCGCCAGTGGTCGAGGGTCAACTCCAGATAGTGCAGGTCGCCGTAGGTGTGGTAATCGGTGAAATCAGCGAAATCCTCTGCCAGCCCACCATAAGCCTCGCCAGAGCCGCTGTTGTCACAGATAAGTGCGCCGGCGGCTGCGCTGCGCACGACCCCGTCCAGTTGTTGCAAGAGGCTGCGGTCGACGCTCTGGTCAAGCTCGCAGCCCATGCTGTAGATGACGACGGATGGATGGTGGCGCGTCAACTCCATGTACGCTGCGTATTCACCCGGCGCGCGGGCGCGCAGATCGGGCGTGACATCGGGCAACCACATGGGCCACTCCTGCCAGAGAAGCATTCCTTCTTCGTCGGCAACGTCGTAGTATGCCTGATTGGGGATGACGAGGCAGAGCTTGATCAAATTGAAGCCCAGAGCGCGCAGATGGCGTATTTCGTCGCGCGCCGCTGCCGCCGAATACAAGGGCGCGATACTTTCGGGGTTCCAGCCCCAACTCAACGCGCCGCGCAGACAGATGGGCTGGCCGTTGAGGAAGAGTTGTTCGTCATGGGCATGCAGGCGTCGAAAGGCGAAACGCCGGTGCACAGAGATAAGAGGGCGATCGCCCTGCCGCAGCTCCAAATGGAGAGAATAGAGAGCCGGTTGATCCGGCTGCCAGAGAACTGGCTTTGCTACAGTCAACGAGGCGTCGATGCTCGGTTGGGCGAAGCGTCCGATCTCTGTGGCGGCGACCAGTCGCTCACCCTGGCGAATGCTCAAGATAAGTGATAGGTCGGCCGCGTGGATGGGCGCGATAACCTCCGCCTGCACGCGTACTTGACTACTCGCCGGGTCAGGCGTTACGTGCAGCATTCTGACGCCGGCATCCGCCTGCCGCAATCGGGCGCTCTGCCAGACGCCGCCAAAGGAAGTCGCCACATCCGGCAAAAAGCCGGCCAGGGTGGTGCGGAGCGGATACTGTCCGCCAGTCAGTTGATGGCACGGTTTGACGACTTCGACCTCCAGGAGATTCGGCGCGCCCGGCCGTAGGGCGTGGGTCAGATCAATGGCAAAAGGCGTCCACAGACCCAGGTGTTCGCCGACGTAGACGCCATTGCAGCGCACCGTTGCGGCGTAGCTTACCGCGTCGAACTCGGCGCTGACCCGATGTCCTGACCAATCCGGCGGGATGAACACCTCGCGTTGATAGCCCACAGGGCCATCCAGCGTTTTGGGCAGACCCTGCGCCTCCCAACAGCCAGGCGTGAGCAACTCGCCAGATTCTCCCAAGAGGGGGGTGCGCACGCGCCACACGCCGTCGAGGGGGATGATGGGCGAGAGATTGTTTTCAAGCATGATCGTTTCAGGCTTTATCAACCGGACGGATTTCCAGGCTGCCGCCCACTTCGGCGATGAGCCTTTGGACAGGAAAACGGACAAGTTCCCTGGCTTCTTCCCGGCCAAACTTATTTCGCCGCACCACAATGAACTCGTCTTTCACCCCATCGGGTAGCAGATTGATCACGGAGCGCGTCGATGCGTTCAGAATCCAGGTCGGCGACGACCCCAATTCCGGGGCAAAGGCAATGTCGTCGTAGAGACCGATGATGCGCTCGTCGACGCCGACGAAGTGGATGAGCGATACATGGCCTTGACGAAAGATCGGCTGGAAGCGACCGTGGATGATGGTCTGGCGATGGGCGTTGTAGAAGCCGATCCAAGCGCGGATGAGGTCCTTGTGACTCGGCGGATAGCGCTCCAGGTCGACTGAAATGATGGGTACGCTGCAAATGACGTTGATCAGATGAACCGCCACATTCTCATCCGTATCGTCTGGATGCCAAAGGGCAGGGTCAAGCTGCACGGCGCGGTCCGGAGCAAGCAGACGCAGCATGGTCGCCTGCCAGCGATTCCAGGCAAAGTTGATGGGCACATCGGAGGCGCGGTAGAGATTGCCATAGCGCCGACCGGCCAGATTGGTGTAGCGGTTGCGCAACTCGATGAGCAGTTCAGGCCGCAGCGCGGCAACCCGTTCCACAGCGCGACAGAGAATGTCATAGAGGCCAGCGCCCAGCGTTGGGTAATCGGCGTCTGCGGGTCGCTGCGCCATGCGCTGGATCGCATCAATGAAGTCAAGTTTCAGCCCATCCAGGCGGTAGTCTACAACCAGCCTTTCCAGAAGTTCGCCGATAACGGCTGCAGTTTCCCTGCGCCAGGGCGAGAGTCGGCTGTAGTGGAGTCGCTCATCGCGATCCATGAGCAGATGGGCGTGGCGGTCCGAGGCCCAGCTTTCATCGCCGATCATGAACGGGCCAACCCAAAGCACATAGCGCATGCCCATTTCTTGCACCGTGCGCACGTGTCCGGCGAAATCAGGGAATTTCTCGTTGCACGGCTGCCAATCGCCCGTGTAGCGATAATCAGCAAAGCGAGCCTTGTCGGTAAACCAGCCGTCATCGGTCAGCCACACCCCAAAACCCAGCTCCGCAGCGAGGCGAGCCGTGCGCACCACCCATTCCTGATTGACATCGTGATGAATGGCTGTCCAGCTGCAAAAAACGGGGTCATAGGCGCTGGCTGGGACGGGCAGCCTGGGCTGCGGCCATTCATGGTCAACGGCCTGGCGATAGGCGTCCAGCACTTCTGGCCAGGGGCGACGGCTGAACGAAACAAAGAGGATTTCCTCCCAACAACAAGTCAACGCCCCAGTCTCCAGCTCTGGTTTGCGCCAATGGAAATGGTAACAACGGGTCGCTTCGGACAGGGTGAAGGAAAGGTCGGTTTCCGTGAGTTGGTCGAGTAGACCAAAGGCGTAACGATTCTCGCCGTTGCGGTGGAAGAGGGAAACGAAAGGGACGCCAACGTTAGCCGCTGTGCGCCTTTTCACCTCCCAAAAGGGCAAGGAGACCAGGTCTAGGGGTGACGGAGAAGCAGCAAAGACGCCATGCACATCCACCAAAGGGGCGTCCCAGTGAATAGTCAGGATGTGCGCCGTGAAAGGTTGTCCATTGCTGCGCTGGGCGCGGAAACGGATGAGATAGGCGTTTGGTGCGGCGACCGGTTCCACCGTGCAGGTCAGTGCGAGATCGCCCTCCTCGGCAGTCAGCGCAAAGGTGAATTCCATGCCGGCGGCGACGGCCTTGATCACTTGCATGGGAGAGGGCTATCCTTTGATGCCAGTGACGGCGATGCCGCCGATAAGCTGTTTTTGCGCCAGGAAAAAGATGATCAGGGGCGGCAAGGCGCTGAGCGCGGTTGCAGCCATCATGAGACCCCACTCGATGCGCCCGCTAAAGCCGCTGCGTAAAAGCGACAATCCCAACGCCACGGTGTACTTGTCCTGGGAGTTAAGGTAGATGAGCGGCTCCAGAAAGCTCGTCCACGCGGCAAGAAATTCCAGGACGATGACGGTGACGACAATGGGCTTAGCCAGAGGCATGGCGATGCGGGCATAGATTTGGAAGCTGTCAACGAGCACGCGACCTTGACCGCCCAGACGCTCGGCCAGATGCACGGCGGCCATTCTCCCGACATCGTAGAGGCCGCGTGGAGAGACCGAAAGGGGATGGCTCACCTCGGTCTCGCTCAGGTGGATGATGGGCAGTCCGGCGTCCAGCACAGGAATCGCCATTGTCTCGGGAAACCACCAACCCACCAGCGCGTTCAATTCCAGGGCCAGCAATTCTTCGATCAAGGCCAGCTGTCGTTCTGGCGTGGGCGGGTCGGCCACGCCGTCGGCGGAAATGGTAACGAGTTCCACCGGATAGCGCCCGGCTTGCTGACGCACAGCCTCCTCTACCTGCACCCAAAAAGGGTCAGTGGAATTGGGGAGGACGCCGATCAAGAAATCCTGAGACATGGCGAATGCAATGGCAGGTGAAAATAGGTCGAAGCCGCCAGTCGAACGGAATGTTCGCCTTGGGGAGCGATGGGTGGGCGGCGTGATAGCTGGAATCTATGGTGCAGTTGGCATCTGTAGAATCTCAGTTTAGTCGTTCGAGAACGTTGCGTCAATTGTCGCATTGGCTCTTGACAAGGATTTCCAGCCATGATAAACTGATGTCGTATCCCACCCCCAGGGGGAGGGGATTGAGAGGGATATGCTTGACATTGAAAAGAAGCAAGAACTGAACAATCGCCTGAAAAGCGTCGAGGGCCATGTACGAGGCATCCAGCGCATGGTAGAAGAGGGCGCCTATTGCATGGATATCCTCAAGCAGATCAAGGCTGTGCAGCAGGCGTTGGAGCGGGTCAGCGCGCTAACCCTGGAAAATCACCTCAACACCTGCGTCGCCACCGCCATCCGCAGCGAGGACGCTGATGAGCAGGAACGCGTCGTGCGCGAGATCATGGATGTTTTTCGCGCGACGGGCAAGCTGTAGGAGTGGTTCATGGTCAACTGTGAATTGCTGATTGTGAATACGGCGTCTTGCCCATAAATCGTGAACCGTAAATGAAAAGGAGTTTCCCATGACAACCAAGACCTATCACGTGCAGAACATCTCGTGCGGCCACTGCACCGCCACCATCGAGCGCGAGCTCAAGTTCGTCGATGGCGTGCAGAGCGTCAAGGCCGAACAGGAGAGCAGGAACGTCACCGTTGCTGTGGCCGACGAGGCAGTTTTCCCCCGCGTCGAGGCCATGCTCGTCGAAATCGGCTACCCGGCGGATTGAAGCAAACTTGCAGGCGCGATGTGCAATCGCGTCTGCGAACTCAACCATTCACAATGATCCATTTACCATTTTCATGTCCGACGCCAAAGAACTCGTCATCCCGGTCACGGGGATGCACTGCGCCAATTGCGCCAACACCGTGGCGCGTACGCTGAAACGACTGCCCGGCGTCAGCGATGCGCGGGTCAGCTACGCCAGCGAGCGCGCCGTGGTGAGCTATGACCCGGCCCACGTGCAGCCCGAGCAGATGCTCCACACCATCGAGGAGGTGGGTTATGGCGCGGCTGTGGCCGTGCTCGACCTGCCTGTCAGCGGCATGACCTGCAACAACTGCGCCAACACCATCGCCCGCAGTCTACGCCGCCTGGATGGCGTATTGGAGGCCGACGCCAGCTACGCCAGCGAGCGCGCCCATGTGCGCTTTCTGCCCTCCATGGTGGAAGCCACCGACATCAAGCGCGCCATACGTGATGCCGGCTACCAGGTCATCGAGGTGGAGGGCGATGAAGAAGCCCAAGTGGACGCCGAACAGGCCGCGCGCAACGCCGAGATCGCCGACAAGCGCCGCAAGCTCATCGTGGGCGGCTCGCTGAGCGCGGCCATCATGGTGTTGAGCATGGCCGAGATGGTGGGCATCCCCCTGGACTTTCCGGGGCGGCTGTGGCTGGTGGCCGCCATGACGACGGTCGTCCAGTTTTGGGTAGGCGGCGCGTTCTATGTGAGCGCATGGAAAGCGGCCAAAAACCGCACCGCCAACATGGACACCCTCGTCGCGCTCGGCTCCAGCGTAGCCTATTTCTACAGCCTGGCCGTGTTGGCCCTTGGCCTCGATACGATGCACTACTATGTCTACTTCGAGGCCGCGGCCATGATCATCACGCTCATCATCCTGGGCAAATATCTGGAGGCGCGCGCCAAGGGGCAGGCCGGCGAGGCCATCCGCAAACTGCTGGGGTTGCGCTCCAAGACCGCGCGCATCGTGCGCGGGGTGGGCGCACGGGCTGAGGAAGTCGAAGTGCCCATCGACGCCGTGTTGGTCAATGACATCGTGGTGGTGCGACCCGGCGAAAAGGCGCCCGTTGATGGCGTGGTCATCGAAGGGCGCAGCGCTATGGATGAATCCATGATCACGGGCGAAAGCCTGCCGGTGGAAAAGGGGCCGGGCGACAAGGTCATCGGCGGCGCCATCAACAAAACAGGCAGCTTTCGCTTCAAGGCCACCGCGGTGGGCAGGCAGACCGCGCTGGCGCAGATCGTCAAGATGGTGCAGGAGGCGCAGTCGAGCCGCGCGCCCATTCAAGCTCTGGCCGACCGGGTGTCAGCCGTCTTTGTGCCTGCGGTGATCCTGCTGGCAATTGCGGTCTTTTTCTTCTGGTATTTTTACGGCGCAGAAGCCTACTATCATCACGAGAGCCGCCTGGGTGTGAGCCTCATTTTCATGGCGAGCGTGCTGCTCATTTCGTGCCCGTGCGCGTTGGGGCTGGCGACGCCCACGGCCATCATGGCCGGCACAGGGTTGGGCGCACAGAAGGGCATCCTGATCAAGAACGCCGAAGCGCTGCAAAAGGCCGGGGGAATCAGCGTAGTGGTGCTCGACAAGACCGGCACCATCACCCAGGGAAAGCCGGCGGTGACGGACATTGTCGCGAAGGGCGGGCCGCTTGTCATTCTGAGCGCCAGCGAAGAATCCAATGATGCAGAACTGCTGCGCATGGCCGCCAGCGCGGAAAAGAACAGTGAGCATTCCCTGGGCCAGGCCATCGTGGAGCGGGCAAAGGCCGACGGTCTGACCCTGAGCGAGCCGGACGAGTTCCAGTCCCTGACCGGGCGCGGGGTGGAGGCGCGCGTAGATGGGCGCAGCGTCCTCGTCGGCAACCCGGCGCTGTTCCACGAGCGGGGCGTAGACGTCTCCACCGTGACCGACGAGGTCGAGCGGCTGCAAAGCGCCGGCAAAACGGCCATGCTCGTTGCGGTGGATGGCGCGGCAAGCGGGGTCATTGGCGTGGCCGACACGGTGAAGCCTACCAGCAGTGAAGCAATCCGTTCACTCCACGAAATGGGGCTGAGCGCGGTCATGCTCACAGGCGACAACTGGCGCACCGCACGCGCTATCGCCGCTCAGGTGGGTCTGCATCCCGAACACGAGGTCATCGCTGAGGTGTTGCCGTGGGACAAGGCGAAGGTGGTGAAGGCGCTGCAGGAGAAGCAATTAGCGATTTACAATGTACGATTTACGAGTAAGGGATCTGCGCGAGCAGAAACGCCGGTCGTTGCGATGGTGGGCGACGGTGTGAACGATGCGCCGGCCCTGGCCCAGGCCGACGTGGGTATGGCCATCGGCACGGGCGCCGATGTGGCCATCGAGGCCGCGGACATCACGCTCATGCGCGGCGACCTGCGCAGCGCGTCCCAGGCCATTCAGCTCAGCCGGCGCACCTTGCGCGTCATCAAGCAGAACCTCTTTTGGGCCTTCGCCTACAACGTAGCGGCCATTCCCATTGCGGCCGGTGTGCTGGTGATCTTTCTGGGGCCGGGCTATCAACTCAACCCTATGATCGCCGCCGGCGCCATGGCCTTCAGCAGCGTTTTCGTGGTCATGAATGCACTGCGTTTGCGACGAGCGCAACTGTAGACGATGCCATCAGTTTTGACGCCCCCATCGATGTTGTCCAGCCCGCACCGTTGGGCCCACCATCGCCACCATGTTCTCCAAGTGGCCGTCCTCCGCCTACAACGCCCGGCTCACAACTTGTGCAGGTGGATCTCCTCCTCTGGTCATTCGCAAGCGTGGAGTCATGGGGCCAGTAAACCGGGTTCGGTGAACGGCTACCCCGTACGCCTATTGCACGATGAGTGGCAAGAAGATGGTCTGCGCGCTGCACGCATTGGCCTGACCCGCGTTGGCGACGGGCGGACAGTTGTCCGCAGCGCTCTGGAGGCTGTCGGCGCTGTCTGAGTCGCCGCAAGAGGCGGCGTCGCGGTAGATTGCATAGATCGATCCCGAACCCTGTAAGTCGTGGCCGATGAGGCTCAGTTCTACGAAGTCGACCACGCGATATCGCGCTGTCGCTCCCTGACCGCGCATTTCAGTCCAGACCGGCGCCGTGATGGGAAGACCAAGAAGATCATCAAGAGCTGCACGAACTTTGTTGCTGCTCTTGATGCCTGGAAGACCCTGAACCCAGTTGCCCCGAGAAAGCGTGTGGTCGTTGGGGTCGTTCGGATTGATGTACGCTTGGTTATTGCCCGGCGGTCGCAGGCTTTGGGCCAACGTGTCGACGGAGTTGTTCCCAGTCCAGGTTAGCCAGACCCCGTTGCCAGCCGCGTCATTTTGGCCGAGGGTGATGCGCATGCCTGCTTCAGCATTCTGGACAGTGTTCAGCGGTAAGCCGATGGGGTACAGCTGGCACGGTTGAGGAGGCAGCGGCGACGGCGGCGCCACGACCTCAAATGGAACAGTATTGGATCGGAAGCCGGATTGCACACTGATCGCCGCCACGCCAGCCTGCTGCAAGAGTGACTCGTTAGCGTGTACTCTGATGGCCGTATCGCTTGCCGCTACAACGGGCAGAGGCTGGTCGTTCCAGAAGACGAGAGGAGATGCGCCGAAACCGCTGCCCAGAATTTGGATGTCTGCACCAGGTTGGCCGGCCTCGACTCTGTCCGGTTCAAGCAGATCGACAAACGGCATCGAGCCTAGAGCCGCAGTGGCCCAGCTTGACGGTGCTCCGGTTTGGGCGGCGTGGGGCCACTGTACGCTGCCGCCATTCTGGTTGAAGTCGCCATGAGCCAGAGAGAAGCCCAGGTCGCTGCTGTTCAAAGGGATTCTCATCTCGACCGACCACGTCTGAGCGGCGGCAGCGCTACGACTACTGAATTCGCCCAAACCCATTTGAATCAGTCCGCCGTTGCCGTTGCCTGCAAAGAGTTGCGGAGTGCCATCCTCAAATACGCGGAAGGCAAAGTCGTCCTGCTGCATGACTCCATCCCGACTCAGATTCGAATCGATCAGCAGGTTGAATGCGGAGCTCAGATCGCCATCGCCTCTCGCCAGGCCGCGCGCGCAGACCCAAAGGAAGCCATCCTGGACGAGTAGACTGGCGCCGGCCTGACCACCGCCCTCGTATTCGGACAGATTGAGAACCTGGGCGGACAGATACGCCACCTCATGGCACAGACCGTCGAGAGAAAGGCTCTGGCTGGAGATGGGCAGCCCTACTGGCAGGACGGAAAACGCAACTGTATTGTCGCCGTGTGCGCCGTTGCTGTCGACGACATCCAGCGACAGTGTGTACGCGCCTGGAGCCAGACCCTCGAGCGCACGCTTAGGGCCGCTGCCGACAGGTGCTCCGTTCAGCATCCAATTTAGCGCGGCATCTGGCACGGAACCGTCTTCGGGGTCCACACCTTCTCCTCGAATCTGCACCGGTCTTCCGGCAGGCAGCGAGGCATTGGCCTGCGGCTCCAGGATCAGCGCCGTCGGCCCTCGCTGTGGGATGGTGAGCGACGGGGCTTCGGCGATGTGGCTGTGATAGCCGTCGCTGGTGATGATGCGGATGCGGCCCGATGCACCATCCGTGCCCGGCAGCCCAGCCGCATTCTCCAGGACATGTTCGAAGGGTTCGTCGGCATAGCCATAGAGACTGCTTACCAGCGGCAGCCATGTCTGGCCGTCGTCCTGGCTGTAATGGATGGTGAAATGGAGATAGTCGTTGTCCGCGTCCGAGGTCTGCCAGCGCAGTACGATGCTGCCGTTCAGGATGTCGCCAGGCTGGGGCGCGAGAATGGTCGTTGCGGGCTGATTGGCGCTGACAGCGCGGGCCGCTACCACCTGGCCATCGACCAACAGCTCGACGCGCTCCACCGTCTCAACGGGAGGCGAAATGGAATGTGAGAACGCCAATTGGTGACTGCCAATGTCATCGGCGGGTATGAGGACGATATCATACCCGCTGATCGCCACGCCCTGGGGCGATACCAGTCGCAGGACGCCGGGCACGGCGTCAGGACGAGATGCATCACGCTGGTCGGTTAGCAGCGCACTGCTGGGTGGTAGCAAGGCGACATAATCCAAGCGCCCAAGGCCGGTTTCGATGTCGTAGCTGCCGCTGATGGTCATAAGAGGGCCGGCAGTGGCAGCTGAAGAAAACTGGGAAGACGGGATGGACATCGTCATTGTCCGGGCCGTTCCCCCTGGCGGCGCAACGCCGCCCAGTTCCCGAATCAAGCGATTGTAGGTGATGTCGCTGACCCAGGCAGGTGTGCCATATGCCATGAAATCACGCGTCGAGCTGGGCCTCATCGCGACATCTGACAAACCATCATACCCGAAGTGGGTGGACGGAGCGTACCAATCCCCGTCGTCGAGCGCGCACTTATCGTCATAATAGTAGCCATCGGGCTCCAGGGTTCCGTGCTCGATCTCATCGTCTGTGCATCCAAGATGCTTGAACCCCAGGATGTGGCTGACTTCGTGAGCCAGTACAGGGCCAGCCTCGGGGTCTGCCTTGGCCCAGACCACGCCATTCTGGGCAGCTCCCAGAAGATCGTCCAGCGTATTGGCGTTCCGGTGCACCACACCTATGTAGAAGCTCTGAGACGGCGCCGGGCGACACTTGTCGGCGGGAATCAACCGGGAAACGGCTCTCATCTTGTCGAAGAGCGTTTGCACCCCGCGTGCGGTGCTGAGGTCAAAAGCTGCTGAATCGGAACGATAGAGGGGCTCGGTTACCCACAGAACCGAGACCTTTCCTACCGGCCACAGGCTTTCGAAGCCGGCGATCAATTGCCTGAAGTCGGTGCCGTCGGCGACTAAGGTAGCTTCTGTCACCACCGATTGCACGATCAGGCATACCTTGTCCAGGGGAGGGTGGAAAGAAACAGCGTCGGTCCACTCGTTGTTGGAACGATTCGGGTCGTCGAAGACGTGGCGCGGGTCGATGATGCCCTTCAGGGTGACACTTCCCTGCTCGGCGTACCACTCTCGAGGCAATTGAAAGGCCCAGTCGCTGCGCGTCTTGGGAGAATCATCGGCGCGGTTGATACGTTCTCCGGTGACCAGTCGCGGCGGCACGTGAATAGGCTTCAGGGGCGATCCCGGCAGGGGCGCGCCGCTGGCATCGAAGCCTTCCAGCCATGCTTCCGCAGGAACTTGTAGACTACCTGAGAGATGCTGACCATAGAGGCGAACGAACGTTGGCCGTGCTTCTATCAGAGGTACATCGTTCTCCAGGCTCTGAATGGCCTGGGTCATTTCCATGGCGGTCGCCGCCAGATCCCGCTCACCTGGCAGACCGGCAACATCAGCGGCAAGCCGCAGAATGCGGCGCTGGTCGGCAAAAGTGCCATCGGTAAAGAAAACACCGCTATCGTGTACGATAACTCGGTCGCCCAGGGAATTGGCGCCACCTGCGGAAGCCGTCCACAGGAACTCGGGAGTGTCATCGCCCAGTGCTTGTCGCGACAAGACATCATCACCGTTTTCGAATGAGTCAATCCAATAAATGGCGTTAGGAGCGAAAGACCCACCGAAAGGAACCGGCGCGCCAAGCCCAAGATCGATGGCTTCGATGTCGCCGCCGGGGAGTCCGACCGCAACCGGAAACGCCTGGGCACCGGTATCGAAGAGACTCACCGATAGGATGACATCGGCGTCGGGCAGTGGGTTGTTGTCCACCACGAGAAAGCTGATCACACCGGCCGGCCCAACGCCATCCACGTTGAGAATGGAGCCAGGGCGCGACCAGATGCGGTCAGAGTCGGCCTGCCCGCAGCTGGTGCATGACCCGGGCGCGATCCACGCGCCGTCAGCGCCCACCCAGTACAGCAGACCGCCTCCATCGATTCCCAGGTCCAGCGGCGCGGCGCTGGTGGCGATCACGGTCTCGACGCTGCCCCCGCTCATCGCCACTCGCTGGATGCGGTTGTCGTCGCGGCCCCAAAATACATACCCATCGTGCGAGACCAGCTTCGTGGACATACCATCGACGCCGGTTGCCAATACCGTGGGCGGGTCGCCGGGGCGGTCGACGGCAATCATCTCGATCTGCCCCTGGCAAGCGTTGGCATAGAAGACGGCCGTCGCGTCGGCTGCCAGTCCACGGAATGCGGGACACGGAGGGTTTGGCTGGATGAATGTGGCCAGGGTGCGTGTATCGCCGCCGGCGATGGGCATACGGCGAAGTCTCGACTCGGCCTTCTTCGGGCCGAAGACTCCGTCAGGGTCTGGCACACCTTCAACCCAGTAGACCATATCGCCGCCAACCGTCCATTTTGAGATCGGATGCTGGCTGTCGACGATCAGATCTGGTGGGCTAGGGTTGGTTGCGGCGACCAGGGGCGCCTCGTAGAGGGCGCCCGCATTGGCGCCTTCTGCGAACCTTGTCCAAGAAGGGAGGAGCTGCGTCACAACCATCAGCATGCAGACAGTAGCTCGAAAGGCATATCGCGTCGAATGCAGCACGATTCATCCTCCTCGATGAGAGATTTCACTGGTATCAAACTCTGCCCCCCAGCGGAGCGATAAAATTCGACTTCCCAGATCTGAACAGGTGCAGCGCGAAGAGGTCAGGGAGATTGGCTAGAGGGCAATTACCCCGTGACCTCTTCTCAAACCGTATGTGAACTTCGCAGCACACCCGCCTACTCGATCATCACCTGCCGCGTGATCTGCCCGTTGCTCTCCCAGAAAGTGATCTTGTTGGCCAGTTGCGGGTCATCGGGCGCGGGCTGTACCTTACCGCTTGTATCTACGGCGCGCGAGGTGATGCTATGTTCGCCAGACGTCACCCCTGTCCATGGCAGACTCCAGAAGTTCCAGGCATACTCGGCGCGCTGGCTGCGGTCGAGCGTCGCACGTTGCCAGGCCCCGTCGTCGATTCGCACATCCACGTAGCGGATGGGCGCACCCCATGCCGCACCCTCGATGCGATACGCGTCGCCGCTGCGCACGACACGCGCCGGCGCAGACTTGAGCAACGCCCGCCCCACCACCTTCTCGGTCCAGACCGGTTCATCCGCGGTCCCCTCCTGGCGCACCGTGACATAATCGCGCGCCATGAAGCGACCGGCCAACCGCGTGCTCCACACCTCGATGCGTTCCAGCCACTTGACGCTGGCAACGCCGTACCAGCCGGGGGCGATCAGCCGCAGCGGAAAGCCGTTGTTGGTGGGAAGCGGTTCGCCGTTCATCTCGTAGACGAGCAGGTTGTCGGGGTGCATGGCGTCCGCCACAGACATGCTGCGCGCAAAGTGTTGCACCATGGGCGTGTCGCGCACAGTCTCCTCGCCTGAATCCACACCCACGAAGACCACCTCGACGCCGTCGTCAAGCACCTCGGCCTCTTCGAGCAGCGGCGCCAGCGGTGTGCCCGTCCAGACCGCAGTGCCGATGCCGCCGTGAAAGAAGGGCAATCCGTGGTTGCCCGAACACTCCAGCGTAAACGTCAACTCCTGGCGCGGGCGCGCCTTCAAGTCGTCCAGCGTGAGGGTGAGTGGGTTGCCCACTATACCGTCGATGACCAGATGCCACTGGCTGGCGTCAATCTCCGGCCAGCCATAGTGGCCGATGCCAAAGAATTGGTCGTTGGGCGTCACCCACGAGTCGAGATCCTCCCATACGAGTTGGTTCTTGATGATGTCTGGCACCGGGTTTTCGACCATCTGGTCCAGCCAGGGGATCACCTCTTCGCCCTGGCGCAGCGGCGCTGCCTGGGCAAAGCGGCTGTTGAGCATAGCAAAAGTCGCCAGGGCTGCGCCGCCAGAAATCAATAGTTGGCGGCGCGACAGCGTTTGGTTCATCGTCAGTTTCTCCTTTGTGATTTGTGCAAGTGGCTGTACCGGACAACGTTTGTCAAAACAGACAGTGACCGCAACAATAGCAGACCGGGCGTGGCGAAAGCGTGAAAAAAGCGTGAATTGGAAAAAGGTACTCAGCGGTGTTAGAATTCACACTCACCATGGGCGGCGCATAGCCCGCACAAGATCCTCTATTCGCAGGCGAGAGACGATGCTGCATATCCACCTCCTTGGCTTTCCTCAAGTCACTCATCAAAACACGGCTGTTACGAGCTTTGTGTCAAACAAGAGCCGCGCCTTGCTCTTTCACCTGGCCGCGACGGGGTGCCCGGTGGGGCGAGACGCGCTGGCCGAGCTACTCTGGGCGGACAAACCCGCCACCGCGCGCGGCAACCTCAAGAAGGCGCTGAGCAATCTCAGACAACTGCCAAGCGTGCCGCTGCTCGACCTGAATGACGGCCAGGTGGCGCTTGATACACAGCGGTGCTGGGTGGATGTGTTGGACTTTCAGCGGCTGGCTTCTGCCACAAAGGCCGCGAACGATCTGGACGATGGGCATGTCGCGGCGCTGCGCGATGCAAGCGAACTCTATCGCGGCGACTTTCTGGCTGGCTTCAACCTCTCGCTCAGCGCCGAGTTTGAGGCGTGGGCGCTGGCCGAGCAACAGCGGCTCAAGCTGTTGGCGGTCCAGCTTTTGCAACGGCTGGCCGACGGGTATGCGCAGCGAGGGGCGCGATCGCAGGCTGTGCAGCCCTTGCGGCGTCTGTTGGAACTGGAGCCTTGGCACGAGGATGTGCACCGCAGGCTGATGACGCTGCTTGCGCAAGAGGGCGATCGCGGCGCTGCCCTGCGCCAGTTTGAAGAGTGTCGCCGCATCCTGCGCGAGGAACTCGACGTCGACCCAGCGCCGGAGACCATCGCACTGGCGATGCAGATTCGCAGCGGCGTCCTCGCCCAGGAGCCGCCCAACGCGGCAACGGGGAGTGTGCACTCCGACACAATCACCATGACCCATCCTCCATTTTTGTCTGGCGAAACGCCCAACAGACCGTTGCCCGCGCCGGTTGTGGCGCGCGACGATGAGTTGGCGCGGTTGGACGGGCTGCTGGACCGCGTGTTGGCTGGCGAGGGGCGGGTCATCTTTGTGGTAGGTGACGCCGGCAGCGGCAAAAGTGCGCTGTTGGAGGCGTTTGGCCGGCGTTCGTTGGCGCAAAACGCCGACTTGCTGGTGGCCACAGGCCATTGCAGCGCGTTTGTCGCCGGTCTAGGCGATGCCTACCTGCCCTTTCGCGAGATCATCGCACTGCTCACCGGCGATGTCGAGGCAGGCTGGCGGGCAGGGGCCATCGACCCCGACCACGCCCAGCGACTGTGGCGCGCCATGCCAAAGGCGCTCCGCGCAACGCTTGCCGTTGGGCCGGACCTGCTGGACACCTTTTTGCCCAGCGCCGCTCTGCGCAAGCGAGCCACGCAGGCCGGCAGCCAAACCGCAGCCGAGGTTGCACAGCTTGATGACTGGCTGGCGCGCCGTGCGGCATCACCGCCCAGACAGCTTCTTGACCAGGCCGCACTCTTTGCCACCTACACCGCGGTGTTGCACGCGCTGGCGCAACACCACCCGCTTCTGCTTGTTCTGGAGGACCTGCACTGGACCGACGACGGCTCGCTGGGTCTGCTCTTTCACTTGGGGCGCCGTCTGGCAGGCGAACGCATCCTCGTGGTTGGCAGCTATCGAGCGCATGACCTGCGCACCGAGACCTCCGCGTCGCCCGATGATGCCGCGCGGCGTCATCCGCTGGAGGCTGTGGTGCACGAGATGCAGCGGCTCTTTGGTGAAGCGCCGCTGGACCTAGATCGCGTCGACGGCAGGCGCTTTGTGGAGGCCATCGTGGATGCGGAGAACAATCGTCTGTCCGCAACCTTTCGCCAGCAACTCTTTGACCGCACGCACGGTCATGCCCTCTTCACCACGGAGTTTCTCCGGTCGTTGCGCGAGAACGGCGCTCTCCAACGTGACGTCGATGGCTTTTGGATCAACCAAGGGTCGGTGGACTGGGCGCAGACGCCGTTGCGCGTCGAGGGGGTGATCGCCGAGCGTTGCGATCGGCTGCCGACTCATCTGCGCGCCATCGTCGATGTCGCCTGCGTGATGGGCGAGGAGTTTGTCGCCGAGGCGGTGGCGCGGCTGCTGGGCCAGAGCGAACAGGAGACCGTGCGTCTGCTCGGCGGTGCACTTGAACGTGGCCATCAACTGGTGCACAACGTCGGGATCGAGCGGGTTGGCGGACAACGGCTGTCGCGCTATCGCTTTCGCCACAGTCTCTTTCAACATTTTCTTTACCTGGCGCTGGAGCCAGCCGAGCGCGCCTATCTGCACGAAGGCGTGGGCGCAGCGTTGGAAACGCTTTACCAGGATGACGTGGACGCCATCGCGCTCCAACTGGCGCGCCATTTTGTAGAGGCGCAGCGCACGGAAAAGGCCATCCACTACCTTGCGCAAGCAGGCCAGCAGGCCATCCAGCGTCATGCCGGTCAGGAGGCCGTGCGTCTCTTCACCGATGCGTTGGCGCTGCTGCGCAACCAGCCAAACAGCCAACGCCCCACGCGCCAGGTGCTTGACCTCACCCTCGCCCTCGCCGAGGCCCACTGGAAGAACAACCAGGTCGCTGAGTCGCTTCACAGCTACCAACAGGCCGCCGACCTGGCGACTGCCCTCGACGCACCCGAAGCGCTGGCCGCGGCTGCGCTGGGTTACGAGTTTGTTCGCTACCGCTTCAACCTGCCAGCCGACGCGGCCGTGCGCATGTTGTCGCAGGCGCTGGCGCTGCTGGGCGATGCTGACAACATTTTGCGTGTCAAGGTGACCGGCAGCCTGGTCCAGGCGCTGCTCTCCACCGGCGACCACGAGCGCCTGGAGAGCCAGTGCGACGATGCCATCGCCATGGCTCGGCGTCTGAACGACCCGGCCGCGCTCTTTGACGTTCTCTACATCAGCGCGATGGCCTTTCGCCGACCGGAGCGGGCGCAGCAACGGGTGGTTGCGGCCAACGAACTCATGGATTTGGCTCGTCTCCTCGATGACCCTGAACGCCAGGCCAACGTCTGCGGCTGTCGCATCTCAGTCAATACGGAGGTTGGCGACATCGAAAGCGTGGATGCCGATCTGGAGAGCAAGATGCGGCTGGCCGAGGAGTTGGGGCAGGCGTTCTATGCCGCGGTCGGCTACACACAGCAAACCATGCGCGCCATCCTGGCCGGGCGTTTTGACGAGGTCGAAGCGCTGGCGCAGCGCGCCATAGTGGCCAGCCAGGTCATGCAATTTGAAAACGCCGACGGCGCCTATGGCGTGCAGATGTTCACCATTCGCCGCGAGCAGGACCGGCTCCGCCAACTCTCCCCCGTCATCGAGCATTTTGTGCGGACCAACCCGCAGGCCGCGGCCTGGCGCCCAGGGCTGGCGTTGCTCTACGCCGACTTGGGGCAAGAGGCGCCCGCACGCCAGCAGTTCGAGACGCTGGCCGCGGATGGCTTTGCCAGCATCCCGCGAGATGCACTGTGGGTGGGCAGCATCGCCTATCTGGCCGAGGTCTGTGCGTTTCTCGGCGATGGCACGCGCGCTCGCACGCTCTATGACCTGTTGCGCCCATACGCCGGGCTGGCCGTGGTGATCGGCTTTGGCGTTGTCTGTCTTGGCGCGGCTGAGCGCTATTTGGCGTTGTTGGCCAGCGTCATGCAGCGCTGGGAGGTGGCGGAAGCGCACTTTGAGGCCGCGCTGGCCATGAACGCCCGCATGGATGCGCTTCCGTGGCTGGCGCACACCCAGTTTGACTATGCGGTCATGCTGCTGCGGCGGGGCGGCGCCGAGCGGCGCCTTCGGGCCAGCGCCCTGCTGGATGAGGCGCAACGTCACGCAGCGGACGTGGGAATGTGCTTTCTGGCCGGGAAAGTTTTGGCGGTGCGCCAAACACAGGCGAGCCAAGAACAGCGTCGGGGCGCTGAGGGGTCGGGACCACGGGATTGCCAGAGGAGTGAATCGGAGGATTCAGATCGGTAGGGGCGAAAAATTTTTCACCCCTACCACCGATACAACCGTTGTGTCGGGGCAGTCGGGGAAATGATGAGTCGCCCCAACGACCAATCAACCAACAGGAGCAACCGCATGCCAGTCTTTCTGATCGAGCGCACCTTTGCCGAGCAACTGGAAAACACGCAGGATTCGGCGCCCACCGTCAACCGAATCAACGACGAGGTTGGCGTGCAGTGGCTGATCTCGTTTCTCAGCGCCGACAAGAAGAAGACCTATTGTCTGTACGAGGCGCCCAGCGCCGAGGCGATTCGCGAGGCCGCACGCCGCGCCGGTCTGCCCGCGGATGTCATCATTCCCGTCAGCGAGATCCAGTCAAACGGTGCGGTGGGACCAGTGCAACCGGCGCGTTTTGACCACCGCACCGTCCCATGATAGCGGCGTGGCCGCAGCCTATGTTGCCACGCTGACCCAGACTGGCATCGCCAAGGCGCTTTGCGCCCGCTGTGCGAACAGTATGGCTGAAGTCGGCCAGGCCTGGCAGAACGGCTATGCCGTTCACATAGTGGGCGCAAAGCGCCAACGCTTGATGCGCACTTCTATTGCACCAATTCAGCCAGCAGTTGCTCAACCACCCTGTCCAGATCGAGTCCTGCCCCGCGTTCCCACACCGCTGCATACCGCTCTGGTCCCAATTCCGCTTCCAGCTTATGTTGGAGATCGGTCAGCGGCTGCCAGTGCGCCATCCAGCCGGTGAGTTCCTGCGGGGCGCGATCCGCCAAGCCCAGCAGTTCGACCGCTCGTTCTGGCGGAGACGCCAGAACCGCCGCCAGCGGTAGACAAAACTGCTGGACGCTGGGCGCTTGGAGCGTATGGTGGGTCAAGGCCAGCACATTGTGCAGGGATTGGCGGGCAGCCGTCATGTTCCCCAAGCCGTAGTGCGCCAGGGCCGCCCCCCAGCCGAGGCGCCAGACCATGAAAAAGGTTTTCGCCCAGGGCTTGCCCGCGAGTTGTTGCGTGTACGCGTAAGCCTGCGCATAATCGCCGCGCACGCCGGCAAGCCAACTCAGCAGCGCCGGATAGTGATAACTGAAGCCAGTGTAGATGCGTCCGCCGGCAAACGCCTGCCCGGTCTGCAAGTATTCCTCGGCCAGATCGAGTTCGCCCCGCCAGAAGGCCAACTGCGCCTTGAAGACGAGCACGGCAATATAGACGGGGGTCTTGCCGATCTCATGCTGCACCTGGACCGCCTCCTCCAGCGCTTGTTCCGCTTCAGCGAAATCGCCTGCTTCGGCCAGGCAGGCGGTCAGTTGGGCTAGCGCAAAGCACAGATTGCAGCGATCGCCGATCTTCCGCCGAATCTCTACGCTCTGGCGCAGACACTCGCGCCGATGGTCGAGATCATTCAGCCGGCTGAAGGCGCTATTATTGAATACTCGTGCGATGTAAAACGGATCCCCCGTTTCTTGCGCCGCTGCCAGCGCTTCGTCGTTGATCGGGTTGGCGTAGTCAAGCATCCCAAAGGTGTAATTCTGCAAGACGATCAGGCAGTGGACACGCTCGTGAATATCACCGCGGATGCGGGCGCGTTCCAGGATGGTTTGAATCTGGGCGTGGTCAATTGGCTGAATGAGGATATAATTGACTTTCTCCCGACGCACTACTGCCTGATCCCACAGCGGATGAGGAGACTGCCCCGCGACCGGCTGAAAGGCGCTGATGGTTTGGCTTAGGAGTGTGTGCACTTCCAGCGCGCTGAAATTCATGTCGGCGAAGTTCGTCAGGCAGTCCAACGCTGCCCGGCTGAACGCATCAACCTGCCGCCGTTCCACTGCCCACAACCAGGCCTGCCGGACATTCTCGAAGTCGACGCGAATCTCTTGCAGCCCCGCCTGTTGGCGGCGACCCTTGATATCCTCATCGCGCGCGGCCAGAAAGGCCAGATAATAGCGGCTGTGCGCCTGCCGGATCGCGCCGGCCTCATCACTCTGGCGCAGTTTCTCCGCGCCATATTGACGCAGCAGTTCGTGCACCTCATAGCGGCCGCTGGGCAGGGCCTGCACCAGCGATTTGCCTGCCAACCGGCGCAGCGTGCGCAAGTCCGCCCCGGCCACAACCTCGGCAGCCTCGAAGGCGAAGCCGCCCCGGCAGAGCGACAGCTTCATGAAGACCTGCCGTTCTCCCTCGCTCAAACGCTCCCAGGAATAATTGAAGGTGGCGCGCACACTCCGCTGGCGTTCCGGCACATCGCGCTGTTCGGTTTCCAAAATGTCGATGCCGGCCTGAATCTCGACGGCAATCCTTTCCAGCGACAGCACATCGAGCCAGCCGGCTGCCAGCACAATCGCCAGCGGCATTCCTTCCGTCAAGCGGCAGATGTGTGCCAGATCGTCGATCGTATCGGCCTCCAGTTCAAAATCAGGCCGTGTCCGACGCGCGCTTTGGATAAAGAGGATCACCGCATCGTATGCCAGCAGTTCTTCCCGGGCCTCCCAGGTCGGGAAGTGCAGCCCGGTAAGCACATAGGCGGTCTCGTCGCTGAGATTGAGTTTCTCACGCGAGGTGGCCAATACCTTGACGGCCGGCGCGGCCTGGAGCAGGTCGGTCACCAGGGAGACGCCGGCCAACAGATGCTCGAAATTGTCCAGCACCAGCAGTATTTGGCGCTCACGAAAGTAGGCCAGCAATTGCGCTTTGGGCGGCGCGGCGCCGGAAAAGCTGAAGCCCACCTGCTCGGCAATCGTGGTCACGATGTCATCGGGCGAACTGAGCGGCGCCAGCGGCGCAAAGAAGACGCCATCGGGGAAACGGCTGAGTTGGCGCCCGGCCACTGCCAGCCCCAGCCGGGTCTTGCCCATCCCGCCCGGGGCCAGGATGGTCACGAGTCTGACCTCGGGATCGGCCAGCAGCCTGGTTAACTCTGCCACTTCATACTGGCGGCCAATGAACGGAGTGGTCTGGGTGGGAAGATTGTGGGGGTTTTCGATTTTCGATTGACGAGTGACGAGTGGATCGGCGTGGATGGGAGCCGATTGCGCGGTCGCAAGATTCCTTCTGTCGCCTTGTTCACCTGTCATCCTGCCACCTTGTCTCACCTCTCCACGACGGATACGCTCAACCAATGCCGTCGTTTCCTGCGCTGGCGGCGCGTCCAGCTCACTGCGGAGGATCTGGCGGCACTGTTCGTATTGGCGCAGGGCGGCGGCCTGTTGTCCGGCCAGCGCGTAGATCTGCATGAGGGTACGATGGGCGGCTTCGTCCAGCGGGTCGAGGGCGAGCCAGCGGCGCGCAGTGGCGATGGCGTTCCCGCCATCGTGCAGGCCGGCTTGCGCCAACGCTACCTTCTCCAGGCCGGCGGCCAGATGTCGGCGCAGACTCTCGGCTTGGAAGGCCTGCCAGTCGTCGAAGTCCGGGCAATCGGGCAGGGTGAAGCCGGCCAGGAAATCGGCGGTGTAGAGATCGACGGCAGCTTGTACGGTGGACAGGTTGTGCGCTGTTACTGTAGGGTGGGCTGCGAGCGCCTTTTCGAATTCGGTTACATCCAGCCAGAAGTCGCCACCCAGCGCCACGCGTTCCGTTTCCAGCGCCAACGCGTTATTCCCCAGGATTTTGTTCAGCTCAGACAGGTGGCGGCTGAGAGCCACGCGCGCTTCGCCCTGACCATGATCGGGCCAAAAGAGCGTAGCCAGGCTGTCGCGCGCGTGGGGCTTGACTGTAGCAGCCAGATAACTCAAGAGGGCCACAGCCTTACGCCGGGAAATCTTGACCACCACGCCGTCGCGCTCCAGGCGGGGCGGGCCGAACAGGTAGAGTCTGAAGGTGTTCATGGGTGAATGATGCCCGAAACGCCATGCGTGAAACGTGATACGGTGCATTCATTGTACTGGAATTGGGGGAATGAGCAAACGCAAAATTTTGGGGCAATAACTGCGAAAGAAGTGGGAAGATGATGGGAAAACGGTGGGAAAGCAGGCAGGTATGCTTTTCACCGTAGCGCAGATGTGACCGGGTACTGATGATTGTTGACCATTTCCTACAAGGAGGGATGAAGATGACAACGGTTCTATTCTTTCATGAGGTGGAGGATGGAGAGCGCTGGGCGAATGCCTGGAAGAAGGGGACGCCCGGCAACCGGCACGAAGGGTTGTTTGCTGGCGTGGCGACGCTTCGAACCTTTCGAGACCCTGAGAATCACAACGTAACTGGGGGAATCATCGAGGTCCAAGACATGGAGAAGTTCTGGGCGTTGCTTGCCACTGATGAAGCAAGACATGCCGGAATTGAGGACGGCCTGAAATTCGATACCCACCATTTCTTGGTCGAGTTCACACCCTGAGATTGGCCTTGCGGGCAAGACATCCGCCTCGGATCCGAGGCGGATGTCTCCTTTCATGCGGACCAAAGCAGAGCAGACGAATCCAATGGCTGGACGAGCACCTGAAATCACATGGCCAATACACAAATCCTCACCCGACCTGCTTCGCTAACCGAATGGCAAGAGCAGTCCCGGCTGATGGGTCCACTCTTGGCGGAAAGCGCCCGACACGACCTGGCTTATCAGCCCCAACCCAGCGACCTCTTCATTGCGCCCTTTGCCAAATGCGGCGCCTCCTGGCTGCAACAGATCGTGCATGGCTTGCGGACACGCGGCGACATGAACTTCGATGACGTGAGTCAGGTGATTCCCTGGATCGAGATGGCTCATTATGAAGGTCGTGATCTCGCCGCCCCACAACCCGGCGGCTTTCGCGCCTTCAAGAGCCATCTCAGTTGGACGAACATCCCCAAAGGAGGACGCTATATCGTCCCCTTGCGCGACCCGAAAGATGCCCTAGTAGTCTGACTTTTTAATTCTTAGAAAACGTGTTCAGAGTAAAAACGTGATCGTCCAGGCAGTCGATTTCTAAAAACTAAGTGGTCGCTCCACTAGTGCCAGGCGACCCGGATATTATCAAAATTCTCCGTCAGGCGTTGCAAGCTCTTTTGTCTGGCTAAACTGCGGTTGTTTTGAAACCAAGAGTTTTCACAGTTCAAAAACTCCTGGTTTCAAACAGAGCGAAGTATAGAGATCAATATATTGTGGAAAACTCGTGCAGGTAGAATGCCAAGGGAAGATGCTCCCTATTGGAATGAGACCCTTTTGATAATTTGGCGGAGGTCGTCGGCTTGCACGCGTAACTGCTGGAAGTAATCTGATGAGGATTCTTGGGTAGAGAGTAGAAGACAGATAACCACATCAATGAAACCAGGCGCGCCGAGAGTGTACTATGGGTCCGGCGATTCCGCTTGTGGCCTTGGGGCGAAGATCTGGGGAAAGTGTTGCTCCATCTGGCGCGCCTTCCCCAATGCCCCCCAGCGTGTATAGCAGCGATGCGCCTGGCGGAGATGTTGTTCGGCAGAGGCGTCCTGCTGGACGCCCAGGTAGAACCGCGCCGCCACCTCATGGGCGACCGCCAACTCCGGCAGGTTGTCGTGGGCTTGCGCCTGCTGGATGGCAGCGTTATAGAGTTCGCGTGCTTTGTCATTCGCCCCCTGCACCCGCGCCGCTTCGGCGGCCACCAAGGTATAGCGATGTTGGCAATTCGCCGGGCTGTGGGTTGCCCAACGGCGCATTTGCCGTTGATTGGCCGCCACCCGTTTCAACCGCTTGCGTGCGGCGGCGCCGGCGGGACCGGGATCGATGGCGAGTTGCGCCAGTGAATCATA
>CAZLMM010000071.1:0-2295 GCA_964560495.1 uncultured Caldilineaceae bacterium
AGAAAGCCAGTTCCACAGCCAATGTCTTTTTTGTCTCGGATACGTGCCATCCCCAGACTATCGATGTAGTGCGCACTCGCGCCGAGCCATTGGGCTACGAGGTCATCGTGGGCGATGTGGCCACCCATCGCTTCCAGGAAGCGACCTTTGGCGCGCTGATTCAGACGCCCGACACCAACGGCATTGTGGTCGATGATGATGATGCGTTTGTCGCCCGCGCCCACGCCCACGGCGCGCTGGTGGTCGTTGCGACCGACCTGCTGAGCCTGACGCTGCTGCGCCCGCCCGGCGAGTTTGGCGCAGATGTAGTCATCGGGAACAGCCAGCGTTTTGGGGTGCCCATGGGCTTTGGCGGCCCGCATGCCGCGTTCATGGCAACGCGCGACGCCTACAAGCGCCTCATGCCGGGGCGTCTGGTGGGCGTTTCCATCGATGAACAGGGCAACCCGGCCATGCGTCTGGCCCTGCAAACCCGTGAGCAGCACATCCGCCGCGACAAAGCGACGAGCAACATCTGCACGGCGCAAGTGCTCCTGGCCGTCATGGCTTCCATGTATGCGGTCTATCATGGGCCGGACGGGCTGCGACACATTGCCCGGCGCGTGCATCTGTTGACGCAAACGCTGGCGCTTGGCCTGGAGCGACTGGGCTACACGTTGCAGCCAGGGGTCTATTTTGACGCGATCAAGATCACATCCGGCCCGCGCAACCAGGAGGAAATTCGGGATGCTGCGCTGTCGCTGGGAGTGAATCTGCGCATGTATGAAGACGGAGCGGTGGGCGTGGCGCTGGATGAAGCGACAACCGTGGATGACCTGCGCACCCTCTTCGTCATCTTTGGCGACGAACAGCCCCTGGACGTGACTGAGCTGGCGGTCTCAGCGTCCGACGCTCTACCCATCAATTCTGCGCGCGCCAGTGCATTCCTCACCCATCCGGTTTTCAACAGCTATCACACCGAGCACGAAATGTTGCGCTACATCACCCGGTTGCAAGGGCGAGACCTCTCCCTGGCCCACTCCATGATCCCCCTGGGTTCATGCACCATGAAGCTCAACGCCACGACAGAGATGATCCCAGTGACTTGGCCCGAATTCGGTCATCTCCATCCTTTCGCGCCTATCGACCAGGCGGCTGGCTATCTGGAGATGTTCCACCGCTTGGAGCAATGGCTGGTCGAAATCACTGGCTTCGCCGCCGCATCCTTCCAGCCTAACGCCGGTTCTCAGGGCGAGTATGCGGGTCTACTGACGATTCGCGCCTATCACCGGGCGCACGGCGAAACGCAACGCACGATCTGCCTCATTCCTTCGTCGGCCCACGGCACCAACCCTGCCAGCGCGGTCATGGCCGGCATGGAAGTAGTGGTGGTCAATTGCGACGCGCACGGCAATGTGGATGTGAGCGATCTGGCCTCCAAAGCCGAGGAGCACAGCCGCCGCTTGGCCGCGCTCATGATCACTTACCCTTCCACTCATGGCGTTTTCGAGGCGGCCATCGGTGAGATTTGCGCCATCATCCACCGTCACGGTGGACAGGTCTATATGGATGGCGCCAACATGAATGCCCAGGTGGGGCTGTGTCGTCCGGGCGACATCGGCGCGGATGTGTGCCACCTGAATTTGCACAAGACTTTCTGCATTCCCCACGGCGGCGGCGGACCGGGCATGGGGCCAATCTGCACAGCGGCGCATCTGGCGCCCTATTTGCCAGGCCATGCAGTGGTGGAGGGTGTAGGCGGGTTGAACGCCATCGGCGCGGTGTCGGCTGCGCCCTGGGGCAGCCCCAGCATTCTGCCCATCTCCTACGCCTACATCGCCATGATGGGGGCAGAAGGGTTAGCCCGGGCGACGAAGGCAGCGATCCTCAACGCGAATTACATCGCGGCGCGCCTGTCGCCCCACTACCCGATTCTCTACACGGGCGCACACGGCCGGATCGCCCATGAATGTATCGTTGATATGCGTCCACTCAAACCCTGGGTAGAGGTGGAGGACATCGCCAAGCGGCTTATGGACTATGGTTTCCATGCACCCACCATGTCCTTTCCAGTGCCGGGCACCCTCATGATCGAGCCGACGGAAAGTGAGTCGAAGGCTGAACTTGACCGTTTCTGTGATGCGTTGATTGCCATCCGTGAGGAAGTCCGCGCCATCGAACGGGGCGAGATGGATGCGTCCAATAACCCGCTCAAACATGCGCCCCACACCGCGCAGGTGATCGCCTCCGACGAGTGGGATCGCCCCTACTCGCGGCGCCAGGCGGCCTATCCGCTGCCCTGGGTCAAGGAGCGCA
>CAZLMM010000071.1:2395-34751 GCA_964560495.1 uncultured Caldilineaceae bacterium
AATTCTGGCCCTATGTGTCGCGCATCGACAATGTCTATGGCGACCGCCATCTGGTGTGCGCGTGTTTGCCCGTGGAGGCGTATGGATGAGGCGTTCCGATCACACAGGGTCCCATCTGCCACAAGGGAGGCCTAGGCTGATGTTGGTCAAACCGCGCCGATGGATTACACTTACACTAGGAACATTGGAGGGCGGGCGAAAGGATGGAGTAATGACGCCAACGACGATTGTTGGGGAAGTCTACACCGTAGAGGAGGTTGCAGCAATCTTTCGAGTTCCGGTGGGCACAGTCCGCCGAATGATTTCACGGGGTGAATTGCCAGCTCTTCATCTGGGGCGGTCGGTTCGCGTTCCCAAGAGTGTGGTTGTGGGACTACTGGAACGACCAGTGGCTTCCTATTTGCCAGAAGAATTGGGCTTCGGTATGTGGGCGCATGAAGCTGCGCAGGTTGACAGTGTTGCCTATGTAGATCGCGTACGCAACGATGCTCCCAATACGCTGCGAGAGTATTTGGTGGAACTGTGGAACGACTGAGGTATTTGATTGACACGGACGTGTTGATCGACTGGCTTCAGGGAAGTCCTTGGGCGAAAGATTTGCTGCTCAACGAGAGTGTGCGTTTCTACTGTTCTTCGGTCACGCGCAAAGAGTTGTTCGAGAAACCTAGCCTCTCCGATACCGAGCGCAAGCGTATTCGGCGGCTGTTTCAGTTGGTTCGGGTGATCACAGTAGATGTAGCGATCGCCGCGGCGGCGTCTGAACTGCTACAGAAGTATGATCGACAGCCGTTGCGCATACCAGATGCGCTAATTGCTGCTACGGCATGGACAAAGAGACTGCCGTTGATCACCCGTAATCGCAAACACTTTGTGTTTATACGCGAGATCGCGTTGGTGGACAGTGAACAGCTTCCTGCATTTCCAGAGTAACGAGCGCCAGGCGGCCTATCCGCTGCCCTGGGTCAAGGAGCGCAAATTCTGGCCCTATGTGTCGCGCATCGACAATGTCTATGGCGACCGCCATCTGGTCTGCGCGTGTTTGCCCGTGGAGGCGTATGGGAACGAGGCTCCGATGTGATTTTGCGCAGGAGTTTCGTTCTCTTTATCCATCTGCGTCGTCACCCCCGGCGCGTCAGGCTCGCATAGCCCCAGGCCAACAGCAGCACGATCATGCCGTAGACAACTTGCTGAATCGCCTGACCCACATTGAGAAATGTGAGCATGGAGTTGAGCACGCTGAGGATGAGCGCGCCCAAGATTGTGCCCGCATAGCCGCCAATGCCGCCGAAGATCGAGGTGCCGCCGATGACCGCGGCTGCCACCGAGGGCAGCAGAAACGCATTGGCGAGCTGGAGATCGACTGCGCCAGTGCGTCCGGCCAGCAGAATGCCGCTGACCGAGCCGAGCATCCCGGCCAGACTGTAGGCTGCAATGCGCACTTGCCAGACGCGCACGCCGGCCAGTCGCACGGCCACCTCATTGTCGCCAATGGCGTAAAGCAGCCGACCCCATCCGGTTCGTTTGAGTAGCCAGATGAGCACAAGGGCAACCAGCGCCCACACCACCACGCTGTAGGGGATGCGGTTTCCCAGAAACGAGCCGCCGCCCAATAGCTTGATGAACTCTGCAACCTGTGTCGATCCTTGCAGGATCGTCTGCGTCCAAGATGTAAACAGCCCCAGCAAAATTCCCGACATGGCAAGCGTCATGATCAGTGGGTTGACGCGAAAGAACGTCACGCCTACGCCATTTGTTGCGCCCACAACCAGCCCAACCAACAGACCAAACCCAATGGCGACGGCTGCGCCGTTGGGTGACTGATTGGCCGCCACATATGCAGAAGCAGTTGCGGTCATGGTAATGGACAAATCGATCCCGCCGGTGAGCATCAAGATTGTCTGCGCGCCGGCCAGGATGCCCAAGGGCGCCGCCTGCAACAACGTGTTACGCACCCCGCCCACAGACAGATAGTTCGGCTCGATCAGGCCAGTGATGGCAAACAGCGCGATCAGCACACCGATGAGCACTAGCGCCGGATTTTCGGCCATGACGACACGGAGGCGCGCCGTCAGCCCCGTCATGTGCTGCGCCGCGTCTGTTGGCGCGGGCGTAGTTGAGCGGCTCACCTGGACCTCTCCCGCAGCAAGGTAGCTAACCCGCCGATCATCATGACCCCGGCAATCAACACGCCTTGAACCACCTGGGCCGTGTTAGAGTCAACACCCATAGCGATGAGTATCGGATTCAGCATAATGAGAATGACGCCGGTTGCCACCACACCCAGCACCGAGCCGACGCCGCCGGTGAGCGCCACGCCGCCCAGCACAATGGCCGCCACGCTGTTCAACGTGGCGTTCGCGCCCACGCTGAAGCGCGGGTCGCCTGTACCGGTGATGGCGACAGTTGCCAGGCCGGCCAGCGCGGCCATGGCGCCGCCAATGGCATAGGCGCTGATTTTGGCGCGACGCACATCCAACCCGGCCAGCCGCGCTGCAATGCTGCTGCTGCCGATGGCGTAGAGGGAAAGCCCCGACCGGCTGTGTCTGGAAAAGAAAAAGACGATGAGCGCCGGAATTGCCATCATGAAGATGGGCAGCCAGAACAGGCCGCCGATGCCCGATGGCGAGCCAGTGAAGAGCCAGCGCATCTCTGGCGCAGTGCCGCCGCCCGGCGATGGCAGAATCCACAGCGCCAGCCCTGACCAGATGTAGCTGGCCGCCAGCGTCACGACGATGTCCGGCACGCCGGAGAGGGTGATCACGTAGCCCGTCAGTGTGTTGAGCAGGCCGACGCCAATGACCACGGCCACCGCGATGAGAAAGACAACGCCGACTGATTGATCCTGCATGGAACGGGCCGCAATGACATTGGTCAGAAGCAGCAGACTCCCTAGCGAGAGGTCGATGCCACCGGCAATGACGATGATCGCCTGACCGATGGCGAGATAGACCAAGGGCAGGCTGTTCTTGCTGATGGATGCAATCTGGAACGAACCAAAGACAGGAATCAAAGTGGAGTACCAGAAGATCAGCCCAGCCAGGAGCAACCAGACGCCCAACGTCCAGCCATTGCGTGCAACAAAGCGTCGCCATGAGGGGACGGGGCGAGACGCGGCAACGGTCGTCATGCAGGAACCTCCAATCCGTGGGCGGCAGTGAGCAACGAAGACTCTGTCGCCACCGCTGCATTCTGCTCGTCGACGATGCGACCGCCCTGCATGACCAGCACCCGGTCGCAGACCAGAGGAATCTCCGCCAGCTCGCTGGTATAGAGCAGGATGGCCGCGCCGCCCGCGGCCAGTTCTCGCAGCAGGGTGTAGATTTCGCGCTTGGTCTTGATGTCGATGCCGCGCGTCGGGTCGAAACAAAGCAGCGTGCGGAAGCCAGCCACCAACCAGCGGCCAATTACCACCTTCTGTTGGTTGCCGCCTGAAAGCCGTCGCGCCTGGGCAGCCGCCCGCACGTCGATGGAGAGGCGCTCCACCGCGCGGGCGACCCGCTCCCCTTCGTCACGCGGCAGACGTAGCCAGCGGCTAATGCGATTGAAAAGCGGCACGGCCAGGTTGTGGCGCACGGGTTGATTGGGCAACAGCGCCAACAGCCTGTCGCCAGGCACCAACACCACACCTGCGCTCACCGCGTCGTAGGGTGAGCGAAAATGACGGATGCGCTCGCCCACAAGGATCTCCCCTCCAGTGGGGCGACGGTCGCCCGACAGCAACTCGAAGAGACGCTCCTGGCCCTGTCCTTCCAACGCCACCAGACCAAGAATCTCGCCAGCTCGCACCGAAAATGAAACATCGTGGACCGCCTCGCGTGAGGTGAGGTGGCGCGCCTCGAAAGCGACCTGGCGGTGGTCGCGTCGCGCACTGTCTGCTTCGGCATGGCTCACAGGCTCAGCCGTTTCGCCCAGCATGGCTTCCACCAGCGCGTGCTCATCAGCGTTTGCCGTCTCCAAAACCGCCACGTCGCGCCCATCGCGCAGGATCGTTGCCCGGTCGCAAACGCGCATCACTTCCGCCAGCCGGTGGGTGATGAGCACTGCCGAACGGCCTTGTCCCTTCCAATGGGCCAACAGATCGAAGACCCGTCCGGCCTGATCCGCAGTCAATGCGGCTGTGATCTCGTCCAGCAGCAGCACGTGAGGGTCACGCGCCACCGCGCGGGCAAGATCGACCATACGCAGCGTTTCCAGGGGCAGCTCGCGAATGAGCGCAGTCAGGTCGAGTCTCTCCAGCTCGAACCAGGCAAGCCATTGCTTGAACCTGGCTTCGTCGATGCTGCTCAGGCGCAGATTTTGTTGAACGGTGAGATCGGGGATGAGGCTCGGGTCCTGGAAAACGGTGGCGATGCCAGCGCTGATGGCGTCCACTGGTGCATGGAAACGGCTGAGGCGTCCATTGACAAAGAGATGGCCGGCGTCCGCGGGTTGGACACCGGCCAAAATTTTTACTAACGTACTTTTGCCGGCGCCATTGGCGCCGAGGAGTGCGTGAATCTCGCCGGGGAGCACGGCAAAGTCGACGCTGCGCAGCGCCACGACCGGACCGTACGATTTGGCGATAGCACTGGTCGCCAGCAACGGTTGAGGATCACTCATGAAAACACAATTTCAGCTGGTCTTCGTACTCGTACTCGCACCGGCTCCCACAATCGAGTGAATCGGCTTATGAGTACGAGTACGAAGTAGTCTCTCGTTATTCTCCTGGCCCTTTGCAGGCGGAGACATCTGCGCTGCCGTTGTAAGTTGTATACGGCTCGATGTTGACGTAGGTGCTCCAGCCAGGCTGCTGGTCGGGCGCATAGAGCGACTGGAGGCCTTCGGCGTCGCCCGTGGCGAAGACCTGCGGCGTGAGCAACGTCACTTGTTCTGGATTCTTGCCCGTCAGGGCGTCCAGGGCAATCGCCACACCCACCGCGCCGATGGCTGGCGGGTTGGTCACAGCCGCGCCCACCAGGCCGGCGTCGGCCAGCTCAAGCAACTGCTTGACGAAGCCATTGTTATCCGCGCCGACAATGGGCACAAACGGCACGTTGGCCGCCTGGAACTGCTCCACCGCGGGATAGTCGATGCCAGATGTCCAAATGCCGTCAATTTCCTTGGTGGTGATGAGATCGAGCGTCTGCTGTGCGCCTGTGGATGGATCCCAGCCGGTGAAGACTTCGGCCACGACCTCGATGTTGGGATACTTGGCCAACGCTTCCAAGAAACCGTTGTGGCGATCTGTGTCGGCCGGCACACCGTCGATGCCGCGCATCTCGGCGACTTTGCCCTCGCCGCCCAGCTGCTCGAAGAGCCATTCTGCGCCCAACCGCGCATACGCGGTCTGGTCATTGGTCACCACATATGCGCCCTCGGCGGTCACAGCCTGATCGACCGCCACCACGACAATGCCCTGGGCGATGGCCGACTCGATGACCGCGTTCAAGCCCTCGCGATCCGTCGGGTTGAGGATGATGGCGTCCACGCCCTGGGAGATGAGACCCTCCAGGTCGGCGATCTGCTCTGTAGGGCCGCCATTGCGATTGACTACCACGACTTTGTCCACTAGGCCGCTGGCTGTGGCTTGGGCCTTGATGGCGCAGATCATCTGTTCTCGCCAGCCATTGCCCACCAGGGTGTTGCTGACGCCGATGGTGAAGCCGCCTTCTTGAGCGGGCGCTTCAGTGGCTGCGGCGCTTTCAGCAGGGGTGGCAGCGCCGCCTGGCGCCGGCTGCACTGCGCACGCGCTCAGGACCAGGGCAACGGTCATGAGCAGTGCAAGGATGGTAACGAGTTTTGAGTGATGTTTCATGTTCTTTTCCTCCGTGGTTAGATTTGCTAAAGATACGGACTGAAACTGTTGAATGTCTTTGGGCGACAACAAGTTTACACTTGCCGCGCCAAGAACTGAAAATTAAGAGCGAGGGGTCTCTATCCTACCTCCCAAAGCGCTGGACGAATTCTTCCAGGATTTCCGCGGTGCGGGTTGCGCCAGAGCGGGTCACGCCCAGGGCGCGCACCTCCAGCAGGCGATCCAGCGTGCGCACGCCGCCGGCCGCCTTCACCTGCACGTGGGGCGGCGTATGCGCCCGCATCAAAATCAGATCGGCGTCGGTCGCGCCGCCCGTTCCATAGCCGGTAGAAGTCTTGACCCAGTCTACATTGAGCTCGCCGCAAATCTGGCACAGGCGAATCTTTTGCTCATCGTTGAGATAGCAGTTCTCAAAGATGACCTTGATCTTCTGCCCTGCTGCGTGGGTGACGGCCGTCACCGCGGCGATGTCTGCGGTGACGTATTCCCAGTCGCCGCTCAGCGCCCGACTGATGTTGATGACCATGTCCAGCTCCTCGCCACCGTCGGCCAGCGCAATTTCCGCTTCGGCCACCTTGACAGCCGTGGTGTGGCCGCCATGGGGAAAGCCGATGGTGGTGCTGGCTTTGATGTTGCTGCCAGCCAGGATTTGGGCGCAGCGTTTCAGATAGTGGGGCATGATGCAGACGCTCGCCACATCATAGCGCAAAGCCAGCGCGCAGCCTGTCTCCAGTTCGGCTGTCGTCAACGTGGGGTTGAGCAAGGAATGGTCGATCATCTTGGCAATGTCTTGATAGGTTGGTTGGTTGCTCATAAACGCGTCCAGATGATTATTTCGCTAGAGATCGATCGTCAAGAACTGGCGCAGATAGGCGTGACTTTGGGCCAGAGACGCCTTGCGCAGCGCCAGTGACCCCTCGAAGGCCCGGTCTTCCACTTCCACGCAGACCGGGCCGCTGTAGCCTGTGTCGGTCAGCGTGGAGAAAAATTTGCCCCAATCCACGTCGCCCATCCCTGGCAGTTTGGGCGTGTGATATTCGTTGGGATGCGCCATGACGCCCACCTGATCGAGCTTGCTGCGGTCGAGGCGCGCGTCCTTGGCGTGGAGGTGCACCAGGCGCTCCTTGAACTCGCGCAAGGGCGCCAGATAGTCCATGTGTTGCCAGATCATGTGGGAGGGGTCGTAGTTTAGCCCGAAATTGGGGCTGGGGATGGCCTCGAACATACGCCGCCAGATGGCCGGCGAGGTTGCCAGGTTCTTGCCGCCGGGCCATTCGTCTTTGGTGAAGAGCATGGGACAGTTCTCGATGCCAATGCGCACGCCGTGGTCTTCGGCGAAGGCGATGAGCGGCGTCCACGTGCGGACGAAGCGCGGCCAGTTGTCGTCCAGCGACTTGCTCCAGTCGCGCCCCACAAAGGTATTGACAACCGAAAGGCCGAGCAGTTCCGCAGCCAGGATGACCTGCTTGATGTGCTCTACATAGATTTGCGCTTCAGCTTCATCCGGCGCCAGGGGATTGGGATAGTAGCCCAGCCCGCTGATGCTTACGTTGTACTGCGCCGCCAATTCCTGAACGCGCTGGGCCTCCCCTTTGTCAAAGCCCACCACATTGATATGAGTGACGCCAGCGTAGCGCCGTTCGGCCTTGCCCTTTGGCCAGCACATGACCTCGACGCAACCGTAACCCGTGGCTGCGGCGAAGGCCAGAACTTCCTCCAAAGACAAATCCGGCAAGATTGCACTCACAAATCCCAATTTCATACAAACCTCCCTCTCCCTATTCGTATGGTATGGGTGTATTCAAGGCTAGTTTGCTGAATGACCATCTGTGACTGATTTTGAACACACCCTATTCGTATTCGACGCTCACCCAATGCTGCTCTTCTTGGCTGCGCAGGATCGCTTCGCACAGGACAATCTCCCGATGCCCTTCCTCGAAAGTGGGAAAGGCGGGAGTAGCCGAAAAATCGCCAGCCGCGATGTAGTCATAGAACGCCCGGAAACACATCTTGAAGGTGTCAGGGTAGCCTTCATTGTGGCCGCCCGGATAGTCAATGTAGCGTCGCACTGGGCCAGCCATCAAGCCCGGATCCTTGAAAAGCAGCTCGTTGGGGCGGTCGCGGTGACCGAGCCACAGCTCATTGGGTCGTTCGCCATCGAACCAGATGGCATGTTCAGCGCCGGCGATCTCATAACGGAGGCAGTTCTTGCGCCCGGCGGTCAATTGCGACACCCACAGCACACCTCGCGCTCCGCCGCTGAAGCGCAACAGCACTGCGCCCATGTCTTCGGTCTCGATGTCGATCGGCTCCATGGCCTGTTGGTGCTGCAATTTGCCGCTGAAGGTCTCTACCTCGCCTTTGGGGCGATGGCGCACAGGATAGACGGTGCGCAGATCGGCGCAGACCGCCTCAATCTCCAGGCCAGCGATGGTCTGCACCAGGTCCATCCAATGGGTGCCAATATCAGCCAGGGCGCGCAACTTGCCGCCCTCCGACGCCAACACGCGCCAGTTGTAGTCGGTGGGATAGAGCAGCCAATCTTGCACATAGTTGCCAAAAATGGAAAAGACCTGGCCGATTTCGCCGCCACGCACGCGCTGGCGCGCTTCCAGGCTGGCCGGGTAGAAACGATAGTTGTAGTTGACGCCCGCCGCCAGTTTCACAGTGCGAGCAAGCTCCACCAATGTGCGCGATTCCTGGGAGTTCATCGTGAGCGGCTTCTCGCACATGACATGCTTGCCCGCCAACAACGCGGCTTTGGTCGTCTCGAAGTGCCAACGGTTGGGTGTGGTGATGTGAACAGCCTGCACCTCATCGTCGGTCAGAATCTCATCGAAGGAGGCGTAGGCTTTGGGGATGGCATGCTGCTCGGCGAAGCGCTGGGACTTTTCCAGCGACGAACCGAGGATGCCAACGACATGCACGCCCAGCCGTCGCAGCGCCTCGGTGTGGGCCGGCCCCATGAAGCCTGTCCCGGCGATGGCAACTCCAATGTCGTACATACTACATCTCCTTTGTGGTCAATCGATCAGAATCGTCGCAGATGTGACTCAACCACTCACAATTCGCCATTTATTGATCTCTATATTGCGGTTGCTTTGAGAGCAAAGTATAGATTGGCAGCTCATATCGCCGACCATCACGAATTACGAGTGACTCGTAATTCATGACGTATGAATTGTTTACCTGGCGAGCAGTAGTAACCGCCCAGAAATAACTTCCCGTTTCCAACCTTCCAGAAAGCTCCGCGCTTCCTGGAAAGTGCGAAGTAATCCCTTGACACTCGCTTATCATTCATCACTACTTCTGCGCAGCGCCCCCAATGCCGGATACGCCGTCTGAAGCGGCCCCAGGCGGTTGTGAAACTCGTAGAGGTCGCCGCGATACCAGGTGTTCTCCCACCATAGAGGCGTCTCGTCTGTCAAATAGCCAGTGGAGATGACCAAAAAGCCAGCCGTTCCGTTGCGTACAGCCAGCAGCCGCGCTTCTTCGCCCTGCAGCGCCACTGCGCGGATGATTTCATCTGCGCCGGCAATTTCCAGATGATACGTTGTCGTCCACAATGCGTATAATGACCCTGCCAGATCGCTCTCACGCAAATTGGGACAATGGCGTTCGACGATGTAGCGATGTTCGAGAATGACGGGAGTCTCGTCGGCCAACCGGATGCGCTCTGCATAGTATACCTGATCTCGGCTGTGAAGACGCAGCGCCTGATGCACAGGTGCAGAAAGGTCTTCCCCGGTCAGCAAACGCAGAGAACGCACTCTGGTGGAAGGCGTTTTGCCGGCGACCTGGGCCTTCTCTGTGAAGCTGACCAAGACCCGTGTGTCATATTGGAGCAATCCGCTGCCCACAAACGTGCCCACGCCCTTGCGAAAAACCAGCACACCTTCGGCCACCAGGTTGGAGATTGCCTTGTTGGCTGTGGCGCGGCTCACGCCGAAACGCTCGCACACCTGGCGCTCGGTCAGGAAGCGGTCGCCGGGCGCAAATTCGCCCTGGCGGATGGACTCGCGCAGGAGCGCGTTGAGCTGTTGATAGACGGGCGTTTTGACGAGCGCAGCATCCATGAGAGCCTGGGAATCATGATGATCAGGAGTACATAGTGGCTAGGCCACTATACAACAAGAGTGTATACTATGCAGGCAATTCCTGTCAATCACAGAAAAAGGGGATTCTCGTGAATCATCCAGCCAATGACTACCTGACTAAAGCGTCCGCCATCTTGGAGCGCATCCAACGGACACAGCTCGATCCGTTGGAGCGGGCGGCTGAGCTCTGCACTCAGGCCATCGCTGGCAGCGGTCTGGTGCACCTCTTCGGCACAGGACACTCGCGTATGTTCATCGAAGAGATGTTCCCTCGTCACGGCAGTTTTCCCGGTTTTCATCCCATCGTCGAGCTTTCCCTCACCTATCACAATCAGGTCGTGGGCGCCAATGGCCAGCGCCAGGCCATGTTCCTGGAGCACGTGGAGGGGTTGGGCCGGGTCATCTTGCGCAATTTCGTGCTGCGACCACCCGATGTCTTTGTCGTCTTTTCCAACAGCGGCGTCAACGAAGTGGTGGTGGAAATGGGGCTGGAAGTGAAGAAGCTGGGCCTGCCTCTTATCGCTGTGGTTTCGGTGGAGCACTGTCTGGCCTCAACGGCCAAGCATTCCAGCGGCAAACGCCTCATCGACGTGGCCGATGTCGTCCTGGACAACTGCACGCCGGCCGGCGACGCCCTCGTCTACGTGGAGGGACTGGCCGAGCCGGTCGGCCCTGGCTCCACCATTGGCGCTGCGGCGCTGACCAACGCGCTCAAGTGCCTGATTGCCGCCAAATTGACTGCGCTGGGGCAGCCACCCCTCGTGCTCACCAGCGCCTGTCTGGTGGGCGGCGAGCGTTCTGCTGCGCTCTTCGACGCAGCCTACGACGATTACCGCGCCCGCGTCAAACGCGTCTACGGCTAGGAAATGGTCAATTGTCAATGGATAATTGTTCATTTGACATTTCGCATCCGGACGGCCCAGCCATTCACCATTCACAATTTACAATTCTGGAGTTTCTATGCAACCACACCCACTGCGCACCACTGTCATTGGCAGCTACCCCTTTCCGGGCTGGCTGGAGTTCGCCAGCCAGAATCTTGATCGCTTCGGCTCTGCTGACCTGGCCGAACTGATCGACGACGCGGTGGTCGTCGCCATCCATGACCAGGTCGGCGCCGGCCTCGACGTCATCACCGATGGCGAGCAGACGCGGCTGGACTTCAACCTTTCCTTCTACGGCTACCTGAGCGGCATTGAGCAGGAGCAGAGGTCGCCGCGGTTGTGGGGCCCTCCGGCCCACGATCAGCGCGGCAAACATGCCCTGGTCGGCCCACTCGCTGCGCCGCGCGGTCTGGGTGTGGTGGAGGAATACGAGCGATTGCGCCGCCTGGCCCCGCCCGGCCCCACTCTGAAAGCCAGCATCCCTGGCCCCTACACGCTCAGCGGGCGCATTCAGCCCGACGAGCAGCGCCCCGACCGTTTCGCAGTGACCGAGGCGCTGTTGCCCCTGGTGCAGGCGGAGCTGGTCGCGCTGGTGGAGGCAGGCTGTCGGGAAATCACCGTGGACGAGCCGTCCATGTCCTGCTACGCCTATCGGGAGAACACGGAACGCCTGGTGGACATCTTCAACCGCACCGTTGCGCCCATCGTCGGCAGATGCCGTCTCTCCACCCATCTCTGCTTTGGCAATTTCAAGGCGCGCGCGGTTGGCCCGCGGCGCTATGCGCCCATGTTTCCCGCCTTTTTGAGGATGAACGTGGATGAAATCCATGTGGAGATGGCAAGTCGCGAGTTTTCTGAGATCGAGATCATCGGCGTAGTTGCCCGCGAGAAGGATGTGGCCGTGGGCATCGTGGATGTCAAGAGCTACTACATCGAGACGCCCGAAGACATCGCCGCGCGGGTTCGTCTCTGTCTGCGCCACGCGCCGGCAGAGCGCCTGGCTTTTGCGCCCGACTGTGGCCTGAGCCAGACGGCGCGCTGGGCAGCCCGGCGCAAACTGGCGAACATGGTTGCAGGTGTGGGCATGGTGCGTTGCGAACTGGGATTGGCGTGAAATGAGGCGCCGATCATGACTGCATCCTCATCGCTCAAGCCGAGCGCGCAGCGTGTGCAAGACGCCCTGCGTGCTGGCGGCTTTGACAACCAGGTCGTCGAACTGGCCGACTCGACGCGCACCTCCGCCGAAGCAGCCGCGGCGGTGGGTTGCGAAGTCGGTCAGATCGCCAAGTCGCTTGTCTTTCGCGGCGCAGTCAGCAATCGCCCCATCCTCATCATCGCCAGCGGCGACAACCGGGTCGACGAAAAGGCCATGGTTGCCCACACCGGCGAAAAGCTATTGCGCGCCGACGCCGACTTCGTGCGGCTGCACACTGGCTTCGCCATCGGCGGTGTGCCGCCCCTGGGTCATGCCAGCCCGCTGATGACCTTCATCGACGCCGACCTACAGCGCTTCCAGACGATCTGGGCCGCAGCCGGACACCCGCACGCTATTTTCGCGCTGACGCCAGGCGAGTTGATCGCCATGACCGGCGGCGCGGTTGTGCACGTCAAATGACACAGGCTTGACCAGCTACTGATTTCTGGATTTTGAACTCACACTCGCCCACAATCTTCCAGAAGGCTCTCCCAGCTTCCTGGAATGTCCGACAGGAAGGTTTCACTCAGAGATCACCGATGTTGTAAACGTGGCGTAGTCCCCTGCGGCAAGTGAAACTTTGGCTCAACTGGATCTTGTGTGGTGACGCGCCGGGGACAGGTGGGCTCGCATGTGCTCAGCCAGATCACTCCCCGCCCGTCCCCGGCGCATGAGACGCGACCACCTGAATTCTGGTTGAACCGAAACTCTTCGGTCGATCTTCCGTACTGATCGTTGAAAAAGTGCAGCGAATAGCGGAATCGAAAACATTCGTGTGCAAGGGATTGAAAGAGGGAAGGGAGAACAAAGTGGTGAGCAGCAATCGTAATCTTCTTCGTCGCCAGAATGCAATCTTTGCCGGCGTCTGTGGCGGTCTGGGCGCTTTTTTTGGGATTTCGCCCAATTGGTTTCGCCTGGCCTTTCTGCTCATGCTGTTGCCGGGTGGGTTGCCGGGCATCTTGATTTATGTGCTGCTGTGGATCATTATCCCGCGCAGATAGGCGGATGATGGCATGTCTCATGAAGTAGAAGAGAGACCTGGGCGTAGACGCCCAGGTCTCTCTTTTGGTCGATTATGGCGTCAACGCCGAAGAAGCCAGGTGACGCCAGTGACGGTTATAGTAGAGCAGCGGTGTGGTCTGATTGGATGAACCTGCCGCCAGGACTTCTCCTACGAAAATCGTGTGGTCATCCCCATCGTACACCTGGTGCACCCGACAATCCACCCACGCCAACGCGCCTGTCAGGATAGGGCAACCGGTGACAGCTGTAAATGTCTCTACGCCAATAAAACGATCCTCCAGTTCTGGGATCAACCCGGCGAAACGCATACCCAATGAAAGTTGATCCTCAGCCAGAATGCTGGCGGCAAATGCACCCTGGGCGAGGATTGCCTGGTTGGTGTAGAGTCTTTTCCCCACACAGATCAACACCTGGGGCGGTTGAAGGCTGACGCTGGTGAGCGAACTTGCCGTAATGCCCACCGCTCGCGCTGGCGTCAAGGTCGTCACCACGCTTACGCCGCTGGCCCAATGAGCCAGGGTCTCTTTGAACACCTGTGAATCAACAGCCATTCTCTCTCCATTCAATGAGGCCACGGGGCCGCTAATTTGATTCGGGTGTATTCTACTGACTCTAGATTAGCAGCTCATATCGCCGACCATCACGAGTCACTCGTGACGTATGAATTGTTTACCTGGCGAGCAGTAAGGTCGTTTGCGGTAGGAATGACCACCTATAACTGGTTTCAAATACACCCATTTGATTTATGACTTCCAGTATACAGGATATGTATGATTGCGCTGTAGCCTTGTCTCCCTCGTTTGCCGATCACTCTCCCACTTTGTTACAATGTCCACAGCAGTTCATTCCGGGTTCATTCACAATGGGACAGGAGCGACCCAGACCATGCAAGCCTTGCTGTACATGCCGAATCGTGAAGAACCGGTGGCCGTATTGGATTCGGTCACTGTCATCGACTATAACGACAACCATAAACAGGCGCCAAGCCGCATCTTCTACCGCTCTCGCAAACTCAACTCCAGCAAGACGATGCTGGAGTTGCATCGCGACGAAAAGCTCACCCTCAAGCTCGAGGATGGTCGCCAGGCGAATGTGCTGCTTCAACATGCCAGCATGGATACACAAGGCCACGCTGTGGGCGTGTTTTCTGTGTTGGGCAGCCTGGCCGAATAGCCTCACTGCGCCCATACATGCCAGCCATTGTCTGTCGATGACTGGCTTTTGATCGCCCTCCTAGAACGCCAGACATGACCAGCCAGACCGCGTCTCCGCCGCCCCTTACACCTGCCTATAGTCGACGGAAACCATCGCGTGCGCCCTTCTGGATCGGCTTCTTCATTGGCTTCGCGCTGCTGACCCTGGCAAGCTGCGGCGGTGTTGTCCTGAGTCTGGGACTCAACAGGCTGACCCTTCGCGACTTGGCTGGCAGTGATTCTGCCTGGACGCCGCCTACATTGATTCCTACGCCAGAAGCGCCCGCGCTCCCTGCTCCCGCAGCGGTGGACGGGAAATTCTCCGCCGGACAAATCGTCCGCAATGTGACGAGCAGTCGAGTGAATGTGCGCTCCACGCCGGGGCATTTGGGGAAGCCTGCCGGCGATGTCCTTTTGCAGCTCAGCCCAGGCGAGCAGGTCGTTATCCTGGGTGAGACAGCTCAAGCCGACAACCTTATCTGGCAGCGCGTACGGGTAAATGGCAGCGAAGGTTGGGTCGCCGAAGCAACAGCCAGTGGTGTGCAGATTCTGGGCGAATAGTTTGGGGCGATCGCGATGGTCGCATTGTCCTAGAGCGAGGGCGCAACTATCACTCCGGCGACGAGCAACACGCCGCAAAAGACAATCCACGTAATCTCGAAAAAGTCACGTCTCTGAGTGGAGAGTGGTTGGTCGCCCAGGCGGACCGTCGCCGGAACCTCATAGCGCGGCATGACACCCCAGGCAACCAGGACGCCGCCCACCAACCCTCCCATGTGCCCCCAGTTGTCGATGCCAGCGCCAACCATGCCAAAGATCAAATTGACGACAATGATCAAGACCATGTTCTGCAACATCTGTCTCCCGCGCGCACCGAGATTCTCGCGGTAACGATAGAGATAGAGCGCAAGCGCGCCCGTCAGGGCAAAAACCGCGCCAGAGGCGCCGGCAGAAACGGCAGGTGAGAAGGCAAAACTGGCCAGGGAGCCAAACAGACCACCCACCAGGTAGATCGCTAAGAAGCGGAGATGTCCATAATAGGCTTCCACCAAGGAACCGATGGCGTACAAAGCATAGAGGTTGAAGAGCAAGTGCATGACCCCTATGTGGAGAAACATGGCTGTAAAGAGCCGCCAGAACTCGCCAGCGACTATCAACTGATTGACCTTTGCCCCCATATCCACCAAGACATTCAGGTTGTTCGGTCCATCCCACGTATCATATGCTGTGTAGCCATAGATGATCTCGCCGACGAAAACCGCGGCGATGACGCCGATCAGCACTTGAGTGACAATGGGTTTGGCAAGGGGAAGGTAAAAACGTGGACGAGCCAAAGACTCGTCGTAAGTTGTTGTCTCTAGGGAATCCATCGATGCCTCATAATTCCACCGGTTTCCAGTCGGCGCGGCACTTTTCCGCTGTGATGATGGCGAGCACCTTGTCTACCGTATCTTGCAGACGTTGTGAGCGGTTCACCACGATGTAATCGAATTCGTGGGCGCGCGTCAACTCATTACGCGCCGTAACGATGCGCATCTTCAATTGACCTGGGTCTTCGGTCTTGCGCTCTAAAAGCCGACGCACCAACTCATCCTCGCTCTCAGCAGTGATGAAGATCGTCACGGCGTTGGGCACAAGCCGGCGAATCGTTGCTGCGCCTTGCACGTCGATGCGCATGATGACGTCGCGCCCACTTGCCAATGCAGCGCGCACATGCTTTTTAGGGATGCCTTTATAGTCGCCATAGACCACAGCATATTCCAGCAGCTCACCCTGCTCGATCATTTCGGCAAACTCACCCACCGAAACGAAGTGGTAGTCGAGGCCATCCACCTCCACTGGACGACGTGGGCGCGTTGTCGCGGTGACAACAAAATAGAAAGGGTACTCCTGTTGCTGCATCAGTTGCAGAACTGCGTCCTTGCCCACGCCGCTTGGCCCAGAGATGACAACGAGCATCGGATGAGGGTGATCAAGATGTGAATACAGGGCAATGCTCTCATCATCGACTTCCTCTGTTTGATGGGTCACAGGCTTGCTCCACTCCAGTTGCATGCGTATAATCCAGGCGGTTTGACCATCATTGCAAGTATATGCCAGCCAGTGCGCTGGAAAAAGAACAGACCTATGCCAATCTACGAATACTATTGTTACGACTGTCGCAAGCGTGTAAGCGTCTTTTTTCGCACCTTCGGCGCAGCCGATCGCGCCGCGGCGCGCTGTCCCACCTGCGCTGGCGTGCGTCTGCGCCGCCTGGTCAGCCGGGTTGCTGTATTGCGCTCCGAGGAGAGTCGGTTGGACGGAATGGGTGATGAATCGTTGATGTCGGGACTGGAGAGCGAAGACCCGCGTGCATTGGCCAGCTTTATGCGCAAGATGAGCAACGAGATGGGCGAACCGCTGGACGATGAACTCCACGAGGTGGTTGACCGCCTGGAGGCAGGCGAAAGCCCGGAATCAATCGAGGCGTCCATGCCAGAGATGGCTGGCGAGATGCCCGGTATGGATGGAGCAGGTGACTTTGGTGATTTGTAGCGGGTGCTTTCGCCAATAGGGACGTCCAGATTGCGCTGCATGGCTGTGCAGCGCCCGGCACATTCTGCCCAACTTGCACCCTCAAATCTTCTCGAAGTGCTCCACATTCAGTACAAAGACGGTGGCGCCGCCCACATGTTTTTCTACAGGCGTAGGGATGTTCACCTCGCCCGGCTCCATGACCGGCGGCAGCGGCGTCACGTACTGCACCCGATTCGGGCAACTCTCGCGGATGATACCCAGCACCTCCTCCACCTTGTCATCGGCCACGCCGCAAAAGATCGTGGTATTCCCAACGCGCAAGAACCCGCCGGTTGTGGCCGTGACCGTGGCGGAAAAGCCGCGCCGCGCCATGCGGTCAAGTAAATTGCGGCTGTCGTCGCTATTGATGATCGCCATCACCAGTTTCATTACGTCACCCCTTTCTGGCGCAAGGCCTGCAGCGCACGGCTGCAAATCACGTCGTGAATTTCATCAATTGTCCTTGTTGCATCCACCACCAGCCAGCGTTCTGGCTCCTCTGCGGCGAGCGAAAGATAGCCCTGCTGCACAGCCTGATGAAACGCAAGAGTCTGCGCTTCCATGCGATTCCACTCTGCCGCTTGTTTGCGCTGCAATCCCAGCTCAACAGGAATGTCAAGATAGAACGTGAGATGAGGGGTCAGGCCGTCCGTGGCATAGGCGATCAGTGTGCGCAGACCGGTCACGCTCTGTCCTCGGCCATATCCTTGATAGGCAAGTGTGCTATCAGCGAAACGGTCGCACAAAACGATACGACCGTTTGCCATCGCGGGACGAATGATTTCATCCACATGCTGTGCGCGCGCTGCATTGAATAAAAGCGCCTCGGCCCGTGAACTCATCTCTTTGTGCCGCGGGTCGAGCAATAGGGATCGCACCGCGTCGCCGATACGTGTTCCGCCAGGTTCACGTGTGGAAACCGTGTCGAAACCGCGCAAGCCAAGAAACTCAGCCAAAAGGCGAATTTGCGTCGTTTTGCCGCTGCCTTCCGGTCCTTCGAATGTAACGAACAGCCCACTCATTTACGAAAGATCCGCACATGGCGATACGGTTCACGGCCATAACTGTGACTGACCAGATTGGCGGCGCGCACGAGCTGATGCTGTTGGCTGCGAATGGCCGCTGACTGGGGACTCAGCTCGATGTCACTGGCGCCGTTGAGCACTCGCTGGATCCCTAATTGCGCCTCGCGCATGGCCAGGTCGAAGGCGCTCGATGTATTGTCGCCCAGATGGAACATATCGACCAGGCACTGTTCCATCTGTGTGACGGTGTTGCTGCGCAAGATATAGATTGGGATATTGCGCCGCTCTGCGTCCAGGAGTAGCTGCGGCTGTTGACGATAATAGTTTTTCAGCGTCACCACCGAATCTGCTGCGTTCAGGTGTTCAACGAGTTGCACTGGCACGTTCAGGCTGGCGGCGGCGGCCCGCAGCCGGTTCTGGCCGATGCCATAGGGGTAAATGCGGATCGTCCTGCGCCCCTGACCAACCTTGGCCTCATCGCCTTCGCCGCCTTCGTCCGGGCTTTCCGACAAAGTGGCGTCCACCCATTCTTCTTCGACGACGAGGGCGTGACGATGCCCGCTGCCATTGCCATTGGTGGGCGATTCTGAAGCGTATTCCACCTCCGGCTGAGGTCGTCTGCGAATCCGCCCCCCCATGGACTCGCCACGCAGAGAGGGCGTCGGCTCGGGAGCGCGTTCGATGCGCACATCGCCGTGTTCATCCAGAAAACGCACTTCCGGTGGGATGATGCGCCCACGCAAGAAGGCATCTACGGCAGCAGCAACGTCATGATGAATCGCCATCCGCTGGCGATCCTGAATTTCGATGAGCACATCGAAGGTGGGAGGCGCCTTGCGCTCGAGCACGCTCTTCTGGGTGCCGCGTCGACGCGCCTCCTCATCCGAGAGCGTCACCGAGTCGATGCCGCCCACCAGATCGCACAAAGTTGGGTTCATCAAGAGATTTTCAAGCGTGTTGCCGTGGGCTGTGCCCACCAGTTGTACGCCCCGCTCGGCAATGGTGCGCGCGGCTACTGCTTCCAGCTCGCGCCCGATCTCGTCAATGATGATCACCTGGGGCATGTGATTCTCTACAGCCTCGATCATCACTTCGTGTTGTTGGTTTGGGTCTGGCACTTGCATCCGGCGTGCGCGGCCAATGGCCGGATGAGGGATGTCGCCATCGCCGGCGATTTCGTTGCTGGTGTCCACCACGATCACTCGCCGGTCATCGCCGCGCACACGGGCAGCCTCGCGCAGCAAGGTCGTCTTGCCCACACCGGGCCGCCCAAGCAACAGGATGCTCTTGTCGCTCATGACGATGTCTTTGATAATCTCGATGGTGCCATAGACGGCGCGACCGACGCGACAGGTGAGGCCAATGATCTGGCCCTTACGGTTGCGGATGGCCGAGATGCGGTGAAGCGTGCGCTCGATGCCGGCGCGGTTGTCGGCGCCGAAATCACCGATGCGGCTGATTACCTGTTGAATGTCGGCGTCGGTGATTTCCTGTTCGCTCAGGGTCTGTTCCCCTCTGGTGAAGCGCGCTTCGGGCAGGCGCCCCAAATCCATGACGACCTCGATCAATTCACCCTTCTGTTGTGATGTCTCTAGGTTTGCGCGGATGCGAACCGGCAGAACGCTGAGCAGTAGGTCTAGATCGTCTGTAATTTGAAGAGTTGTCATAGAGTGTTTGTTGTGGAAAGTGTTGATAGATGTGCCTATTCTGTAACGTGCAACGCCGAAGTGGTTTGCCTCACAGCGTCAGCGAGATATGAACCTATACGAGCTTACCATGCGATCTGTTCCGTGCAGGATTGGCGCCCTATGCACCGTCTTCGGCGAGCCGCTTAACGGGCCAGTACGATGTTTGACAGATTGAAGCGTGACTGCCGCCTCATGGGCAACCTCCAAAGGCGCTGTCCGCACAGGCTCAACTTCCATTGCCCATTGAACGATAGGCCGCACCATTTTTGCCTGATCTGTAAACGGTGCGAACCCAAGCTCGGTCAGCAGAGGTGTAACGCCGCCATGGTGCTCGGCCACTGGGATGTAGATGGGACGCCGTTCATTGAGTCGCCCCAGGGCTTTGAGGGCATAGAACAACAACTGGCGCGGAATAAGTCCGTTGGCGCGTTGCAGATTTGCCCACAGATGCAGCCAAACGCCTGTGCTTCCAATGGCCGCCTGAATGCACCCGGCAATCTCGCCGCCATCGAGAAGCACAAAGCTGCGTATTTCACCGGTGAACCACCTTTGCAGGATGGGGGGATCGGCCGCCGTATCTCCAAAGGCCCCTTCCGCCGCCTGAATCGTCTTGGGCGTCACCAGCGAATAAAGACGCAATAACCCCCACTCATCTCTGGCTTGCTGTGGTCGGATGATCGCTGGCGGTCCATCGCTATAATCGATCACGTCAGAAGCAACCAGCCGCCAGATCGTCTGACGCTGATACACCTGGAAGCCAACGTTGGCAAAGGTGCGTACGGGAAGCGGCTGGTCGGGCGCATCGACATAAACGCGCTGAATCCCTTGCAATGCGGCGTCATGCAGATAGTAGGAGAGGAGTTTTTCCCAAACTGCAGGATGACCGCTGGGCGTATCCAGGGCAGGGGCCAACGCCAGGATGTCTGCTTCGGGCCGACCCGGGCGCTTCTGCGCCTGAAGAAAACCGCTGCGCGCCAGACTTTGTCCATTGCGCCGCAGCACGCACGTCGCCACCTTTGCATCGTTCCAGGGATTCAGAGCAGTCAACGCAATCCATGATGGCGAACGAGGTTGCAGCAGCGATTGAACTGCATTCAGTTTCGTTGTTTGCCGATGTAGGCGCTGGATCAGTAGAATGTCGCCAGGTTGAAAGGGGCGAATCACTTAGATGTTTGCTCCAAAACAGGAGAATCGCTCGCCAAACGCACTCTCAGTTTACCTCAATCCGCTTCAATTGACAAGTGCGTTTCGATACAATACATAGACGTTTACGCGACCTTAACAGAAACGATTTGCGCGCTTGACATTTCATGATAGACTTGAATGTGCGTGCATGACTGCTCCGTGGGTGGTTTCACGAGACAGAAACGAATGCATTGGCTCACGCAAGATCACCCCGCCCACAACCCACACAATCATAGAAAGTTGTAGAAAGGATTATGGTGATGTCTCGAAAACTGTTTTTGGCCTTGATGACAGCCCTGTTTCTTGTCAGCATTCCGGGTGCAGCTTTTGCCCAAGAAGAGGTCTCCTCACAGGTTCACTGCGGCGACCTCCCAGAGGAAGACTGCGCTCTGTTGGTGGAGTCACGTATGGCAATGAGCGCGCTGACATCCTATTCGGCCCAATTGGAGCTGGATATGAGCCTCACGGATGTACCCACCTTGCCAGGCGACCTCAGCTTTGGGTTGTCTTCAGATGGCGTCTTTCATGTAGACCCTGCGTGGATGGCCGACATGGCCGAACTCCAGATGACGCCGCCCGAAGATTTGGCGGAGGACCCAGAGATGCTGGCCGATGTTCTCTCTGAAATGTACTTTGCGATTGCCTTCGATGTGGCCCTGGACTTGGGTATGTCGGAAGACCTGGCCCAGTTGCTTTCGCTGCAAGCCGGCGTACCTTTCCCAGAGTCGCTGACCTTGCCCATGCGCATGACCGAGGGATACTTCTATCTCAACGTGGATGATTTGGCGCAGGCAATTCCAGAAGCAGAGGGCATTTCAGGTTGGCTGGGCATCGACCTGGGCACCCTGATGAGCGAGGCCGTGCGTCAGGGAATGACGCAGATGGAGCAGGGCGACATGCCCACGAATCCAGCCATGGCTGGTATGGGCGTGATCGGTGTACAGCAAAACGCAGAGATTCAGGAGGTGATCAATGAGTATACGCAGGTTGAGCGCCTGGATGACGCCGAAATCGACGGCGTAGAAGTCGCCCAATTCCGCTCTACCTTCGATCTGGCGGGCTTCCTCTCCAGCCCAGTTGTTCTTGGCATGTTCATGGAGCAGATGAAAGCGCAGATGGAAGCCGATCCGGCCATGGCCGGTCAAGTACCTCTTACGGAGCAGGACATGGAGATGATCACCTCTATGGCGCCCATGATGCTGCCCATGCTTTTGGGGGGCTTTGAGGCTGAGACTCTCACAGGCATCGGCCTGGAAGACAAATATGTCTACTCCACCGAAACCCATGTTCACTGGGATCTTTCGACCATCGCCAACATGGCGGCGGCCATGAATCAGGGAGGCCCTGCACGCTCCCGCCCCGGCGCGTCTATGCCCATGTACACCCTTGACCTGACGGCGACCAATGGTGATTTCGATGACGCCCCAGAAGTCGAAGCGCCGGAAGACGCAATCATTATCCCATTGGACGCGCTCCAACCCGGGCCGATCATGTAACGCAGATTGTAGTTCTGGCTGGTGCATGACAGTGTCCCAAAGGCAGTGTTCCAAACGCTGTCTTACCGCTCGCCAGGTAAACAATTCATACGCCACGAGTTACTCGTGATTCGTGACTCGTGATGGTCGGCGATATGGGCTGCCAATCTAGCGATGAGTAGCGATGAAGACATCAGGAACCAGGCTGCTGCGCGGCCCGGTTCCTGATGCGTGCATTCCCATCTCTTTGGCGGCATTCACGTGTTTCGGCGCAATCAAACAACCCACGAGAGGCAATCTCATGACCACATCACACAATGTCACCATGCTCGGCACAGGGCTGATCGGCATGTTCTACACCATGACGCTCCACGGAAATCGGGGGCGCGACCGGGTTCAAGTCGTCTATTCGCGCACTGCGGAGCGGGCCAATGCGTTCGCTGCCGAATGGAGCATCCCCAAGGCCACCAATGACTTGGCTGCGGCCATCCAAGACCCCAGCACCGACACGGTAGTGATCGGCCTGCCCAACTATCAACATGTGGAGGCCGTGGAACTGGCTGCCCAGGCGGGCAAAGCGATCCTCATCACCAAACCCCTGGCGCGCAACGCAGCCGAGGCCAGGCAGATTCTCGACGCAGTGGAGCGCGCCGGCGTTTTTGCCGGCTACCTGGAAGACCTGGTCTACACGCCAAAGACCCTCAAGGCGCTGGCTTCGGTGCGGGCCGGCGCGGTGGGCGACGTGTTGTGGGTGCGCTCACGCGAGACCCATTCGGGGCCTCACAGCGCCTGGTTCTGGGACAAAGAACTGGCTGGCGGCGGCGCCATCGTTGACCTGGGTTGCCACTGCGCGGAGATCATTCGTTGCTTCGTAGGCAAGAACAACCGCCCGGTCGAGGTCATGTGCTGGGCCGACACCCTTGTGCACCCCATTCCCGCCGAAGACAACGCCGTTGCGCTCATCAAGTTCGAGAACGGTGCAGTGGGGCAGTTCGAGGTGAGTTGGACCTTCCGCGGCGGAATGGACCTGCGCGACGAGGTGGCCGGCACGCAAGGCACCATCTGGCTCAACCACTTCCTGCGCACCGGCGCCGAGATGTTTACGGCTGCCAAAGGCGGGTACACTGCCGAAAAAGCCGAGACGGAAACGGGATGGCTCTTCCCGGTAGGCGATGAGGTGCATGAGCTGGGCTATGTCCACATGTTCAACGACATGTTCGAGGCGCTGGACACCGGCAGGCAGCCAATGGAGACCTTTTATGATGGTTACGTGGTCAACGCCATTCTGGATGCCTGCTTCAAGTCCGCCGCGTCCCGGCAATGGGCGCCGGTGGAGCTTTTCGAGTGGCGCGCCGAAACGCCTGTGAAGGCCATTGGCTCGCCGCCAGAAATGCGCGACGGCATGGCGCTGGTCAAGGAAGAGCGTATGCACGGCGACAGGCTCAAGCAGATCTTGTGCGACCAGGCGACGGGCAAGATCATCGAACGGATTGTGGAGATCTAGTGCAGAGCGGCCTAAATGAGACCAGGATCTCGTCATTCTGAGCGCCAGCGTAGAATCTCGTTATGCCACCCAGATGCTTCACTACGTTGGCGGTGCGCCCGTTCCGATCAGCATGACAAATCGTAGTGTTATTTAGGCCGAACTGTACTAGCCAGAAGACCAGGCAAGGGACTGGGAAAGATTCGTGTTTGAAACAAATCTCGTACGTGTTGTCATGATTGACGGCGGTTGGAAGGTGCAGCCATGAGCGATGATGTGACGGCCTATGATCGAGGCTGTTACTTTTGATTTTTGGGACACGATTGTCATTGACGATTCGGATGAAGCCAAACGCCGTGCTTTGGGGCTGCCCAGTAAGGCGGAAGCGCGCTTGCAGTTGTTCATCGAGTACGTCACCCGTCGTCATCACGACATCTCTCCTAAGTATGCAGCCCAGGCATTTCATCACGCCAACGAACGCTTTCGCCATGAGTGGCGCGCGAATCATCACACGCCAGCAGTCGCCACTCGACTGAGCTATGCCTTCGAACACCTCGGTTTGTTGCCGCCGCCCGGCAAGTACGCCGCTTTCGTGGCCGAGATCGATGAGCTGGTGCGAGAGATCGAGGTGATGGAAGTGCGCATTCCTCCTGATTTTGCGCCAGGCGTGGAAAACGCCCTCTACCTTCTCTCGCGTGAGTACAAACTGGGCATCATCTCCGACACTATACACACCCACGGAAGGGGATTGCGCGGGCTGCTGGCGCGGCATGGCTTGTTGCAATACTTCACCTGCACCATTTTCTCCGACGAGGTGGGCGCATCCAAGCCGGCGTACGCGGTCTTTCGCGCCGCCGCCCAGATGCTGGATATCAGCCCACAGCGCATTGCCCATGTGGGCGACCGCGAGCACAACGACATCGAGGGCGCGCTGGCCTACGGCTTCCGCGCTATCCTTTACACCGGCGTGGTGGATCGAGGGAGTGAACGGACGAACGCCAACGCGGTCTGTCGCCATTTGAGCGATCTACCCGCCATCGTGCGTAGGTTGGATTAGGCTGCGGTTTCACATGTCCGTCGAATTGGACGCCATCTATCGAGAGTTGGCTGAACGCTTCATTTCGTCCTTCCCAGAAAGCGACCGGGTGCTGCGCACCGTAGGACGCGAGCTGGAATTTCCCGTGGTGACGCCCAGCGGTCACGCTGCCGACGTGCGCCGCTTGTGGGAGCCCCTCCTGGCGCCAGGCGATCTGACGCCCAAATACGACAGCGGCAATCCCGGTCTGTTGGTGGAGGCGCGCGGACAAGATTACTCCTTCACCATCGAGGTGGGGGTGGGTACAATGGAGATCAACACGCGCCCGTGTCAGACGCTCTTTGAGATCCACCAGATCACTGAACGAGCTGTGGGGCGTTTGGTGCGGGCTGCGGCGCAGCGCGGGTTTCAGGTGTTGGGCTATGGCATCCAACCCGTGGCGCGGCCGACCCTGGCCCTGATGACGCCCAAGCAACGCTATCAGAGCCTCTATCGCGCCATGGGCGCCGAGTGGCTCTGGTACACAGTTACGGCGGCGGATCAATGCCATGTGGCGATTAACCGCAGCGAAGTGATGGAGATGCTCAACTTCGGCAACTTGATCGCGCCCGTTTTGATCGCCCTGTGCGCAAATTCTCCTGTCTATGGCGGCAGTCTCAGCCCCTTTTGCAGCGCGCGCGAAGGGCAGCATGTGCTCATCCACGCGAATGAGCACCGCCACGGGATGCCGATCCGCCCTTTCGTGGATGCCCAGGACTTCGTGCATACTCTGGCGCAGGCCACCTATCTGATCCGGCGCAGCGATAACATGGTGATTCCCAACGCTCGCCCCTTTACCGAACATCTACTTGAACACGGCGTAGACTACGACGCGTTTCTCTTTCACGAGCACTATATGTGGAACAGCGCGCGGGTGCGGGCAGCCTATGGCACGTTGGAGCTGCGACCCGCCTGCCAGCAGCCGTGGCGCGAGCACATGAGCGCCATCGCCCTGAGTGTGGGGTTGGTGGAGGCGCGCGCTGTTGTCATGGATTATCTTCTCGACGAGCTGGACGAAGGATACTGGGAGATCATGCGCACCTATCACCGCCAGGCGATTCAGCGCGGGCTGAAAGCGCCCCTGCCCGCGCCAGATTTTCTACTGCGTCTGACAGACATGGCGGAACAGGGCTTACGCGCACGTGGACAAGGCGAGGAAATCTATTTGCATGGGATTCATGACCGACTCTTTCGTCAGGAGAACCCGGCGCAGCGGGCGCAGCGCATCTTTCGCACCGATGGCATGGCGGCGCTCCTGTCCCACGCAGCCATTCGACCCGGCATGGTGGAGGAGTGTTGAGGATGAGTGTGGTCGATAGTGTGCTGATTGATGGGGAATCGTTGACGATTGACCAGACGCTGGCAGTGGCAATGGGGCAAGCGGGCGCGCCGGCGGTCGCGTTGAGCGATGGGGCGCGCCGGCAAGTGCAGGCTGCCGCGGCCGCCGTACAGGGGTTGATTCAGGCCGGGGTGGTGGCCTATGGCATCACCACGGGATTTGGCGCGTTCAAGAACCGCATCATCCCGCCAGAGCAGGTAGAGGAGTTGCAACGCAACATCGTCATGAGCCATGCGGTGGGCGTCGGGCAGCCTTTCAGCCGCCCCATGACCCGCGCCGTCATGCTCATCCGCGCCAACACATTGGCGCGAGGACACTCGGGCATTCGCCCGGCCACGCTCGACTTGCTCCTGGAGATGCTCAATCGTGGGGTGCACCCGGTCATCCCAGAGAAGGGATCGTTGGGCGCCAGTGGGGATCTCGCCCCACTCGCCCACATGGCGTTGCCCCTCATCGGCCTGGGCGAAGCCGAAGTGAAGGGCAACGTTGCGAGCGGGGCGCTGGCGCTGGCGGAGGTTGGTTTGCAGCCTATTGCGCTGGCAGCGAAAGAAGGGCTGGCGCTGACCAACGGCACCGCAGTGATGACCGCTCTGGGCGTGGTGGAGAGCGCGCGGGCGCGTCTCTTGAGTCGCGTCGCCGACATCGCCGGCTGCCTGAGCCTGGAGGCGCTCCACGGGACGGAGTTGGCCTTTGACGAGCGCATCCACCGCCTGCGCCCTTTTCCCCGCCAGATGGCCTGCGCCGCCTATCTGCGTTCCTTGTTGGCCGGGAGCGATTTTACGCGCCACAACGACCCGACCAATGTCCAAGACGCCTACACCCTGCGCTGCATTCCCCAGGTGCATGGCGCAGTGCGCGACGCCATCGCCTATGCGCGCTGGGTGATGGAGATCGAGTTGAACGCGGTGACGGATAATCCGCTCGTGTTCGTGGAGGAGATGACAGGCAAGGTGGATGTGCTGTCGGGCGGCAACTTCCACGGCGAGCCGCTGGCCATCGCCATGGACTACTTGAGCATCGCCATGACAGAACTGGGCAACATCTCAGAACGACGCATTATGCGCTTGACGGATGAGGCCAGCAACGCCCACGCTCTCCCAGCGTTCTTGACCGAGCATGGCGGTCTCAACTCCGGCTTTATGATCACCCAGTACACGGCCGCGGCGCTGGCTGCAGAGAACAAAGTGCTGGCCCATCCGGCCAGCGTGGACACGATCCCCACTTCGGCCAATGTGGAAGATCACGTGAGCATGGGCGCAACCGCCGGGCTGCATCTGCGCCAGATCAACGACAACGTGGAGCGCATTCTCGCCATCGAGCTGCTTGCCGCCGCCCAGGGCATCGACTTTCGGCGCAGGCATCTGAGCGCAGGAGCACGGTTGGGGCGCGGCACCGGGCCGGCGTATGGGCTGATTCGTCAGCAGGCGCCCTTCATAGAGCGCGACGCAGTGCTCTATCCCTTCATCGAGGCGATGCGTCAGATAGTCATCAGCGGCGAGTTGGTGAGGGTCGTTGACGCACAGGTGGAAGACAATTCGGTCGATCGTTAGCCCAGCCTGGCAATGGGGCGTCTGACCATGAAATGCACCCATGGCCGATTTGCGCTTTGACATCCCTTGTCAACGTGATACACTTCATGTTACACGAGAGCGGTTATCTCACCTCCAACTGCTCGCCTGACCAATCTCCACACATCGATAAGGACGGAGGCTCAACAGATGGCGCAGGCTGAACATGCCGTCGAGTTGATCAATGTTTCCAAGCGTTTTCCTGGCCCATCGGGCGAGATAGTGATTGCGGTCAATGATGTCACCATGCGCATCCGCGACGGTGAATTCTTCTCCATGTTGGGGCCGTCGGGCTGCGGCAAAACGACCTCGCTACGCATGATCGCCGGGTTTGACTTGCCCACCGCGGGCGATGTGCTCATCCACGGGCGCTCTATGGGCAAGACGCCACCCTATCAGCGTCCGGTGAATACGGTGTTCCAAAGCTATGCCCTCTTTCCCCACATGACCATCGGCGAGAACGTGGCCTTTGGCCTGCAGATGGACCGCACCCCCAAAGCGGAGATCGCCCGCCGGGTGAAGGAAGCGCTGGAATTGGTGCGCTTGCCCGGTTATGAGAAGCGCCGGGCCAAACAACTTTCGGGCGGACAACAGCAGCGCGTGGCGTTGGCGCGTGCGTTGGTCAAGCGCCCAGAAGTGTTGCTGCTGGATGAACCGCTGGGCGCGCTGGACCAGAAGCTGCGCAAGGAGATGCAGCTTGAGCTCAAGAAACTTCAGCGCGAAGTGGGCATCACCTTTATTTTTGTCACCCACGACCAGGAAGAAGCCCTGACCATGAGCGACCGCATCGCGGTCATGTCCCAGGGACTGGCGTTGCAGGTGGGCAGTCCCACGGAAATCTACGAAAAGCCCAACTGCAAGTTCGTCGCCGATTTTATCGGCGAGACCAATTTTCTGGAAGGAAAAGTGAGCGCCCGCGATGGGCGCAGCGTGGAGGTGACGCTGGCCGATGGGCAGGTTGTCCTTGCTGAGACCGACGACCCGGTGAAGATGGGCGACCAGGTCAGCGTGGCTGTACGGCCAGAGAAGCTCGATATTCGCCGCGGCGTCGAGGCAGGGCAGGCCAATGTCTTCGGAGCCCGTGTGGTCAACATCGTCTACATCGGCACCGACACACACTACGATGTAGAACTTACCAGCGGCCAGCACATGCGCGTGCGCGAGCAGAACAGCGCGCCTGGCGTCAACCGCCAGGCCGCAGAGGGCGAGGCGGTGCAGGTGACCTTTCCTGCGCAAGCAGCCCGTGTGCTGACGCGCTAAAGGATGCAATCAGATGATGCAACGACTGCGTGAGAATTCTCGCCTGCAGGGCCTCCTGCTCATCTCGCCAGCCATATTGTGGATGATGGCCTTGCTGGTCATCCCCCTGGCGCTGACCATCGTCACCAGCTTTGCCCGCCGCGACGCCGACGGCAATGTCATCTACACCTTCACGCTGGACAACTACCTGCGGCTCATGGGCGTCACGCCCGAAGGCTACGACCCGCTCTACGTGGGCATTCTCTGGCGCTCAGTCGTTCTGGGTTTGCAGACGACCATCATCGTGATCCTGCTGGCTTTTCCCCTGGCCTACTTTATCGCTCGTGCGCCGGTCAAGCGTCGCAGCCTCTATCTCTTCCTGGTCTTGGTGCCCCTGTGGACGAATTTCGTCATTCGCATCTACGCCTGGGTGATGATCCTGCGCACCCAGGGCGTGTTGAATGCCGCGCTGGGTTGGGCGGCGGGGCTGCTCAGCATCCCCTTCCAACCCCTCGACCTCTACCCATCCCAAACCGCCGTACTCATCGGGATGGTCTATGAGTTCCTGCCGTTCATGATCCTGCCCATCTACACTTCGCTAGAAAAAATCGACCCGGTGCTCTATGAGGCGGCGGCGGACCTGGGGGCCAATCGTGTGCGCACCTTTTTGCGCGTCACGCTGCCCCTCTCCCTCCCAGGCATGACCGCCGGCACGATCTTGGTCTTCATTCCGGTGATCGGCACCTTCGTTGTTTCCGATATTCTGGGCGGGCGACAGGTGATCCTGGTGGGCAATCTCATACAGCGTCAGTTTCTCGACGCGCGCAACGCACCCTTTGGCGCGGCCGCATCCATCATTCTCATGGCGTTGACGCTGGCCTTTACCCTTTTCTACACCCGACGTTTTGGCTTTGGCGAGGAGATTCGCGGCGGATGAGCAGCAAACGCAACTCGCCCCTCAGCACATTTCTGGCAATTCTGGTCTACATCTTTCTCTATGCGCCCATTGTGGTGCTCATTGTCTTTTCGTTCAATTCATCGCGCACCAACATTGTCTTCGAGGGCGTCGTGAACCGGGGGCCGTGCGGCGTCTTCTACTGGTATTGCGAGCTTTTCCAGAACGATGACGTGCTCGATGCCACGCGCAACACGCTCACCATTGCGCTCACTTCTACGGTGATCGCCACTATTTTGGGCACCATGGCCGCGTTGGCCTTGCAGCGTCATTCCTTCCGCGGCAAACGCGTTTCCGAGGCGGCCATCTACACGCCGGTGGTGACGCCAGAGATCGTCATGGGCATCGGCATCCTTGTCTTCTTCAGCGCCATCTTCGGCTGGATCAACGCTGCGTTGAACCTGACAGGCAGCGCGCGCCTTTCCATGGGCATCGGAACGATCATGGTCTCCCACGTGGCTTTCAGCACACCCTTCGTGCTATTGGTGGTGCGCGCGCGGCTCATCGGCTTCGACCCTTCCCTGGAAGAGGCGGCCAAGGACCTGGGCGCCAACGAGTGGACGACCTTCCGCCGGGTGACCTTTCCCCTCATCTCGCCGGGCGTCATCGCCGGTGCAATGTTGGCTTTCACCCTGTCGCTGGACGATTTCATCATCACTTTCTTCACCAGCGGTCCCGGCTCCACCACACTGCCCATCTATGTCTACGGGCTGCTCCGTCGTATTGTCACCCCCGAAGTCAACGCGCTTTCAACTTTGTGGATTCTGGGCGTGCTCGTCCTGGTTTTCATCTATCAGCGTATCGAGAGCCGCGCCTGATCATTCGTTGGCGACTCATCGAGATCGTTTTTATCCCTACCAATTTTCAAGGAGGCATTCCTATGTGCAGGCCAGTTTCTTGGTGGAAACCAATCATTCTCGTTCTTCTCGCTCTCTTGCTGGCTGCGTGCGGCGGGGGTGGCGGCTCAAGCCAAACTGAAGCCGATTCGGGCGAAAGTGAGGAGTTTGTCTGTCCCGAACCATCTCCCCGCATGGAGGTGACATCCACCGAGCTGAATCTCTTCGTCTGGACTGAATACATTCCCCAGGAGGTCATCGACTGCTTCGAGGAGGTTTACGGCATCGACGTCAACCGCGATGAGTACTCCACCAACGAGGAAATGTACGCCAAGCTTTCCGCCGGGGGCAGCAGCTATGACCTTGTCCAGCCCACCGACTACATCGTCGCGCTGATGATCCGCCAAGGGCTGCTGGAGAAGCTGGACAAAAGCAAACTGCCCATCCTGGGAACGCTCGATCCCCAATATCTCAACCTGCCTTTCGATCCAGAGAACGATTACACGTTGCCCTATCAGGCAGGCACCGACTCGATTGTGGTCAACACAGATGTCGTCGAAACCCTGCCTACATCATGGGCCGACCTCTGGAATGCCGAGTACGCCAACCGCCTGATCATGCTCGATGATGCGCGCGCAGTGATCGGCGCCACGCTGCTGACTCTTGGCTACGATCCAAACACCACAGACCCGGCGCAATTGGAGGAAGCCAAAGCGAAGCTCGCTGAGCTTGTCGCCAATGTCAAACTCTTTGACAGCGACAGCCCCAAAACGGCTCTCATTGCCGGCGATGTGGATCTGGGGATGACCTGGACAGGCGAGGCGGTTCTGGCGCAGCAAGAGAACCCGGCCATCGAGTTCATCTATCCCAGCGAAGGCTCCATCTTGTGGCAGGACAATTACGCCATCCCGACAAACTCGCCCCACCCCGACGCTGCCTATGCGTGGCTCAACTACACCATGCAGCCCGAGTTGTTCTGGATGATGCTGCGCGACTTTCCCTACACCAACCCCAGCAAAGCCACACTCGATTACGCCAAGGAGAATCACCCAGATCTGTACGAAGCCTACATGAACTCCAACATTACCAACACGCCGGCCGACGCGCTGGCCAACGGTCATCGCCTGGTTGATGTGGGCGAGGCGCTGGAACTGTATGACAGGATCTGGACCGAGGTGAAGGGGCGGTGAGGGGTTGGGATAACCTTCTCACCTACTCAACTTCTGCAGCTCATACAGCCGATTCAACGCGTCCAGCGGCGTGAGTGAGTTCACATCCAGCGTGCGCAGGGCCTCCACTGCGGGGTGCACCTCGGCGAAGAGGCCCACCTGCACCGCGGCAACCTTGCCGCGCTTGCTCTCCGGCTCGAAGAGACGGCGCGGCCCGGCGGCCCCGCTTTTCTCCAGCTCGACCAGGATTTCCTCGGCCCGGTTGACCACCACGCTGGGCAGGCCGGCCATGCGCGCCACATGCACGCCGTAAGAGCGGTCGGCCTTGCCGGGGATGATGCGCCGCAGGAAGACCACATCCTCGCCGTCGCCGCTGTCATCCACCGCCACGTTGTAATTCACCACATGCGGCAGCCGCTCGGCCAGGTCGGTCAGCTCGTGATAGTGGGTGGCGAAGAGGGTGCGGGCGCGCAGGTTGGGGTGGTTGTGGATGTACTCGATCACCGCCCAGGCGATGGCAAGGCCGTCGTAGGTGCTGGTGCCGCGCCCGATCTCGTCCAGGATGAGCAGGCTGCGG
>CAZLMM010000072.1:0-34550 GCA_964560495.1 uncultured Caldilineaceae bacterium
CATAGCCGCTGAAGAGCGGCAAGACGATGCCGCCAATCTTGATGACGGCCAGGAATGCAACGGCAAGTTCGGGGATCATGGGCATGTACAGCGCCACCACATCACCTTTGCTCAGGCCGAGGCCGGCCAGAGCATGGGCGCAACGGTTGACCTCGGCGTGTAATTCGACGTAGGTAAAACTGCGTGTAACGCCTTCCTCGCCTTCCCAACGCAGCGCGATGCGACTGGCCGTCGGCGTCATCTGCCATTTGTCCAGGCAGTTGTGGATGATGTTCATTTCGCCGCCGACGCACCATCGTGGGAATTGGACGCCGCGGCTGAGATCGACCACCTGGGAATAGGGGTGATAGAACTCGACGCCCAGATCAGCCAGCGTCGCGTCCCAAAACCAGGCGATGTCGGCGTTGGCGCGGCGCAGCAGCGCAGTGTAATCGGCGATAGCGTGGCGTCCCATGAAGGCAGCCAGGTTGCTCTCGGCCGCCCACTGGGGATTGGGCCGCCAGACGATCTCTTGATCGAAGGGGAAGGACTTCGTTCGACTCTCCATTGCTAAAGTCGTGCTACTTTGCAATCGAGTGTTTTCGGCTTACCCAAAGCTGCGTCAACTGTTGTCATATTCGCCCCTTCCGAGAATCTATTGCCACAATCCCTGCAAAAATCTCACCTGCTCCAACGCCTGATAGCTCTGGCCGCCCTCATGCTGATTGTACTGCCAGATGCGGATGTCCTTGTCCCCTGCATAATGATTGTAGGCGGCAAAAACCGTCGACGGCGGGCAAATGTCATCCATGAGCGCGACGGAAAAGAGCGCCGTGGCAGTCGCGTGGCTGGCAAAATTGACCCCATCGAAGTAGCTGAGTGTGCGAAAGACTGTATCGATCTTGTCCCGATGCACCTTGCAATAGCGCACGATCTCTTGATAGGGGTGGCTGTCTGTTACCTCTGTGGCTCGGCGGTAATGACAGAGGAAGGGCACGTCGGGCATACAGACCTGCACATCGCCGCCGGCCAGACCGGCGACCGCCAAGGCGATGCCACCGCCCTGGCTGCCGCCCATGACTGCGATGCGGCTGCCATCTACGGCGGGACAGGTGCGTGCTGCCTCCACGGCGCGCACGGCGTCAGTGAAAACGCGGCGGTAGTAGTAGCTGGTCGGGTCGAGCACGCCGCGGGTCATGAAGCCAGGGAATTGGGGATTGCCGCGGTCCGTCTCTACATCGGGCGTGTCGCCGGGCGACCAGGCGCTGCCTTGACCGCGCGTATCCATGATCAGGTGGGCGAAGCCGGCGCTGCTCCACAGCAGAGAATCGGTGGGGAAGCCGCGGCCGCCGCCATAGCCGACGTATTGCACGACAGCCGGCAAAGGAGCGTTGCGCTGGCGGGGGAGCAACAGCCACCCCTTGATAGGTTGACCGCCGTAGCCGTTGAAGGTGACGTCGAAGGTTTCGACAGTGCGCAAGCCGAAGTCGACGACGGTGAATTGGGGGTTCAGCGAGTGACGCCGGGCGTCGGCCAACGTTTCTGCCCAGAATGCGGTGAAATCGGCTGGTTCCTGGCGGGCAGGGCGATAGGAGCGTAATTCATCAAGCGGTTTGTCGAAAAGCGCCATGGTCTGTTCCGTTTGCTGTGATTGAGAATGATCTGGGTCTGTTCAACATCAGGTTACGTTTGCAGCGTGACTGTTCATAGGCGCCTGGTGGGGCGCACGCACGGCGGAGGCGTGCAGAGCGGGTCAGGTAAATTCGCGGCCATGTGGGTTTGTCCAGCGAACGCTCCCTTATTTTCGGACGGGTTTGGGACCGTAGCCCAAAAGCAGCGGCTCACCCCATACGGCCCAGTTCCAGCGGTTGTCGCCCAGTCCGTCGGTCATGAACTGAATGACGGCTTCCTGTCCCGCCAGGCTGGGTAGGTCGAGGGTGAAACGCTCCCATTTCGTGGTTTGCTTGGTGGTGCTCCACAGGCGCGCGCCATTGACATAGATGCGAAAAGCGCACAGGTTGTCGCCTTCCATGATAGCGCCGTCGCGGATGCCCACGGCAAAGCGCAGGCGCAGGCGATCAACCTGAGGGGGGATTGGCAGAGTGTATTCGCACACAGCGCTGCCCAGGACGGGCGGATGCTCCCACAAGGCCATCTGCTGCACCATGCCACAGGTCGCCATGGCCACCTTGACTTCCATGAGCTTGGGTGAGCGCGTTGATGCAATGTGCGCCGCCGGGAACGCTTCGAGAAAATCATATTGCCAGACTAGCGCCTGGTCCGGCACAGCGGCGATCTCGTCATCCAGCAGGCTGTTCCACAGTTCTTCCTGCCACTTCAAATAGCTGATGTACTGGGAGAGCTGGGTGAGAGATTGGTCGTTGAGATCTGCGATGCGGCGCACCAGGGCCTCAACGATCTCTTTGCGTGAATCGAAAGTGGTCTGTTTCATGAATAGAGAAATCACGTCAGGCGTGGGGCGAGGAGATGCTCCACCGCCACGCCCATGATGCGTTCCCACCGTGCGGCAGCCACAGGGTTGCTCAGGAGAACAAGGGCCACGTAGGTTGGCTCGAAGGGGCGACGAATCAGCTTCATCTGTACTTCATCGGGTGTTGCTGAGCCTTTCGCCTGATTGCAACGCTTGCAGGCGGTGACAAGATTTGACCAGTCATGTCGCCCTCCCCGGCTGCGCGGGACGACGTGATCGACCGTCAGTTCGTGTCGTCCGGGGGAGGCGCCGCAGTATTGACATGTGTAGGCGTCGCGCAACATGACGGTCGTGCGCGTTGCCGGCACTCGACGATGGGGCAGGCGAACATAGTGCACCAGACGGATGACTAGCGGAACCGGCATGGCGTAGTTCGCGCCGATGAGCATCTGTTGGGTCGCTTCGATCAGCTCAGCCTTCTCGCGCAAGAGGAGGACGATTGCCCGGCGGATCGAGACGAGACTGAGGGGTTCGTAACCAGCATTCAACACGAGCACCTGTTTCGACATAAACGTCGCTTTCTCGTGGTTTTGGAAACAACAGGTCTTGGACTTGTCTATGTAAAAAACACACAACGCCAAACCGAGCGAACAATATCGCTCGAAAGCTATTTCATACTCTGCCCTCGAATTGTATCAACATCTCGCGCAGCAAACAAACCGATCTTGTGTGCGCATTTGTTTTGGGTGCAGCCGTAGATCGCTCGTGGATCTATATGAACGATACCGGATCCGACGATGTCAAAATTGGGGCGCAGCATACTGGGCGGTGGATGAAGCGCGCAGCAAAATACCCCACAGAAAGATGGATGTGGCGGCCATGGCCAGCGACTTGACGTCTTCGCGTTCCAGGCTGTTGAAATAGCCCCAGGCCGCCGGCAGGGTGACGACAGCCACGACGCCGTAGAGGATGTGCATGAAGGGGCGGGGAAGAGCAGCGTCCAGCCCCATGCCGAAGTATAGATATGCGCCGATCAGCCCTTGCACGATGATCACCCCTTCGGCAATGACCGCAGCGCCAAACCAATTGCTATCGAGGGGTCTGTTGCGAATGCGCTGATAGAGGGCCCAGATTCCCAGAATGAAGACGAACCAGGTGGCAGTGACTGCCAGTCGGTCATGAATAAACGTCCAGGACATCTCCTACTCCCCTACCCCGTACTCATACTCGTAATCGCCCCGTGCGTCGTCTCTCGAACGTCACCCAAGCCACCCTATGCGGCGCGGTTTTGGAAGATCACACGGGCGCGTGCACGCCAAGATACTGCTGCAAGACAGCCGCAGCTGGGCCTAAGATATCGTAGCTCTGCCAGCCTGCGCTGGATGCCATGACGAAGATACACCCACCGAGGACATAGTCGTTCTGACGCATGGCCTCATCATACCAGACCAGTTGTTCCACATAAGCCCCGGGCCCCCACAGGCCGTAGCCATTTTCGGCCCAATACTGCTGAAAATCCATCCAGCCCATCGCGTCCGGCGGACCAGGACGGTCTTGCACTAACCCATCCACGCCCAGCTCGGTCATGACCAGGGGAAGCCCCAGCCCGGCAGGCAGCAGAATCTCGTTGTAAACCTTGCGGTAGCGGAGCGTCAACCAACCGGAATCCTCTGAGCCAACGCCGGGGTAGCGGTGTTGATTGTCGCGCGTCGTATTGAAGTAGATCGTCGGTGCGGAGTATTCGTGCAACCCCAGCCAGCCGTTGTATTGCTTGGCGGCCTGAAGCGCAGGGAAGAAATGTTCCCACCATTCCAGCGGCGGCTGACCTACACCGAAATTGCCTATCACGCTGCGCAATCCACGTTCGGCCAGCAGGCGGGTGCGTTCTGCCTCCAGCTCGGCCAACCGCTTCATCTCATCAGGGTTTCCCGGCACAGGCTCGTTGTACGCTTCCCAACCGTCCATGGCGCGGCGTCGGTCGGGATCGTCGGCGATGGGCATGAGTGCGTCCACAAAGGAACGGGCCGTAGCAAGCGGGTCGCTCAACGAGCTGAGGTCAAGTTGGGGGAGATCGATGCGCCCCACGATGAGGGTTGCCGGAGACGTTTGCTTGATCTGCGTCAGAAAATTGCGGTCGAATTCCAGGGTCTTGACCACGGTGACGGCCTGGGTCGCCAACAGCTCGAAGATTTGTGGGTGGTTGCGCGCCACGAACAGGCCAATCTTGCTGGGTGGGCCGGGTGGGAAGGGCGTTGGAGGCGGCGTAGGGGTGGGCGTCGGCGGTTCGGGCGTGGCGGTGGCCGCTGGCGTGTCCACCGGCGCCATGGCGACCTCGGCAACGCCGTCTTTCTGGACGATAGGCAGATAGACCTGACCGCCGGCGGGAGTCGGCAACAGGCTCGAAGGAGCGACTGGGGTGGGCGTGGCAAAAGGTGAAGTTGGCGTAGGTGGGTCGCTGCGCCCACACGCTACGGCGACCAATGCAGCGCCGCCGGCAAAGGCCGCGCGCAAAAAACCTCTCCGGCTCAGATTGTTTTTGGTTGTAGAGTTGCGAGAATCGGGAGTGGCTATGGTTGAATTATTCTCTTCGTCCGGGGGGAGGGTGTGAGTGGAGTGAGTTTGAGACATATCGACATTTTTACCGTTGTTGGCCGCAATAGTCAGTTGCAAAGCATCCATTCATGACGCCAGTGACTAAACTGCGGTGGCAGCGGAGTATAGAGACGATTTTCAGACCCAGAGTGTTCCGCTGAGAGACGAATTCCTATTGGCGAGGGGCTTACCGAACTCCAGTCTGCGCAATGCTACACTAAAAATAGGCTTGATTGAAGACTCACAGCCAGAATCCACAGTCGCACATACACGGGAGCAGCAAAATGCAGAAGACAAAGCTGAGCATCGAATACTGCGTACAGTGAAACTACACTCCGCGCGCCGTCAGTTTGACGGACCAACTGATGAAGCTCTACACCCCCTTTATTGAAAGTCTGACCCTGATCCCATCGACCGGTGGTCGTTTCGAGGTGATGGCCGGCGATACGCTGATCTTTAGCAAGAAGGCGTTGGGAAGGCACGCTGAACCCGGCGAAATCAACCGCCTTCTTGAGGAAAAAGCAGGATTCAAGCAAATACCCCTGGACTGAAGAACGAGCATGAAAGACGGCGGCAAAGACTGGCGCTGTTGACCAGATAGCTTTGCCGCCGCTCATGTCCTGGCCGATGTTTACCCTCGCAACAATCTACAACCCGGTCGGCAGGTCTACGAAAGTGAAGTCCAGGCCGAAACGCTGCGCCAAGTGCGCTCCGAGAGCCTGCACGCCGACGGTCTCGCTGGTGTAGTGCCCGCCGTAAAGAACGTTGACGCCCAGGTTGAACGCGTCGTAATAGTTGGCGTGACTGGTTTCCCCGGTCACCACCGTGTTACATCCGAGCGCCGCTGCCGCCTCGATGTCTCGTGCGCCAAAACCGCTCAAAATGCCCACCGCGCCCACCGTGGAGGGGCCGTTGGCTTGCACCAACTTTGGTTCTCCCACAGTGCGGGCAAAGCGCGCCACGAGATCGGCGAATGAGATGTCTTCGTCGCTCTTGCCGATCACACCCAGCTTGACGCCGTTGACAGACGCCCACCAGTCCACTACCGTCAGTCCCAAACGCCGCGCCAGCTCTGCGTTGTTGCCCACCTCGGGGTGGGCGTCCAGCGCCAGGTGCGCAGCGTAAAGGTTGAGGTCGTTCTGAATGAACGTGCGCACCAGTTTCCCATAACTGCCAGACAGGAGTCGCGGGGCGCCCCAGAAGATGCCATGATGCACCAGGAGCAGGTCGCCGCCTGCTGCCAGGGCAGCCTCGACGACTGGCTGGTGCGAATCCACTGCGCCGACGATACGCTCCACTTCGCCTCTTCCTTCGATCTGCAAGCCCTGGGGTCCATAGTCCTTGATCTCTTCGATGCGCAGATATGCGTTCAGATAAGCGACCAGTTCTGCCCGGTTCATGATGGAATTCCCCCTCCGTTTTTCTCGCGCTGTGATTCACATCTCTCCTGGTTCATCCGCTCCGCGCTGGATGAACTTTTTTGTCTGGCGGGCGAACTGGCGGCGGGGCATGAGCACGCGGCGCTTGCACGTCAGGCAGATCAGGCCGATGTCGGCGCCTACCCGTTCGACGCGCCATTGCAATCCGCCGCACGGGTGCAGCTTGCGCATCTCCACTACATCCCCGACAAACAACCGCTCGCTGATCTCCAAGTTCGCCCCGCTTCCTACCCCTGTGCGCAGCCATGCGCCCATCCAATGGTGCATAACCTGGCGAATTGATCATTCGATTCTTACCGCTCTCTAACCCCTAACCTACTGGCTCCGGCTCTCCAGCCAAGTCGGTCTCAACAGGAGGCGCAACTTGTTGTCGCCGGGAAAGGTAGAGACCGCCCGCGGTGAAGGAGAAGCAGACAAGATAGATCAGGAACGCAACCGCCGCGCCGGTGTACGGAACCAGGGCGATCAGCCGCGCTGCCAGGGCGATGATCACGATGCCCGTCAGCAGCGCCAGAACATCGCTCCAGCGCCCACCTGAAATGGCGCGCCCGATCCACAGCCCCGGCGCCATGGGGCTAAAGACCCACAAGAGCGCCAGGAGGCCAAAGAGGAAGAAGAACATGGCGACGCCTGCCGGAAAGATGCCGAAGAAGAGAGCTGTTACGGCCACCAACAGCGCGCTCACCGGCAGGATGAGCAAGAACACAACCAGCCCGATGATGAATGCCTGTGCGGGCTTGGCCGCAACTGCGGCCGTTGGCTCAGCCAATAAGCCCGGGGCGAAACGCAACAGTAGCCACCCGAACAACGCCAGACCCACCAACAGGAGCACTGTGCCGAGCAGCCAACCGCTCCAATCGGCCAAGATGCTCGACGTAGGCGCAACCGGCTGCTCCGGTCTTGCCGGCGCCGGAATCTCTTCAACCTGGCTGGCGACGGAAGCCGGCACGCGGGCAGCTTCGCCGGCCGAATAGCTGAGCGTTCCTTCGACGGTGGCTGCATCGCTCACCGCGAGGTTGCCTGTATAGAGCCAGGCGTCTCCGTTGACCGTACCAGCAAGCACCAGGCTGCCGGCGCCCACATACAGGTTGCGCCCCACTGTCCCATTCATTATCACCAATCCGCCAGCCAACAGGGCATCTTTCCCGATGGTGGCATCTTGAGCGATGCGCAGCCCAGGCAAGATTGAGCGCGTTCCCACGTTGAAGGGAAAGGTGAAACCCTCGCCGCCGCCCGCCGCGGCCAAGAGATCCGAGCCGACAGTGCCGTTGATTTCCACCGCTGCGCCGGCCACGCGCGCATCATCTTCCACCACGCCGTTAATCACCACAGACGCTCCAGCTGCCAACACATCGCCAGTGACCACGCCGTTGACTTCCACATGAGCGCCGGCGGCGACCAGGTCGCCGTTGACCGTGCCGTCGATGATCACCTCTGGGGCGCTTACATAGAGATCGTCGTCGATGACCTGTCCCTGCTCCAGGCGGTAGACATCGCCGTCATCGGGGATGATGACCGCCGCCGCCGCCGACGACGACGCCAGCAGCAAGGCCAGAAACGCGACAACAACAATGGTCAATTGACCGCGCGCCACCCTCATTACGTGTAAGTTTCTCATGCCTTTCTCCCTTTGTGAGTATCAAGTTCGCGATAGCTATCCGTCAATAAGCAGATCGCTATCACTCTGTCACATGCTTGGGGCTGTTTCAACTAACCTATGGTGGATCATGTGCTTCTCGCCACGCCAAAGGCTGCACTTCGGGCGCGTCATGTTATGCCTTGAAACAGGTCTACTTCGATTGTCGAGTCCGACGTGGGAAAGGCACGCGTGAAGCTCTCATACATGAGCACGCGCCGACGTACAAAGCCCGGCAGTTTTTGCGCCCAGGCCGGGCCGCCGCTGTATTGGCTGGCGTGAGCTTTGCTGGCCGCCAGCTTGGCTGCATGATAACGTTCGATGTTGAGTTTGGCGTGTATAGGCGTCCGCCAGGAGGAGATCTCCAGCAAATTGATGTCTTTATTCCGTCCCAGGGCGCGCGGGTTGACGCCCCACAGGGGCATGAGCCGCGCCATCACCTGGATGAATCGCTTGTCGAAGGCCGTGTAGTAGAGCTTCTGCGGTCCTTGCGCCAGATGGAAGGCCGCAGTGGTCGCTGCACAACACCGAATATGGTCAGGGTGTCCGTATCCCCCCCAGGGGTCATGGGTGATCACCACCTGAGGGCGCAGGCGTTTCATGTAGAAAAGCACCTCGTTGACAGTGTGATCTATGGGCTGACGGATGAGCGCCTGGGGATGATCGTTGTCTGCCGAGCCGCGCATCCCGCTGTCACGATAGGGCAGCGACCAAATGCTTGTCACTCCGAGCGCAACCGCCGCATTGGCCAGTTCCTTTGAGCGCACCTGCGCAAGTGAGTCGTGGGTCTGCAGGTGGGATGGATCTTCCACTGAGCCGGCAATGCCGTCAGTGGCGATGATGACATGGACGGCGACGCCCTCGGCGCTGTAGCGCGCCAGCGTGCCGCCCGGCCCAAAACTCTCGTCATCGGGATGGGCGAATATACCCAACAATACCTTTTTCAGAGCCACGTTTAATCTTTGTCCTGTCTAAATGTTGCCGCGAAAGTGGAATGTCGGTCATAATTCTTGCATGGCAACGCAAAAACGCCAAATGCAATCAAGTGAGGCTTTATGCGCATCGTGCTCATGTCCGACGTCTATCGACCGGTCATCAACGGCGTCGTCAATCATGTCGCTCTGTTGAAGAAATGGCTGGCGAATCTGGGCCAGCAGGTCTGCTTGCTGGCCCCCGGTGCGCCTCATCCTGATGATGAAGCCGATGTCATTCGCTATGCCGGAATGCCCCTGGGCAAGTCGGGCTATGCCGTTGGCGCGCCGCTGAGCCAACGCGCGCAAGAAGCGTTGCACAGCGCAGACATTGTCCACACCCATCACCCCATCGTCAGCGGTCTGTCGGCGACCTGGTTTGCCAGGCAAACCGGCGTTCCCCTGGTTTTCACCAATCATACACGCTACGATCTCTACACCAATGAGTATCTCCCATTCATTCCGAAAGAATTCACCCAGCAAGCTGTCGCAGCCTACTATCGTCCGTTCACCAAGCGTTGCTCTGCGCTCATTGCCCCCAGCGAGGGCGCGGCCGCCGTCATGCGCGCTTGGGGGGCGGCCAGTCCCATCCATGTCATCCCCAACGGCGTCGAGGTGGAGCGTTTCCGCGCCCCGTTACGCTTGATGACGCGCAGTGATATTGGTATTCCTGAACGCGCTGTCGTGGGCGTCTTTGTGGGTCGGATGAGCCGTGAGAAGTCGATTGACTATCTCTTGAAACTTTTCCACATGGTTACCCAAGAGAGCGTGCGTGGTCATCTTTTGCTGGTCGGCGACGGCCCGGAGATGGATGACTATCGCAGCCTGGCGCAAGATTTGGGGATCAGTGAACGCGTTACGTTCACCGGGCGGGTTTCCTACGAGCAGATGCCCGACTACCTGGCGCTGAGCAACTTCTTTGTGTCGGCCAGCGTCACCGAAGTGCATCCCCTCACGGTCATCGAGGCCATGGCGGCTGGTCTGCCTGTTCTCGGCATAGATTCGCCCGGCATCGCCGATACAGTTGACGATGGACGCTCTGGGCTGCTGGCTGCTCCGGGTGATGACGCCGATTTCGTGCATAAGTTCCTGACGTTGATTCGCAACGCGGAGCTGCGCCAGGAGCTTAGGCAAGGGGCAATGACAGCCAGCGAACGCTATTCGGCCCAAGCGAACGCCCAGGCAATACTGCGGCTCTATCAGGAACTCCTGAGAAGGTAGATTGCTCTACTGACTCACATAGAGTACTATGCTATCATTATTCAGGACTTATCAAGGACTTGTGTATGCGATTTTCTCCACTCTTGCGGGTGCTTGGCACCCTGTTGTATGGCTTTATTGGCTATGAATTGGGCATAGCGCTGGCCGGCACCATCGAATTGACCAGCGCAACTGCGCCTATCATCTGGTCTGCCACCCTGCTGGGTGCAGCGTTGGGCTACCTCCTTTCGCCATGGCTGGTGATCGCCCCGGCGCGCGCTGCGCGCAACACCATGCGGCAACTTGAGATCGACGATCTCATTGCCGGCACCATCGGGCTGGCCTTCGGCCTCCTGATTGCCGCGCTGCTGGCCTATCCCCTGTCGCGTCTCCCGGAACCCTTTGGCCCGATCCTGCCCTTTGTGGCTGTGATCATCTTTGGCTATCTCGGCGTGACCGTGATGGCTCTTCGCAAAGAGGACTTCTTCTCGTTTTTTCGTCTGGGAAGACGGGCGGAAACGACGCCCGCCGTTGCGCCTGCTGGACAGATCGAGCATACGTTGCTTCTGGACACCAGCGTCATCATTGATGGGCGCATCGCAGACATTGCCAAGACTGGCTTCCTGCTTGGCAAACTGGTGGTGCCTCGCTTTGTTCTGAACGAGGTGCAGTATATCGCGGACTCGGCCGACTCCATGCGCCGTAACCGTGGAAGGCGCGGGTTGGAAATCCTTGACCGCCTACAGCACACCCCCGAGATTGAGATCGAGTTCATCGACCAAGACCCCACTGATGCGCAACAGGTGGATGACAAGTTGATCAGTCTGGCGATGCAGATGCAAGCGGCGGTCATTACCAACGATTTCAATCTCAATCGAGTCGCCCGCCTGCAAAGAGTGAAGATACTCAACATCAACGAACTGGCAAACGCCGTTAAGTCTGTTCTTCTGCCTGGGGAGGAGATGCCCATCAGGATCATCCAGGAGGGGAAAGAGATCGGCCAGGGCGTCGGCTATCTGGAAGACGGCACCATGGTGGTTGTGGAGAACGGCCGTCGCTATCTCAATCAGGAAGTGCTTGTGCAAGTGACGAAAGTGTTGCAAACCAATGCCGGACGGCTCATCTTTGCCGTTCCCAATCAGCCATAACAGGATATCAACAGGATTGACAGGATTCTCTATGATTGTCCTGTTCATCCCGTCTATCCTGCCAAAGGTTCGTCGATCATCAAAACGATTCATGACAGGACTTTATCTATGACTTTGCGTCTCTACAACACGCTAACCCGCAAGGTGGAAGAGTTCGTCCCCTTGACGCCGGGAAAAGTAACCATGTACGTGTGTGGCCCGACTGTTTACGCGGACGCCCACATCGGCCACGCCATGGCCGCCATCATCTTCGACATGGTGCGTCGTTACCTGATCTACCGCGGCTACAAGGTGCGCTACGCCACGAATTTCACCGACGTGGACGACAAGATTATTCGTCGCGCCAATGATACCGGTCAAGACCCCATCGCTATGGCGAACATGTACGCCAACAAATATCTGCGTCATCTGGTCGATCTCAACGTCATGGAGGCGGATGTCTATCCCCGCGTCAGCAACACCATGAGCAGCATCATCGCCGCCATCCAGGGGCTGGGCGAAAATGGCTATGCGTATGAATTGGACGGCGATGTCTATTTTCGCGTTACAAAAGACACCGATTATGGCAAGTTGAGCCGGCGCACCCTGGACGAGGCGCTGAGCGGCACACGCATCGAGGAAGACATGCGCAAGGAGCATCCGGGTGATTTCGCCCTTTGGAAGGCGGCCAAACCCGGCGAGCCATCGTGGGACAGCCCCTGGGGCCCGGGGCGCCCCGGCTGGCACATCGAATGTTCTGCCATGGTTTTGGAGCACCTGGGCGAGACCATTGACATCCACGGCGGCGGCAACGACCTGGTCTTTCCTCACCATGAAAATGAAATCGCTCAAAGCGAGAGCCTGACCGGCAAGCCCTTCGCCAACATCTGGATGCACAATGGCATGTTGCAGCTTTCAGGCGAAAAGATGAGCAAGTCTCTGGGCAATCTCATCACCATCGATGAGTTCCTGGAACGCTATAGCTCTGACAGCCTGCGCATGTTGATCTTTTCCGGTCACTATCGCAAGCCAGTGGCCTTCAGCAGTGAGACCATTGAAGCTGCAGAACGCGGACTGGAGCGCCTGCGCAGCGCTCTGCGCCCGCCTAGCGGGCAGAAGACAACTGGCCCAGAGGCCGACGCGCTGCGCGAAGCAGCAGAAAACGCCCGCGCAGCCTTCATTGACATGATGGATGATGACCTCAATACGGCTGGCGGTTTGGCTGTCATGTTCGATCTGGTGCGCGCCATTAACAGCGGGCGCACGGCCGGGGTCAGCGGTCCCTTCTTTCAGGCCGCCCAAAGCACTCTGCGCGAGCTGGGCGCTGTCTTGGGTTTGACCCTGAGCGAACCCGCCGCTGGGGATGCAAGCATGGATGTGGCAGCCAAGCCTTTCATTGACTTGCTGGTGCAGGTGCGGGGCGACTTGCGCACCATCAAACAGTGGGCTTTGGCAGACAAGATCCGCAACCAACTCAAGGAGCTGGGGGTAGTGATGGAAGATTCGCCCCAGGGCACCACCTGGCGTTACGAGCGGCCATCATGACGCAGCCCCATTGACAACTATGAGCGAACTCATCTATGGCCGTAGAGCCGTACTGGAAACTTTGCGGGCGCGCCGGCGGCAACTTTTCCGCCTATGGGTCGAAGGCGACCCAGGAATGCAGCCCGAACACGCCAGCGGCGCGCTGGGTGAGATCCTCACTGCCGCCCAGGAGAATAGTCTGTCCATGCGCATCATCAAGGGCGGCCTGTTCCAGCGCCTGGCGCAGGAGAACGTCAACGCGCAGGGCGTCGCCCTGGAGGCAGGCGACTATCCCTATGTGGAGTTGGAAGATTGCCTGCGTCTGGCCGACCAACGGGGCGAAGCCCCGCTCCTCCTCGTTTTGGATCACTTGCAAGACCCGCAAAATCTGGGGTCGCTCATCCGCACGGCGGAGGCGATGGGCGTTCACGGCGTGGTCATTCCCGACCGTCGGGCTGCGCGCGTGACTCCGGCTGTCTCCAACGCCAGCGCTGGCGCGGTGGAGCACATACTGGTGGCCCAGGTCGTCAACATCAATCGCGCCATCGAGGAACTGAAGAAGCGCAACATCTGGGTGGCTGGTCTCGACGGCGCTCCCGACGTTCCGCCCTTGTCCGCAGCCAGACTCGACGGCGCGTTGGCCGTGGTTGTTGGCAGCGAGGGCGAGGGGCTGAGTCGCCTGACCAGGGACAAGTGCGATTTTCTGGTGCGTCTGCCCATGTACGGTCGCATGGAAAGCCTCAACGCGGCGGTTGCGGGCAGCATCGTGCTCTACACCGCGCGCCAGACACGACGAGATTGAACAGGATCTCAGGATTCTATTTTCCTATTCTCAACTCAATATCTCCCCCGTGCAACTGTCGTTCCCGCTCGGTCGAATTCATCCGTGCTGGCAATCTGGATGCTCACCGCGCACGCCTTGAATTCAGGGATTCTTGCCTGGGGATCCAAAACGTCGATGGTCAGCAGATTGGCTGCGGCCTCGACAAAGTGCATGGGGATGAAGACCACGCCTGGCGTGGCCTTGGGCGAGATGCTGGCGCGCAGCGTCACCGCCCCGCGCCGCGAGGCCACGCGCACCGGATCGCCCGTCCGCACGCTGATGCGCGCCGCGTCGATCTCGTGCATCTCCACCAGTGGCTCCGGGTAGAGCGCGTCCAACTGGGAATGGCGCGTCATGGTGCCGCCGTGCCAGTGCTCCAACAGGCGACCAGTGGTGAGGATGAAGGGGTACTCTTCGTCTGGCTCTTCGGCCACGGGTACATATTCCAGGGGAAAGAAACGCCCGCGCCCCGCAGGGAAGGAGTCGGCGAATAGAAAGGGCGCGCCCGGGTCGTTTTCATCCAGCACGGGATATTGCAGCCCGACCTGCTCGATGCGCCGGTAGGTGACGCCCTTGAGCATGACCGCCACATTCGCCATCTCGCGAAAGATGGCCTCCGGGTTGTCGTAGCGCCAGCCCGCGCTGTTCAGCCGGCCCAACCGCACTTCGATGCGCTGGGCCAGGTCACAGACGATTTCGGCGTCTGGTCGCGCCTGGCCGCGCGGGGCAAGCGCACGGCGCACCCGCTGCACCCGGCGATCGGTGTTGGTAAAGGTGCCTTCTTTTTCCGCAAAAGAGGCGGCCGGCAGGAAGACATCGGCGAAGGCCGCCGATTCGTTGATGAAGAGGTCCTGAGCGACCAGAAATTCGAGCTGCTCCATGTGATGGCGCGTTACATTCAGATTCGGCTCGGTCATCATGGGGTTCTCGCCCATGATGTAGAGTGACCGCACGCCGCCAGGCCGCACGTTGGCGAGAATTTCGGTGGTGGTCAATCCGCGCTTGCGGCTCAGCCCACCTGGCTCCACGTTCCACGCAGCCTCCCATTTCGCAGCGTTTTCCTCCTGATCCACGGGCATGTAGCCGGGGTAGTGGAAGGGCATGGCGCCGGCGTCGGATGCGCCCTGGACGTTGTTTTGTCCGCGTAGGGGGTTCAGCCCAGTTCCCCTGCGCCCGATGTGGCCGGTGAGTAACGCCAGGTGGATCAGCCCCAGCGCGCTGGCGGTGCCATGGGAAAGCTGGGAGATGCCCATGCCCCAGAAGATGGCGCCGTTGCGAGCGCCGGCGTACATCCTGGCCGCTTCGACGATCAGGTTGCGGTCAACGCCGGAGATGGCTTCGGCGTAGGCGGGCGTGAACTTTTCCATGGAACGCGCGAATTCTTCGTAGCCCGTGGTGCGCGCCTGGATGAACTGGTGGTTGACCAGCCCTTCCTTGATAATCACGTGGGCCATGGCTGAGAAGACCGGCACATTCGTCCCGGGCTTGAGGGGCAGCCACAGGGTCGCAAAATCGCACAACTCCAGCCGTCGTGGGTCGATGACGATGAGCTGCGAGCCATGTTTGCGCACTGCGTCTTTCATTTGTAGGGCGATGATGGGGTGATTCTCCGTGGTGTTGGAGCCGGTGACGATAAAGCAGTCGCTCTCCACCACTTCCGCCGCGGTGTTGCTCATGGCCGAGGTGCCCAAGGCCAGTTGGAGCGCAACCACGCTGCCGGCGTGACACAGCCGGGTGCAATGATCCACGTTGTTGGTGCGAAAGAGGCTGCGATAGAGCTTCTGCATGAGGTAATTGTCCTCGTTGGCAGCTTTGGCGCAGCAATAGACGGCCATGGCGTCGCTGCCATCGCGCTGGTAGATCTCCACCAGCTGGTCGGCGACCGTGTCTAATGCCTCATCCCAGGTGACTTCGCGCCATGCGCTGCGGTCAAACGCCTGGGTGCGCTGACCGGGGAGCTGGCGCTCCTTGCGTATGAGCGGCGTCGTCACCCGATCAGGGTGATAGAGATAATCATAGCCAAAGCGCCCCTTGACGCACAGATTGCCCCGGTTCACCACCGCGTCGAAGGGCGACGTGACCCGATAGATGAAGTCGTCCTTGACATGGAGGCGCAGGTTGCAGCCCACGCCGCAATAGGGGCAGGTCGTGGAGACGATGCGGTCAGGCGTCATCATAGCGGCAGACTCCATTCATGTTCCATGTTCAATAATTCCTGACAACCACCTCGCTGATAGGTCCTCTACGGCTGCCCACGGAATTCACCGCGCGCTTTGCTGTGACCATGTCGATGCGAAAGTCGCGATAGAGATCGAGGATGAAGGGCGTGCAGGAATTGCTCAACATACACTGGCAGCCTCGATCCGATAGTTGGCGAAAGACTGCGGCCAGTCGTTCCTGATCCAGGTTGTCAAAACGATCTGATGTGTAGCCCGTAAAACTGGCGCTCTTGCTCACAGGATCGTAGGGCGGATCGAAGTAGACGAAATCGCCGTCCGCAACGGCTTCTACGATGTGATCGAATGTCTGAACAATCAGGTTGACCGACGACAGGGCGGCGCTCGCTGCTCTCAGTTCCTCGGCGAAGATCACTCGCGGGTTTTTGTAGCTGCCCATAGGTGTGTTGAAGTGTCCTCGACTGTTGACGCGATAGAGGCCGTTGTAGCAGGTGCGGTTCAGATAGATGAAGCGCGCAGCGCGTTCAACTTTGCCCATGGGTTGATTGCTCCTGTCCTGAGCGCGCACGCTGTAGTAGTGTTCGCGATTATGCAAAGATTGATGCCTTGCCAGATGGACGATCAACTCCTCCACTTGATCGCGCACGACTACATACACATTGACGAGTTCGGGGTTGTTGTCTGATAGCGCGATCTCAGCGCCAAGCCGTTTCGTATTCCACAGGTGAAAAAACACGGCGCCGCTGCCGACAAATGGCTCGAAATAGCGATGTATCTGGCTCGGAAACAACGGCTCGAACTGGGTGAGCAGTTGTTGTTTTCCGCCGGCCCATTTGAGAAAGGGTCTGGCTGTCTCAGCAATACAGGTCACTTTCGGTTGAGCCTCGAATAGACTTCGTCGTCGTTGCGCTTGCCAATTAGGATGATGTACACCGTATCGCTGTTGAAAGCATAAACGATGCGATACTCGCCCACATCGATTCGAAAGTCATCCCTGCCCTGTAAGCGGGTCGCATCTATTGGCAACGGGTTATCGGCAAGCAGGAATATCCTACGGACGATTTGCCGAAAGACCTTTGCATCCAAACGCGCCAGGAACTTGTCGACATCATGCGTCATCGACAACTTGCGGTTCATGAGGAGTCATCCCCCTGTTTCACTTTCGAGACGGCTTCGTAAGCGCTGCAAGGTCTCTTCCGGCGAAAGAAATCCACTCTTGAGCGCCTCATCGGCGCGTATTGCCCAATATAGGTCTTCCAGACGTTGCAAACGCACGAACTCGGTATGATCCAGGATAACGACTGTGTCGCGTCCATGACTCTGAATCAGAACGGGTTCACGGCGAGCCTGATCGATCACTTGACCAAGTCGATTCTTGAGATCGGTTGCCGCAATTGTCACCATCGCCTTTCTCCTCTTTTGATGCAGCTATCTTTGCTCTCGTGCTGCATCAATATAGTTCATTTTGGGCAATTTAGCCAAATTAGGCAGGCACTGTTCTGGTCAAAAACATCGTGGAATCCATAGGTGCGGTTCGTAATCGCATATTTCCGACTGGACAGGAAAGGGTCACAGCGCAATCAGCGCGATGGCGACCAGCGCGGCCGCGACACCCGCCCACTGGGGCCGCGTCAGCCGTTCTTTGAGGAAGATCCAGGCCAGCAAGACCGTTGCGCCACAGTAGAGCGAGGAGAGCACCGCGGCCACGTCCAGCCGCCCGCTCATGGCCGCCAGCACGAAAAAGAGATTGCCGCCGGCGTCGAAAACTCCCGATGCCGAGGCCAACGGGAGCGCCCCCCGTGTGCAGCGCAGCGATTGATGCATGACCAGCCCTGCGACCGCCAGCAGGAGCGCGCCGCTCAGGCGGGCAGCCACCAGCGGCCAGTAGATGGCGTCGCCTTCCACCCGGGCAATGAGCACGAAATAGAGGCCAAAGCCCAGCCCCGCTGCAATGGGCAGCCAGAGATCGCCCAGCGCGATTCTGCTCCCTGGTCGGCTGGAGAGAAGCCAGACGGCTGCCAGAGCCAGGCCAAAACCGAGCAGTTGCGCCGTCTGGGGCAGTCCGTCCACAACGGTCGTGACGAGAATCGGAACCATGCCGGCGACGACCGCCGACAGCGGTGCGACGATGCCCATGCGTCCGCTGGCAAGCCCGGCATAGAGCATGACCAGGCCGACGGCGCCGGCCAGACCGGCCAGCACACCCCAGGCCAGATTGGCAGACGTGGGCGCCGCCTCGCCAAAGAGAAGCGCAAGCGCGGCCAACAACGCCGCGCCTACGATCTCGGCTGTGATCACCACGCCGTAGACGTTGCTGCGTCTTGTTGCCAGTCCGCCGCAGAAGTCGCCCGTCCCCCAACTCAAGGCCGAGAGAAGACCGAAGATGATTGGGGTGAAGACGCGGAGTTCAGTCATGTTTGCCGGCGCGAGTGCGGCGTCCTGCATCGAAGCGTGCGATGCGCTGCTCGATTTCTGCGACAATCTGGCGCACAGATTCGAGGTCGCTTTCAAGAAGATGCTTTTCCAATTCACCAAACAGCGGCATCATGACGGGTCGATAGGCTTGAATGAGTAGTGCAATATCACTCTCATATAGGCCCACACGCGCGAAATTGCCTTGACGATAGAGCGAGGGAAGTGCGTACAGCTTGAGGAGTAAGAGACCCTCTACCGTTGCGCATGGGATCTCTCGTTCGACAAAGCGTAGGGATGTGGCAAAACGCTTGTGCACTGCATCGAATAGTCGATTGCGCGTCAACAAGAAGTCAATCTGAAGCCCCTCGAAACGCCCGCGAGCAAAGTTTGCATCCTGGCTTTCAAGAGAAATTTCCGGCAATCGGCTCAGTGACGGCAGTGAGATAATCAGGTCGATATCTTCTGTATTGCGGCCTTCGACGTATTGCAGCAGAGCAATGCCGCCAACAAGCACGTAGTCGATTCGACGGACGTAAAGAAGCGCAAACAGTCTCTCGACCGCCTGCAAGAGTGTATCTGTGCTCACTAGACTATCCCCCCAGTAACGCGGATTGAACACAATTGCATTGCGAACAACTGCGCCAATAGCGATCCTTGGTCTTACTTCTACAAGCATGAGTTCTCTTTCCTATCCACTACTTCCGCCTTCTCGCTCCGCGCCGCGCCGAACGCGACATCTCCATGATCTCGTCGGGCGTCTTGCCCTCTTGTAACAGCCATTCCCGACGCGGCTTGAGCGCGCCCGTTGGACAGACCCCCACACACTGCCCGCAGAAGACGCAGGTGGTCTCGGGCATGGGCTTGTCGAAAAAGGTGGCGATTTGGGTCTCGTACCCGCGGCCCTCGAAGTTGATGGCGTAGGTGTATTGGGCGTCGTCGGCGCAGACCTGGACGCAACGCCAGCACAGAATGCACTTGGCGTAATCGCGTACATACATGGGGTTGTCATCCACCAGGGCCGGGCTTCGGCGTTCGGCGTCGGGAAAACGTTGTGGGTCTGCGCCGTACTCTGCCATCTGCGCCTGGATATCGGGCGCTTCGGAGAGATCGATGGCGGCGTTGAGCATCTCCAGGATGGTGCGCCGGCTGCGTATGACGCGCTCGCTGGCTGTGTGCACCACCATGCCGGCTGTGGCCTTGACATAACATGCTGGCTGGAGCAGGCGTTGCTTCTCCACTTCCACCACGCACTGGCGACAGAGCGCATTGGCCGTGCATGCTTCGTGATAGCAGATGGTGGGGATGTGGACGCCCACCGCGGTCGCCGCCTCCAGGATGGTCGCGCCCGACTCCACCACCACTTCACTGCCGTCGATTGTCAATGACACTTTACTCATCACATCAGTCCCATCCCTCGTAATCATTCGCAATTGACCATTGACAATTCACGGTTTCGGCTCTTCAAACATCTCCGGCCAGTGTTTCATTGCACTGAGCACTGCGCTGGCCGCGGTTTGCCCAAGGCCGCACAGGGACGCGTCAGTCATGGTCCAGCCCACGTCGCTCAGGCGCCGCCGGTCGCCGGAGAGGGCTGCGCGGTGGGCCAGCCGCTCCAGAATCTCGTATTGGCGCTGGGTTCCCAACTGGCAGGGATAGCACTTGCCGCACGACTCGTGGGCAAAAAAGCGCCCCACCCGCTTAAGGACGTCGCGCAGGTCGCGGCTCTCGTTGAAGACCATCACCGCGCCCGAACCCAATGTGAGGCCAGCCTGTCGCAAATCAGGGAAGGTGATGCGTGTATCCATCTGGCTTGGATGGACGAACGCACCCGATGCGCCGCCCAGGAGCACGGCTTGCAGCCTGCCGCCCACCACGCCGCCGGCCAGATTTTCGATGAGATGGCGCAGGGTCAGGCCAAAACCGACTTCGTAAAGACCTGGGCGCACCACATCGCCTGACACACAGAGCAGCTTGGGTCCGGTGGAATCGGCCGTGCCCAACTCCTGAAACGCTTGCGGTCCGTGGTTGATGATGTATGGCACTTTCGCCAGCGTCTCCACATTGTTGATAACGGTGGGCTTGCCGAACAGCCCATGGGTGGCGGGAAAGGGCGGCTTCATACGGGGAAACCCCCGCTTGCCCTCGATGGACTCGAAGAGCGCGGTCTCTTCGCCGCAGATGTACGCGCCAGCGCCGCTCCGCACTTCCACATCCACGCCAAACCCCGAACCGAGGATGTCGGCGCCCAGATAACCGGCGCGCTGCAACTCGTCGGCGGCTTCTTCAACGCGCTGAATCGCCAGGGGATATTCCCCACGCACATAGATGAAAATACGCGCTGCGCCAACGACATACGCGCCGATAAGAGCGCCCTCCAGAATGCGACACGGGTCGCCCTCCAGCAGCACCCGGTCTTTGAAGGTGCCGGGTTCTGATTCGTCGGCGTTGACGACAAAGTATTTGGGCGAGCCGGGCGCTTTGGCCGCGCCGTCCCATTTGATCCAGGTGGGGAAGGCCGCGCCCCCGCGCCCCAAGAGGCTGGCCGCGCCCAACAGCTCGATGACCTTCTCCCGCGGCATACTCAAGGTCGTGCGTAACGCCTGCATTCCACCCACAGATTGGTACTCCACCAGGCGAGTGCGCCGTCCGCGCCCACACAACGGCGTGACAATGCTCAGATCGCCGCCCACGTAGTCTTCGCCATAGAGGTCGCTGGTGGTGCGTCCCTGGCCGCGGAAGGCTGCCTCCACGTCCTGGGGCGTGACATGGGCGAAGGTGGCGTTGCGCACGGGCCGCCCGCTGGAGACATTGACCGAGACGCCTGCATTGCAGTGCCCCAGGCAGGGCGCGCGCTCCACGGTGACAGCGCCGTCGGCGGATGTGCCGCCTTCTTCCACCCCGGCCAGGCGCAGCGCAGTCGCCAGCACTTCTTCGCCGCCGCGCAGCGCGCACGATGGATCGGTGCAGACGCGCGCCACCGTCCGCCCCACGGGTTCGTTGTAGAGCAGCGAATAGAACTCGATGACGCCGTGGATGTCAGCAAGAGGAACGTCCAGGCTGCGGCTGACTTCGACGGCGACCGGCTCTGGGATGTAGCCATAGAGACTCTGTGCTTCGAGAAGACAGGGCAGCAGCTGGCTCCGCCCGTGTGGGGCATGGCGACCAAGAACTTCGCGCAATGGACTCAAATCGACCAAATCATTCATATCCGCTCGTCCGTCTTGACAAGAGAAGTCGCTGCAATTCCAGGCGCCGCCGGCAGACGCATCGGCTATCATTAGGTGAATATGACAATGACGGTTAGTATATATTGAAGAGGCGCTTTCTCCAAAGCACTGGGAATACCCCAGTTCGTCGACGAAAGGCACATGCGATGAAACGGTTCTCTCTGGCAGTAATCGGCGCCCTACTCGCTTTGTGCGCAGCTGGCCTGCTCGCCGCGTGCGTCAGTCGAGTGACGCCGACGACGCCCACACCTGACCCGGAACAGGATTGGCAGCGTATTCAGGAACGCGGCGAGCTGAGAGTGGGCGTCGCGGCCGACTATCCACCCTTCGAGTATTATGATGATCGTTTTAGAATCACCGGTTTTGACCCGACGCTTATCCGCGAGATCGGCGTGCGCCTCGGTCTGGAGGTGCAGATCAAGGACATTCCCTTCGCCGGGCTGCTCGATGCGCTCTTGCTCGATCAGATAGACGTCGCCATCTCGGCGCTCTCCATCACCCCAGAGCGCGACCTGGTCGTCGATTTCACCGATGTTTATTTTGTGGGTGAAGATGCCTTCATGGTTGCGGCCAACGCAGAGCCGGCGTCGTACAAGGAGATCACAGAGATCGGCGCAGCGACGCGCGTTGGCGTGCAGCGCGGCTCCGTCTACCAGACATGGGTGGAACGGGAGCTTGTCGAACCGGGCTTGCTACCGCCGGAGAATCTCATCCTGTACACCGACATCAAACGCGCCGTAACCGACCTGGGGCGTGGACGCATCGACCTGGTCATCATGGACGCCCTGCCCGCGCAAAATTTCGCCGCAGAGGGGAATGTCGTCATTGCCGCCCAAGGACTCAGTCGCCAGCTCTACGCCATGGCCGTGCGCAAGGGCGCCGACGAGCTGCGGCGAAGACTGAATGCAGCGTTGGACGAGATGCGCGATGACGGCGCGCTGACGCGGCTGGCGACACAGTTTCTCGGTCTGGGGGCAGACGACATCCGGCCCACGGCCACCTCGACGGCCACAGCGACGGCGACGCGCCCCGCCGCTGTCACGCCCACTGCCACACCCACGCCGTCACCCATTCCTGCCTGCATCGACGGCATGACCTATGTGGCCGACCTCACCTATGATGACAAGAATATGACTGCACCGCCCGTTCTAATGCCCGGCCAGGAGTTTGTGAAAGGGTGGCGTGTGCGCAACAGCGGAACGTGCACCTGGGATGGGCGCTATCGCCTGGCCTATGCTTATGGCAACACGCCTGAATCGCGTATGGGCGGCCAGCCAGCGCCGGTCGTGGGTCTTGTACCGCCTGGCGCGACATACGATTTCTATGTGAACCTGGTTGCGCCGCGCCAACCGGGCGTTTATCAGGGTTTCTGGCGGATGGTGAACGCCCAGAACACGCCTTTTGGGCAGCGCATCTACGTGGGCATTCGCGTCCAATCGCCAGCCACGGCTACGCCGCGACCCACCCAGACGCCGACCACCCAAATCAGCTTCACCGCCAGCCCCACCAACATCCGGGCTGGCGAGCCGGTCGTATTCTCTTGGAGCACGCAAAACGCCCGCGATGTCTTCTTCTATAACCAATGGCAGAATTGGTGGGAGCATCCAGCGCCTGCCGTCGGCACACGCACCGAATATCCGCAGCAGACGACAACTTATTATTTGCGCGTTGTCAGAGCTGACGGCGCAGTCGAAGTGCGCCAGATCATCATTTATGTGCAGCCAGCCCAGGGCGCGCCAGTCATCGCCCTCTTCAACGTGCTGCCCACGGGACAGATCAGCGTCGGCCAATGTGTGCGCATCGACTGGGATGTCCAGGGCAACGTGAGCCGGGTCGATCTGCGGCGGAATGGCGGCGATCTGTGGAGCAATGCGCCGGTGCGCGGTTCCATGAATGACTGCCCACCCAATGCTGGCAACTTTGAATATCGACTAGATGCTGTTGGCCCTGGCGGACAGAGTCGAGCCATCAGATATGTCACCGTGGTCCGGCCCCCGCCGATCACAGCAACGCCGACTCCCACGAAACCACCCACGGCAACGCCCTCTGCGACGGCGTCGCCCACGGCAACACCTACGACAACGCCGCCTGTAACTGCGTCGCCCACAGCAACGCAGGCGCCGGTCGTCATCAACTTTTTCACCGTCGATCCATCTCAGATTGAGCTCGGTCAATGTCTCACCATCGCGTGGAGTGTAAGCGGCGATGTGGGGCTGATTCAGATCAAGCGCAACGGCGCGCTAATACTGGACTACGCGCCTCTCGGCGGCAATCTGCCGGATTGCCCCGGCATTGCCGGCGAATACTTCTATCGTATTGAAGCGACCGGGCGCGATGGGCAATCGAGAGATGCACGGGAGGCGACGGCCAGAGTGACCGAGCCGACTCCGCCGACGCCCACACCTACGCCCACACCCACGCCTACATCTACGGCAACCCCGACGCCGCTGCCCGTCGCGCCAGTCATCGACTACTTTGATCTGAGTTCAGAGTTTATCGTGGAGGGCGAATGCGTCATGCTGTCGTGGGGCTATCATGGGGATAGTCTGGCGTCGAGCCGCATCGAACGAAATGGCGAAGTCATCGCCTTCGACCCGCCGCTCAATGGCGAACAGAGTGACTGCCCGCCAACGGTTGGTCAGTACACCTACAGCCTGATTGTGGTGGCGGAGTTTGGCGGATTGGCTCAGCAGTCGCGTTTCTTGACCGTGGAGCCTCGTCCCGAACCTGCGCCGCTGCCAGCGCAACCATAGACACAAACAGCGAATCATCTTCCAGGAAAATCTGAGCTTCCTGGAAGGTCAAAACGATGTTGATCAAGAATCAGACGGCGCAGCGCCACGGCTGCGCCGTCTGATTCGATGGGTGGGGCAATCCAATCCGCCACTGCCTTGAGACCCGCCGACGAGTTGCCCATGGCCACGCCAAAGCCTGCCATTTGTAGCAGGGGAATGTCGTTGTCGTTATCTCCAATCGCCAGCACCCGTTGTGGGTCGATGTGGAGCAGCTGGCAGAGGTGGAGCAGACCCTGGCCCTTGTCCACCCCCAACGCGGTCATCTCTACCAGCAGGGGGTGCGTGCGCGTCACGGTGGCGACTGCGCCAAAGCGCGCCTTGAGCTCGTCCACCAGCATCGGCTCCACCTCCATATCGCTGAACATCATGTACTTGAGCGGTGGGTGATTCGGCCTGCTGGTCAACAGCCTGCTGAGTGAACCGACGATCTCGCGCGGCGAACCCATCACGTGGTCGAAGAATTCCTGCCGCTCCATATTGATGTTCTGGCGAATGTGGGTGTGACCCTCATCGTCATTGAAATAGAAGGCGCTGACCCGTTGCGTAGCGTCGGCCCAGGCGGCCAGATCACGCGCCATATCGAGGGGCAAGGGCGTTTCAGCGATGACGTGACCGGTGAGTGGGTCGCCGATCACTGCTCCTTGAGTGGTCACGACGGGCGTTGTGATGTTGAGCGGCTGGATGTAGGCGCGCACGTAATCAAAGACGCGTCCGGTGGCAATGGTGACGGCCACACCGGACGCCTGCACATCGGCGATGGCGGCAAGCACAGGCGGCGTGATGCTGCTGGCGTGATAGAGGTCGAGGATGGTGCCGTCCAGGTCCAGCGCAACCAGATCGAAGCGACGAGCAGTGGGCATGGGCGCGCCTCACATGGCAATCACGGCCATACGCTGGCGCTGGTGATAGTCAAGATGCACCTCGATATTGCGCGCCTGCGGCAGCAGGTTGCGAGCCAATGTACGGATGGTTTCGCCCTGTCCATGACCGATTTCCAGATAGAGTTTGCCATCGTTCTTCAGATAGCCTGGCGCCTGACGGAGTAGGTGGCAAATGGCGTCCAGGCCATCGACGCCAGATTCCAGGGCCAGGCGCGGTTCGTAATCGCGCACCGTTGCGTCGAGCTCCTGATAGTCTGCGCTGCTGATGTAGGGGAGATTCGCCACAATAATGTTCACGGCCTCCGGCAAGGGGGCGAGCAAATCGCCGCGCAAGAAAGTGATCTGCTTGCGACAATCCAGGCGGCGGCCATTGACGCGCGCCACGGCCAGCGCGCTGCGACTGATGTCCATGGCGTAAATGCGCGCCCGCTCGCTGTTGGCGGCTACCGCCAGGGCGATGGCGCCGCTGCCCGTGCCCACATCGGCGACGGTGACTTCGGGCGCGTTGTGTAGGTCAATCTCGGTGAGCACCTCGTCCACCAGCAGTTCAGTTTCAGGGCGGGGGATCAAGACTCGGCGGTCGACCAACAGGTCCAGGCCGTAGAATTCTTTATGGCCGACCAGATAGGCCGTCGGCTCCTGACGAATGCGCCGGGCGATCAGGTCGGTGAAGCGGTCGGCCTGCTTCGTGGAGAGTTCGATTTCGTAATGAGCGAACAGCCAGCTGCGGTCGACGCCCAAGACGTGAGCTAGAATCACCTGAGCATCCAGGTGGGCTGTGTCGATTTCGGCTTCTTTGAGGCGTTGGGTTGCTGAATTGAGGGCGTATCCAACAGTCGTAGAGGGAGCTAATTTCCAATTCCACACCAACTGCTGTACAGAAAGTGGGATTACTGCCACAATGCGACCTCCTTGTCCATTGTCAATCTGATTGAACGAATTTGACCCATAGACAGAACGAATTGTCCAGCGTATTGTGTCCCAGTCTTCCTTGACCTGCTGGACTGTTCGTCTACATTTGCCTATCTCTCCAGCGCGGCATCCCTACGCTTGCCCAATGGCGGCGACGCGCTGCATCGTCGTCACTCTTCTGCAACAGCCAGAGCCTCCAGCCGCTCGGCCTGTTCATTGGCCGCCAGCTCGTCGATGAATTCGTCGATGTCGCCGTTCATCACTTCGGCCAGGCGATAGACCGTCTTGTTGATGCGATGGTCGGTGACGCGGCTTTGGGGAAAGTTGTACGTGCGGATCTTTTCGCTGCGGTCACCTGAACCGACCTGATTCTTGCGCATGGCGCCCAGGGTTTCGGCCTGACGCTGTAATTCCATTTCGTAGAGCCGCGCCCGCAAGATGCGCAGCGCTTTTTGTTTGTTCTGAAGCTGGCTTTTTTCATCCTGGCAAGCGATGACGATGCCTGTAGGGATGTGGGTGAGCCGCACCGCCGAGTCAGTGGTGTTGACGCTCTGCCCGCCCGGGCCGCTGCTGCGATAGACATCAATGCGAATGTCGTTGTCGTTGACGGCCACGTCGATCTCTTCCGCCTCGGGCAGGACGGCCACCGTGGCCGCGCTGGTGTGGATGCGCCCCGAGCTTTCCGTCACCGGCACTCGCTGCACTCGATGTGTACCCGATTCGTACTTGAGTTTGCTGTAGGCGCCCTTCCCCTTGACGCCAAAGATGACTTCCTTGATGCCGCCGATGCCGGTTTCGCTCATGCTCAAGATTTCCGTCTTGAAACGGTGACCATCGGCCCAGCGGGAGTACATGCGGAAGAGTTCGTTGGCAAAGAGACCTGCCTCTTCGCCGCCCGTGCCAGCGCGCACTTCGACGATGACGTTTTTGTCATCGTTGGGGTCTTTGGGCAAGAGTAGGCGCTTCATTTCCTGGTCGAGCTGCTCTTGTTCGGCTTCCAACCCGGCCACTTCCATCTCGGCCAGGCTGCGCAACTCAGGGTCGCCGTCGTCCAGGAGCAGGCGGTTGTCGTCGATTTGCCTCTGTACTTCCTGGTAGCGGTGATAGGCCTGCACCAGTTCGTCGAGCTCGCTGCGCTCCTGCCCCAACTCTTGCAGCCTTCCATAGTCCGCCAGCACGTCTGGATCGGCCATGAGTTGGGTGATCTCGTCATAACGTGCGGCAAGGCGCTGGATGCGGTCAAGTACTGTAGACATAGACTCAAAGGAAAACGAGACTACGGAGACAAGCGCCCTCAGTCACTCACCAAAGACCGGGAGGTGTCCCAACGCGATGGTATCGGGCCAGTCGCCGTCATTGCCTTCGGTGAAGACGGCCATCTCGGCGGCAATCTCGGCGCCAGCCGCGGCCATGAGCTGGCGCAGCCCGCGCAAGGTGCTGCCCGTGCTGATGACGTCATCCAACAACACGACGCGTTTCCCCTGCACACGCGGGATGTCTTTTTCGTCGATGTAGAGCGTTTGGGGCGCGCCGGTGGTGATGCTGAGCACTTCTGTCTGAAGGCAGTCGCCCATGTAGGGCTTGCGCACCTTGCGCACCACCACATAGGGCAGTCTGGTGCGCGCCGAGAGGGCATGACCGAGCGGCACGGCTTTGACCTCGGGCACGACCAGCACCTCGGCGTCGGCAGGCACGCGGGTCTTCAAGGCGTCGGCTGCATACTGCACAACTTCCGTGTCGCCAAGCATGTTGAAGATGGCGATGACCACACCCGGCGCCACGCAAAAAAGGCGCAGGTCGCGCTGCAAGTCGCCGATGGTCACTCTGTACACGCCGCCTGTATAGCTCATTTGAAATACTCCTGCTGCATCACAATTGATCAAGCCAACCTTGTGATTTTACCATGAGCAGGCCATCATGAGGAAACTGCCTGAGCGTGATTTCTTTGATGTTCCTGTTGTCTGTTTGCTACGCCAGCACCGTTGCCATCAGGTCGATCTGGCCGATGTGGTGCGCGGCATGGAGGAGGTTGCGGTGAATAGCGCGCGCCACGCTGTGCGGTTCGCCGCGGATGACGACCGTGCGCGAAAAATCCTCCTCGCTCAGTCCGCCGATAGCGGCGAAGAGAATGGCCCAGCCTTCTTCCCAACGTTGCATGAGCGTCGTCCGGCCATCGCCCCCTTCTTCCACGAACTCGCGTTCCCGATGACGGTCAGGCTTCTCGCCATCGGTCGTAAGGAAGTCGGTCCAGCGCGAGCGGAAGTTGCCGCTCAGGTGCTTGACCAGGATGGCGATGCTGTTGGTGTGGTCGTCGCCATCCTCGCGCAGGCGGGCGAAGAACATGCGGTCGTCGCAGCGGGCCAACGCGGCGTCGGCCAACGCCTTTTGCTCGCGAAATTGAGACAGGATATCGGCCTGGTAATCAGCAATGAAGGATGACATGGATTGCGCTCCTGACGTTGTCTTGTCAACTGTTGGGTGTGGGTGTGAAGGAAAATAATGTAGCGATGATACAACCGATGACGACAGCGCGCAAGGAGGGAATCGGCATGATGGTATGATCCTGGCGACAAATGTTGCGTGAGCCAAACAACCAACCCGGCCACAATCCCTGGACAATGGCTTCCTGATAAAGTGATCGACAAACCATCAGTTGCGTCGATCTTCTCTCTCCTTGAGCCGTGAGCAACCTGCATGAACTGGCGATTGAAGAATTGGCGCAGAAGCGCCGGGCGTCAGTGACTTCTGCGCACCAACTCGCAGCAGCAACCGACCTCTTCTGCTACGAGCTGTTTCGCCGCGCCATCGTCGAGCATGATCAACAGGCGTGGAGCGCGTTGGTCGAGAGATTGTCAGCGGATTGCCCGCGGCAGCAGATGCGTAGGTCACGCTTGTAGGGTAAAACGCGAAAAATTCGCGACTTTAGGTTACAAACCGCATCTACGTTTTCCATCATCTTGATCCATACAAGTTGCTGCGTGATAGAGAAAGCGAGGTAGGATTGTGTCAAACCCTGGGAACCATCCACCTTTCGTCGGGCGCAAACGAGAACTGGGCGTTGTACAGGGATGTCTGGAAACTGCATTGCATGGCCGCGGCCAGATCATCTGGATCGGGGGCGAGGCCGGCATCGGCAAGTCGCGCCTGCTTGAGCAAGCCAGCGCGCTAGCAGCCGAGCGAGGCTTCCTGTACACGGTTGGTCGCTGCTTCCAGGGCATGACCACTGCACCCTATGAGCCTTTCCTGGCAGCTCTGGCGAGCCTGACCCATCTGCTGGATGTCGACGACCCGGCAAGCGGGCAAATCGCCCAACTGTTGGATGCTACAGACGACCGTAGCGCGTCCGGGAGCGTTGCCGCGGCGGATGAATTTCTCGGTCATCACGGTTTCAGTTTTGCCGATGGGCACGCCGGAGTGACAGGCATCCAGCATGATGACTTTCGCCCGTGCAGCGAATGAATCCATGATTTTGGGCACTGAGTATACTTGGCGCAAGTGGTCACGGGCCACGCGACTACACATAGTCACCAGGTCGTCGCACCGCCATGAACAGATTCATCGGCCCTGCACTGTAATCTGCGTATTGCACCCTCAGAGCGGAAACCGCCTGCCGATACTCAAAGTGGTCTTCCGTCCAGAGGGGATGACAAGCCACCCACGCACGCCGGCGGAATGCCGAAACGAAGCAGGGAGTATCGGCCATCTCCACCCATTGATACCCGAACTGCTTCAACGTCCGGCTGATGGGAGCAGCCGGGCCGTCGACGAACACACGCCACGGATTAGGCACCCCTGCACCAAGCGACGAGCGGAGATCCAGGGCAGATGATGAGTCGTGCGCCAGGCGCGCCATGTCGAGAGCCAGGCGCCAGTCGAGCAGGCCGTGGTACTGCAAGTTGTAGAAGTCGCGCAGGCAGTGGTTGCAGGAAGTGTCACAGCGGTCGCGGTGTTCGGATGCCGCCCACTTGCTGCCCACTTGTCCCCCGACGAGATCGCAGGCAGCCGCAAGCATCTGCTGGAAGTTCTCCGGCACTGCAAGCCAGCGGCAGTACCCTGCACCGTTCTCGAGACTGTCGCTCAAGAATGCCTGCCCCCGCGGGATGCCCGCGACCTGGAGCGTGCGAATGCCTGCCTGGAGTTCCTGCACATCGATGTCCAGCAGCGCGGCGGCTGCGGTCCGCAGCAGGAATGCGAAGGAGTACCAGGCCGCTCGACCGGGAACCGTACGCGGATCGGCGTAAACGCCCGCCGACCACTGGTCGAAGTCGGCGATCAGCACGTCCGTGTGCCGCCGCGACAGGAGCGCGATCCGATATCCGCCTGCCGGTGACCCGTCCGAGGCTTCGCCTCGGACGGCATATGCGCCGCGGCCAGCCGCGCTGCGGAGCGCTATAGGGTGAAAATCAAAGCCGCCCTCCCCACCGTTGTCGTTCACCGAAACGATCTCTGTGGCAGCGGCGCTGGCGAGCACGTTGGAGCCAGGCAGGTGCGACAACTCCGTGGCATCGACGGAAACCATCGGGCGAGTGGCCCGCGGCACCCATTCGAACGTTCCATCAAAGTCGGTTCCGGAGAAGCAGAAGAAGTTCCGCGGTTCGCGCGCATCAAGACCCACCATCTGCGCCTCGTGGCAGACAGGGCATTCCTGGAGCAGGAGCGGAGCACCACCGGCGGGAGGCAGCGGCTGCGGATCGAGATTCGCAACCGCCTGACAGGCATGACAGATACCCAGCCGGGCGTTGCCAATGGCCGCACCGTTGTCGCCGATGAGGGGCGGGGTGAGGCCGGGACGCACGCGGACGGTGTCGCCGGCCGGGATGAGATCGACGACGCCCGCAGCCTTGTACACGCGCTTGTCTTTGACCGTCTCCGAGTCCGGTGCAAACTGGCTGATGGCAATGTCAAGTTCGCGGTCGACCGTTCCGTGCTCGGGCGGCCAGGGAAAGCCGCGGTTTGGGATGGTCGTGAAGAGCAAACGCACGCGCGTCGGAAAGCCAAACATGGGCAAGACGCCCGCGCTCGCCAGCCGTTCGCTGAGCATGCGTTGGCTGAACCGCTCGTCGTTTACGACCACCCTGATGCGTGGCACCAGGTCATGCGCTACGTAGTGTTCCATCAACTCGTAGATCTCGCTTCGGCTCTGCTCCGTCTCCGCCCAGCGTGTGCCCGTTATCAGGCAGTCGACGATATGCCTTACCGCGCAGCGGCTCTCGTCGCTCCGCAGCAGCTCTTGCATCAGCGGTTCGATCACAGGCCAGCTTTCAGAGCGCCCGAACTGGCCATGCACGCTGTCACCACCCTCGTCAGCGGCCAAGCCCAACTCCGGTAATGTTTTGAATACCTGTCGCAGCATCTCCTTTGCCAGGACGCGCTGCATGATTTCCGGCTGGCGCACGTCGATGTAGGGTGGCGGCGGGGGATCGCCAGTGATGGACTCGGGGCGCTGATAGTAGAATTCGTCGTGACTGCGCCCGCGACAGAGCGTGACGGCTAGCGAAAGCCCTGCGCCGCGCCGGCCCGCGCGACCGACGCGCTGTTGATAGTTGAACCGCCGCGGCGGCATGTTCGCCATCATCACGGACAGCAGCGCGCCGATATCGACGCCGGCCTCCATGGTGGTTGTGACGCTCAGAAGATCGATCCCGTGGACGAGGGGGATCTCGCGTTCGTCTGGGAGGAACACCTCCTGGAACCAGCGCTGGCGCCGGGGCTTCTCCGCCAGGTCGGTCTGGCCCGTCAGCTCTTCACTGCGGAAGCGGAAGCCCTCGCCCGCCTTTTCGGCCAGATAGCGATAGTAATCCAGCGAGGTGCGCGGCGCACCGGATTGCAGCGCTACATTGCATGCAACGCAGCGACCGGCCGCGCGGTGGAGGTAAAACGCGCCGCAGCGTGGGCACCGCCATCCGGCCGAGGCCGCGCCCGTCGCTTTGCTGTCAGTCGTTGTCGCCAGCCAAAGCTCATCTGAGTCTACGCCGGGCCGGGTCGCGCCGTTGAGCCAGATGCGAGACCGTTTGAGTTCGTCCTCAACCTCTTGTTCTGTGACGCCTACCTCGGCAAGGTAGGCCGCGACAATGCGAGGAAGCGTCGCCGGCTGGCCGTTTGGATCCAAGACAAAGTCAGGCCAGTAGCGAAAGCCTTTTTTCTCGCACAAGTACCGTATGATCGCCTGTGAGGCCTCAACGACCGGTGCACGCGCTGCGTCACTGTAGCGATAGGTGACATAGCCAAGGCCCAGGCCCTCGTAGGTTCGCGTTGCATGGGGGAACAGGCAGAAAACCAGCTCCCGCATCAACGCGTTCTTCATGTCAACCAGGTGCTGCGCTTCACCCGGAGTCGGATTTGACCTCGGTCGGGGTCCGCCGGTCCACTCAAAGCATTCCCACCACGACTTGCGGTGTTGATCATCCTCAAACGAAAGCACTTCGGCCCGCGTGCCGCCCGGGCAGATGCCGAGCGCAAGGAGGCGATCCCACACGAAATCGCGTATGTTGCGCAGGGGCACGCGGGCAGGGTATCCCCACATCAGGTCGCGATTCTCGGCGCTCAGCGGCATGCCCATCATGCCAGCCTGCATAAGATTGACGGCCAGCGCCGGGCTGGTGGTGTTGAAGAACTGCATGAATGCCGGGTCGGCAGGAGTCGTTGCGGGATCGGCAAGATCGACGGCGAGCTGTGAGTTGACGCCTGCAACCTGGACCAGAAGCCCCGGCGCCGACGTAACCAGGGTCTTGAGCGTGGCGCGGAATCCCTGGACAAAGGATTGGTGTGCGCCCATGAGGCACACGCGCACCATATCACGGAAGTGGTCCAGTTCCATACCGGCGGACAGCTTGGCCGCATCCTGCCGGCTGTCGGAGAAGATGACGAGCTTCCGGCTACGGCGCTGGCCTGTTAGTTCGGGCATCTCGCGCGCCAGGGCGCTGGCTAACACCTGGCCGGAGCGCTGGAAGCCCGCGCGATGCTGCCGCAGCGGAGATCCCTTACCCCGCCGCATATCCGTATCACACTGCGGGCAGATCGGGGGGAATGCTGCAGCCTCCTCATTGTTGACGCGATAGAGCCGGCCCACTACCGGATTAAGCCCTCCACCGGCCGCCTGGCAGCGTACGACGCCGGTGTATATGTCGAGCAAGGCTGGTGTCCAGCGATGGGTAGCGCCGAGATGCTGGTAGCTGTCGCGCACCGGTTCATGTTCGCCCGGCCAGAAGATCGCATAGTTTTCGTGGGTTCGCTCCCAGCCCTGGCGATCCGGCAATTGCTCCAGGTTGGGCTGGTCGGGCGTGAGCACCTGGGCTATCTGTTGGCCGAGTACAACGGTCTTGGCGAAGCCAGCGAAGAAGACTTCGCCGCATGACGTACAGACGATCAGGTCCAGCACCCTCGCGCCGCACGAGCAGGTCATGCGGTGATGCGGCAACAGAGCGCCGCAAGGCGGCGCGAGCTGGTCAGCCTGTCGCGTGTGCGTGCTGCACGCCGGGTCCGTGCAGTTGGGATTCGTGCATACCCAAAGGCTGTCCATGTTATGGAACAACAGGTGGCCGCGAACAGGCTGTGGCGCCTGGCCGTTCGGCTGCCGGGCAATGGCCATGGCCAGCAGAAGGCCCCGCAGCGCGTTGGAAGGGTGTTGCGTCGATGCGCCTGGCGCGCAGTCAAACAGGACCCGATCCAGGTCTGACAGCCGGCTCGCCCGCACGGTCCCGTGGAGCTGGTGACTTGCATCGCGCAGTGCCTCGATTGCTCCGGCCGCCATGAGGCCGCGAGCCATCGCCCACTCAGCCGGTTCTGTCGGCTGCGGCGCAGACCCGAGCGTCTTGGCCAGGGTTACCATGGCTCCGTCCGCCGCGAGTGTTGTGAGATCTGGCGGCCGCATGGTTGCAAGAGGGTCAGCCTGCACGGCAGCGGCGAAGTCCGCGAAGGCGGGCGCGAGCGGGCGCAGTTTTCGATGCGCGCCCGCCTCCGGCGGCGTTTGCACGCCACTGACGATTTCGAAGCGGTCGCTCCGTCCGAAAAACTCCTTCAGGAACTGCTGTGAGCGGTCTCCCTGATCGACGCTTGCCGACGTCGTCAGGATTCTGAGTTGGCTGGAGGACGGCGAAAGGCCGAGGCGGTCCAGACAGAGGCGCAGGATGTAGGCGACCTCAGTCCCAGGCGTGCCGCGGTAGGAATGCAGCTCGTCCACGACCAGGAAGAAGACGTTGTTCGGGTCCTCACGCAACCAGTCGCGCGTCTTGCGGAAGATTACGTCTTCGATGTCCCGCATCAGCATGATGTTGAGCATCGAGTAGTTAGTGATGAGGATGTCAGGCGGAGCGTCCTGCACATCCCATCGGGACCACATCTCGCCACCGTCAATGCGCGCGAAGTGATAGCGGATGTCTGGATCGGTATCGGGCTGGAGGAGCGCGCGTTCGATCCGCTGCC
>CAZLMM010000073.1:0-34277 GCA_964560495.1 uncultured Caldilineaceae bacterium
GGCTAGAGCACCGCCGAGCGCTGTGCAATGCGCTCTTGCACCAAAGCCATAAACTCGCCTGCCGGCATGTCATTCTGGCGACTGCCGTCGCGCCGACGCAACGAGAGCGTGCGGTTCGCCACTTCCTGATCGCCCACCACCAGCATGTAGGGCGTTTTCATCAGTTGTGCATTGCGAATCTTGGCGTTCATGCGGTCGCTGCTCAGGTCGGCCTCGGCGCGCACACCGGCATCCTTTAGTTGGGCCGCCAGGTTGGCTGCATATTCGTTGTGGTCGCTCGTGATGGGAATGACCACAGCCTGTTGCGGCGACAGCCACACCGGGAATGCGCCAGCGTAGTGCTCGATGAGAAAGCCCACCAGGCGCTCATGCGTGCTCAACGGTGCGCGATGGATGCAGAGCGGCGTCTCCTCCTCGCCCCGGCTGTTCGTAAACGTCAGGTCGAAGCGCGCTGGCTGGGCAAAGTCCACCTGATTCGTCGCCAGCGTGAACTCGCGCCCGATGGCACTCCAGATCTGCACGTCGATCTTTGGCCCGTAGAAGGCCGCTTCGTCTGGCTCCTCGACAAAGGGAACGTTGCCGTTGCTCATGGCGCGGCGCACCATTTCCTCCGTTTTCAGCCATAGCCGCACGTTGTCCACATATTTCTTGCCCAACCCCCTGGTATGGTGCGTGCTCAGCCGCATGACGAAACGCTCGATGCCAAAGAGGTCGAAATACTTCCGATAGAGGGCGACCACGCCCATGAACTCGTCCTCGAATTGTTCTTCGGCGCAGTAGATGTGCGCGTCGTTCATCTGCATGGAGCGCACGCGCATCAGCCCGAAGAGCTCGCCGCTTTTTTCGTAGCGATAGCACGTGCCATACTCCGCCAGGCGCAAGGGAAGCTCACGATAGCTGCGCGCCTTGCTGCCGTAGATCTTGTGGTGCATGGGGCAGTTCATGGGCTTGACGTAGTAGCGCACGCCCTCCAGCTCCATGGGCGGATACATGCTCTCGGCGTAATAGGGCAAGTGGCCGCTGTGCAAGAAGAGGTCCTCCTTGGCCAGGTGGGGCGTGCGCACGCGTTGATAGCCTGCGGCAGCCTCAACTTCCACGGCCAGCTTCTCCAGTTCCGCGATAATCACGCCGCCGTTGGGCAACCACAAAGGCAACCCCGACCCCACCTCGTCATCGAAGATGAAGATCTCCAGCTCACGCCCCAGCTTACGATGATCCCGCTTCTTGGCCTCCTCGATCATGTCCAGGTGGTGGCGCAAATCTTGTTTGTTGCGCCAGGCCGTGCCATAGATGCGTTGAAGCATGGGGTTGTGCTCATCGCCGCGCCAGTAGGCGCCGGCCACCGTCATGAGTTTGAAGGCGTCTGGGGGAATTTGCCCCGTGTGCTCGACATGAGGGCCGCGGCAGAGATCCTCGAACGTATCCTGGCGGTACGTCGAGATGATGGGCTTTTCCTTCACCTCGTTGCCATACTCATCCACTTCACCTTGTTCCAGGCCGTCAATCAGCTCGAGCTTGTAGGGCTGGTCGGCGAAGATCTGGCGCGCTTCGTCGGCGCTCACCTGGCGATAGATGAACTTGTGCTTGCCAGCGATGATGCGCCGCATCCCCTTTTCAATGGCTTCCAGGTCTTCGGGCGAGAAGGTGATGGGTTTGCCGTTCTCATCCTTGCCCAAGTCGAAATCGTAATAGAAGCCTGCGTCGATGGGCGGCCCGATGGCGATCTTCGCCTGGGGGAAAAGTTCCAACACAGCCTGGGCCATGACATGGGCCGCGCTGTGCCTCAGTCTATACAGATCATCATGTTGGTTGTCACTATTCATGGATATCCTCCAACTATGTTCAATTATTGCTCGCTACGTTGACAATTCATGCGTCACGACTCGCAGGTGACGGGCGGTGACGTGAGTAGCCAACTTAGAGATCATTAACTACCTTCAACTAACCATACTGCCAGGGTTTCACATACGTCAGCCACGATCTCAAGGAACAGTGCCGCCAACGAGAGCAAAGCATTCTCAATCGGCGCGAAGAGATCGATGAAGCGAGGTCGCAGCACGCCAACGTAAACCACAGCGATTACAATGAACAGCCAGAAACGCCGATAAAAGCGCGCCCGATTCGCTACATCCACCACGTGCGCCGGAACAACGCCTGTTGGATGAACAAACATAACGCCCCGATTCAGCCGCGGCGCCGGCTTCACCGGCCTCAAGGTCGAACGCCTCATGCGTCAATACGGCATCCGCATCTTTGGCCGCCTCACCAACGACCCAGAGGTGCTCGGTTTCAAGGTGAAGCGTAGCCAGGCGGTATGGGCCGAGTACCTCTTGCTTCGCGCAGGCGTTCCCCTGGTCGCTCCCCTGCTCGACCCACGCAACCTGGAGTACCAACGCCTCCACACCCCTGGGGAGATGCCATCGCCGTGGCAAGAGAACGGCATCGGTCCCCACTCGTTCATCGACCACATCGTCGACTGGCTGGATGCGCTTCTCGGTCCGGGCAAGTAAGTAGACGTGCGAGTACGCCGTCGCCATGGCGCCCGCCCATCCCGTGCTATAACTCTCCCGCCAACCAGGCCGCCGCCCAGCCCGTGAGCAGCAGCAGATGCTGCATCCCCTTGCCCAGCTCGCGTGTGCTGATCCACTCATCCACGCGATGGGCGTTGCCGCCGCGGGTCACGCCAACGCACACGGCCGGAATGCCGCGGCTGAGCGGCGCATTGGCATCGGTGCTGCTGATGCGCTCCCCCGGTTCCACCGCCACACCCACGCCTTGCAGCGCCCGCTCGGCTGCGAGCACCAGGGGGTGGTCGGCCGCAATCTCACCCGATGGGCGATCGCCGATAGTCTCGACGCCGACAATCACGCCTCGCCCCCGCCATGATGGCGTTTGGAAGCGACGCACGATTGTCAGCGCTTGCTCGATGAGCGCCTCTAACGTTCGGCTTTGTTCGCTGCGCAGGTCAAGTTCCAACATGGCGCTTTCGGCGATGGTGTTGACCGACGTACCGCCGGCGATGCGTCCGATGTTGAAGGTGGTGCGCGGGCTGGTGGGCGCTTCCAACCTGGTCAATCGCTCGGCCAGTTGCACCAGAGTGTGGACGGCGCTGGGAGAGCCAAAGGCGCTCCAACTGTGGCCGCCGGGCGCGTTGACGCTGATGCGGAATCGTCGCGACCCCAGCGCCTGATGAACGATGCGCCCGAGTCCCATACCCTCGATCACCAAGCAAGCGCCTAATCTCTCTTGAAGCCGGTTCACAGCCGCTCGCATCCCCCGCAGGTCGCCCAGGCCCTCCTCGCCGGTGTTGGCCACGAACCAAATATCCACTGGCGGCGACGGCAGGCTGCTCAGCGTCTGGGCCAAGACGAGCAACGCGGCCACGCCCATGGCGTTGTCGCCCACGCCGGGGCCGTACAAGCGATGCTGGGTGTCATCCCGCCGCGATGCGAGATTGACTTCTGCAGGAAAGACGGTGTCAGTGTGCGCGCTGATCAAGAGCGCTGGCTGGCGCGTGCGACCGGGGAGGCGAGCATAGATATTGTTGACCTCGTCCTGCATGATGTCGACCAAGGGCGACGCCGCCAGACGCCGCTCCACAAAGGCAGCCCGCTCCCCCTCCGCAAAAGTGGGCGCAGCGATCTGTTGGATCGCAAGGCATTGCTCAATGACAGCGCCTTGCGAATTCCCTAGCGCATCGACTGCGGCGACCAGTTCTGGATAGTGAGCTAGCTCGTGTCTCATCAGATGCTCCCCAAAAGGCAAACAAAAAGCCTCGTCCATGGGACGAGGCTTCCTCGTGGTTCCACCCATGTTGTCTGGACAAACCAGACCACTTGTGGGGCCGGTAACGAGGCCAGTCGGAGCGACATACTCTCATTTCAATCGCCCACTCACGGGAGGTTTTCGGAAGGACGCCTGCGATGACTCTCAGCCCATGATCATCGCTCTCTGAAGGTCGCCGATTTTCCTACTCGGCCCGCTCAACGCGTTGTAGATTTAGTTGTATTGATTCTGGTGGGAGATACTGGACTTGAACCAGTGACCTCTACGATGTCAACGTAGCGCTCTAGCCAGCTGAGCTAATCCCCCATCGTGAATGAACATGATAGCACATGTCGAAACATGCGCCAAATCAGCAAAGGCGCTGGTCGCATCCCAACTTCATGCTCATGTGGTAACCTGCTGCCACTGGGAGGAATCCCCCTTGCGGCGCAGGGCGACCACCAGAGAAAGCGCCACGATGGCAGCAGCCGCCAGCGCAGCCGCAAACACCACCGGTTCGGCGCTGTGCTTCACCGCAATGCCAACAAAAGACCATACGAATACAGCAACGTAGGCCACATCGGTGAATCTGACGCTAAAGAAAACGCCCAGCACGGTCGCCACGCCCAACATGATTGCGGCCCAGGTTTGATCGGCGAGGCCCAAACCGTTCCAACTTGTCAATGACAGCACGCTGGTGGCGTTGGCAATCGTCGCCACGCTGATCCATCCCAAATAGATGCTAAAAGGGATGCGCACCGCCCACTTCTCCGCCTGTGACGCAGGTGGGCCGGCTTCTACCAGGCGACGATAGATCATGATGAGCGAGCCAAGCAGGACGAACATTACGGCCAGGCTCATGCCAAACCAGTTATAGTGCCAGCAGACCAACCAGAGGCTGTTCGCGATGGCGCTGAGCACGTACCACCCGCCGATATCTCGCAGCATCTGATTGGCGCGCTGGGATGGCAGCGCCTGATAGACCGAGTACGCCAGCCACCCAAGGTAGATGACGCCCCAGATAGAGAAGACATATCCGGCCGGCACGAAAAAGACCTGAAAACGATCCGAAATGTCACCCGTGTTCTGTCCGTTCAGGGGCAGTGCGCTGGCAGCGATGTTGACGCCAATTGTTGCCAATGTAGCCGTAATAACCGCAATCTGCCTGATCAAATCACGAACGCCTGTTGATTGATTCATCGTCTGGCTATATTTCTGTGTATTCATTTTTCATCCTCTTTTTGTAAATAATTTGCACATATTTTGTACAAGTATAATCCAATCATGCTGACTGTTCTGTGAGGACGCTCCCGTTTCGTCGGCGGCAAAAAATAACGTCGGATGGCAGCGCTGCCATCCGACGTTATTTTCACACTTGTGCGATCTTGCCCTCTGCTACACCTGCTTCAGAAAGCGCACATCATTGGAATAAAAGTACCGGATATCGTCGATGCTGTGTTTGAGCATGGCTTGGCGCTCGATGCCCATGCCAAAGGCAAATCCGCTGAAGATGGCCGGGTCGTAGCCGCCATTCGCAAGTACGACTGGATGCACCATACCCGCGCCCAGGATTTCCAGCCAGCCCGTATACTTGCACAAACGACAACCTTTTGCTCCACATAATACGCAATCCACATCGACTTCCACGCTCGGCTCGGTGAAAGGAAAGTAGGATTTGCGGAAACGGATGCGCCGCCCTTCCCCATACATCTGGTTGGCAAAGTGGAGCAACACGCCTTTCAGGTCGGCAAAGGTGACGTTGCGTCCGATAGCGAGACCTTCCACCTGATAGAACATCATCTCCGAGCGCGCGGTCACGTCTTCTTTGCGGAAAACCTTACCGGGCACCACCACACGGATGGGTTCGGGCGCATACTCGCGCATACAGCGGATCTGCCCAGGGCTGGTGTGGGTGCGCAAAATGACATCGCTGCGCGTGGTGAAAAAAGTGTCCTGCATATCGCGCGCCGGGTGATCCGGCGGAAAGTTGAGCAGGCCGAAGTTCATCTCGTCGGTCTCCACTTCGGGCGAGTCGTAGACTTGAAAGCCCATATGCCCGAAAATGTCCACGATCTCGCGCATGGCGGTCGTGGTGGGGTGCAGTCGCCCGACAGTAGGGCGACGCCCGGGCATAGTTACGTCGATGCCTTCGGCAGCCAGAGCGCGGTTCATCTCGGCCTCTTGGATGGCGCCCTGTCGCGCATCGAGGGCCTCCTCCAGCTCGTTCTTGATGCGGTTGGCCGCCTGGCCAATGACCGGGCGCTCATCTGCGGGCAGTTGACCCAAACCGCGCAAGATGGCGGTCATTTTGCCTCGTCGGCCTAGGTACGTGCTGTACCAGACCGAACTTTCTGTGGCGCTATCGACGCCATCCAGCGTGGTCATGGCCTCGCGTTGAAGCTCTTCGAGTTGCTCAAGCAGTGTGTTCATGGTCTTATTGTACCTTTTGGTTGGAAACAAGCCGAACTTCGCGTCGGGCGAATTGCTGCTCCACGCTAACAAGATCTGGGAAGGGCTTCTTCTTTGTTTCGCACGTGTTCTCTGCGCCAGGGTTTGGGAGCGACTCAGACCGAATTGCACATATCTGTCCGATAAGTCCATCGCCATCGAGTGCGTCGAGATAGGTCTTGGTCGTCATGTTGTGTAGATCGATGTCCTCATCGACGATAGTCTTCACACGCAGATAGTTGTCGGTCAACCCGTTCCACAGGCAGCCAGACTGATCGGCCAGCGGTTGGCCTGCGCCTTCCCACAGCACCGGGCGCACAGCGCCGATGAATCGACGACGCTCCTCTGCGCCCATGCCCTCGACCAGTGTGCGCATCTGACGCGCCCTCGCCCGTTTGATTGGCCCTGGAACCTGCTCTCCAAACGACGCTGCCGCGGTTCCCGGCCGGGCGCTGTAGGGAAAGATATGAGCGTCGGCAAAACGCATCTCCTGGACAAAGCGCAGTCCCTCCTGGAAGTCGGCATTGGTTTCACCAGGAAAGCCCACGATGAGGTCGGTCGTCACAATCAGGTCAGCGACGGCGGCGCGCGCCTCGGCAACCAGCTGGCGAAACGAAGCGGTGGTGCAGCGCCGCGCCATCATGCGCAATTGTTTATCTGCGCCTGCCTGCAGCGGCAAATGCAGATGTGGGCACAAACGACCGGGCCAGATCGCCCAGAGATCGAAAAAGCCGGGCGACAATTCCCACGGCTCCAGACTGCTCAGGCGCAAACGAGGAATATCCGTATCACTGAGGAGCGCGGCGACCAGTTCCTTCAGGTCGCGGCGTTGACTGCCGCCCAGGTCGCGACCATAACTGCCCAAATGCACGCCGGTGAGCACCGCCTCTTGCACGCCGTCAGACGCCAACGCCTGCACCTCTTCCACGATCTCATGCACAGGCCGGCTGCGGCTTGCGCCCCGCGCCAATGTGACGACGCAGAAGGTGCAGCGGTTATCGCAGCCATCCTGAACTTTGACAAAGGCGCGGGTGCGCGCCCGCAGACCATCCGAGTGATCATGGGGAGCGCCCTGCGTCACAAAGCCCCACTGTGGGGCCAGGCCCAGCGGAACGCCATCCGGCTGTATGGCCGCCAACAGGTCGAGGTCGTCGAGCTCTGCGCTCCACGGCTCCAACAACAGGTCGAGCATCCCTTTCTGTTCGTTCCCTGCCACCAGCGCCACACCGGGCAGGCCGGCAGCCTCTGCTCGAGCCAGCGTGGCCCAACAGCCCGTCACCGCGATGCGCGCCTGGGGATTCACGCTGTTGAGATGACGCACCTGCTTGCGACTGGTGCGCGCCGCGTCATTCGTCACTGCGCAGGTGTTGAAGACGATCACCTGGGCCCCTTCCGGCGCGCCGACCAACGTGTGACCCGCCGCGGCCAGGCGTCTGCCCAACGTCTCCATTTCACTATAGTTCAAACGGCAGCCGATCTGGTCAAGAAAAATGCGCATGGTCGGTCACTCTTCCTCTGGCGGCAGCGTCTCTGAGATGATGGCGTGGAGACGCACCAGCTCCTCCAAGAGCGTGCGCTGCTCGGCGGGTCGCAGCATCAGGTGTTTTTGCCCCAACTGTTGCATCAGCCGCACCGCCTTGACCGCGGTCGCCAGGTCTTCGGGAATGGCCTGTTTGGTCTGGCGCAGCAAGGTGTGGGCTCGTTCCAGGTCGCCAGCAGAGCGCGCCTGTTCGATCGCCAGATCCATCTCGCCTAGACGCTCCCAGATCAATGACGCTTCCAGGGCATCGCCATTGTACGCGGCAAGAAACGCCCGGAATCGTTCCTCGTTGGGTCCGCCAGAGTGTGATTCTGACTCCATCTCCAAACGGTGTTCCAGGTCCCACAGCCATTCATCCAGCCGTGGTAGGGCGGTCACATGGGCAACTTCTTGCCCGGTCAAGGCCCACTCGTAATAGAGGTCGCTGTGGCCGCCCAGGTTGGCAAACGTTTCGGCGAGCCACCCCACCACATCCATATAGGCCGCCTCCCCAACCCCAAGGGGGGCTGTCACGGCGACATATTGGCGAGCCAGATCCAGGACGCGCCGAATCTCCGTTTGGCTCAAATGATGTTGTGGGGCAACGGCGCGATAGCGTTCGGCCAGGATGCCCATGGCCGCGGCGCCGACGCCGTCTCCTGCCGACTGCAAAAGCCCTGCCGCTTCTTCAAAGAGCGCAGCCACGTGCTCTGAATCTACCTTCCCCTGGCGTTGGGCCAAAATCTGGCGCGCCCAGGCTGTACAGGTCTCCACCTGCATCTCGACGAACTGCTCGGAAAGCTGGCTGCTGGAAGCAAAACGGGCGAGCTGCATAGCCTCTCGGCCAGCATGATACGCCCCTTCCAGCTTGCCTTGCTGCAGCAGATCTTGCGCTCGGGCCATCTTGACGCCCAATTGTAAAGAAATGGCTGCCTGCAAACTTTCCCACAGCTCATCCACCCTCTCGAAAATGATGGGGTCATCCAGCGCAACCGCCAGTTCTCGGGTGCGACCAGCCAGTTCATGAGCGCCGTGAAGGTCGCCGTGCGCCAATCGTCGTTCGCACTCCTGTGCATGAGCGTCAATGTATTGCCCTTGCGCCTCTCGCTGCAAGGCATGGTCGCCAATCTGGACGGCCAGTTCATAGGCGCGACGGTTGCGGCGCAGAGCCTGCTCCCAACGACCGCGTTCCACCAGGTCATCCACTTCATCCAGCAGCCCTTCGACGATTTCGATCTCGGTCATCTCGTCGGCCTGTAAGAACTCCACAAGCTCGCGCCAATCCAGGCGTAGGGTGTTGAGCTTGCGCAATTCCAGGTCGTTGAAGATGCGTGCGTCTCCCGCTGCCAGGAGCACCAGACGATTGGTCGAACGGCTCAGAGCAACGCGCATTTCGTCGAAAAGGCGGCGCGCTTCCAGGAGCGGAATGCGCAGACCGACATCGTCGTGACACAGATCCAGCGCTCGCTCATAGACGATATCCAGACCGTAGATGACAACGGTTGCGCGCTCCAAACCTTTGATCTCCCGCGGCAGAAAGAGCACTTCGTTGGCTTCATCGTCTGGGAGGCGCGGCGCCCGGTTGGCCAGCTCCTCGGTCAGATCAACGACGATTCGTCCCGGCTTGTCAGTCAGCTCGTTGAAGAGTTCCTCCCATTGCTCCTGGGCCTGGAGTTCGTTGGGCGGCGGGCACAAGATCACAAGGCCGTTATCCGCCCCTTCTTCGGGTGTGGTCTCGGCTGCCGGCGTCAGTTCGCCCAGCTCGAATTCCTGGCGACGGGCGCTGGGGCGGAGCGCCTTGGGCAGATGAGCGTAGAAATTCCACGAGTTGTCGATGAGGTGCGCCAGATAGAGGGGAGAACGACGCTGATGACGAAAGTCGTGGTCATGGGGATATGCGCCCAGTTCTTCGGCCAGCAGGTCTTTGGTGACGCCCCAATCGAAGCCGCTAGGCTGGACGATCTGCGATTCGTCGCCGGCTACCGTGAACGAGAAGGGACGTTTGTCTCCCTTGCCTAGACGCAGCCGCGCCATTTCGCCCACCAGTGCAATTTGCAGCAGCGTCAGGTCCTGCACCTCGTCAATGACGATGGCGTCAGCCTCAGCCAGCCAGCGCGGATACGCCCCCTTTTGGAGCAGCTCCAATGCTTTCAATGCGGCCTTCTGATCCACAAAGAAGTGACTGTCGACGAGACGTTGCGCCAAGTTGACGGCCTGCCCCGCCAATTGTGTATTCAGCTCTCGGCGGGCGGCGTAGGCTTCCACATCGAATTGGCTGCCGGCCAGTCGCAGCTGATCGAGTCGCGCAGCCGGCAGCTGATAGCCTGCCGGAAAGGTGCGCCCAAAGAGGTGAGCGCGCAGCTCAGTGTAGAGGGTGAGGGGGTATTTCTTCCACGGGCCGAGCGTGGCCGGGTTTTGCATCTCCAGATATTTTATGAAGTCACGGGCTTCGGCAAATGGCTCATCAGGAATGGAGATGCCCGTGATGGAGCTAACCACTTCATGGATGGTGTGAACGGTGAGACGCTGCGCCAACTCTGGGTCGTGGGCAGCGATGATCTCCTTGGCCGCCCGCTTAAGCCGTTGCGTGTAGGTGACGTAGCGCACTTTGCGCAGTTCGGGGAGCTCGGTCAGGTCTTTGGCCAGATAGAGCAACGACACAGATTTGCCGCTGCCGGGCAACCCTTTGATGGTCGAGAGGACAGCATGTTCGTAGATGACCTGCTCGCTGATGGCAACTTGCTCATCGAAACGGGGGTCGAGCCTGGCCAGGGGCGCCTCCTCATAGTCTTGCGGCGCGCCCACGTCGATGGGTTCATCAGTCTGGTCGTGATGGCGAATGGAGTGCACAAGGATGGCGCCGGCCACGTCATCGCGCTCCCAGCCGCTGAGGGACATACCGCTCTCGCTGGCGGGAATCCACCACAGGTAGTAATGACTGCCCTGCACGGGCGTGCGCCGCCAGCGCGCGTTGAAGCCAGTGGTGCCTTTGACGCTGGGCGTGCGCCCGCGGGCGCCCAGCAATACCTGCGCCCAGGTTGCCTTGCGCTGTATCAAAGGCGGCAGGTGTTGGGTGGAGAGTGCATATCCGCGATGACGAAGTAATTGATAACCGGACATAAGCCATTATAGATCATTGAACACGATCCGCGCCCAACCCGAAAGGTTGATTTCCTCAGTTTGCCATGAAAATGAGACGAGGGGCAAAAAATTCCCTGATTGATGCCTGTCATCTGATTGACGGAACCGTCGGAAGCTGATCACAGGTCGGTCGTTACACAAATCTGGTTGTCCCACGTTCTGGCGCGCAACAATCGCCGATATAGCTCGACCGTCTCTCTTGCGCACTGGTCCCAGCGGAAGCGCGCAGCCTGCTGCAGACCGGCCAGCCGCAGGCGCTCGGCGAGCTGCGGCTGGCTCAAGATAAGATGGATGGCGTGGGTCAATCCAACGTCATCTTCTGGCGCAGCCAGGAGGGCCGCGTCGCCGGCCACTTCGGGCAGGCTGCTCACATTGCTGCACACCACCGGCGCAGCGCAGGCCATGGCCTCGAGCACAGGAAAGCCAAAACCTTCGAACAAACTGGGCAGCAACACACAATCCGCGCCGCTGTAGAGCGCAGGGAGTTCCTCGTCCGGCGCATAGCCGGCAAAGGCCACGTCTCCGGTCAGCCCCAGGTCCTCCACCAGGCGGCGGGTTGGCTCGAAGAGCCAGCCCATCCCGCCGACAATGAGCAGGCGATGGGGATGTCCCCACTGTTTGAGGCGCGCGAGCGCCCGCAGCGCCGCGGCGTGATTCTTGCGCGGCTCCAATGTACCCACCATGAGAAGATAGGGTCGGTCGGGGCTGAAACGCGCCTTCGCCTGGGCGATCCGCTCGGGAGGGGAAGGTTGAAAACGCGCGTCCACTCCCTCGTAGATGATGGCGATCTTCTCCGGCGGCGCATGATACAAGGTGATCAAGTCAGATCTGGTGTGCTGGCTCACGGCAATGATGGCGTCGGCCGCGGCCACAAAGAGCGGCATGGCCATGCGTAGAAACCAGGCGTTGCGTCGGGTGTGGTGTTGGGGATAGTGCTCAAAGATCAGGTCGTGAACCGTCAGCACGGTGGGGCAGGAAAGGCGAGGGAGCAGATGTTCGCTGGCGTGATAGAGGGCGAGACCGGCGGCGGAATCGCGCTTCTGTTTGAGCCGGCTGGCCAGAGGCTGATGGTTTACGCGTCCGAGTTGACTGAGCAAGACGCTCAGCCGCCAGGCATATTGACCAAGCGGCAGGGCAAGGGAATCGGCGTCAGCAAGAGATTTCGGCGGGCGATGGCCGCTGTGTTGATTGTAGACCAGGGTGAGGTCGATCTCGTGTGCATGGTTGGCCGCCAACGTGGTCGCCAGTCGCCCAGCATAGCGAGCCAGGCCGGCGCGCTGATGAACAGCAGGGCCAATATCGAAGAAGATGTGGGGGCGCACTAGACTCCGTGCTCCATTGGCCGCATGAGCACAGCCTGTAAACGGCTGGCGATCATCTCCATGGCGACGCGATTGGCGCCGCCTTCCGGCACGATCACATGGGCGTAGCGTTTGCTCGGCTCGACGAATTCCAGGTGCATGGGGCGCACCGTCGCCAGGTATTGCTGAACGATAGAGTCCAGGGAACGGCCGCGCTCCTGTATATCCCGCCGCATGCGGCGGATGAAACGGATGTCTGCATCTGTATCGACATAGATGCGCATATCGAGGAGATCGCGCAGCTCCCTCTCCACAAAGAGGAGAATGCCTTCCAGCAGCACCAGGCGCGCTGGCTCGATGTGCTGCGTTTCGACCCGCCGGCCATGGGTGGAGAAATCATACAACGGCGCGTCGATGGATTGGCCGGCGCGCAACATGCGCAGGTGCGCCACCAACAACGACGTCTGCAAGCTGTCGGGGTGGTCATAGTTGACTGCGGCGCGCTCTTCCAGCGTCAGGTGGCCGTGGTCGTGATAGTAGCTGTCGTGCTGAAGATAGGCGATGTGTTCGTTGCCAACCATTTCGCAGATACGCCGGCTGACGGTCGTCTTGCCGCTGCCCGAGCCGCCGGCCACGCCGATGAAAAAGGGAGTGAAGTTGGTGGTCATCGAATCGGTTCTTTTTGTGTGGTCGTGTCCATGAGTGACGCTGGCGACATGGCAGCCCGCCAACGCCCCAAAAGAGCGCTGGGGCTAAGCGAGCGGGGGCGTAAAACGCCCATCCACTGCTGTCCAGCCGCCATCGACAAAGAGCAGTGAGCCAGTCACATACGAGCTGGCGTCCGACGCCAGGTAGAGGACTGCGCCGACCATCTCGTCGGCCTGGGCCCAGCGTTTGAGGATGCCTTTGTTGGCGTAGGCTGCATACCATTCTGGGCGTCCCTTGATGGGCGCAGTCAACGGCGTCTCCACAACGCCGGGGGCGATGCAGTTTGCCCGCACGCCGTGCGTTCCCAACTCTGCGGCCAAGGCGCGCACAAGCTGGACGACGCCCGCCTTGGTGGCGGCGTAGACCCCCTGACCCGGCTCGACGACTTGGGAGCGAATGCTGGAAAAGACGATGATGCTGCCGCTGCCCTGGTTCGCCATGATGCGGCCTGCCTCGCGCAGCAAGAGAAATGTCCCGCGCAGGTTGAGTGAGATGATCCGGTCGAACTCATCATCGGTGATCTGCAAGAGGGGCTTGCGCACATTGATGCTGGGTGTGGAGACAAGGACATCCAGGCGGGCGAAGGAGGCCAGCCCGGCCCGGATCGACTCTGGGCTGCAAATGTCCAGTTGGCAGGCTGTTGCCTGGCCGCCCTGTTCACGAATCGTTGCTGCCGTCATCTCTGCCCCACCGGTGTTGACATCCGCGCAGACCACGTTTGCGCCAAATGCAGCCAACCCTTGTGCGGCGGCCTGACCGATGCCGCTGCCCGCGCCGACCACCAGCGCCTGCTTGCCCGCGAGATCAAAAAGTGAACGATAGTCTCTCATCGTCTCCCCCATCCATCATTCTTGCGCTCGCCTTCGAAGATTGCGTTCACAACTCTGCCTCGGCCTCGGCTTCTTCGACAAAGCCATAGGCATGGGAAACGATATAGAGCGGCCTGTCTTTAGTCTCGTCGTAGATGCGCCCCACATATTCACCGATGATGCCGAGAAAGATCAGCTGAATGCCGCCCAGGAAAAGCACGGCCACCAGCGTCGTCGCCTGTCCGAGAAAGGCGCTGCTGCCCGACAGCCGCAGAATGACGGTGAGAATGATGCCCAACAGACTGATCCCGGCCAGAATGAAGCCGAAATAGGTGGCGAGCTGCAATGGCAAGAAGCTGAAACTGGTGATGGCCGAAACCGCAAGGCGCAACATCTTGCGCAGGGGGTACTTCGTCTCCCCGGCGAAGCGCTCCGCCCGCTCATATTCGATACCGATCTGCTTGAAACCCACCCAGGCGCTCAGTCCGCGCATGAAGCGGTGCTTCTCGCGCAGCTTACGCATTGCCAGTACAACGCGACGATCCATGAGGCGGAAATCGCCCGCATCCACAGGGATCTTCACATCGGTGATGCGATGGAGCAGGCGATAGAAGATCGAGGCCGTCCACAGTTTGAAGCGAGTCTCGCCCTCGCGCTTGCTACGCACGGCATAGACAACCTCATAGCCCGCGCGCCACTTGTCGATCATGCGCGTCACCACATCGGGCGGGTCTTGCAGGTCGGCGTCCATGACCACAACCGCATCGCCCTCGGCGAAATCGGCGCCGGCAGTAATCGCTACCTGGTGGCCGAAGTTGCGGCTGAAGTCGATGACTTTGACGCGCGAATCGGCGGCGCGTAGGGAAAGGAGCAGATCGAGGGAGCGATCCCGGCTGCCGTCGTTGACGCAGATGAGCTCCCAGGTCTCGCCTGTGGCGTCCATGGTCGCACAGACGCGCTTGTAGAGCTCTGGAATGACCATCTCTTCGTTCCAAATGGGAACGACAATCGACAGGCGGGGTCGCGTCATAGTGCAATCCTCTTGGATAGGATGAGTCGGTGACCTGTTCCACACGACTGATCATAGCATGGGTTGACATCTCTCTGGCAATCGTAAATCAAAGCATATGCGCGGGTCAAGCTGTAGAGCATCATGGAGCATGATGTTGAAGGCTGAAGGCTAATCGAATTGACGCACTTCGCAAGAGAATGATAGACTTCCTATGGTGAAGTCGTCGCCGCAAGTCGATACCTTTTGGACCCTATGGAACAATCTGCGAATCAACCTCCTATCCTCAAGTCACTTGTCAGTACGGAATTAGCTGGAAGTCTGCCCTTCTTCCCGCGTACGCCGGGCGGCACGTTTTCGTCTGCCCTCCCCATGGGTGATTTTCGGCAAAAACGGCTGCTCTTCAATCGCCTGGCGCAGCCAGGTCAAGTTCACATCTACAGCGCCGATTGTATGGCTGGCGAGCGCCTCTATGCTCGCCTCTACACGCCGGTCTTGGCCTTTGGCGGGGCCGTTACGCCGGCCTTCGCCATCATCGCCCAAAGCCTGCCCTATAGCGCGGATGTGAAACGACTGCCGTTTATGCTGCCGGCGGGATTCAGCGCCGTGGTCGCGGCTCCACCCAGCGATCTGCTCCAGCCGATGGAGGACATGCTGACCCGCGCTCGCTACTACGTGGGGCCAGCTATCGACACACGGACGTTGGTCGGGGGGCGCTGTTACCTTGTCGTGTGGAGTCCTCAGAACCAGATTGGCAAATACATGCTCCAGGTCGGCCATAGCTGGCCGATGCAGGCGAACTACTGGATTGGCGTTCCTGCATATTGGTGGCAAGTTCGCGGCTGGTTTGGCCTGAGTCGCGCCGCCGCCTATTGGGCTGCTGGGGGCGCGCTTCTTTTTGGCGCGACAATGATAGCGATGCTGCGTGGAAAACAAGAGAAGTAACGAACGAGAGAATCAGGCAGATTCCACTGTTTGGTCGATGAGGCGACCTTCTTCAATGCGCATCATTCTCTATCTTGGCAAGGGCGGCGTTGGCAAGACCACCACAGCGGCGGCCTCCGCCCTGCGCAGCGCAGAGTTGGGCTATCGCACACTGGTGGTGAGCACGGACATTGCCCACAGTCTGGCGGACAGCCTGGACGTGCCGCTGACCGGAGAACCCACGGAGATCGCGCCGAACTTGTTTGCCCAGGAGATCAACGTTGTGGAAGAGGTGCGCAAGCACTGGGGCAAAATGCAGGGTTATGTGGGCAGCGCCTTGCGCAAACAAGGCATGAGCAAGGCCATTGCCGAAGAGATGGCCATCATCCCAGGCATGGAAGAAGTGGTGAGCCTGTTGCACATCAACAAGCAGGCCATGGAAGGCGCGTTCGACCGGGTCATCGTCGATGCTGCACCCACGGGCGAGACCATCCGCCTGCTGACCGTGCCGGAGAGTTTTCAATGGTACATGGGGCGCGTCTCCGGCTGGAGCGACCCCACGCTGAAAATGGCGGGCGCATTGGTGCGACGCTTCTTGCCCGACAAGGACGTCTTCTCTTCATTGGACAAACTGGTAACCGACGTTAAAGCGCTGCAAGCTGTCCTGACTGACCCCCATGTCACCAGCTATCGCGTGGTATTGAACCCCGAAAAGATGGTGGTAAAGGAAGGCGCGCGCGCCGTCACCTATCTTTCTCTTTTTGATTATCCTGTGGATGGGGTTGTCATCAATCGCATTCTGCCGGGCGTGACCAGCGATGGCCTGGGCGATGCGTTCATTTCCACTCCCAGCGCTGATCCTTACCTGCATCATTTGCAGGAAATTCAGGCGCGCTATCTGGGCGACATCGAGCGTGAATTCTACCCCTTGCCCATTTTGCGTTCCCCGTGGTACGACCAGGAGATGGTGGGCGTCGAGCGCCTGCGACTTCTGGCGCGGGCGCTTTTCCCAGAAATGGACCCAGGCGCCGTTCTCTTCGTCGGGCAGACCCAGCGCATCGAAGAAGAAGGCGATGACTTCCTGCTCAAGCTGCCCTTGCCCAATGTGGAATTAGAGAAGGTGTCTCTCAAAAAGCGCGGCGATGAGCTCTTTGTCAGCATCGGCAACTTCAAGCGTGAGCTGTTGTTGCCCACGGTGCTGGCTCAACGCAGCGCCAGCGGCGCCATGTTCTCTGGCGGCGTGTTGACCGTCCGCTTTCCACCCACCCAACCAGCGACAGCATAGGAGTGGATGGCGTGCTCACCTTCTTGACAAATCTTGCGGCCCTGGGCGCTGGCGCCTTCATTGGCTCACAGGCGGCTTTGCGTGCGTCGATCCACCAATCGCCCCGTCCCATGCCCCATCAGGTGGCCGGCCTGCTTGACCATCCGCTACGCCTGCGCTATCGCGACCCCGCTGAAACGCTCGGACTTTTCGGCGTGAGTGCTGGCATGACAGTTCTGGAACTGGGCTGCGGCAGCGGACTTTTTACCGTTGAAATGGCACAAATGGTGGGCGAGCAGGGCAAGGTTCATGCAGTCGATATTCAGGCGTCCCTTGTGGAGCAAACGATCAAGCGCGCGATGGAGGCCGGGGTTGGCGAGCGTGTGCAAACTCATCACAGCGGCGTCTACGAACTACCTTTGCCCGACGAGTGCATCGACCTGGCAGTGGCGGTGGCGACATTGGGTGAGATTCCCAATTGCGCAGCCGGCCTGCAAGAGATAGCGCGCGTTCTCAAACCGGTTGGTCGCCTGGCCGTCAGCGAGGAGCTGCCCGACCCGGCTTATGTTCCGGCCAGGACGGTTCGCCGGTGGGCGGAGGAGGCAGGGTTTCGCTTCCTGGGCAAAACTGGCTCGTTCTTCTGCTATCACGCCATTTTTATCAAGTAATCCATCTGTTCGGGGCGCGTCTCAGGTTTTGGCGCGCTTTCCGCAAACTTTACTGCCAACGGTCATAAGGTGAATTTTTTTCATTGGGGCAGTTGACAGTAGAACAACACATCTCGACATGGATTCCATTGCATCACTCCCCTTCATCACTCGGCGACTGCCCGGCGTCGGCGGGCGACTACGCGCACAGCCAGATCACTTCATCGTTGCGGAGCTGCCTCTGTACGAGCCGTGCGGCGAGGGGGATCACCTCTACGTCAACCTGACCAAGGTGGGAGTGACCACCAAAGAAGTGCAGTTTGCCCTGGAAAGACTCTTTGGCCTGGATCGCAACTCGGTCGGTTTTGCCGGGCTCAAAGACAAAGCTGCCGTCGCCACCCAGACCTTCAGCATCGCCGTTGCCAATTCAGAAAACGTCGATGATATGATCCAACGCATCCGCGATCACCTGCCTGTGACCGTGCGCTGGGCGCGGCGTCACCGCAACAAGCTCAAGCCAGGACACTTGTTGGGAAATCAGTTCACCGTCGTCATCTCCGAACTGGCCTTGCCTATTGATGAGGCCTTCGCCGTCGCTCAGGCTGTTGCGTCGTCCATTCTGCGCACCGGCTTTCCGAATTACTTTGGCCAGCAGCGTTTTGGCGAACGCGGCGACAACGCCCAACAAGGCCGAGAACTGTTGCTGGGCAAACGTACGACCCAAGATCGCTGGCTGCGACGTTTTCTCATTTCCGCGTTTCAGAGCGAGCTGTGCAATCGTTACCTTGCTCGCAGGGTCGAAGTTGGCGCGTTCACCCGGCTGCTCCCAGGAGACGTGGCAAAGAAACATGCCACGGGCGGCATGTTCGACGTCGAAGACGCCGCTGTCGAACAGCCACGCTTCGATGCGCAGGAGATTAGTTTTACAGCGCCTCTTTTCGGCGCAAAGATGTGGCCGGCGCGCGACGAGGCTGGCGCGTTGGAAGCGATGATCCAGGCAGAGACCGAGATTACAGAAGATCACTGGCGAATTGCTAAAATTGAAGGGAGCAGGCGACTGGGTAGGGTGATCGCACAAGATTTACGGTTGAGCCGAGTTGCTGAAGGGCTTTGTTTAGAGTTTTCTCTGCCGAAAGGCAGTTTCGCAACGACCCTGTTGCGCGAATTCATGAAAAACGAAGCTGAGGACCCGATAGAAGAACAAGTTGAACTCGAGTAGGTGAAAAGATGATTCGTCATCGCAGTACAACGCCAGGCGGTCGGGCTGACCAAGGGGCCGAAATACGGACAGAGATAATGGAATTACCGCTGTTTCCACTCAAAAATGTCGTGCTCTTTCCTGGCATGGCGTTGCCCCTGCACATTTTCGAGCTGCGCTACCGGGAAATGATCAATCACTGTATCGACAACCGCTTGCCCTTCGGCGTGGCTCTCATCTCCGAAGGCCGCGAAGTGGGCGACGGAGCCACCCCTCATTCGGTGGGTACGACAGCCCGCATCACCCAGGTGCAGCGTCTGGACGATGGACGTATGAACATTGCCACGGTTGGGATGCAGCGTTTTCGCATTCTGGAGCTGGACCACAGCCGCAATTATCTCATGGCAAAGGTGCGACACTTTCCCCTGGTCAATGGCGGAACAAAGCTGGCCACGGAGTTAGCGCAAATCGTACGACCACGCATTGTCGAGTATGTGGACCTGCTGGGAGAGGCAAGCAATCAGAAGCTGCAACTTGACGGGCTGCCAGACGAGCCGACTGCCCTGGCGCTCTTGGTCGCCATTTCGATGCAGGTGAGCGCGGCCGACAAACAAAAGTTGCTGGAGTCTGTGGGCATCCCTGAGATGTTGGCCCACGAAGCGCATCTCCTCTCGCGAGAGTGTCTGTTTACCCGTTTCATGATCGAGACGCAACATGACATTTTCCCGTTGAACAGCGGTCCAACCGGATACATCTTCCCCAATTAACCCTCGTAGCACACCGCTCACCAGGTGAAGGATCTCAAAGATGAGAAAAAAAATAGTCGTCATCGGCAGCGGTTTTGGCGGGCTAGGTGTTGCAGCCCGGCTCGCTGCTCACGGACACGATGTAGAAGTCTTCGAGAAGCGCGACAAATTGGGCGGCCGCGCCTATGTCTATGAGATCAACGGTTTCAAGTTCGACGGAGGGCCAACCGTCATCACCGCGCCATGGCTGTTGGATGAAATTTGGGAAGAAGCCGGCAAGCGACGGGCAGATTACTTCACATTGACCCCATGCGATCCCTTCTACCGCATCTTCGACCATACGGGCCGCCACTTTAGCTACAACGCCGACCATGCCTTTATCCTGAGCCAGATCGAGCAGTGGAACCCGTCCGACAAAGACGGCTATGAACGCTTCATGCGGACGACCAAGGACATCTTCGATACAGGCATGGCGCTCATCGACAAACCCTTTCTTCATGTCAGCGACATGATCAAGGTTGCGCCGGATTTGGTGCGCCTGCAATCCTATCGCAGCGTTTATGGCTATGTGAGCAAGTTCATCGAGAACGATTTCCTGCGCCGCTGTTTCTCATTTCATCCGTTGCTCATCGGGGGCAATCCACTGGACGCTGCGTCTCTCTATGTGCTCATCCACTATCTGGAACGTGAATGGGGCATCCACTACGCGATGGGCGGCACCGGAGCGATTGTCCAGGCCTTTGGCCGTTTGCTGGCTGAATTGGGCGTGAAGGTGCACCTGGACACCGAGATTCAGGAGATTGTCGTTCACGGCAACCGCGTCAGCGGTGTGAGGCTGGGAGATGGCGTATTCGTCAAGGCCGATGCGGTAGTCTCCAACGCCGACGTGGCGTGGACCTATCTCAACATGATCCCGGCGCAACATCGACGCAAGAACAGCGACCGTCGCATCAAGAACATGAAGTACAGCATGTCGCTCTTCGTCATCTACTTCGGTACAAAACGGCGCTATCACAACGACGGCCGACTGGCCCATCACAACATCATCCTGGGCGAGCGCTATAAGGGGTTGTTGCGCGATATTTTCGACGAAAAACTATTGCCCCCGGACTTCTCGCTCTACCTGCACATGCCAACGATGACCGACCCCTCTATGGCGCCGGATGGCTGCGAGGCTTTCTACGTTCTCTCACCTGTGCCCCACATGGACGCCGGCGTGGACTGGACGAAACAGGCCAGACCTTATCGCGACGTCATCATGCAGTTTCTGGAGGACAACTACCTGCCCGACCTTCAGACAAATATCATCGCCGAGCACTATATCGACCCTCTGCACTTTCAGAACACACTCAACAGTTATCTCGGCTCGGCCTTTTCGGTTCAGCCCACGTTGCTCCAATCAGCCTGGTTCCGCCCCCACAACCGTTCAGAAGATTTCGAGAATCTCTACTTTGTGGGCGCTGGCACGCATCCTGGCGCCGGGCTGCCTGGCGTGCTCTCTTCGTCAAAGATTGTGGACAACCTGATTGGGCCGGCATAGGGGTCTGATCATCTCAACTGACGGTCTGCGTCCGCCAGATCGAGCTCCCGCGGCCTCATAGACAACACAAATAGACTTCGTACATTGCGTAGGTGCGGCGCGTCGCCGCACGTCTCTGATCAACCATGATTGTGCGGTTCGTAACCGCAACCTACGGTTGTATGATCTTCGTTTGGCGCGTCTATCAGTTTGATTCTGGCTGAGCGGGGTGGAGCGCGCGTGGGCAGGCGCGTCATGCAAGGCTGACCACGACGGCTGCGGCCAGGAGCAGCGCTGCCAATCCGACCAGGACCCGATGCTCATAAAAAAGATCAGCCCAGGTGACTTCGGCTGGCAGTGCATACCCCAGCATCGTGGATGCGGAGTAAGTTGTCGGCGCAACGGGTTCGAATAACAGGGCGCGCAGTTCATGTGCGCTGGCGGGGCGTTCATTGGGATGCATGGAGAGCGCCTGGAAGATTGCGCGCTCCGTCCGCGGTGAAATGGCCGGATTCAACTGGCGCAGGGACGCCAACGCGCCCGGGCGAAGAAATCGCTCCTTGGCGTCCAACGGCGGGATGCCCGCCAAGAGGTGATAGAGCGTCGCGCCAAAGCTGTAGATGTCACTGCGGGCGTCTGTGTAGCCCGTGTCGCCCCCATATTGCTCAAGCGGCGTGTAAGCGACGGTGCCCCGCCCTTGCACAACCGTCACGGTACGCGTGTCGTCGCTCTGCAAAACCTTCACCAAACCGAAATCGACCAGCTTGATGGTTCCCCACGGCGTCAGCTTGATGTTGCTGGGCTTGATGTCGCGGTGGAGCACACAAGGGTTCTGCCCGTGCATGTATTCCAGCGCGTCGAGCAGCTGCGACGCCCAGCGCAACACGGTCTCTTCGGCGAGGAACTCATTGCGCCGTTGAGCATCGAGCAGAACCTCTTGCAGGTCGCGACCCTCGACAAAGTCCATGACCAGATATTCCCGAGACCCTTCGGCAAAGTAGTCCGACACTTTGGGGAGATTCGGGTGATCCAGCCGCGCCAGAATGCTGGCCTCTCGACGAAACTGCTCTGACAACTGTTCGAGTTCTTCGGCGCTCACAGAGGGTTGGGTAAGGGGAACAAGAATCTCCTTCACAGCGCAGATGCGCCCATCCAGCCGCAAATCCTGAGCCTTGTAGACGGCGCCCATGCCGCCTTGCCCCACCAACTCCTGGATTTCGTAGCGGTCGCGCAGTCGCGCACCCGGCTCAAGAATCACATCCATGTCTGTCTCATCCAGCCATCGTTGCCAAGCGCATTTCGCCCATTGTACACTTCTGGTATAATGGCGGCATCTGTGGCAACCGAATGGAGCGATTGAGCTGCGCCACAGACAACACCTGATTGGGATTATGCGCCGATGCTCTCCAACTGTCAACACAAATCAGTTGCTTGTCCCGTTTCATCGACCAAGGATTGACCATGCCAGCAGACGCTATCGCTACCATGCCTGGCTCTGACGCCAGCTCAACTGTCAAACCGCGCGAAAATGCCATGTTGATCCTGCAACGAGGCGCAGACGCAGGTCGGCGGTGGCCTCTCGACCGCAGCCGTAGTCTCACCATCGGGCGCAGTGAGGAATGCGACATCCACTTGCCCGACCGCCAGGTCAGCCGCATGCACGCCCGCATCATTTGGCTCGAAGATGGCTATCGCCTGGAGGACCTGGATAGCAAGAACGGCACTCATGTCAACGGGCAGGAGGTGAAAGGCGAGCCAGTTCATTTGCAGGACGGCGACGAAATTCAGATTGCTCTTCGTTTCAAACTGGCCTTTGTGGACGCCGGCGCCACCGCGCCCCTGACGATGGTCAGCGACAATCAGGGCTTACGCATAGACAAAGACACTCGTCAGGTGTGGGTCAACGGTGTATTGACCGATCCACCACTCAGTCTGCACCAATATCGTCTGTTGGAGGTGCTTTGGGCAGCCGGCGGCGGCGTGGTGACGCGTGAGCAGATCATCGAAGCTGTTTGGCCTGAGGCCAGCAGCGAAGGCGTGAGCGAACAGGCCATCGACGCCCTGGTACGCCGTCTGCGTGAGCGCATCGAGGAGTGCGACCAAGAGTTTCGCTACATCATCACCGTGCGTGGTCACGGCTTTCGCCTGGAGAATCGCTGAATCGTCGTGAGCGCACCGCTTGGCCTGTACATTCACATTCCATTTTGCCAAAGGAAATGCCCCTATTGCGACTTCAACACCTACGCCGGGTTGCAGTCGCTCCACCACGACACCATTGATGCGCTTTGCCTGGAGATGGAGCACTGGGCGCCGCGTCTCAGCCATCGCCCAGTGGAGAGCATTTTTCTCGGCGGAGGAACGCCCACTGTCCTCGACCAGGCGCAGCTTGGTCGGCTCATGGCGCAGGCGTGCAGGTCCTTTGCGCTGACCCAGGGGTGTGAGATCACCTGTGAAGCAAATCCTGGCACGGTCGATCGACAGAAGTTCGCCATTCTGCGCGATCTTGGCGTCAATCGGCTAAGTCTGGGCGTCCAGAGCTTCCAACCTCAAGAGTTGGAGTTCCTTGGACGCATTCACACAGTTGCGGACGTTCTGGCTGCGGTAGATGCTGCCCGGAGCGCGGGCTTCGACAACATCAACCTGGATTTCATGTTCGGGCTGCCACATCAGTCATTGGAAGCATGGGACGACACACTGACAAGGGCGCTGGCGCTCCGTCCCGAACATCTGAGCCTGTACAGCCTGATCGTCGAGCCGAACACCCCGCTCTACACATGGGTGGAAAGCGGGCGCGTCGCTGCTCCTGACGATGATGTGGCGGCGAGACTCTATGAACATGCTCAGGCCAGATTGTCGGCGGAGGGCTATCTTCATTACGAAGTTTCCAACTGGGCGCGGGCAGCGCCAGGCGACGAGCATCGTATCATGCCTGCACGAGCATGTCGCCACAACCTGATCTATTGGCGCAACGGCGAATTCTTGGGCGTCGGCCCGGGCGCACACAGCCATCTGCGCGACGAAGATGAAAACGGTGAACCGATAAGTCGCCGTTGGGGAAATCGCAAAGCGGTGGCCGGCTATGTGCGCAGCGTCCGTCAAAAAGGTCAAAAGGAATCGGTGGAGGAGTTCAGCGAAGTGACCCGTGGACGCCTGTCTATGGGCGAAACGATGATGCTGGGCTTGCGCCTGGTGCACGAGGGTGTAGAGCATCAGCGCTTTCAGGCGCTCCATCGTCACGACTTGCGGGAAGTTTACCCTGGCGAATTGAGGGATCTGGAGCGGTGCGACCTCATCGAATGTACAGAAGAGCGCGTCCGGCTGACCGCCCGCGGGTTGATGTTAGGCAATCAGGTGTTTGCCCGTTTTCTGCCCGAAAGCGAGCTGACAATGATGGTCAACCTTGACCATTCGGATGAACATTCAGCGAAAGGGAGACGACATGACTCGCGCCCTCTATCCGGGCACCTTTGATCCCATGCACAATGGTCATATCGACGTGGCGGCGCGCGCCAGCGCGATCTTCGACGATCTCGTCATCGCCGTCTATGATGCGCCTCCCAAAAAGTTGTTGTTCTCCACTGATGAGCGACTCGAGTTAGCGCGCCGCGCCGTTTGTCATCTGCCTAACGTGAGCGTGACATCCTACCTGGGGCTGACTGTAGAGACCGCTCGACAATTGAGTGCGAATGTGATCGTGCGTGGGCTGCGCAATGTCGCCGACTTCGAATATGAACATCAGATCGGCTGGGCCAACAGTCAGTTGGCGCCAGAGGTCGAGCTTTGCTGCCTTTTCTGCACAGGGAAATACGCCTCGCTCAGCGCGACGATTCTCAAAGAAGTCGCCAGCCTGGGAGGAGATGTGAGCGACTGGGCGCCGCAACACATCCTTGACGCGCTGTCGGTCAAGTTTGACCGGACACTCACGCGTCCTAACTCGGTCGCCCGGAGCGATGGCAAGATGACCCACCGCAGCTAATACCCGGACCGATGAATTGTCTGAATTCGTCGAGAGGTTGATAATTCATGCGTCACTCCTGACGGGTGACCGATGGCAGCATGAGTAACCAATCTAGCGACCACAAGATGCACCGACTTGAGTACGAGTACACGAGATAGTCATCCTCATACGATTGCGGGAGGTGTCCCATCGCTATCTTACAATTGATCGACCAACTTGCCGATAAGCTCAATAACAGTCCAAAGGTGCCCCTATCGTCGCAGCGCATTGTGGACGCCAATGAAATCGGGCAGCTGCTCGAACGGCTGCGCATCAGCGTGCCCAGTTCCATCATGGAAAGCGAACGCACCCTGGCTGAGCGCGATCGTATTCTGGCCGACGCCGATGCGGAGGCCAAACGAATCATCGGCCAGGCCAAACAGCGTGCATCAGAGATGCTCAGCAGTGATGCGTTGGTCGTCATGGCGCGCAAGGAAGCCGATCGCGTCCTGGAAGATGGGCGGAATGCGGCGCGTCAGCGTGCAGAAGAAGCCGACGCCTACGCCATGCAGGTGCTGGACGATCTGGCCGCTAAACTTGCCATCATCACCAAACAGGTGGACAACGGTCTGCAAATGATGCGCAATAAACGGCTATCCACTAAGAATGAAGCAGAGCGGACCGCTGGCGAACAAAAGACATAGAACGACGTGGATTTTTGACACGGATTGTCTACGACGCTATACTGACTCGTCGCGCGCCAGGGAATGGGCGCTGGTTGCTCATCAAAAGACGGTCTCGCGCCCGGCCGCCGCACATTAAAAGTCTGCTCTGGCGGAAAGAGATGGGAAGATGCAGTTCAACGTTGCTCAACTACTGAAGGAACCGACTGGTTCGACTCGGCAATATGAGCTGGCTGAGGCCCTGGACGAACTGGACCCAGATTTGAAGGTGTTGGGGCCATTGGTCGGCGTGCTTACGCTGCTGCGCACGAATAGCGGTGTTCTTGCCACAGGTGAATTGAGCACCGCAGTGCGAGTCACTTGTAGCCGCTGCGAGGAGCCAATTGCGCTGGTAGTCCGCTTCAACCTGGAAGAAAGCTTTCACCCCACCACCGAGGTGTATACGGGAAGGGTGCTGCGCCCCGACGAATACGAAGGTGAGCTTGATGAACTGGATGACGCAGCTCTCCTGATCGATGACAAGCACATCCTCGACATGAGCGAAGTGATCCGTCAAAGCATCTGGTTGGCCCTGCCCATGTATCCCGGCTGCAACTGGAGCGGTCCTGGTCCGTGCCCCAATCTTACGCTGAGCTTGCAGGATCTGGAAGACGTGCGTCTGTTGCAGCCAAACGAACCCAGCCGAAAAGCAGAGGTCATCGATCCTCGTTGGGCGGCCCTGCTGGAACTAGACAAAACTGGTGAAAATCCAAACGAGTTATAGAATGTCATTTGTGCCGGCCCACGGGGCTGCAAAAGGAGAAAAAGATGGTCCCACTACCCAAACGAAAACTGAGCAAAGGTCGTCGCGATCGGCGGCGCGCCCACGATGCCATCGGCGCACCCAGGCTTGTCACCTGTCCCAACTGTCGCGAGCGCATGATGCCCCATCGCGTGTGCCCTTCTTGCGGCTACTACAAAGGCCGCCAGGTGCTTGAAGTTGAAACAGGCGAAAAGTCCTGAGCCAAGAGCAGGGGGATTTGGCTGTCTGTCCAAATCCCCCTGCTCTTTTTGGGCTCGTCCCCAATGCCGTGTACAGCATCCATGAATGACTATCAGGCGCTTTGGCGCAGCCAGGGTTTTGCATTTCTCTTTCCCGGCCAGGGCAGCCAGCAGGTGGGGATGGTTCAAGAACTTGCACGCATCTACCCCGCGGCGCAGGCTGTCATGGAAGAGGCCGACGACGTGCTCGGCTTTGGCCTGAGCACCCTCTGCTATGAGGGTCCCGAGGCGCTCCTAACGGATACTCTCAATGCGCAACCGGCGCTGTTGGCGGCCAGTGTGGCCGTATTGGCAGCCCTGACCAGCGAGCTTGGCAACACAGGGCTTGCGCCAGCAGGTAGCGGACCGAGCATAGCAGCCGGTCATAGCCTGGGCGAATATAGCGCCCTTGTGGCTGCTGGCAGCCTGACATACGCCGATGCGCTGCGCCTTGTGCGTCGCCGCGGCGAACTGATGAAGCAAGCTGGCGAGCAATCACCCGGGCTGATGGCAGCCGTCTTGGGTTTGGACGAAGACCTGGTGAGCAGAATCTGTCTGCAAGCAACGGAGCAGGGGGGCGTTGCGCAGGTAGCCAATGATAACTGTCCCGGTCAGGTCGTCATCTCCGGCGACCGGTTGGGGATGGAACAGGCGATGACTGCATTAACAGCCGCCGGGGCCAAAAAGATTGTCCCGCTGGCGGTCAGCATTGCAGCCCACAGCCCGCTCATGAAGCCGGCCGCGGACGAGTTGCGCGCCGCCATCGAGACCACGCCAATTGCGCCGCCGCGCATCCCCGTGATCGGCAACACCACAGCACAGCCGCTTGTCGACAGTGGGGCGATCCGCCAGGAATTGACAGCCCAGCTCACCGGCAGCGTCCGTTGGACAGCATCCATCCAGACTGCGGCCAGCCTGGGCGTCGGCGTCTATGTAGAGATCGGGCCGGGCGACGTGCTTGTCGGGTTGGTCAAACGCATCGAACGCAAGGCGGCGCGTTATACGACCGGACTCCCTGACGCCTTGCGAACGTTTGTCGGGGCAACGCAGCCAGTCGATGTGGAACAATAGTCAAATCGCCGACTATTGCCCGAAACATATCGGCGCTTTTCATCGGCTTTTTGAAAGAACGCGATAGGGCTGTATAATTTCTGCGGCATGTCGAGAGGCCAACATTGGGGGTCGTTTTTATGTTGAATCGCCAAGTTTGCTGGGGACAGCCGACTTCCAACCCACATGACGGATAGGAAAATGGATTTCACCGGTAAGAGCGCCTTAGTGACTGGCAGCAGCAGCGGTATTGGCGCGGCGATTGCCATGGAGTTAGCGGCTGGCGGGGCGCGTGTTGCGATTCACTATCGAGGAAACGCCGACGGCGCCAATCAGGTCGCCGAGACGATCCGCGGTCGAGGCGGCGTCTGCGCGCTGTTCCAGGCCAATGTGGCTGATGTCAACGAAGCCGCTGACCTGGTCAAACGTGTCCAGGCGGAACTGGAAGGACTGGATATTCTGGTCAACAACGCCGGAACAACGCGTGATAACCTGCTCATGACCATGAAAGAAGAAGAATGGGATGCCGTCATCGACACCAACCTCAAGAGCGTCTATGGCGTAAGCAAAGCCGCGCTACGGGGGATGGTGCGCAAGCGTTGGGGACGGATTATCAACATCACCAGCGTGGTGGGCCTTTCTGGCCAGGCCGGACAGGCCAATTACGCCGCCAGCAAGGCCGGCGTCATCGGCTTCACCAAAAGCCTTGCTCGGGAAGTCGCCAGCCGCAACATCACAGTCAATGCGGTAGCGCCCGGCTTCATCCCCACAGCCCTCACCGACGTACTCACTGATGAGCAGCGCGAGCAGATCCTCAAGAATACTCCGCTGGGTCGGATGGGCACAGCAGAGGAAGTAGCGTGGGCGGTGGCCTTTCTGGCTGATGAACGCTCCAGCTTTATCACAGGGCACGTTCTGTCTGTGGATGGCGGCCTGGTCATGATGTAGGCTTGTTGGACGCACTTCAAGATGGCACAGTGGACCTTGACAAATCAACAAAAGGCAGAAGCGCCCTCCACCGAAAGGCGCCCTGTCGGCGTCGAAGCTGACCGGACGCCCAGCGCTGCGCAGGCGGCGCGTCCCTTGCAGAGAGAAGACGCCAAACGCGAGATTGAGGAGCGCAAGGCAGCGCGCGTTCTGGCGCTCCAGGCGCTCTACGAGATCGACATGACCAACCATCGCCCAGACATCGTCCTCTATGAACGCATCACCGACGCTCCCCCAGGAGAATATGGCATTGACTTTTTGACATGGCTGGTTGCTGGCGTATTGTCCAATCGTGGCGCACTCGACTCAATCATCGCCAAATATGCACCAGAGTGGCCTGTGGAACAACTGGCTGTCATCGATCGCAATGCGCTACGTCTGGCGCTCTACGAACTGGGCGCCAGCAAGTCCAACACTCCTCCCAAAGTCGTGATCAATGAAGCGGTGGAACTGGCCAAGTCGTTTGGCGGCGACAGCAGCTCGCGCTTTGTCAATGGGGTTCTCGGCGCGGCGCTCGATGAGATCCGCCGCCAGGGTTACAACTGAATTGAAAGCTGGCTCAAACCATGGACGGCTTCTTTGGGATAGGCATTCTCGAACTTTTTCTCATTGCGATCCTGGCCCTCATCGTGCTGGGACCAGAACGCTTGCCTGGCGTGATGCGCGAAGGCGCCAGATATATCCGCATGCTGCGCAAGATGACCAACGAGTTCACTTCCCAGTTCAGCGACGAGTTGCAAGCGCTGGATGAACTGAATCCCCGCAAGATCTTCAACGAGATGACCGACCCCAACAGACCGGAACCGGGCGAAAAGCCCAAGCCCCAGCCGGGCAAGCCACCTGCCCCCAAGACGCCAGCCACGGCGCAGGCCAAACCAAAAACCACGACGACGCCCGCCAAGAAACCGGTCGAAAAGGCTACAACTGCCGAAGCTGGCGTTGAAACACGTCAACCTGTCGCCAACGGCCATGAAGCCCCCAATGCCGGCAGCACAACAACATCGCCCGATGTCGCGCCGCCCGATGAGGAAAGCCAGACGATCCTGCCGCCGACGCTTCAGACTGCCGACGCCAGCCCTGAAGGTATGACAGTCACCGACGTTCCCCAGTCTGCTCCGGTTGTCGAGACCGTCGTCGCTGGCAAGCCCACAGAGGCGTGACCATGACCCAACAGACGCCAACCTACAACACCATCGACGAAGAAAAGCTGACCTTAATGGAGCATCTGGTCGAGCTGCGCCTACGCTTGATGTGGGTCGGCGGCACGCTGCTTGCCTGTACGCTGCTTTCCATGATCTTCGTCGTTCCTCTGTTGGAATTCATCATTGCGCCTCTGTCCGAGTTTGGCAAGACACCCCAGGCCCTCGGCCCCACCGACTCCCTTGGCATCTTCTTCCGCGTCAGCTTCACCATGGGCACGGCGTTGGCGCTGCCCATGATCATCTACCAGGTGATTGCATTCATGTCGCCTGGCCTCTATCCACACGAAAAGCGCGCCATCATCTTGACCTTGCCGGGCGTACTGGTGCTCTTTCTCATCGGCGCAGCCTTCGCCTATTTCGTCTTGTTGCCGGCCGCAGTCGGCTTCCTGCAGAATTTTCTCGGCTCGGTCATCAGCCAAGACTGGAGCATCGACCGCTATATCGCCTTCGTCACGCGCCTGGTCTTTTGGATTGGCGTTGCCTTCGAGACGCCTTTGGTGGTTGCCATGTTGGCGCGCACCGGCTTGGTCAGCGGGCCGCAGCTTCTCAGCTACTGGCGACAGGCCTTGATCATCATCGCGATCGCCGCCGCTGCGATCACGCCCACCGTTGATCCGGTGAATATGACGCTGGTCATGGGTCCGTTGATCGTCCTCTATGGCGTCAGCGTTGGCCTGGCCTATATGCTCTACAGGCCGCGCGTTGCGCGCGATTTTTCCGACGAATCCTTCATTCCACCCGAGGAGTAGGGGCCGCGTCCGCGCCCCAACCGCCTATGACAGATCGCGCTGATCTGATCGCTCGCAAGGAAGGTGTGCGCCGGGAGATGGAACGCATACGACGTGACTTGGCGCGCGAAGAAGCGCGTCCATCACCTTCTGCGCCACGCATTCAGCAACTGCGCGAGCAGATCGAGCGGCTCACGGCAGAGGAATTCAGCCTGCGCATCGCCATTGACCGCAGCCCGATCAAATAACGTGGGCCAATCTACTGGTCTCTTGATTGGCAGCTCAGTTCACCGCCCATTACGAGTGACGAGTGGAGTATGAATTGTCAACCTGACGAGCAATCATTGCCTGAATACAGACAGACCACTATGCAGGCCCGTTTCAACGCCCTCATCCTGGCCGGACACGACCCCGATAAACCCGATCCACTTGCGCGCAATGAAGGCAGTTCCCACAAGGCGCTCATCGAAGTAGGTGGGCGCCCCATGATCTGGCATGTCGTACAGGCCTTGCACCACTGCCCGCGCATAGACCAGGTTGCCATTGTAGGACTGGACGCCGATTGCGGCGTTGTGTTTGATCATCCGGTTCATTTTCTTGAGAACCAGGGGTCCCTTTTCGCCAATGCCATGCACGGGCTGGAGTACTATGCCAGCCACGATGACCCGGACAAAGCCATCTGCGTTGTGACAGGCGATGCGCCGCTCCTCACCTGGGAGGCTGTCACCTATTTTCTGGACGCCTGTCGGCCCGCGGATCAAGACCTCTACTGGGGAATCATTCGCAGCGAAACGATGGAGGCGGTTTTCCCCGGCTCGAGACGGACTTATTTACGCACAATGCAAGGACGTTTTTGCAGCGCCGACCTTTTTCTGGCGCGTTTCGCTGCCGCACAGAGAGTTCAAAGCAAATTCCGCGCTTTCACCGAAAACCGCAAGAATCTTTTCATCCAAGCGCGCATTGTTGGTTTCGGTTGGCTCGTGCGCCTGTTGATTGGCCGCATTCATCTCGACGAACTGGTGGCCGCCCTACGCCGCATCGCTCCTGGTACGGGTCGCATGGTGATCATACCCTTTGCCGGGCCAGGCATGGATGTAGACAAGCCCCATCAACTGGCCCTGGTGCGAGCTTTCATGGCAGCTCGGCAAGCTGACGCCGCTCGACGCGCAGGCGCCCGCTCAGTAGGTCCAGAGTGAGCCGTCTGTGCTTGCCTGGTGTCGCGATCTCCTCTGGCAGCTTGAAGGCTGGGACAGCGCGCTGAGCCGTAGGGCTGCGTTTGCTCAAGAGTCAGCTGTTGGGCGGCCGCGTCTGTGGAGCGTCGTTGTCCGCTTTGTTGCACATTTGGGCGACAGCTGGCTTTGGCTCGCCATCTGCGGATTGATGCTGACGATCGCCCAGCGAGGCGCTCAAACCCACCGGGGGAAACGTCTCACCGCTGCACTTTCCTTGCTTGCAGTGATGGTTGCTACAGCCGCAGTTGTAGCCACTGTCAAACAGTTGGTGAAACGCAAACGCCCACGCACAGCGAGCTTCCTCTATGGCGCTGGCGTCGATGTCCACAGCTTTCCCAGCGGCCATGCAGCGCGCCTGGCCGCCATCGCCATCTGGCTAGGCGGCGTCTTTCCCGGCTGGGGACGGCAGCTGTGGCTGCTGGCATTCCTTGTGGGTTTCAGTCGAGTTCACTTAGGGATTCACTACATAGGGGATGTCATTGCCGGTTTTGCAGTGGGAGGGTTCACTGGGTGGCTCCTGCGGCAGGTCTGGCGCAACAAAACAGCCAATCGATGATAACCAATGCTTCTGCTCATTCCATCATCCAGGGAGCGTGCTCCCTGGATGATGGAATGAGCGATTCGGCGCATCTTATGCCTTCTTCTGCGCCATTTTCTTCTTTTCTTCTTCCACCAACATGCGGCGCAGCACCTTACCCACCTGGGTCTTGGGCAGGTCTTTACGGAATTCGACCAAGGTGGGCACCTTGTATGGCGCCAATCGCTCTTTACAGAAATCGCGAATCTCCGCCTCAGTGCAGCTTTCGCCTTCTTTGAGCACTACATAGGCTTTCACTGTTTCGCCGCGCTTGGGATCTGGCACGCCGGCCACCGCGGCTTCCAGGACTTTGGGATGCTGGAAGAGCACCTCCTCCACTTCGCGCGGGACGACATTGAAACCGCTGGCAATGATCAGATCTTTCTTACGGTCGACGATGTAGAAATAGCCGTCGGCGTCCATCTTGGCGATGTCGCCCGTGTGCAGCCAGCCTTCAGCGTCGATGGTTTTGGCCGTCTCGTCGGGCATGCCCCAATAACCCTTCATTACCTGAGGGCCTTTGACGATCAATTCGCCTTCCTCGCCCACCCCAAGCATCTTGTAGCTGCCGCTCTCGTCCGGCTCCAGCGAGCAGATGGCGCAGACTGTGCTGGAGAGGGGCAAACCGATGGAGCCGACCCGCACCTCGCCGTAGATGGGATTGGCGGTGGCAACGGGCGACGATTCGGTCATACCGAAACCCTCCACCAGTTTGCCGCCGGTCATGGACTCGAACTTCTGCGCTACTTCCACGGGCAGGGCTGAACCTCCGCTCAAGCACGCCTTGATGGAATGGAGGTCGTACTCCTTCACCTTGGGGTGGTTGATGATGCCGATGTACATGGCTGGCACGCCGGGATACATGGTGATTTTCTCCTGGGCGATCACTTCCAGGATGTGAGCCGTGTTGCGCGGGTCTGGCGCCAGAATCAGCTCGGCGCCGCACATCAGGCCGAAGAGCATGGCGACAGTCATGCCGTAGACATGGAACGATGGCAGGGCGAAGAGCACCTTCTCGCGACCGTACTCCACTTTGGTGAACCACGCGTTCATCTGCAGGCAATTCGCCACCAGGTTGCGGTGGGTGAGCATGGCCGCCTTGGGTACACCCGTTGTCCCGCCGGTATACTGGAAGAGCACCACGTCGTCAGGAGAAACATCTACAGGCGTCGGTCTGGAGGGCGCGCTGGCGATGAGCGGAGAGAACGAATGGATATCAGATGCCGGCGCAACCTCTTTCATCAGGCCGCTTGTGCGCACCTGCTTGGCCACCAGGCTCTTAAAGGGAAAGTGGAGCGTATCCGGCACATCCGTCACGATGATATGCTTGATCGCTGTGTGCTCGCGGATCTGTTGCACACGCTCCACCAGCCCGCTCAAGGTGACGATAACGGAGGCGCCGCTGTCCTCCAGCAGGTGCTTGATTTCAGGCGCAGGATAGGTGGGATTCATGTTGACCACTGTTGCGCCAGCCTTGAGAATGCCAAAGTAGGCGACCAGGGTTTGCGGCAGGTTGGGCAGCATGATGCCCACACGGTCGCCCTTCTTGACGCCCAACCCTTGCAGCGCGGCGGCGAAGCGGTCCGTCTGCGCGTCGAGCTCGCTGTAGGTCATGCGCGACTGAATCGTCAACCCGAGGGGCAGATAGCGCAGCACCATGCGCCCAGCGATGTTATTGGGAAAGCGTTTCGCGGCTTCCATGATGAGTTGATGCAAAGTCTTTTCGGGGACATCAACTGTTTTTGGCACACCCTTTTCGTACTTACCATACCAGGGATATTCGTTGGTCATCTTGTATCTCCTTTTTCAGTTAAACTGCGGTTGCTTTGAAACCAGGAGTTTTCACAGTTCAAAAACTCCTGG